>DATLSZ010000001.1:0-80979 GCA_035533875.1 Candidatus Acidiferrales bacterium
CCATTTTTTATACCGTTTCAGAAAATACAAACAGACAACGGCGCCGGTACTGATACCAACCAATGTATAATTCTTGAGTTTATGCTCTCCGATAAACTGTTTCAACCGCAAAGCTGTACTCTGAAAATCTTCAAAGAGTAACGGCAGACTCAATAGATAGGTCCGATATCCTTTTTTTTCAAGATATGTCACCCATTTGTTATGAGAAATATTTGGGGTAAACCAACAGAACACCATAATGATGGTTCCCTTTGTTGCCTTTGGACTGCGGTACCATTTCGGCTGGTAAAATAGACTGAGAAGCGCAGAAAACGGATAAATAAATCCATAATGATATTCCTTCACAAAATCTGAAACAGTTTTAAAAAATCTATACATAAAATTATTATACCAATAAACACAAGGTGGTAGATGCGAAAGGAACAAGTAAACTTTACTTACTATAGGTTAAATGCTATAATTCTATTCTATGCCTGGAACAGAAAGGGTATCGGAAGGACAACAGCCGAGAAGAACCGACGGTCTCATGCCACGACTGACTGATCGTGTCAGAACGTTATCCTCTAGAGTTGTCCCCAGCCGAAGAGTGTGGGTACGGCAACGAGATGCCGGACCTTCACCTGCCCCTCGTCTTGCAGATACTGCAACCGTAGTATCCGCTGTTATTTCACCCGGAACCGTGACAGATGGAGTAGCACGTTCTTCTAGTGTACTCCCTGTAACTGCTGTTCATGAGCCAAGTAAAGCAAAACTCCATGATGAGGCTGCACACCCGGCTGTTACTGTTAATAGAGATCGTGAGGTTGTGGCACAAGCACTTGATGATTCAGCTCCTAGAGAAAGACCAACTGGTAAACAGTTCCCTGTTGCAGCACAGAGAGAACATCCTCCGGTCAGTACGGCAGTCCTAAAAGCTGAAGCGTTAGGGTTTGAAACAAGAGATATATCTGCAACAACTGCTGCGATGTGCAGACTATTTGGTGTAGAACTTGCTGAATACCCTGCATTTGTCCCAGATACTCCAGCAAATCGTCGGGTTATGGAACAATTACAAGCAGCTGGATATCCTGGTGGATGGTTTGAATCTGGAGCAAAATACGAGAGCAGATCTAATTTTATACTAGCTGCTGGCGGAACAGTTGATGATCCATTTACGCAAAGGCATGAATCAGGGCATCCGATTATCCGTTTGCTCAATCCGGATCTAGCAGAAGCTGAGGATCGTTTGCATAAAGTTGCTGAAAATAGAGAACAAATTCCTGCTGACTTAGACGTAAAAAAAGCTATTACTGCAAAAATCATTGCTGAAGGCGGTTGTGAATGGGGAGCGTTGGAAATTGACAGTTCTGACCCCAAATCACAAAAAATACGAAATTTTCTCTTAGCAGGAATTGATACGGATACTCCTGGTAATTTTACAGTAACCACATTCTCTCAAAACTGGATCGATGAGAACTTCGGTATCCTTGAAGATAGCATCAGACAATTAGAAGCGGCACAAAATTGGAATCCAGATAATGGTGATCCACCTTTTATAGACGGATACCATGTCGGTAATATTCCACAACTTGCTATATACCAGGCTTTTAATGCGTATTATGTTATCGGAAACTTTTTCTTCTACCATGCAATTGAATACTTACGAAGCGAAGGATTCCATAGTGAAGGATTAACAGAAAGAATTCAAGAATTGATAGCAGATCCCCCGCAGTCAATAGACGGATACCGGGATCCCGCTGCCTATGTTCGAACGAAATTCTCGCTGACTGAAAGAGCTGATGCTGGCGAAGCAGGTTCACATGAACTACCCCAAACACCAATTCCTTATTTCGAACCCGTCAATACAAATGATGGCGACCCTACTCTCCGTGACCGATTTGGGAACACTATCGTTGAGGGAAGTTATATTGACCCAGATGGCGAAGCAACTCCAACAGCGTACTTAGTCTCACCAGAAGGACAAAATTTATTACGAGATAATCCCGAACTTATTGCGACTGTAGAAAACGGTATACAACAAATCCATGATTTCCTTCAATCAGATTTAGTCTGGATAAGAGCTGCTGTCATTGATCTAGGAAACGGAATAACAATAGAAGAAATGCCCACAGTATATAAGAGTACAAATTCGAAAGTTTTTTTACTCACAATTGGTGACGAGCAATATGCAGTTAAAGTTGATAATGGCGTTGAGAGAAAAGCATTTGAAGATCTATCGCAGCCGTTTACGAAAGAAACGCTCCAGGAACAGGCACTAGCAACAGATCGCGAACAAGATTTCGCTGAAGCAGGAGTTGCTATGCCCGCTATACTGTTTGCCTCTGACCGAATCATCTGCGAAGGATATGTAGATGGAGAACAGCCAACGGATAGCGCAATGTGGGACAAAATGCATAAGCTCGCACGGATAATCCGTACCTATATTAGAATTCAGGATTCACCATTGTGGAATCATGTCCATTTAGATTTAAAACCTGAGAATTTCAGACAGAGAACAGATGGAAGTATGGTATTTGTAGATCCATTCACTCATGATATCCTAGATTAACTGTAATTTTAATCTCCATAATGACTCATATTGCAAGTCTTCTTTGATAACGATATAACGTCCATTCTCTAGTAAAAACCACTTTACTTACTATAGGTTTATGCTATAATACTAGAGCTATGCGTAGAGCAGAAAGCGGATCAGAAGGCCAGCTGCCGAGAAGAACTGATGGACTCTTGCCACGGCTGACTGATCATGTCAGAACATTATCCTCTAGAGTTGTCCCTAGTCGAAAAGTGTGGGTGCGGCAACGAGATGCCGGGCTTCCATCTGCTTCTCGTGCCGATGGAGCCACGACTGCTCTGTCCCCTGTCCTTTCTCCGGGCACAGATGCCGGAAGATCCGTTGTGTCCTATCCTCATGTTGTTCGTGATCCACGTGACACCGTTTCTCTTAATGGCGCGGCAACGTCTGTAACCAGAAGTCCTCGAGATGTCAGCGGTCGAGTTCACCGCGAGCCAGCATCTCCTGCTGCCGCGGGATTGAGACAAACCGGCCGAGAAGCAAGAAACCTGGCATCTCCTGCAGAATCAACTGGTGGCGGCGGCTTGACTCAAATTGCTTCAGAGCTTGATCTTGCTACGTCTCCTTCTCTTTTTAATACAATTTTTACCAACTTGTGGAGACAATCAACTGAAGAAGCGGCAGCGAATGGGACAGCAGCGGCAGGGAGAGGTTTTCTTGATATTCTTGGCGAACCTTTCGGGAAAGGTACCAATGGCTATAATACGTTAGGCAGTGTGGGACAGTTGGCAATGGCACTGCATCTTTCTCCGAATCCTGATGTTGCCGCTATTGCAGAAGAAGGTGGGCCACAAATGATTAGCAAGTTACGCGACAGACAAGCTCTATCAGGTATGAAAATTTTGGATCTTGGTTGCGGACAACTTCCAAGCTTTGCGCTCGCTGCAAAAGCTCTTGGCGCAGAAGTCTATACAGCAGATAGCAGAGATTTAGCCCCAAGCATACGAGCGCAACTTGATGGTCATACGGTTGTAAATTTAAATGATCCTCGCGCTACACGGTTATTACTGAGAGAAACTGGAGGAAATTTTGATTTAGTAACGGACAATATAACAGGACCTGTTCCGGGTGATCCGAGAGCTATCTTTTATCCAGGACCAGATGCGATAAGACGTGTTGGTGAACCGCTTGTCGCTCCCGGCAGATGGTACTACGCTGACGCTTATGTATACCAAAAAGGAAATTTAGCAACTACAGATCATGCGGCAGGTGCGAACGGACAGGCAGTACAACTTGAAGATAGACCGATACATGCTTCTGAATTAACGGTATTTACCGGTGAGCAGAATGAATCCCCCATACCATTTTTTCAACCGGCAAATGTAAATGGATCAGAATTCCCACGGGATAGGCATGGTAATTTTGTTATTGAAAGAAGCCGAGCAACAGGCAATAGTCATAGAGAAAAAGAAGCCTTCCTTGTTTCTCGTGATGGAGAAGGGTTAGTCAGGGATCATCCAGAAATTTTTGATACTATTGACCATGGTATGCGACTACTTGCGGAGCAGGGTGAAGAGGTAGATCTCGGTAATGGAATAAAAATGAGCAAACTAACGAGAAACGGCGGACAATCCCTTGTATACTTTTTAGATGTGGGTACGGAAAAATATGTAATCAGAACACATGCACCGAAAAGTCCTCATGACTCTGACCATTCTCAACCGTTTAGTAATGAAATGCAACAATACCACGCAGTTGCTGTTGACCTGAGACAAGACCTTGCTGATACTGGATTGGAAACGCCTGTCTTTATATTTGCCTCAGAAAGACTTTCTCTTACAAGACATGAGGCCGGAGACTATCCTACGAGAGAATATAAACTGCAAAAGGTAAGAAGATTTTATCCTGCACTGTGGTCGTATATCAAAAATCAGATGTCAGATTTGTGGGATGGTGTGCAAATTGACACTATGGAACAAAATTTCATTCAAAAAAGTAATGGAAATCTTGTATATGTAGATGCTTTTGCACGACCTCATCCTGTACGACGGAGGTAAACTAAAAACAACACAAGACAAACAGTCACACACCACTTTACCTACTATGGGATTTATAGTATAATTCCTTCATTATGCAATTGAGAAAAGAATTAACAGCTGAAGGCGCACAGCAGCCGAGAAGCGACAGTCTGTTACCAAAATTTACCGATATCGGCAGAAATTTAGGAGCAAGAGTCATCCCTAGCCGAAAAATACATATTCGGCAAAGAGAAACAGGACTTCCTTCTTCTCCTCGTCCTGCAAAAATTACTACTGCTTTGTCCCCCATTCTTTCACCAGGAACAGGATCAGATAAAGCAGCAAGATCTCCAGGTGGATCTCGCAAACTTCATATTCGAGAATCAACCGGTCAAAGTGCCGCAGATCCTCACGATGATAAAGCAGTTCCCGGTAATGGTATGCCCGAGCGGCAAGCTAAAGATACGGGCACTCAAAGAGCAGTTGTTGCAGCTGAACCGGGAAGACAAGCAGTAGTATCCGGTCCCGCTGCCAATGTCTCACCGCCTGAAGTGTCAAGATGGCCTGATAACCGTCGTACCGGGACTCCCGGTCCTGAGGTAAAGAAAAACGAAGTAACAGCCGGCTCTGCCCGTACAGATACGCCAGCTAGCGGAACGGCAGCTGTTGCAAAGCCTGCACTCCCTGTAGTAGATCATGATTCAGCGAGAGCTTACAGTGAATCACAAAAAGATCATTATGATATGACAACTGTTGACCGGGAACGGTCATTTGGAGATTACCTGTCTCTATTTACTCTCTCTGAAGAGGAACTGCGAGGAAGACGAGTTGTTGATTTCGGATCAGGTATGAGATTAGCATATGCAAAACAAGCTAAGGAACAAGGAATAACTGTTCTTTCGATTAACCCTGAGCTTCGTAGAAAAGGCAATCGTACCACGAGTGAAGAGGAACCTTTTACAGGAAGAATACCTTTGCTCAGGAGAGTAAGCGATTTGGCACCTACCGGGAAAATAAAAGATGCAATTACTAGTAGAATAAAACAAAGAGTTCCAGCTATAGCAGCAATTGGACAAATGCTGCCTCTTCGAAGTGGATGTGTTGATGTGGGTACTGACTTGTTAGCGATTTCTCTTTATTTACCTCTTGAACAAGATGCGTACACAAGATATTTTGGTGAAATAGACAGAGTTATAAGCCCTGGCGGACAAATGAATATCGCCGTTTGGCTTGATGAAGAACCCCAAAGAAAAGAGCTTATCGAAAAGGAATTACAGAAATTACAAAAAGAAGGATATACAATAACCACATCTCGACAGTTTCTTGAAGCTCACGATGCAACAATATTTAAAATCAGAAAACCATCCTCAGCAAGCATTGTAGCTAAGACCACTGCTGATACGACAAAGTAAGTTACTGTAAATTTATGAACTCATGGGGATCTGCTCTTCGGTGAATTGCGAGTAGCGTTTGATGATATAAAATCCTGAAAGACTTGGTAATAATTGCAGAATTGGTTTAATCTCTTGATAGATCATGCTGGCATCATTGCCGTAAATATAAAATGTGACACTCTCCTCATTCTGTCTTTCACAAAATTCATGTCCGTCATATCTGCCAACTCCTGATGCTTCTATTACCTCCCGTATGATATCATCCAAGTCAAAAACGGCGTCAAGCGCCTTTTTATTTTCTAGTTTGCCGATCGGAAATTGCAAACAGATAATCACTGCCTGCTCTTCCTGCCTGACTCCGACGGGCGAATTATCAAGTAATTCATCCGTAGGATCCATACTCTACTATTTATTCTATAGGTATTTTCACAAAATATGCAAGAGGAGAAAAGGGGCTACCACACTATCTTATGCTCGAATCCATTCTCATTCGGGCTAGAAATTAGCTTGTCTTCTTTAGCTTTCTTCAACAACGTCATTACTTCCTCATCCGTCACCTGCCGAAAATCTTGATAGTACTGACCTATCGCCTCAAGTCTTTCTAGAGATTCCAAACAAATGATAGAATCAACCCAACTCCGCAACTCATTTCCGGTTTCTTTAGAACATACCGGAACAGCTAGGATGATTTTTTTGGGATGGTGTTTTTTTATCGACAATAGTGCAGCCCGTGCGGTTACCCCTGTTGCGAGTCCATCATCGACAAGAATTACTGTTTTATTGGTCAAAAGAGGAAGTGAATCGCCATTTCTGTACAATTGCCTTCTCCTTTCAAGTTCTGTTACTTCTTGTTCTTTGATAGACCGCAGGATGTTATTAGGAATCTGTAGCATGTCAATCATGTCTGTATCCCAAAAAAGAACTCCATCTTCTGCAACGGCACCGATTCCCAGCTCAGGATTTCGTGGTGAACCTAACTTCCTGACAATTACTACCTCAAGCGGCGTTTGAAGTAGCTGAGCAACCTGATATCCTACTGTTACCCCACCTCTCGGAAGTGCGACAACTATCGTACTGTTCTTCGCGTGTTTCACCAATTTCTCCGCGAGTTTTTTTCCTGCCTCAATTCTATCTTTGAACATAATTCCCCATCATCATAACCTGATAACACATGAGAATAATAAATAATAAGTAAGAATATGATAAGAAACTAAAAATAAACTTTATATAAACTTTTATGGTGATATACTTATCATTGCATTGTAATAAGAACTCAACAGTGTTGTAACGACATTTTTCTTTTGCTATGATATATTTTTAAAGAGATCCTTTATGCATTCGAATACCAATGAACGAACAGCATCAAAAAGAATTCACTGGATAGATATTGCTCGTGGTATTGCAATAGTTCTTGTCATCTATGGTCATCTTTTCAGTACAGACCAGCAGCGTTATCTGATTTATGCATTCCACATGCCCCTCTTCTTTTTCATCTCCGGACTGGTATTCAAACCAATAACTGCCAAACCCTTACTGTTTATTGCTCTTAAATACTTCAAACAATTACTGATCCCTTATTATATTTTTGCGGTTCTCACATATATATTTGCGCTTATTTCACAAACTGCGAGCCTCAGTCTCAGCGGTACTGCCTATCAATTGTTCGGGATACTTTACGGAAGCGGGAGTGACGGTATGCTTGGATACAATGTGGTCTTATGGTTCCTTCCCTGTCTTTTTATTACCAAACTTACTCTTGCCGTAATAACACGAAAGATATCACAGACCCGGCACATTCTCCTTTTTCTTGTCGCAAGCGGAACGGTTGGCGCATTTCTTTCTTATGCAACTCCATGGCTGAAGCTGCCTTTTGGTTTTGAAATCGCGTTGAATTCACTTCCTTTCCTCGGCGCAGGATATCTTTTTATGACTCATAAAAGATTTCTAGGAAATTTTATAAAATACAAATTGCCGATTGCCGCAGCATCATTGATCCTTACGTCTTGTATCGCAACGGTAGATTATCAGCTTTCAGGTCATCAGGTTGATCTCCGGATCAACAGAATCGATATCGTTCCTCTTTTTTATCTTGGCGCTTTTGGCGGAATCAGCACGTGGATGGCAGTCAGTCAACTGATTGCCAAAAGTGTATTTTTGGAATATATCGGCAAACACTCACTCGTCATCTTTGCCTGGCACAATATTCTACTCGTTGATCTTCGGGAGATCGTTGGTTCACTCTTGACGCAAGATGTACTCAACTCAATTCAACCTTTTATGTCGACAATTTATACTGGCATGGCAATAAGTATTATTCTTTTCAGCAGAAAAGTATTCGTCAAACTTAAAGTAGCCTATCGCTATGTACCTTTTATAAAGCAATAAACTCCCCAATCGAGGAGTTTATTGCGACAACTAATCTAGTCCCCTAACATTACTGTCCGGTTGGAGCAGATTGGCCACCGGTTCTACCGCCTCTCATCATAAATGCACCATTGCCGATCGTGACATCCAATGCAGTGACGCTGCCGTCTGAATTGGTTGTACCAATAGCTGTAACGGTAATCCCGGATTTCAGGTCCGAAACAGAACCGCTTGTTGCTTTATTGATCTTGGTTTGGCTGGTAAGATTGACGATCTTACTGCTGCCATCAGTTAATTTGACAGTAACACTATCGCTGCCGGTACTGATGATCTGACCTCTCACCGGTGTCATTCCTTGAGCTCCTCCCGGTCCTCCAAATGTTCGTTGGCCGCCTTGTCCGTTAAAGCTCCGGTAAAACTGACCGCCAGCACTACTGGCAAATCCTGCGCGCAGCTGAGTCTTTTGATATAATGTACCGCCGTAGAACGCGCCTGCGCCAACAACGATAACTAAAATAAGTACATAGAGTGGTTTAATTGGCTTCATAGTCTCACCTCCTCTCAAATAATTAAAATTGAAACGAGTTATTCGTATCTCAGTGCTTCAATCGGCTCAAGTCCGGCTGCTTTTTGTGCCGGATACCAGCCGAACAATACTCCGATTCCTGCCGAAACAACAAATGCAACCAGAACCGATTGCGGTGATAAGACAAAAGGAGAACTCGTTGCTGCAGAAATTCCATACGATAGAACAATTCCCAAAATTACTCCGATTATGCCGCCAGCGAAGGTAAGGATAATTGATTCTGTGAGAAATTGGGTAATCACCGTCTTCTTCTTCGCGCCCAAAGCTTTCCTCAAACCAATTTCTCTTGTCCGTTCAGTGACGGTAACTAGCATGATATTCATAATGCCGATGCCGCCGACAAGGAGTGAAATTGCAGCAATTCCTGACAGCAAGGTTGTAAACGTACCCGTAGCAGACGAAGCAGCATTCAAAATATCCTGCTGGGAAAAAATAGAAAAGTCTGCTTGCGTCGGATCAGAAAGTTTGTGCCTGCTCAACAATACATAACCGACTTGATTCTCGGCATCTGTCATCACGTCTTGGCTTTTTGCCTCAAGAGCAATTGAGTTAAGATACGATTGACCAAAGACTTGTGACTGTGCGGTAGTGAGCGGGATATAAGCGATGGCATCCTGATTGGCAAATCCGGTCCCGCCTTTGGAAACCGTTATGCCGACGATGCGGAATGAAATTCCTTTGATACGGATTGATTGTCCTATGGGGTCGGGATTATTTGGGAATAGATCGGATACGACAGTCGGTCCGATGACAGCAACTTTTGCCGCACCGTTATTATCTTGTTCTGTAATGAAATTGCCTGTCTGTATGGTAACTTTATGTACTTCAGAATATGTTGCTGTTGATCCTATTACTTGGATGTTACTATTGTTTCTCCCTGCGGTTACCTGTTCTCTCCCTTCTACCTCGGGAGAAACAGCTTGGATTGTCGTTATCTGCGGTGAAGTCTGGATTGCCTTTGCGTCGTCATTGGTAAGGGTTGTTGCGCCGCCGGCTGCACCACGAACGCCACCACTGCTTTGCGAGCCCGGACTCACGGTAAGTAAATTTGCACCCAGTGATTGTATCGAGTTTTGGACAGATTGCTGTGTCGCTTGTCCCAAAGAAACAAGCGCGATAACGCTGCCGATCCCGATGACAATACCCAGAATTGCGAGACCGGTCCGCATCTTATTTACCGTTAATGTCTGTAGACTTTCAATAATTGTTTCTGTATCCATAGTTCGGAATACTCAGATAACTCAGAATTTCAGAGTGTCTGACTTTCAGAATTTCTGAAGTTCTGATTACTCTGAGTTTTTGCTTTTGTTGGATTTTTATTCTCTCGATCGCTCACAATTTTCCCGTCTCGTACCGTAATAATACGTTTGGCATGCGCTGCTATATCCGGTTCATGAGTGATCATCACGACTGTATGGCCTTTTTCATTGATATCCTGAAAAATTGCCATCACTTCCTCGGCTTGTGCAGAAGCGATATTCCCCGTCGGCTCATCCGCAAGGAGCAGCGCGGGATCCATAGTAAGTCCTCGTGCGATCGCTACTCGCTGCTGCTGCCCGCCAGAGATTTGATTGGATGTATGATTGAGCCGTTCACTAAGCCCCACCATCTGCAGATATTTAACCGCGCGTTCATGCCGTTCTTCAAGTGGAATGCCCGCATACCGCATCGGTAACATAACGTTTTGCAAAACAGTAGTCCTAGGCAATAGATTAAATGCCTGAAAAATAAATCCAATTTTTTGGTTACGGATATCGGCCAACTCGTCATCTGTCAGATTTCCAACATTCTCTCCGTCAAGGATATACATCCCGCTTGACGGGGTATCCAAACATCCGAGTAGATGCATCAATGTCGATTTGCCGCTTCCTGAAGGGCCCATGATTGCGACAAATTCACCTTTCTTTATAGAAAATGAAACATCATCAAGTGCGACTGTCTCGCCCGCTGCGGTACTATAAATTTTGGTCAGATGTGATACGTCGATAATATTCATGACTCATAACTTCTCAGAAATTCAGTATTTTAAACTGTAAAAAGTAACTTTTAATTTTGCATTTTGAACTTTTAACTTTTTTACCCGCCGCGCCGGAAAAATACAGCTCCGCCTCCACCACCCCTGCCGCCGGCACCGCTGAAGGGTGATGCTGTTGAGGAAGAACCACTTGTTGTCGTACTTGTACCAATGACAACTGTATCTCCTTCACTGATACCTGATGAAATTTCTGTATTGGTGTCATCAGAGATACCTGTTGTCACAGGAACTTCGGTAAGTTGTCCATTTTTGAGAACCCGCACATATGATGAGCCGTTGGATGTTTGGACAGCTGCTGTTGGAACAGTAATGACATTGTCCGCTCTTGCTGTTTGTATATTCACTGATGCGGTCATACCGGATTTGATTTCAGATGGCGGCGAAACAAGGTCAATATATACATTATATGTCACAACACCAGACGAGGATGTGCCGATACTATCAACATTAACGACCTTACCGACAAACGTCTGGTTAGGAAACGCATCCAGGGTAACCGTCGCGTTTTGTCCGACTTTTATACTTGGCAGATCAACTTCATTTACCTGTGCAACAACGGAAAGATTGGAGAAATTCCCGATAACTAATACGGTAGAACTGCTGGAGTTAGAAGATGAACTTGAGCTGGTGCTTGAACTGTTTGAGGAACTTGACGACGAAGAATTGGAATTATTATTGGATGCAGTTACGCTGCTGCCGGCACTCACTGATAGATTTGCAACTGTTCCCCCAACAGGCGCGGTAACAGTAGCATTTTGCGTAGCTTGATAAGAAAGTGATGCACTTTGCAAAGCAGCTTGCGCTTGACTGATCACACCTGCCTGATTTTTATAATCAGCCTCTGCTTGTAACCAGTCGGCGTTTTCCTCAATATATACCGGATCTTGCTTTTGCAGATCGGTAGGATTCGGGACACCTTTATCATTGATGAATGTCTGGTTTGCTTTAAATAGTGCAGACTGCAACGAATTCATCTTCGATTGAGCAGTATTCAGAGTATTTTGCGCAGTTAGATAACTGGCATACGCGGTTGCTTTTTCTTCAGGAGTTGCTGTAGATTTCACCGAAAATAATTTTTGTCCCTCAGTTACCGTATCGCCATTCTTAACGTAGACATCCTGAACAATACCTGTTGCTGGTGATGTCACTGATGTTTGTGAGTCCGCGCTAACATTACCGCTTTCCGAAACTGTTGCGATAATACTTGCCCGTTGTGCCGTCGCGGTTTGGTATTGCGACGAAGTACTCTTTTGTCCAAATAATCGTGCCCAGGCAAACCAAATCACAACGATAATGACAATAATTATCAAGCCTTTTTTCCACAATGATAATCCCAATAACCGGTCGAGAAGAATTGGCTTTTTTGCCTTGGGTAGATTCGAAACACTCATGATACTCAAATTATAATTTTGTCTTACTTAATATATGCTTAACTATTCGCACTGAAACAAAATACATCAACTATCTCTATAGTAAGATAATAACGGGAGCAGTACAAGTTGATATTCAGAAACGAGTAACAAGTGAATGAGTGACGAGGAATACATAGGTACAAACCAAGTACTAATCACTCGTTACTATTCACTATACATTAATAACGAACCGTCCAAACCTGCTAGTCATCGTGGCAATTCCATTGGAATCAATCATATAGCCATCATATCCTGGCAATTTCTCGATGAATTGGATTCCTTTCTCACCCATAGCAAAAGCAGCTGTTGCAAATCTGTCGGCATCATATACCGTCGGACCGATCACTGTCATACTTGATATAGCGGTAATTGGATCATTTGGTTTGTGCGGATTATAAATATGCTGCCCTCTTACGTACAGTCCCGATGTGGCAATGCCTTTATTATCTAGCCGAACAACTTTTACAATTTCTTCTCTCTTGAACGGATTACGGATTCCGATTGTCCAGTATGTGCCATTCTCATTTTTGCCTGATACTTGGACATCACCGCCCGCGTCAACATAAAAATTATGGAACCCGTGTTCTTTCAAAAGACCTGCCGCGTTATAAATCGCCCAACCTTTCACAATGCCTGATGGATCAATTTGCCCATTGTGCGCTATATTAAAATAGCCGTTGGATTCCCGTCTCGTATCATCTGCAAGCTGCAAGATCTGCCGGACATCGGTGCTTAATTGTTTTTTTGTTAATTCTCCGGCATTGAACCGCGATATCTCACTTTCCTTTTTATAAGTACTGAACATCCGGTCAACTGAAGCAAAATAGTCAAAAATACCCGCAATGTCGGACTCAGTTACTTTGACATCTACTACCTCTATCGTTATTGGCATTCCCATTAGCAAACGTGTTCTTTTCATATGTTCTTTATGAGGCTTTTATATTGTGTTTTTCGAAAATGAATTAGCATCATTTTTATTTTGCCTGTGACAATGCAGCTGCCAGTGATTCTTTAAATGCCTGACTTGTCTGCGTCGCTCCAGATACGATATCGACATTTGCACTTTGCGCTTGAATAGCTTCTTGTTTCAGAACCGGCATCGCCGATTGATTAACCTCGACAGAATGACTGCTATCATTGGGATACTGCAAGAACTGCACATCGGTTATCTTCCCATTCAGGACTGTTGCTCTTACTTGAATCGTACCATAGAACGCATCTGCCGCAGAGCCGGGATAGCTACCATCCTTATATGCAATGCTTGTATTTGTAGCGTATGTATTTGAACTGCTTGGTTTGCCGGTCGCTGTAGAAGATGCTTGTGAGGAATTACGGCCGAAAACAGCATACAAAGCAAAAACAACAATAGTAACAACACTAATAAGTATTTTCTTCATGAGGTTATTTTATTGCCGGTTTCTTTAATCTTGCTTAAGCTTTGATATGATAATCGAATGAACTGAAAACAAACATAAATCAAATCCAAAAGCAGCCTCCTCTTGGAAGCTGCTTTTCTGCTCTATCTCCTTTTACTCAAGTTACTGTGTCGGCGTTGGAGTCGTATCTAATTTGTGCCAGCCAAATCTACCGAATCCATGCCCTGGGCCAAATGGACGAAAGTATTGTAAATCAATATTGTTCTGCTTCGCCCAATTTTTCAAATCCTGCATTGTTGACTGCATCTGCGCCTTTCTCTCAGCCGGAGTCATCGTCTTCAAATTATTCCTTTGACTCACCAATTCTTTATGTTTATTAAGAATTAGCTGTTTTTGCCCCTCTGTTATCTTGCCGGAATTAACAAGATTTTGCAGATAGGTTTCATAATTTGATTCCATTTTTGATTGCATTTCCTGCTTGTGCTGATCAAAAACAGACTGCACATCGCTAGTACTCAGATGGAACTTACTCGCGATTTCCTGCACCAGAGACGGAACGTCATTCTGTCCCGGAGTCTGTGCGAAAGCATTGGTCGCTGCGACCAATCCTCCGCTCAGAATACTCACCGTCACAACGGTGATCAATGTTTTCTTAGTCATCCACTCACCTCCTATCATTGCAGCAGTATAAATGGTCGGTCTTAAAACATGCTTTAGAAATTAGGGGAAACATTTAGCTTACTAGAGGAAACGTAAGGGTAAAGGTGGTCCCCTTATGATAGACACTGTCAACTTCTATCGATCCGTTATGTGCCGTGACAATTTTCTTCACTATGGATAGTCCCAACCCATGTCCGTCTGCTTGAGAACGGGACTTATCCGCCCGGTAAAACCTGTCAAAAATATGTTCCAGATCAGTTGGTGCAATCCCTACTCCTTCATCCGTTACAAGTATAGTAACGGACCGCTTTTTGCTCATTGATGCGATAGTCACTTTTGTCTTTTCTGGACTGTATTTTATGGCATTATCAAACAAATTCACAAAAACTTCAATGAGACTATTTTTATCACCTTTTACTTTCCCACTGACTTGTGAAAGAGTAAATATTATTTGTTTCTTCTTTGCGAGAGATGAAACTTTTTTATATGCGGATTGGATAACTTCCTGCATTGAAACGGTATCATTATAGATAACATTTTTCTTGGATACATGTGCCAACTGCAATAAACTATTTGCAAGCTCTTGTAATTTACCTAACTCTTCTAAATTACTTGCAATTACCTTTCGAGCACCTTTATCACTGAGACGTTTTTCAAGGAGACTTGCTTCCATTTCCGCACGAAGTGTCGCAATCGGAGTCCTCAGTTCATGGGATGCGTCTGAAATAAACTGATTTTGTTCATCCACCATTTGCTGAATAGGTTTGAGCGTTCTTCCCGCGAGAAAATATCCGGCTCCACCGGCAATAACCAAAATTATGCCGTTGATGATAACAAGCGCAATCTTCAGTCTGTTTGTGATTCCCTGTAACTGATCAAGGGTAAAAATTGCTTCAGGCGGTGTCGGAAGCGACAGTTCAGTTGCTTGTGACTGCAAAAAATGAATTCGTACGATGACCCTCTGGATTTCAAGCGTTGATGCCTGATAAAAAGCGAAACTAAACGTGACGCTGACCAGCATGATAATTGCGAGATACCAGGCAGTTAATTTGAGGCGCGCGGATTGAAACATATTAATAAATCTCAAAACGCAAATCGCATAACTCAAAAATAAAGATTTGAGATGTTAGATGAAGATTTGACATTTGATTTTTGACATTTGAGATTTGCATAATAATTTATTCTCTTATCGTATATCCTCTACCGCGGATTGTGTGAATCAATGACTCTTCTCCTTTGACATCTATCTTATCACGAAGATGTTTGACATGCACTTCAATAGTACTTGGCAGGACATCCGAATCATAATTCCAGACATGCGCGATGATCTGTTCTTTATTCAGAACAGTATTCTTATTCCGCAGGAGGTATTCCAAAAGAGAAAATTCTTTCGCGGATAATTCGACTATTTTGTCGCCGCGTTTAACGGTGAATGTCTTCGGATCAAGACTTAAATTTTTGATACTGAGAACCGGATCGTTTGCCTGGACGGGACGGCGGACAAGCGCTCGGATCCTGGCAAATAGTTCTTCAAACGAGAATGGTTTCACCATATAATCATCAGCCCCGACATCAAGCCCTGTTACTTTATCGGTAATTTGCCCTCTGGCGGTGAGCATCATCACTGGCGTATGAATTCCTTCCGCGCGGATCCGTTTGCAGATTTCAATACCATCCATGCCAGGAAGCATCACGTCTAATATAATCAAACTGAACTCTTCGCCTATCGCAAAATCCAATCCGTCTTTGCCATTATTCACAACATCAACAGCATATTTCTGGAGTTCCAACGCGCGTTTCATGGCGTGCGCTAATTTTACTTCATCTTCAACAAGGAGTATTCTCATATGCAAATGATAATAAACAAACCTTAACGTTTGCTTAAGTGAGGGTATTGTAACAGGTTTTGATCAATCCATTGTAGGAATTTTCTTCCTCGCTACAATAGCATATTTCTTTTTGTCCATTTCCTTTGGGGTAATTTCTGAAGGAGATTCTTCGGGGAGATGAACAGCAACACTGGTAAATCCTGCCTTAATAAGCGTTGGTATGATCGCTGGATCAAACGTACTTTCTACCATAACGAACATGCCGAATTCCTCCAGCACATCACTTGCTTGCTTGAAAAATCGCAATCGTCGATCACTCGTATCGCCAGTACGCAGTTGACCATCAAATCTTGGAAGGACATCAGCTGTTAGTATCGAATTGTACGGTTTAAACCCATCTACCACAAGAGGCATCTCAACAACCTGACTGGCTGCTGTTGATGTTTCCGTGCTATTAAAACTAAGAAAATGACACTCAGCAGGAGGATAAACTGCTCGAACTGCCATCGTATATGCCTGTTGTGTATCGGCAGTGCCTATCCCGAGGAACCTGGGAGTGCGGCTGCTTTGTACTGAACTGTCCCGATAATACCGAATTTCTCTTTGAAACGTTTGCATGAGAACGTTATTGGCATTTGGTGTACGAAGTTTTGTTGGTAACGCTCCAGATTCTACTAATGACATAATTGCAAAATTATACAATAATTTTTTTTAGATAGCCTGACCTAAATGATACGTCAAAATAGACAAATAGTCCCTTGACTCATCATTTGAAAAGATTTAATATAGAGGTCTCATGCCAAAAAAAGATACGGAAACAAAAGATGATGTCTGTCCCAAGTGCGGAGCACCCCTCGCAGAAATATCAGTTACCAAGACAGGAAGAAAATTACAACGATGCTCCAAAGGTTCCTGGGATCCTGAGACAAGAAAAAATGTCGGCTGCGATTATGTCAAATGGTTCCCTGTGGAACCCGAGGAACTGAACGAGAAATGTCCCAAGTGCGGAAGCCCGCTTATCCTTGCAACAACCCGCTTTGGCAAAAAAATGAAAAAATGTTCCACCGGTAAATGGGACAGTGCAACCAAAAAAGTCATCGGCTGCGATTATGTCGAGTGGATCAACGGCACGACCGAACCGCTTGATGAAGATTGCCCTGAATGCGGCGCCAAACTTGTCTTATTTACCACCAATGCCGGAAAGAAAATGAAAAAGTGCTCCACAGCCGGATGGGATAGGGAAAAAAGAAAAGCAACGGGATGCACCTATGTTTACTGGCTCAAACCAAGTGAGTATCCTGAGAAAGTAGACAATGGCGGAGAAGAATTTTTACCCCCCGAACCCGAAGAATAATACATATATTATCTCCGACCTTGTGCTGCAAGATAAGCCGCAATTGCTGCATTATACGCTTCGTTATTGGTAGTAGGATTATCGTGCCCCGGATTTTGACCGTCGATATAGACAACATCTATCGGCAAATCCTTAAGAAAATCTCTTACCGATTGAGTCTCATTAACATACGGATCTTTTGTTGGATCCTGGAGAAGAAGATATACTAATTTAATTTTTTTGGCATGAGTTGCATTATAACGGTTTAAAAATTTCGCAAAATCATGGGTAATACTTTCTGTTTGAGAAAGATCCTGCAGTTGCTTATATGCAGTTTCAGCAGAAGCGGCTTCAGGATCCATATATGGCGCAAATGGATTATGAAATTGCACCGCGTCAGTAAGTCCTACAAGTGCAGGACTCGGTCCATAACCGGAAGCAAGAAGCATTTCTGCGATAACTCTTGGTACTCCTTTTATATCATGCAAACCATCTGGTGTACTCGCCAAAAAGACATATTCCGGTGCAATCCGGTCACTGACAAGCGGAATAACCTGAGCAGCAAGTGGCCATGAGCTACTATCGCAAAACCAAGACATCGTTTCCAGTTGTGTACTATTTTTTATATCGTAAAGGCCCTTGCGTAAATCAGTTACCGGATCTCCTTTGTTACCAAGTTTTGCTTTCATACGAACGCCTAAAGGACTCAAGGAAGGCAACACATCGATATTGTGATCTGTATCGTAATTTTGTCCGGGTAAATCAAGCACAATAGATGTTGTCCAGGGATGTAGTACTTCTCCTCGTGCAGGGACAATAGTCGTACGCGATGTATTGAATAAATTTTCAATTGCTAAGGCAGTCTTATCTGCGCTCGCAATAGTACCAGCGGCACCGGCAAATATTGTCATTCGAACAAAGCTTCTTCTCCCAAATTCGCGAGCTCTATCTTTGGGTAACAATTTTACCGGATCTTTTACCGGCTCTGCATCTTTACTTCTTCCCATAGTAATAAACTAGTATTATAGGGTAAATTGGGAAAAATTGCATCTTTTTACCATGAGAGTATTCTATCGTTATTCCAAATACTGTTTATAGAACTCCACCGTGTGCTGCATGGCTTGCGTGAAACTTGTTCCTGAGATATTATGTCCTCCGGTCGGATATTCATACATCGTATGCGGGACTGAAGTCGCATCAAATAATTTCATCAGATCCCTATTGTATCCGATATTCACCACCGCATCATCCTGTGCTTGATCTATCTGGATCGCGCCTTGCAAATCCCCCAAGAAACTCGTCGGTGCCATATCATGCCAGAATGGTTTGCTCAAATCAGGACTGCCGTATAACTTCTGCAGCTGCTGCCGCAATTTAACATTCGCAGAATTGGATGATGACGGAGATGGTTGATAACTTGGATCATTCAGCTTATATTTCACCAAATCCGTATAGGTATACCCTGCCCCGGACCATATCACAACTGCAGGGATATCAGGCTCTGCTGCCCATGCGCGCATGACTACATTGCCTGCCATACTGTGCCCCCACAATCCGATATGAACGGGGTTCACATCTACCATTTGCTGCTCATTGTGACTATCATCGACCGCACCTGAGGCAGTTGCAGCTTTTATTTTTTCTTTTGAAGTGGCCGTTGGGACAGGATGGGCAGACTGTAGTGCGGCATAGGCATTTAATGTATCAACAACATATCCGGCGGAATAATACGCGCCTGCCGGCTGTCCCTGCGAATCTCCATTCCCGCGAAGATCGATCTTAAAGACAACAAAGCCATTGCGTGCAAGATAATCAACATAATCGGTATAGTTCCCAGTTGTTGTGTACGTTTTGGGCGGGATATAGCCATGGACAAAAACGATCGCCGGCCATCCGCCGGTTGGTGGGATACCCACTGGAACAGTAAGCAACCCGTTTATTGTTAATCCGTCCGATGGATAACTCGTGAGATATGATGTATAGTCTGCGTTTTTTGCTATTTGCTGCAGACTTCCCAATTTGCTTTTATATGTCTGCTTACGCAAATACGGAATTGTCAGATTTTCAAGAGGAAATGGTGTCGTCGTAGGAGTAATCTGCGGTTTGTCTACAACAGCTTGGATGGATTTTCTGATCGTTGTCGCCGGCAGTGAATTGCCTTGCCGGAGATATGCAACAATGATGATAAGCAGACTGAGTACGATGAATGAAAACCAAAACCGTTTCCCCATATTCCTCCTTGAATATCAATTATACCAGTGCTTAAGCAACATGCAAAAGGGGAAAATTTCTCGTTTCTTTGATATAAAACTACTTGATTTTATATTCAAAACAGCGCATAATCGTTGTGTAGAAATTTTCTCGAAAAAGCTATCATGAATGGCGGTGATAACTTATGGCTACCAGAAAAACTTTAGTAAAACCAAAACCAAAAACGTTAAAACGGGCTGAACAAGATTTAAAAAATAAACATGTAGGAAAAACCGTGAAGAGTCCTGCTGGTTTTGTTGTTAGAAACGCAAAAGGTGTTCGCACTATAAAAAAGAAAAGAGGTCATGCGAAATAAGAAACGAGGTGATTTTAGTGTCAGATAAAAAAAGCTCAACTAATAAACCACAACCAAGAACTTCTGTTCAGAAAGTTATAAAACCAGGAGCGTTTACCATAGAAAAGAAAAGAGGTCATGCTAAGTCGAAATAACTACTATGGCGGAAGTTTTTATAACTATTTTTAACTGGTTTACAAAACCGGATGTAAATTTTTGGACAATGATCATCGGTATTTTTACCGCTGCACTATGGATAACAGCTAAACATCAATTAAAAGCATTATCAAAGACTTCTCGCGCTGACTTTATACACAGGTTCAAGAATGACTTCTTTACACATGCAACTAGACAGATAATTAAACTAATTGATCAAAATAAGTTAAAATTTGATTCAAAAACAGGAGATTTTAATAATGACATTTCAAGTTATGATGTTGACGATTTAATATTGGGACATTTTGAGGATTTAGGAATATTTGAAAAAAAAGGATATATAGATATTGAAGAAATTTACGAATTGTTTGATTACTATATAGAAAACACTTGGGAAAATTCTGCAATACAAGAATATCTAGAAAAGCTGTCGAATGGTAGTGACATATACGATAATTTCAAGTATTTATATTACAAATGCAAATCATATGGAGAAGCAAAAATGAATCGAGAATTTATATTTCTATGGAGAATAAAATGGAAGCTTAAAGAATTCTGTTTATAGACTCTGTCTCCTAGGTCGTTGATACTTCAGATATTTCTCTTTACAAATACTCTTGCAGAATGCCAATCCTGTCTCTTTGTCGCTGCAATTTATGCAACAAATGTAATGATAATGACACATGTCATATTCACAATTAACGTATGAATCGCATGCGACTCCGCAGTGCATGCAACTGCCGACTACCTCATGCTCCGGAGAATCGGTATTGAATCCAATCGTCATCCTGCCATCAAAGACATATAATTTGCCTTTAAAATGTTTGTTGGGATACTTTTCCATGTAGGTTTGTATTCCGTCTTTGAGTTGGTAAACGTTTTTAAAGCCATTCCCCACGAGAAATCCGGATGCTTTCTCACACCTGATGCCGCCGGTACAGACGGTCACGACCGTTTTATTTTTAAGGTGACTCAAACGCGGCAGTACATCAGGGAGATCATAAAAGTTATGGATGCCTGACGGGATAAAATTCTCAAAATACCCTGAGCTGTATTCATAGTCATTCCGCATGTCGACGATATAAAACTCTTTTTTTTGTTCAAACCACTCGTGCAGCTCTTCTGCCTTAATATACTTTCCTGTCACTTTCTGGGGATTAAGATTTTTGATTTTGGTCGTTACGACTTCCGACCGGTATTTTACTGATAATTTGGGAAACGCATCCCCTGTCCCTTCACTTTTTTTATAGGAGATTCCCTTGAAGTATGGTAGCTTCTCCATTGCCTTTATATATTTTTCAGTGTCCGCAACCAGTCCTTCAACTGTTCCATTGATCCCTTCATCAGCGACGATGATGCGGCCTTTTAAATTCAATTGCAAACACAACTCCCGCTGCTCATCCCGTACCTTCTCAGGCTCAGGAACAGTGACATATTTGTAATATAACAAAACTTGATACTTGGACTTTTTCATAATTGTTATTATATCATCAATCCAAGACAACGTAGCCGCACGAAATAGTCTATTTACAGTGTATCGGGGTAAACGTTTTTGAAATTCTCCAAACTTGAAAGATATTTTTTGGGATTTATCTTCTGCGCTGTCTCAATAGGATTCAGAAGTTCTGAAACAGTTACAAATGTATATCCTTGTTTTCTTAGACTCGAAATGATATCCGGCAGCGCATTGGCAGTCTGCGGGACATTTGGCGCTCCACCAATATGCATAACGATAATCGATCCATTGTGCGCTTCACTCAAAACGTTGTGGATTATCTCATCTTCATTATTATTAAAACCGTCATTGGCAACATCATCCCAATGAACAGTAACAAGACCTTCTTTTTTGACGAGCGCCAAATCCGACTGATCATAACAACCGCCGGGAAAACGAAAATATTTCGGTGTCACATGCGCGATTTGCTGCAAGAGCTGTTGTACTTTTTCGATTTCCGACGGATACTGCGACTGTGGAATTTGCGGCTGGTCAAAACAATATCCTGCCATGGAAGGATGCGAATAGGAGTGATTTTCAAGCTCAAATAATGGATTCTCTGCCAGTTCTTTTGTCACATCTGGATAGGATTCTATCCAAAGCCCTGTGAGAAAGAACGTTGCCTTTATCCGATTCTGCATCAAATAATCCGTAATTCTCGGATCATTATATGTTGCTACCTGACCGTCATGCAGCCAGTCAACCATCACGGGAGTCATATCCGCATCAAAAGTCAGCGCGACTTCTTTTTTATTTCTTGGTCCGTGCCAAACGATCTGGTCAGATGTTATACTTTTTTTGGGCTTTGAAACCACAGCTGTATGCTTTTCCAGCAACTTCTGTGCTATTGGCGTAGTCACCGGCATTTCGGCTGCGGTATCCAAACTTTTAATATCTGTAACGTCCCTCGTCCCGATAACCGGAGTTGCATTACTGACAATATACCAAGCGTTGACATAGTAAAAAAGCGATGAGACAAGAAAAGTAATGACTGCGAGAGAAATTGTTATAAATCTAATCTGATCAGATCGATTGTTTTTTAATTTTGACGCGTCGAAAATAACCCCTTTTGTTTTCTTATAGACCTTTTTTCTCACCGGACTATTTTATACCACTCCGCAATCATTTTCAATAAATTAGTATATGGTCATGCTGTTTTAACAATCTACACGAACCGAAATGATTGCTTCGTTAGGTATTATACTTATTGCATTTTGAAAGCAGAGGGGTATAAAAACTTAGCCGGAAAGAGTGAAGACACAAAAGTACAAATCTTTTTGTTGTGTATGCTACAGTACTCTTGTCACGAGGAAAATAAAAAGAACACCTGCTATCGTCAAAAATAGCATCATGAAGGAACTATGATGACTATGTGCTTCTGGGAGCAGTTCGCTGGCACCAATATAGAGTAAAAATCCTGCGAAGAATCCAAGATACAATTGCAAAATGTTATCTGGAATATGGATAAAAAATGTTGATAACACACCAAGAATCGGCGTCACCGCATCAAGCAACAGAAGCATAAAGGCTTTCTTCGTCGTATTTTTATTTGCAAGCATGAGGGTAACCGTATTAAGACCATCTGAAAAATCATGCGCGATAACCGCAATCGCAATTAACAAACCGACATGCGGACTGACATGAAATCCAAGTCCTATGCCGACACCATCAAGAAAGCTGTGAAACGAAAGTCCCAAAGCACCGACAAGTCCTACCGATTCATGATGATGATCAAAATGATGTTCATGGTGTTGACCTTCAGTATAATCTCCTTCATGGGAATGATGAATAATAATCGTTTTTTCAAGAATATGGAATGCGAGAAATCCGACAACAAGTGCGATAAACGCATTGGTAACCGGAAAATGCTGCTCCATACTGAGTGACACTACTTCCGGAAGAATATCAAAAAAACATACTGCAACAAGAACACCCGCAGTAAAACTCATTATATAATGCAACCTGTCTTTATTCTTGATGCTGAATATGCCGCCGGAGAGTGTTGAAAGAAAGGTAAAAAATGATAAGATAATTGCTTCCATATTATTTCTGGCAATTCTGGCATAGTCCATAAAATTCCAGACTATGTCGTTTGATCAATAACTTCTTTTTACTTCGTATTTCTTTTTCTAATTTTTCGATGCGACAATCCGAGATATCTTCAATTGTTCCGCAATTATCGCAAATAAAATGATGATGATCCGCCTTCGGACCATATTCATAGCGGAATTTCCCTTCGTTAAACTGTATCGGGACAACCAGACCTTTATCGGCAAAGGCATGCATGATGCGAAAAATTGTTGCTTGGTCCGCTTTGATTTGTTTTCTATCGAGGTATTGAGAAACTGTTGCGATATCAATCGGCTTTGCCGATCTCTCCAAAACCTGTAGTACCCCAAGTCTTGCCGTGGTTACTTTGAGATTTGCTTCCTTTAATTCTGTTTTACAATCGTGCGGTTTTTGCATTTCAAACGCGATTTAATTGCATTTAGTATATGCAACTAACTTGCGTTTGTCAAGGGGAAAAAAAGAGCCTATTGCGGCTCTATCAGTTCATTTACTTTTTGAAGTAAATCCATGATATCAAATGGTTTGGCGATAAAAGCATCTGCGCCGGCTTCCAATATGGATTTCTTAATCGCCGGATGTGCAGATATCATCATAATGGGTATCTGTTTTGTCTTTTTATTCATTTTTAATTTCCTGCAAATCTCCCGACCGTCTATACCTGATAACAAGACATCAAGAATAATAAGTTTAGGTTGTTTTTTTTCCGTGATTAGCTTTTCAACGTCATCGCCGTTTTGGGTTGTTTCTACGGTATAGCCTGAGTCCTCCAAAACAAACCGTAATGCGTCCAAAATATCGAGGTCATCATCTACGACCAGTATTTGCTGCATAATTAATTATTATATCCTTGTTTGAATATGCGTGCATTAAGAGTTGTGTAAGAATACATTTGCCAAACTTCCCTTGCATCTTTTTATCCACTTTTGCTACACTGATAATACTGTCCATGGGTTATATCAAAAATTACGATCAACTTGCTACCAATGAAGACCGCAAAGTAGTCCTCGAACTTATTGACACCGCATATACTGCGATACAACCTGCACATGTGTTCGAGAATCATTTTTCACTCGATGGCGAGAAATTAACTATCCTTGATAAAACATTTGACTTGAGTAAGTTTGATGGAATTTTTCTTTTAGGCTTTGGCAAAGGCAGCGCGGGCAATTGTAAAATACTGGAAGATAAGCTCGGCGACCGGATCGTCGACGGCTATGACATCGATGTTGTAGAAAATCCGCATTTCAAAAAAGTACACTATACAAAAGGCACGCATCCCCTGCCATCAGAACAAAACATTGCGTTTACCAAACATGCCATCGAGCATCTTGAGAAAACAAGTGAAAAGCACCTGGTGCTTATTGTCACGTGCGGCGGCGGCTCGGTGCTCTTTGAGGCACCGAACAAATTAAATCTCGACCAAATAACCGAAGTCAACAAAGCACTTCTGCAATCAGGCGCAGATATTGAAGACATGAATGCTATCCGCAAACATCTCTCCCGAGTCAAAGGCGGCGGTCTTGCCAAAATTCTCTATCCGTCAACTGTTGTAAATCTCATATTTTCCGATGTCCCTGGCAATGATCTTTCAGTCATCGCATCCGGTCCGCTTGTCGCGGATCACTCAACAATGAGTGATGTGAAAAAGATTATCGCCAAGTATTCCCTCTCTTCAAAAGTCAAACTCCCACCTGATGCGTTTGCCGAGACACCGACAGAACACAAATATTTTAAAAACGTCCACAATGTCCTCATGCTCAGCAATCATACGGCGCTTAACGCGATGGAACAATTGGCAAAAGAAAAAGGTCTGAAAGTCCATGTTCTGACTGACCGTCTGCAGGGAGACGCAAGGACTTTGGGAGAAAAACTCATTAACGAAACACCACCAGGACATCTACTCATCGCAGGCGGCGAATCGACGATTAAAGTATCCGGCAAAGGCCGCGGCGGACGCAACCAGGCCCTCGTCCTCAATGCACTATCCGTCATTGCGAGCGAGCAGCGAAGCAATCCCCAACAAAATATCCTCCTTGCTTCTTTCGGCTCAGACGGATGGGATTTCTATGAACTCGCAGGTGCCTTGGCCGATAAAGATACCCTTCGCAAAATAGATGAACTCAAACTCAACACGCAACCGTTTATTGCGGACGACAACAGCTACGAATTCTGGATAAAAATCGGCGACGGCATCAACACCGGACATCTGGATTCCAATGTCTCTGACCTGTATATTGTGTTGAAAACTAACTAATATTGTCAATGCAAAAAATATAAAAACTGCTATAATTGCTCTGTTGTGACAGTGAAACAATTACAAGAACTCACAAAATTAATCAGATACTTCATACTGGTCTCCACAACCGAAGCCGGGTCAGGCCATCCAACGTCATCACTTTCAGCCGTAGAACTGATGACCGTTCTTTTTTTTGATGGATTCCTGCGTTATGATCTGAAGGATCCAGCAAACCCGAACAACGACCGTGTCATCTTTTCCAAAGGACATGCTTCCCCGCTCTTTTACGCGATGTACACCGCGGCTGGTGCCATAACCGAAAAAGAATTACTGACACTTCGAAAATTCGGAAGCCGTCTCGAGGGACATCCGACACTTGAATTTCCGTACACGCAAGTACCGACCGGCTCACTTGGCCAAGGTATTTCAGTCGGAGTCGGTATGGCGATCAATGCAAAATATCTTGATAAAATTCCGGCGAAAACCTATGTCCTTCTTGGTGACAGTGAGATCGCCGAAGGATCTGTCTGGGAAGCGCTGCAGATCGCGCATCATTACAAACTGAACAATCTCGTCGCGATCCTTGATGCGAATCGCCTGGGACAAAGCAAAGAAACATTGGATGGTCATGATATAAAAACCATCGCGAAAAAATTCGAAGCATTCGGCTGGGAAGTCATCACGGTAAACGGACACTCACTACCGCAAATTCAAAAAGCATTTACCAAAGCGCAGCAATCAAAAGATAAGCCGGTGATGATCGTTGCCAAAACATACAAAGGCCGTGGTATTTCCTTTTTGGAGGATAAAGAAAATTGGCACGGCAAGCCGCTCAATACAGAACAATTGCAGGATGCATTGAAAGAATTAGGAAACGTTGATACCCAACTGCTAGGAAAAATCGCCAAACCAAAAACAGTAGCAATCAAACCGATCAAGAAGTCAGCATTAAAACCAATATCATATGACAAAGGACAACTGCTTGCTACTCGCAGAGCATATGGCAATGCTCTGACCCGGATTATGCCAGCTTATCCAAACGCGGTTGTTCTTGATGCTGAGACAAGCAATTCTACGTTCTCCGCAAAAGGACAGGACGTTGCACCAGACAGATTCTTTGAAATGTATATCGCCGAACAAAATATGGTCGGCACTGCAGTAGGACTTTCCCGCGTAGGCAAAATCCCCTTCATCTCGACATTTGCCGCGTTCTTCTCCCGGGCGTTTGATCAGATCAGGATGTCACAATACTCCGATGCCAATATCAAATTCATCGGCTCACATGCAGGCGTCTCTATCGGTGAAGACGGCGCATCGCAAATGGGCCTTGAAGATATCTCGATGTTCCGAGTCATTTTCGGAAGCGTTGTTCTCTATCCAAGTGATGCCGTATCAACGGAAAAATTGGTCGAAGAAGCAACTACGCATCATGGAGTGGTGTATATCCGCACAACACGCAGCGACACACCAGTACTGTATGCTAACGACGAACAATTCCCTATCGGCGGAAGCAAAACGGTCAAACAAAGTAAATCCGACACCGTTACCGTAATCGGCGCAGGCATAACCCTTCATGAAGCACTTGCGGCTTATGAAGTATTGAAAAAGGACAGCATTATGATCCGGGTCATTGATCTATATAGTATCAAGCCCCTGGATGTCAAAACACTCAAAAAAGCGGCCAAAGAAACCAAAGCAATAATAACTGTTGAAGATCATTTTGAAGAAGGTGGTATCGGCGAAGCAGTTAAGGCAGCACTGGTCAATGAAAATGCAACGGTCCATTCTCTTGCGGTCCGAAAAATGCCACACAGCGGCAAGCCGAAAGAACTGCTTGATTATGAAGACATCTCTGCAAACGCTATTGTGAAAAAGGTAAAAGAACTCCTTAAAAATTCTTAATCAAACCGCGTTACTTATAGGTATTTATGGATTATCTTCTGAAGCTGATTATAGAGGCTAGGTGTTGCAGAACAAAAAGGATAATTCTCTTTCGCTCTTTTTAAATGATCCGTATAATCCAATGTACTGCCATCAAAATTAGTAAATATTCCGCCTGCTTCTTCAACAATTATTTGCGTCCCGACAACATCCCAAATGTTTGTATTTCTATGATGTGCTCCACCGTAGGTTCCTCTGGCCAAAAACATACAATCAAGCATACTGCCGCTCGATCGTACATTCCTGCACTGCAGGATAATATCCTTAAGAATTTGTGATTCTATTTCTGTTCTTTCAGGATCAGATTGGAATCCGTCTACATTGTAGCTAATGAGCATTTTCAACATATTCTGTTCATTGCTTACATGAATTGCTTTCTTGTTAAGAAATGCCCCTTTACCTTTTTCTGCAGTATAGAGTTCTTTAAAATATGGAAGAACCATTCCTCCAGCGAGCGGATGATCTTGATACAGTAAGCCCAGTATTGTTGCATACAGTGGTGAAGCGTTAGCAAAATTACTTGTTCCATCAATCGGATCAATGATCCATGTATACTCTGAATGATTATCGATTACCCCTGCTTCTTCATCAATAATATTATGAGAAGGATATTTTTCCTTTATTGTATTAACGATATACTTTCCAACTGCTAAATCTGTTTCTGTTAAGACTTGATTATTATCTCCTGATTTTGTCGTTCCTTGAATTTTTCCGAAATTATCCGTTGCTATTTGAGATGCTTCTGAAAGAACCGACGTGATAAAAGAAGAGTAATCCATAGAAGAATTATAGCAAAAAATAGCAATTTAATTCCGACTTGACGTCTCTGCACTTTTGGCGCATGATTAAAATAGTGCTGGAAGAATTACACGAAGACAAATTAATAGACCTCGAAAAAAAGGCAGAAGAAGCCCGAGAGCTGATCATAAAATCGCTTCTTGAAGCAGGATCGGGACATTCAGCAGGTCCGCTTGGCATGGCGGATATCTTTACTGCGTTTTATTTTCATATTCTCAAACACGATCCCAAAAATCCCGATTGGCCTGAGCGCGACCGGCTGGTACTTTCCAACGGCCATATCTGCCCGATCCGCTATGTTTCAATGGCGCAGGCAGGCTACTTCCCTATTGAGGAATTGAAAACGTTACGGAAAATAAACTCAAGATTGCAAGGTCATCCGCACCGGACCGCTTTACCGGGACTCGAAACGACTTCCGGACCGCTCGGCGAAGGACTCGGACAGGCAATCGGCATCGCACTTGCAGCCAAACTTGATAAAAAAAACTATTATACCTATGTCATCACCGGTGATGGAGAGCTGGACGAAGGCAATATCTGGGAATCAGTGATGTTTGCCGGCAAAAATAAAATGAACAATATCATCATGACTATCGACCGCAACAATATCCAAATCGACGGTTTCACCGAAAATGTCATGCCGCTTGAACCGTTGAAAGAAAAGTTTGAGGCATTTGGCTGGCACGTTCTTGAAGTTGACGGCAACAATATCAAAGCATATGTTACCGTGATCAAGGAAGCGCACGCGATTTATGAGAAACCAACGGTGATCATCGCCCATACCATCCCGGGACAGGGTGTTGATTTTATGGAAAAGGATTTCCATTGGCATGGCAAGCCGCCGAATGCGGAAGAAGCAAAAAAAGCGCTTGATGAATTACGCACGCTCAAGGGACAGATTGAGAGTGAACACAAATAAAATATAAGCGGGTGGCACGGGCGGAGGGCTCCCAGCAGCGCGCAGTTCGTTCGCAGCAAAGCAAGACTAGAATGAGCACTGATGGGAGGAGCCCGGGACAGGACCCGCAAAAACTAAAAAATTATGTTGAATCCTAACTTAAAACTAAATACCAAACTCTTCGACAAAGATGTCGCAACCGCGCCAACTCGGGAAGGTTTTGGCACGGGACTCGTGGCGCTGGGTGAAATCAATCCGAGAGTCGTAGCATTGGCCGCGGACCTGACTGAGTCAACATACGCACATAAATTTGCTGAGAAATTCCCCGATAGATTTTTCCAAATTGGTATCGGCGAGCAGAATATGGCATCAATCGCAGCAGGGCTTGCGGAAAGTGGTAAAGTCGCTTTCATCTCTTCATACGCAACGTTCTCACCGGGCAAAAATTGGGAAACGCTGAGAACCACCGCAGTCTACAACGAAGCAAATGTCAAAATTGCAGGCCATCACTCAGGCATCATGACCGGACCTGACGGCGCCACCCATCAGGCAACAGAGGACATCGCCATCACCCGCTGCTGGCCAAAGATGCATGTCTATGTCCCTTGCGATGCTATCGAAGCACGCAAAGCAACCATCGCGTCTGTTGATATCTCCACCCCAGTCTATCTCCGCTATACCAGAGATAAAACACCAGTCATTACTACCGAAGAGACGCCATTCAAAGTCGGCAAACTGCAAACGTTTTGGGTGAACGAAAATCCCAAAGTCACCATCTTTGCGACCGGCTACATGCTGTATTATGCACTCGTTGCCGCAAAAGAATTGGAGGAAGAAAAAATCCCTGTCCTCGTCGTCAACGCAGCGACGATAAAACCGCTTGATGAAGAAGGAATTCTTAACGCAACTCGTGATTCACAAGCAGTTGTTACGGTCGAAGACCATCAAGTCGAAGGCGGTATGGGATCTGCTATTGCTGAACTACTTGCAAAGACCACTCCACTTCCGATAGAATTTATAGGGTTGCAAAATACATTTGCCGAGTCAGGCAAGCCTGCCGAGCTTGTCGAAAAATACGGCATGGGAGTGAAAGATATCAAACTGGCTGTAAAAAGAGTTATGAGAAGAAAGTAAAAATTTCAGAATACTCAGAAGACTCAGACATCAGATAACCTGAATGTCAGACGTTCTGATTCTCCGAGTTATTCCGAGTTTTCCGAACTATGAATCCTGCCCTTTTAGAAGAACTGAAAAGTATCATACATGGTGATGTCGCGGTTGATGATGAGACGCTGATGAAGCATAGTCATGACGCGAGTCTTTTTGAAGTCAAACCGCAAGTCGTCGTCTACCCAAAAGACGAAGCAGATGTCCAGGCCCTCATCAAATTTGTCAGCAAACATAAAAAGGATCATCCCCACCTTTCACTTACCGGCCGTTCAGCAGGGACAGACATGGGGGGCGGATCGATCAATGAGTCAATCATCGTTGACTTTATGAAATATTTCACCAAGATGGGTGAGATAAAAAATAACATCGGAACAGTAGAACCGGGAGTTTATTATCGTGATTTTGAAGCGGAAACACTCAAAAAGGATCTTATTTTTGCATCCTACCCTGCTTCACGAGAACTTTGTGCGATAGGAGGGATAGTCAACAATAATTCCGGCGGCGAGAAATCACTGATGTATGGCAAGACAGAAAATTTTGTCAAACGGACCAAAGTTGTTCTTTCAGACGGCAACACGTATGAATTTACCCCTCTCAAACGCCATCAGCTCCGCGCTAAAATGGCAAAGGATGATTTTGAAGGCAGACTATACAAACGCATTTATAAGCTTGTTAAAAGAAATTATGATGTACTCCAGAAAGCCAAACCAAAAGTCAGCAAAAATTCCGCCGGCTACTTCCTCTGGAATGTATGGGACAGGGAAAAAGATATTTTTGATATGAACAAAGTCTGGGTCGGTGCACAGGGAACGCTTGGGATGATGCTTGAGGCAGATCTGGAACTCGTACCGGTACACAAACACCGTGAGATGGAGATCATCTTCCTGCATGATCTCACGCAGCTTGGACAAATTATCGATGCAGTGCTTCCGCTCAAACCGGAGAGTTTTGAAAGCTATGATGATAATACCCTCAAGCTCGCACTCCGCTTCTTCCCGGAATTTGCAAAGAAGCTTGGGCCCTTCGGATTAATCCAATCCGGATTGGCTTTCGCTCCCGCATTCATGAAAATGTTTGTCGGCAAACTTCCCAAACTCATCCTGCAGATTGATTTCACCGGCAACGATCCAGAGGAACTCAAACAAAAAATCGCAGAACTGAGAGAAAAATTAAAACCCCTCCATCCTGAAACCAAAATCGCTATTGAAGATCAGGAGAAACGATACTGGCTGGTAAGACGGGAAAGCTTCAACCTGCTGCGGAACAAAATACGAGACAAACACACTGCGCCGTTCATCGACGACTTTGTCATAAATCCTCATGATATCGGCGAGGTTCTCCCGCAGATTACTGACGTTGTCAGACGTTATCCGGAATTTATCTATACAGTTGCGGGGCATATCGGCGACGGCAACTTCCATATCATTCCGCTTGTTGATATCAACAATCCCGAAGTCCGTAAAGCAATTCCGCAGATATCTGATGAGGTTTATAAAATAATTTCAAAATATGGTGGTTCCATAACCGGTGAGCATAATGATGGTCTGATCCGCACGCCGTATCTCGAAGGAATGTACGGCAAAGAAATTATCAAACTCTTTGAGGAAACAAAAAACATCTTCGATCCGCAGGACATTTTCAACCCGCGAAAAAAAGTAAAAGGCAATCTCGCCTGGGCATTAGACCACATCCGGACAAATTGGAATGTTATTCAAGTACCAAAATAAACAAACCACTACAATTTCGTAACTCGAAATCCTATACAAATTTATTTACTTTTTGAGGAGAACATTGATCCGGGTTTCCAGGGTGTGCCGAGCATTGGCAGAATCCATTGGTCAAGACCGATCCATCCGGCAACGCGCCAGGCAAGAATGAGGAATAATTCGATGAGAACCATGATCGGATTGACACTGACTGTTCCGGCAAAGAGATAATTCATATTCATTGTTGCCCCGAAAAATGAGGCAATTCCCGTGAACAAACCAAGAATCAGCGCAACCCCGACAGCCAGCTCTCCAAAGGCAACCAGATGAGAAAAGAAACTCGCATTTGGCAGCACAACGTGCTGCAGCCAGACGGCATACCAGTCGGATACGTCGGGATGTGCTCCGGATGATTTCTTCAATGCGCCAGCGACAAAACCTGCCAACGCGCCGCCTGCATGTGGACCGACCCACACCGGATTGATAACTTTCTCATATCCTGCTTGCACCCATTCCCATCCGAGATATAAACGCAAAATTAACCAGATCCAACTCAATCGGGTATCACCAAAAATAAATTTGGAAATTGGCGGTTCGGGAAGACTGGTAACAACTTCACTTCGTTTGCTCATAGAAATAACTTCTGCAATCAGCGTAGAACTTTTGTCACTAAAAAGTCAAGTATTTAGATCAAAGACATTTTATGATAGTTGTACTCTCTTGCATTTCAGATAAAAACACTATACTATGGATTGATAAACGCTATGGACACACAAGATCTTGAAAAGACAGCCAAAGCAATGGTAGCATCCGGCAAGGGTCTTCTGGCAGCCGACGAAAGTGATAAGACCTGCCAAAAGCGGTTTGACAGTGTTGGTGTCGAATGCACGCAAGAGTCAAGGCGCGAATACCGTGGACTCCTCTTCACAACACCTGACGCCGAACAATTTTTAAGTGGTATTATTTTGTATGATGAAACGTTTCATCAGGAAACTGACGATGGGCAGCCGTTTGGTGAATATCTCCAGTCAAAAGGCATCCTGCCGGGAATCAAAGTTGATAAAGGGCTTGTTGATCTTCCCGGATTTCCTGAGGAGAAAGTTTCTCAAGGTCTTGATGGACTGCCTGAGCGGATGGCAGAGTATGCCAAACTCGGCGCGAAATTTGCCAAATGGCGCTCGGTTATCACGATCGGCGATGGCATCCCCACTGATATATGCATTAAAGCCAACGCATACGTCTTAGCACGTTACGCACGCATCTGCCAGGATGTCGGGATTGTTCCGATCGTTGAGCCGGAAGTACTCTTTGACGGCAAACATACCAGTGAACAATGCGAAGAAGTGATGGCAAAGACATTTGGTACGCTCTTTGAATACATGGAAGCATTTAGAGTCCACATGCCGGGAGCAGTTTTGAAAACAAGTATGGTGCTTCCCGGCAAAGAAAGCGGCGCAACGATTGAACACGATGAAGTTGCCGAACGGACCGTCAGAGTGCTGCATGACCATGTGCCACAAGACCTTGGCGGTGTGGTTTTCTTAAGCGGCGGACAGACCAGCAATGACGCGTTTATCAATCTCAACCGCATTGCCAAAAAAGGTCCGCATCCATGGGGTGTCACCTTCTCTTTTTCACGAGCACTGCAGGATTCCGTACTCAAAGCCTGGGCGAAAGATAGAAAAGATAAGAAAGGTACTCAGGATCTTTTCCGTCAGCAACTTGAATTCGTGGGAAATGCCAGCAAAGGAGAATTGGATGAATCTCAGCTCCACGGAGATACCTTTGTCACCAAATCACAAGACCTCTGATCAGAACACTCAGATTGTCGGATAATCGGTAATTCTGAGGTTAAGTAAACAAACTCTGAATCTCTGATCTATCTGGAATTCTGTTTTCTGATTTTCCGAGTATTCCGAGTCTTCTGAAGATATATTATTTAACGAGTTCTTCCATCTTACTCTTTGTCAAAAGTCCAGCTTGAGCGCCGATTTTTGAGACAACTGCTGTCGCGTTCCATGCTCCCCAATCCATCGCTTTGGGGATACTCAAGCCGGAATGTATTGCTGCGATGAACCCTGATGTATATGCATCCCCTGCACCGGTCCGCTCAACAACCTCGCCCTCATGAATTCCATGAACATAAAATTTACCGCTGCCATCCATCGCGTATGACCCTTTTTTCCCGTCAGTCACAATAACTATTTCAGGACCTAGCTTCTTCACATCCATCATCAACTCTTTCACATATGCTTCTTCATGCTGAGGCGTTTCGGTTTCATGAAGTAAGTATTCAGTTTCTTCCTTATTCAGAAAGAGCATGTGAGTATTTCTTAACACTTCATGGACGATATCTTTTCCAGCGCGTAACTGCCTGGAACCCGGATTGAAGGCGATTTTTGCTTTACTCTTGCGGACAAATTCCAAGACAGTCCGATACGGCTTGCGCCATTCATTTCCTAGACTGGTCATATACACGATATCCGCAGATACATCTTCAAAATGAAAGTCGTGTTCCCGATCCACGTTTTCAATAAAGAGAGTCCTGTCACCTTTAAAATTGATAATGACAGAAAAATTAGACTGACCTTTGACTTGCGTAACGAGCACACGTTCGATATGTTCTGTTGCCAAGGTATTGCGGATTTTTAATGAGAACTCATCGTCTCCGATCTCGGCGCAGAGTGATGCTTTTAATCCCAACCGGGAAAGCCCCACCGCCACATTGGTAGCATTGCCGCCGATGGTAAAGTCATACCGCTCAACATCTATCTTCTCACCGAATTTAAAACATAGCCCACCGGTCTCATTGTCAAGATGAGCATCAGCATTTGCATGTGCCAACGACATATAGGCGTCAATCGTTGATTCTCCTACAGTTATGACATTATAATGACGATTAGAATTCATAGCTACTTCTAGCGTAGCATTTAGAAAATTAAAATGTCAAAGAGGAAAAAAATGTTTGATCATGTATTACTTGATTAACCGCAAAAACCAAGGGAGTAGAACTCTATGCAGCGACAGGAAAAGTAGGGATGAGATGTTTTCTGGCAAGATCCATACCCCAGTCAAGTGTTTCTACAACTACATTATTTGGCGTTACTTCTCTCTCGTCAAAATCTTGGAATACTACTCCTTCACCCATTGCGGCCATTGCAGAACATCTTGTCGCTACGCTTCTCATATGCGTCCGTGTTGTTTTAAGAGGATCCGTTGGATCAGGTTCAAGTCTTTTATCAACAGCTTCGAATATTGCATCGGAAATTGCCAATTCTCGTCTTATAGACGACGTATCACCTCTCCTGGATGCAAATTCTTTAATTTCAAATCCTTCTCGTAAAAAGCGATGATCTGCCCTTTCTCCATCCCGAAAATCAGTAAGTGCAAACAACAACGGCAATACTAAATCTTGATATCCAGCAGCAAGCTTAATTGCGAGTGGCTTTGTTGAGAGAAAGAGCTCCTCTGCTTCTTGCTGGTTTGGTAGTCTTCCATATTGATGCTCAAAAACTCTCGGTACCGCTTCAAATAAATTAAATTGCGTATTTATCGCAGTGCCAATTCCATCCATGATGATACCTTCGGCGTAAGATCCACTGAGAAAACCGTTCTGATGACCAAATCTTGACATATCTTTAAACCAAACAAAGGCTTCATCTTCCGGAGTCCTTGCATCTTGTGAAAGTCCACGAAGTCTTGCTTCTCGTTCTCCTGCCCATGCATGTGCTCCGGCAAAGTAGGTTTTTTTTACTGCATTTTTAAGTTGCTTTATCCTGCTTGCAAAGTCTCCTTCTACTGCTGCCAAAGGTTGCAAGACTTGTTCACCCGAAGCGTCTCTTTCACTGGTTTCAGCAATATCGGAGTGAATACCTCTCTCCCTTCCCCTCCTAACTAAATCTCTTCGTAGATCAACCACTTTTCTCCATACTTCTTCAATAAAAATCGCCGATTGTTCGCTTCGTTCTTCAGTTAAATCACCCCAAAACACACGTGCCTCGGCTCTTACTTCTTTTGCTGTAGCACCTTCTCTGGGAGTTAATGGAATGGCAGTATGATGAACAGCAGTAGATCCTGCTCTGACAATAGGGACAATATTTACTTGATTATCTTTCGGTCCGCGGAGGTCTTTGAGTCCTTTTACTGAAAAAGGACACTCAGCGGCTTTTATTGTGGTCGCAGCCGTTTCTGTTCCGGTGACGCTCCCCTCTCCATCAGTGACTGATTCACCATGATAGTCCAAACCTGCTGCAGGTGCTAACGCAGACTTGCCAATATGATGAACTGTTGACTCGCCTACGTCGCCATTATCCCTCCAGCGAATATGTAAACTTCTTCGGGGCCTGGACAAACCACGACGAACAGAGCCTCTAGCTACTTGTGAAGGAGCAGACAAAACTTCGCTTACTGGACTCACTGTTCTCCTATCTCGTGGGGTCGCGGAATCGCCCCCTGTTGACACGTTTCTTTCGAATCTCGCAAACACAACTGTCAAATTGTAGCACATTTATAGTAGAGAAATACCCATCATAACGTACGAGACAACCACAGCAATAACATTGCGGAAAAGAAATAACTCCATTACACTTTTAGTATGTCGGTAAAAAGCCTCACCAAACCAGAAGACCTCCTTCTTATCACAACAACAGTTTTAGGGTTCTTCTTTTTTTTCTGGGGAATTAATTCCTGGAAATTTTCATTTGTTGGTGATGAATGGCCGTTTTATGTATATGCCCTAAACTTCACCGTCCATCCGCATCCACTTAATCCATTATCTTTCTCCGGCGTTTATGGCACGCATTCTCCCTTGGCAAGCATGTATCAGGTACTCTTTATGGAACTATTCGGCATCAACAATGTTGCCTGGCGGCTTTCCAATATAGTCCTCATTTTCCCCCTCTCTTTTTTCTTTTATCGGTGGATAAAACTATCATTCAACAAACAAACAGCGGTCCTTGCAACGATACTCATGCAGTGTTCATTTTTTCTGGCAAATTTTTTTAAAATCGGTTATGACAACCCACAATCACTAACTCTGTTGATAATTTGTTTTTATTTGGCAGCAACGTTTGGAAAATCTCCGACGAAAAAACTCGGACTCTTGCTGGGGGGAATCCTCGGTATCTCTTTCTATATGTATTTTGGCGCTGCTTTTCCGTTATTCATCTGGCCGTATTTCCTGCCGTTGAGAAACCAAATACGCAACAAAGCAACCAGAAAAGCAATCCAATCACTTATCATCACATACCTACTTCTCCTTTGTCCGCTCATCTTCCAGATTCCCGCACTCCTCAATGTACGTGACGCATTGGGACAGCCAGGCTCTTTTCATCTAAAAAGCAACATTATCTATGACTTCTTATTGTTTTATAAGAATCATGATTATTACTACAATCATTTTATTACCGGTCCCTATCTTGACAGCATCTCGCAGGTATTTTGTGTCATCGGCACGATTCTTGTCCTGTTCCGGGTAAGACACCAGCCGTATCTGTTCTTCTTGCTTTCCTATATCTCAACCGTGATCTTTATCGGCAGTACCTCAGCCGACGGCTCATCACCGGTTACTCGCGGCCTCTTTCTGCTGCCATTCGGATTTTTCTTCGCAGGATTGGGATTAAATACGCTGCGGGAAACAATAAAAGGGAGAGTTATTTCCTTTGCTTTTTGCTGGATTTTGATTTTGGCTATTGCGACACTCAATGTCTATCAAAGCCAAATCAGCATTTTTGCAGGGAATACAATTGATTATACCGGCATGTCGCTGATTCTCCACTCCCTGCAACAGAATCAAACAGCACACAAAGAAGTCATCATCGTCCTCTCACCAGAGCTAAATATCAATCAGTATACGTGGGTCTTGCCATACATGAAACAGGCCTACGGGCTAAAAAATATTTCCTATTCTCTTCTCAATCCGTCACAGCTGTCGTGTTCCGAAACAATTACCAAAGCAACGCTTTTGGTATTCAATTACGATCACAATGCGAGAAAAAAGATACAAAAACTTACCTGTGGTACCCCTCTTACCTCTTCGATCTTGTCTCCGGCGACAACTTTTTATTAGCAGTCATAAGGTATAATAAAACGATGAAGCAACGTTTTATTGCAGCAGTCTTTATCGGTATTCTTTGTATCGGCCTGTGGCTGTATCTCTCACTATCCTACCCCGCGACATCACCATTCACATCAGCCGGCTATTTTGCGCAACATTTGATAAAACCTCATACCAATCTCAACCAGCGCACCCTCGGCTTTCTCCCCTACTGGAATTTGGACTATATCCAATTTCTAAAACCCGAAGATTTGTCTGAAATAAATTACTTCAGTCTTACAGCAGGCAGTGACGGTCATATTCTGCAGGTAGTTAACAACCAGAACGATCCCGGCTGGAACGGATGGATCAAGCAGGCAACCAAAAACTTTCTTACCAAGTCTCAAATCATGGGAGCGAGAGTCACTGTCACCATCGCCGCGCAGGACAATCAGACGATTAATGCTATTTTGAACAGCAACACTGCGCAGCAGAATCTCATCGCAGATATTCTAGAGCAAGTCAAAAAAAGAAACCTCAACGGCGTCAACATCGACTTTGAATATTCAGGTGCTGCTGATAATTCCCTCCGACAGGAATTCACGTATTTTAGTAAGAAGCTTGCATCGCAACTCAAACAACAGGACCCGAACGCGACAGTCTCCCTCAGCATCATGCCGCTATCCGCACGTCAACCGGACTTATTTGATTTTAAGCAACTTGTTCCAATCTATGACCAATTTATCGGCATGTCCTATGACTATTATGGAGAAAGTTCAGATATCGCAGGACCCATCGCACCGATGAACGGATTCAAACAAGGAAAATATTTCTTTGATGTCACCACAACCTATGCTGATTATGAAAAGGTTATTCCGAAAAACAAACTCATCATGGGAGTCCCCTATTACGGTTGGGAATGGGCTGTTGTAGCTGGCAAGACGATAAATAGTCAGACATTTCCCGCAAGTGATCCGGATAGTTATGCGGCTGTTATTTCCTACGCCCGCGCGCGATCAGATAGTGATCTTACCCCAAAGCAATGTCAGTGGGATGCTGTTGCAGAGGAGTCATGGTGCTGGTTCACGGATAAAACGACAAAGACCGACCATCAGGCATGGATCGCTGATAACCGGATGATCCAGACACGATTTGATTTTGCGAAGAAACAGGACTTTGCCGGCATAGCCATCTGGACCTTGGGATTGGACAAGCAGTATCCGGATCTGTGGGACCAACTCGTAACGACGTTTGGAAAATAAAAATTTGCCTTTAAACTCATCTATATAGTTTGATATTTTTTGTCTCTCTTGACGTAGCTCAGCAATAATGATTAGATGAGCTAATGAAGTTGTTCTCACGAGCTTTTCTCTCATTCGCTATCATCTATGCGCTCTGTGTCGTACTGACTATCATTACCCACCAGCCATCTGCCACAGCTGCAACGGACAACACCAACGTCGTCATCTCCCAAGTGCAAACAGGCAGTACAGCAGCATCTGATGAGTTTGTTGAACTGTATAATCCTACAAATACAAATATTGATTTAACAGGGTGGAGTTTGAAAAGTAAAACAGCATCGCAAAGTGGTTCCGGCACAACTCTGGTTGCGAGTCTATCCGGTACTGTTAGCCCGTATAGCTACTTTTTAATTGTGTCTCCCGAATATACAGGAAGTGTTTCACGTGATTTTATGTATAGTTCAGGAAGTCATATTGGAGCTACGAATAATACAGTACTGATATATGACAATACTAATACAACTCCTGTAGACAAAGTCGGCATGGGCTCAGCAGCAGATAAAGAAACCAGTGACGCACCAAATCCAGTTGCCGGAGGAAGTATAGAAAGAAAAATAAATGATACCGGAGGAAATGGACTCGATACAGATAATAACGCCAACGATTTTGTTTTACTGTCAACTTCCATGCCGAGAAACAGCGCCAGTCCCGCGGCACAACCGATCCCAACTCCGACCGATGAACCGACATTGACTCCGGAACCGACAGACACACCAATACCCACTGAAACTCCGGTCCCCACAGAGGCGCCAACGCTGATCCCAACGGAAATCCCAACGCAAACCCCTACGATTACTCCAACAGAAGTTCCTACAGGAACGCCTGTGCCAACAGTGACTCCTTCACCAACTCCTACAATGACACCTACCCCAACTCCACCATCACACATTATTATCAATGAACCCATTACCCCGCGTCTCCACTTTGTCTGTACACAAACCTATCGTGTCATCTCAATCTTCGGCTTCCACGTCTCCATTCCCAGCATCCACTGCGGATTTGTTAGAGGGTAATAATTAATTTACGCGGAGAGGATATACTATTTTTGCAGTTTTCAGTAGGCACTTATCTCCAGAGATTGCAGGGTTCTGAGAAGTTGAAAACAAAAAAATAGTGTGTCCGATCTCAGCGCCCACAACATCATAAAAAATAGATACATCAAACTTTAAAGTTTACTTTTTGGGCTTGAATTCGAGGGCGCAGGAATTGATGCAATAATGCTTGTTGGTCGGTGATGAACTGTCATCAAAAAGATGTCCCAGATGTCCCCCGCAAGTTTTGCAGATCACTTCTGTCCGGTGCATGCCAAAACTCGTATCTTCCTTCAACTCAACCGCAGCATTCTTCGCAGGATCGGCAAAACTCGGCCAGCCGATAAGTCCCGGCACGGTTGATTCATATTTATCATCGCTTTTAAAGACGACAGTACCGCATCCGGCACAGCGGTATTCTCCTGTCTCATCATTATGCAGCAGTTCCCCGGATCCTGGTGTCTCAGTCCCCTTCATCCGCAGGACCCGGTACTGCGCAGGAGTCAGCTTCTTCTTCCAATATTCATCTGATTTCTTCCGCATGTCATCAGCCATACACCCATATTGTAGCAAACAATTTCCACCATTGCGAGCAAAATATATTTTTTCAGAAGACTCAGAAAACTCAGACGTCAGAAAATCTGGATTTCTGAATATTCCGAGTTTTCCGAAATTTTAGAACCTTAATCTCAATTATGCTACTATAAGAGGTATGCACCCACGCTCCCGTCTAAAAAAATCCGTGTATACCTACAAACCCCATGGCATAAAACGGCTGAAAAAAATCAACTGGAAATCCTCATTCCAGAAAATAATAAAAGGCCACAAACGTGCTCTTTTGATTATTTTCATCATCTTTATCATCATCATGATTCTCATTCCACCGCTCACCTACCTTTACTTTGCCAAAGATCTCAAGAATAAAGAAAGTGTGATGAACCGGCAGCAGACCGGACTCACCCTTCTTGACCGCGACGGCAAACAATTCTATACCTTCGATCTGGCAAAAACGATCACCTACATCCCGATCACCGACATCCCCAAGTCCGCGCAAGATGCAGTTGTCTCGGCAGAGGACAAAAATTTCTACACCAATCCCGGCTTCTCAATCACCGGCATCATCCGCGCGTTTCTTGCCGATATCTTTGCTGGCCACATCGTCCAGGGCGGCTCCACCATCACACAGGAGCTTGCCAAAAATGCCTTCCTGAGTTCTTCCCGCAATGTCCTCCGCAAGTATCAGGAGCTGGTCTTGGCAGCGGAGTTGAACAGACGATTCAGCAAACAAGACATCCTGGAAATGTATCTCAACTCCGTATATTTCGGCGAAGGTGCTTTTGGCATCCAGAACGCGTCGGAAGCATATTTCGGCATCCCGGCAAAGCAGCTCGATCTCGCACAAGCCGCGCTTCTTATCGGCATCCTTCCTGCGCCATCCGCGTATTCTCCGATCTCCAATCCGCCGGATCTTGCGATAGAGCGGCAGAAATTTGTACTCAGTCAGATGGTTCAGAATGGTTACATCACACAAGATCAGGCAACTCAGGCTGAGAGTGAACCGCTGCATTATAATCCCAACAAAATACAATCCGGCAACATCCTCGCTCCGCATTTCGCGATCTATATCAAAAATCAATTGATCAAGCAGTACGGCGAGGAGCGGGTTATCCGTGACGGCTTCCGTGTGACAACGACGCTTGACAGCAATCTGCAAAAATATGCCGAAGGCTCGGTCAACACCCAAGTGACTCGACTCAAGTATGATCATGCTACCAACGGCGCGCTTGTCGCGCTTGATCCAAAAAACGGTCAGATCCTCGCGATGGTCGGCAGTTATGATTTCACTGACACGAGCTTCGGTCAGACCAATATGGCCATCACGCCCCGCCAGCCAGGATCATCCTTCAAACCGATTATCTACGGCCGCGCACTTGAAGATCATCTCATTACTCCGGCGACAATTCTGCAGGATGTGAAGACGACATTTCCCGGCAATTATACGCCACATGATTATGATTACCGTTACCGCGGGCCTGTCACAGTCCGGCGTGCTTTGGCGAATTCACTCAATATCCCAGCGGTTGAGGTGATGGAAAAAGTCGGCATCCCCAATGGGCTTGATGAAGCACAAAAGCTCGGCATCTCCACACTGACTGCCGGCAACTATGGACTATCCCTCGTCCTCGGCGCGGGTGAAGTGCCGCTGCTGCAGATGACCAACGCGTATGCGACGTTTGCTGATCAAGGAGTGTATCATGACACAACCGGTATCATGGATATCAAAGATAAGTACGGGAGTACGGTCTCCACGCCGACCAATTTCTTTTCTTTTTTACAAACGCTTAATCCGCTAACGTGGTTCAGCTCAACACCGAGTGATAACAAACAAGTGATGAGCAAAGAGACGGCGTTCCTTCTCTCATCGATTCTCTCTGACAACAATACACGATCGGAGGAATTCAGCGGTGCGCTCACGATCAATCGCCCTGCAGCGGTGAAAACGGGAACAACATCTGATTACAAGGATGCGTTGACGATCGGTTACACGCCGAGTTTGGTGGTGGGTGTCTGGGTCGGCAACAATGATGACAAGCCGATGGACAATATCGCGGGATCGCTGGGTGCCGCGCCGATCTGGCGCAATGTGATGGAATATGATTTGATGGGCAAACCCATTGAGCATTTTGAGGTGCCGACGTTTATCGTGAGTGAGACGGTCTGCCCGGGAGCTGCAGCCGGTTATATCCATACCTACACAGAGTATTTCATCGCCGGGACACAGACAAACTCTTGCGGCCAGCCGACCATCTTCCCGACCTTCACCCCAACGCCGACACCCAACGGTCCGACACCAACACCGCAACCCGGACCAACAAATAAACCCAACCAGCCAACAAATACTCCGGCTCCACAACCAACAAGTACACCAGCGGTCTTACCTACCCCGACTTCAATTTTGTTGCCAACTCTCCCCATCCCTACACCGACGATCTAAATATTGTATAATGAGATAATAAAATAATGGCAGAAGGTGGTATTCCTACAGAAAATCCGCACAGTGGATTACAAGTACGAGTTGAGAACATACATGGTATGTACGAATTTTTGGGCGATGAAAACGCTCCGGAGAGCTCGGTTCTTGACAGAACTGCTCTTAATAACGATCCCCTTTTGCAACGAATTACCTCTACAATTGCCGTTGATGCGCAGGACCAAACCGCAATGATGCAAACACAATTTTCCCACTCAGCTGCAAAATTGGATAAAGATCTCGGTTATTATTCTGTAGAACAACGAGACAAAATGAAAGAAAAGTTACTCAGAGCAGGCTTTAGAAACGGTGGAGCTATCGGAGATCGAGAGTTCTACACAGTCACTGATCCTGCAAGTGGAGAACTCGGTAAGTTTTTTATCGACTATGGTCCAGCGAGTCAGATGCAAGATGCTGCTGAAAAAGGAGCATTTATCGATTCACCTGATACTGTCCCGCCTTATATCCGTGAACGCTTAGGAGATACAGACCCGGAATCGTTACAACGAGAACTGGATAGTGAGATGGGCGCTCGGAATAGACATATTTTGCTTGGCTTGCCTGTTGAAACAGATGCGGGTGAAGCAGTTTTTGGTAACAAACTACAAGCATATGCACGCGTCTTCGCGTCTGTCGGGAAAGCGTTGTATGCAACAGAAGATGTCCCCGAACCGGACAAGACGATCGTACTCCGCCCCCCGGCAGAAGAACTCGTGATTGATTTTGATTATTAATTGTTTATTAGCTGTGCTAACTCTCCTCATCCCAACACCCACGATCTAACAGAGAGTTTCGATAAATTGAAACATTCTCAGAAAACTACAACAAATTTAGTGGCTATTATTTGCTTGTTTTGGATAAGGAGTTTTAGCCAAAGAACTTATTAAAAAGTTCTTTTATTCCGCTTTCATGATTTTTCTTTTCTATATCTTTTGGAATAATACTTTGTAAATAATCTTCTTGTATCTCCCGAATTTTATTTTCTCCTAATTGTTGTAACGTTGCTGTTGCTTCATGGGATAGTTTCTTTAATACTTCATCGAACTTTGCGACATCATTATCAACCATAAACGCAGTTGCGTTAATTCCAAGAAGTCGAATACCTTCCAATGATTTTACGCGGGAAAGAGCAACATATCCCATGCCATATGCAAAAGATTTCGAAAGATCTATTTCTGCTGCATCCAAACTCATACCTTGGCTTTTGTGTACGGTAATTGCCCAGGCAAGCCGGAGAGGAACTTGGCTTATTTCAGCAAGTACCGTTTCATTTTCCTCAAATTTCCAGCTCGTAGGCATGGCAATAATTTCTTTTCCATCATATGTTTGTACAATTGGATTGCCGTCTGTATCAAACCCTTGTACTTTTCCAAGCGTACCATTAATATATCCCTTAGCTGGATTATTCTTGATAAACATAACGAGAGCTCCTTCTTTTATCAATAATTCTTCAGGTGCAAGACAACCTTTTTTAAGTACATCAACTAGCTCTTTATTCCCTTGCGTTGTCATATGGTACTGATGGACAGGTTTGTCAATTTTTTCAAGCTCAAAATTATTAATGCCATCAACATCTGCATTATGTGTATACAACTTAGTTGGAATTATATGCTCTAAGAATTCTTTGTTAAGTCGCGTTGAGAGTTTCTCAAAAGTGTATTCACTTACATCTTGAGAGCGTATATCATTTAATACTTTGAGAAATGAATCATCCAACTGACGGTGCTGTTCATCCAAATAACAAACTGTTAAATCAAGCTCTTCCCATGCTTCAGATTTATAAGCAAAGCCTGATTTTTCTAGGCCTTGTTCATTTATAGGAGGTAATTGAAAAAAATCACCACAGAGAATTACTTGGAGACCGCCAAACGGGCGGTTATCTTGTCGTGCTAATTTACATATTTGATTCACCATATCGAGTCGATATGAGTGAAACATAGATATTTCATCTATAATGAGAACTTTTGCAGTCAGTAATTTTGCCCGTTTATTCTCATTGCCAAGAATTTTTGCTATATCATTGTGGGTTAAATGACTTTTAATACCAATACCGGACCAAGAATGTATTGTCCCGCCGTTTAAATGGGTAGCGGCAATTCCTGTTGAAGCGGTTATTGCTACAGGAACTTTGTGTTTCTTTAAATAATTTATATAAAGGTTAAGGATGTATGTCTTGCCGCTTCCTGCTTGTCCGGTAAGGTATACGTTCTTCCCCATCATGAGAAGATTGAGTGCATCTTGTTGAGTCATTTTATTTATCTATTATACAGTTATTATTTAAATCAGCTAGTGAATTATCGTTAACAGCAGATCGCTCTGTTTTTGACATGCAATAATGTTCCAACTTTTTACTTCCCTTCTCCTCTCCCATCACATCCCGGTGTGAGTGAGATCATTGCACTGACTTCTGCAAAGGTATATTGTGCAAAAGATATGAATGGCAAATTACTTCTTATTTTTACTCTCCTCTTTGGATTATTGCTCATCGCCCCGGGACAACAGAGCGCAAATGCTGCAGATAAACAAGATGTTGCGTGGAATCTCTCAGCAAGTGTCATGCCGGGACCGCCCTATGGAGCACAAGACATTCCCGGTTCTGATACAGCATCAAAACTAACAGTCAAACAATCCAATGGAAATTCAGCGGTAAAAATTATCGGCGACATGAACGGTCTTACTCCCAATACGACCTATTACGCAAAGACAACCAAAAGCTACACGAAAGGCGCTCCAGAAAGAGTACCTATGGATCCTAATGGATATAGTGGAATGAATTGGCATGATGCAACAAATAATATTGATCATGACGAATTTAATACTTCCCAGGATATAGCAACAGGAACGTTTAGCGGATATGATTGTTACCCGACAGGCACTTGTGATTACCAGTCAGATGTAACCGGAACGTATTCAGGTAACCAGTACACCATCACTTTTGCATCCTATAATGACCCAACTTCGGTGTATAATACCCCACTAACACTAACAGGCACAATTCAGCCAAACGGTGGGATAGAGAGTAACGCTGATTCACCGATTCAATGGACCGGGGCTGGGTATGCAGTCATAAATGCTATGCCTGACTTGTTTAATACGAATATCAAGATACCGGTATTTACAACTAATAATACTGGTTCAGCGAAATGGACGATAAAGGTGCCGAATTCAGTTTTGTCTGCAGGTTCAAACGAAATGGCTGTGTGGATATTTACCGGAAACAACACCATGGGTCCACCTACCTATGTTTTACTGATAAGTGATAACTTCACCATAACAAAATAATATAACCACAAGAGTTTGCAATAAAGATAATACATTCAACTCATCACTCCGCAGCATAAACATTTTCTGTTTTGGATATAGGATAGATGTCCCCCATTTATTACGTCCTTGTGTGACAGAGATCATTGCATGGTACCTGCAAAAGGTATACTGTGCGGACAGACATGAAACGCAACCCACTTCTTATTTTTACCCTGCTCCTTGGCCTCTTGTTCGTCGCACCCCACCAATACAAAGCACATGCACAAGACGCGGACATGAATGCGGGCGAAACAATAACCAACAACATCATTATGCCAGAAAGCGCAACAACACAACAAGCAGATACCGTCCAAAACGGATTCAAGATCTGGCAATTTAATATGCAAAATAATGGACAGACAGATATTACCAACCCTACAATTACTCTGAAAAGTGGATACGATTCTTCCATCTTTGATTCGGTTCCTTCATTCCCTTATATTTATAACCTCCCAACCCTTACACCCGGTCAGGATTATAGTACAGATTGGTTGATGCCGACCGATGCAGCAGATTTTAATATCATCCAACCAAATTATTCTACGGCAGTCAGCTTCACCACTGGATATGATTCGACAAGAACTGTCAGTCCTGAAATGATCCCTGTTGGTGGTACACAGCAGACGGTTACAATTACCCTGACACCGGTAGATTCCCAGTATGCGTCTGAACTCTCTGGTCTTGGTATTTTACTTTCCACAAACGTACCTGACGTAACTGTAGTTTCTACAACCTATCCGGCCAATCTTGATCAGGGAGAGCAAGTTTCAAGTTCATCAGAATCCGGTGATCTAACGGATTGGACGCTTAATAATAGTCAACTGAACAAACAATATACATTCACAGTGATTCTTAACGTACCCAACAACACCGGTCAACCGTTTGCTTTTCGACCGGAAGTCCACTTCTGGGGTAGTTGGAAAACGGCATTTCAAGAAGCTGTCGGTCCTAGTGTTACCATTACCGACTCATCACTTGATGGTAATACCCCGGGCATCGGTGCTGTGACCTATGCTATTGCAGAAACAGACCGCACATGGTCCTACGGCCAACAACTACAGCGTGATGTGATATATCAGGGTACGCAGCCGGCGGGCCCGATGGACGTATCTATTCTCATAAAACCGGGGAGCAATCAACCTGCACCCATTAATCCAAAAAGCCAGGGAGTTATTCCGGTTGCCATCCTTTCAACTGATACCTTTGACGCGACAACCGTTGATCCAAAAACAATAACATTTGGCAAAATGGGTATGGGACCCAAAGTATCATCAACTCAAAATTCGCTTGAAGATGTCAATAAAGATGGAATGACTGACATGGTACTCCACTTTCCAAATGAACTTGAGTGCGGTGTGACAACTGCTACACTAAACGGTCAGACAAAAGACGGCCAGCAGATCAACGGCTCCGCATCGGTTAACACAGTAGGCTGCAACTAACTTCACTTGTTTAAGTTTAAACATAACCTTGACTTCTCCCCTTCTTTTTTCCATAGTTAAAGTATGAGTAAGAATAAACTTCCTCAGTGGGCTACGACGATGACGCCATTTTCCAAATACCTCGCACTTTCAATGCTTGTCATTTTACCTGTTCTCGCGTTTTTTTACGGCACGTATTATCAACGGCAGATCGATAAGAAAAAACCACAGCAGGGAACAATTATATTTAAAATACTCCCCACGCGATCACCGTCTGCTTTTCCATCGATTTCTCAACCGATTTCGGCGTCTCCCTCCCAACCAGCAAGTGGCAGCATAAAATGCAATACCAACGCCGACTGTCCGCCGGACTATCTCTGTACACAAGTGGGACCAATTGTTTATACACCACATAAGAAACCCCAACTGACATGCTGGAAAAAAGGCTCTGCTATGCCTTTATAAAAACTTTCTCATCACACGACTCTTTGTAAGAAAATGTTCCGATAATTTTCACACGCCTTTTAGCCTCGATTTTCGTGCCTGATCAGCTTGACATCACCCTGTGAAATGTATACAGTGAGATAAGAACCGTAAGAAAAACGTAAGAAAAGAAGAGCTTACGCAGTACATTAAGCGACAATAAAGAATTTATCTCTATGAATCAGGCTTTATCTCCCAAACCGAAAGTATTCCGGCAGAACTGGAATGTATCACAACCATTTATGCAGAAATACTTCGTCGAGAATTTATTTTCACTCGCAGTAATCCAGAAAAGAACAAGAACGAGGATAACTATGGACGTACTATACAACCAAATCAACACACAAGAAATTCCCCTTGTCACGGATCTCCTGCTGGAAAATCTCCCGTCGGTTCTTGCAACCACCTGCTACAATGAGCAAGATCTCCCCTTCTGTGAAGAAGTACAAAATACCGAAATCGGACACCTCTTCGAACATATCCTTCTTGAATACCTCTGCCAATACAAAATGAAAAAAGGCGCCAGACGCGCAACCTATGCCGGACGGACCACATGGAACTGGGTTCGTGATCCTTTTGGGAGATTTCATATTCACCTCACCTGCGGCACAAAAGACGCGGATATCCTGCCAATTGCGCTGGAACAAACAGTCGGACTCATGAAGATAATTCTCGGATACAATCCGCAACCACTTTTCTCAACAAGCGCGAGATCGACTGCCCGAAATGGATTAAAGAATGGAGAAAGGAGGTGGTGATATGTTATTGAAATTTCCCAAAGAGGTATTGCGCGCGCTTTTTGTTATGTTCTGTCACATCAACAACAACAATTCCGCGGTCAAACTGCCCGTATATAACAACAGCAGACAATGGAGCAAGGAGTATCGCCGGAATCGCCAGTAAATCCTCCTCACCATTTACGGCTATCAGCTGCTCTGTGTGGTTTGTTAAATAATTGGAAATTGCTGCAAATATCGTTTTCGCTGCTTTTTGAGTAATTGTCCCTGCGGGGTTTTCCGTTGTTCTGCGTGTCATTTCAGAAAATGAATTGGCACGTGTGGGCTCTAAATTCTGCCTGCGCGTCTTACCGTCGGTGATATTGATCTCCGCCAGTCTTCCTGCCTGCTGAGCGGACGCTGCCACAATATCGCCGACTGCGATCAAAATCGTACGCGGCTGAAGTAATGAAATAACTTCATGCATATCGGTATAGACCGGCCCGATCGGATGTCGCATCTCATCACGCGCTTCTTCGGGAAGAACATACACTTCCTGTCTTTCAAATAATTTGCTGTAGGACTTCCCTTCCCGGTCGATAAGTCCCTTGCGGATCCGCGCTGAAGAGATCATCTCACCGTCATCACCAAGAACAAAAGGAACTGTGATGATCTCTAAAGATTTAAAACCCCGTTTATCCCGTTCCTCATTTATTTTCAGCGCATTTGGCTTGGTGCTTTCGGTGACAAAGATCGCGTCAATAGAATCTGAATCGATACTCGTTCCGTAGATGTCATTGATCTGGATTATTTCTGAGCGATCGGTAAAACCATTGTCTGAAAGGAATTGTACAACAGCTTTTTCGCGGTCATTATATTCTTCAATAAGCAGCGCCAATTTTTTATTTTCATACAATTCCACAGTCGCGATACCGATAGTAACGTTCTCGGATTGTTCAAAAGCAGTTGTTAATAATTTTCGATGTCCGGCATGAAAGCGGTCAAACGTCCCGCCGACCACTGAGAGGTGAAATTGATACGACATACACAAAAGTATACTGTGCTGAGCCAAATTCCGCAACGTTATGTTTTGAGAATAATGTGCTTAGTGATTTCTTATAAGCGAGGAAAAAGAATTTTCGCCAGGACGAATGCCTCTTTCACATAGACTAGCATTCTGATGGTGCTCGGAGAGCGGAGGTACAAATTAAACTAAAACTCTAAAGGCGGGTCCAAGAAAAAAATCATTCCGAGCGATAAATAAGTTTGATGCTTGATCAAATCATTTCCCAAACCGTCTTTCTCTTCGCTCGTATTCCGCAAGCGCGTTGTCGAATTCTTTCTCATCAAAATCCGGCCAGAACGTATCGGTGAAATATAATTCGCTATAAACACTCTGCCATGGTAGATAACCGCTCAACCGTTGAGATCCACCGGTACGGATCACGAGATCCGGATCAGGCTGGTGCTTGGTGTATAAATACTGCGAAATCAATTCTTCCGTAATATCATTCTTATCGATCTTATCCGTAACAATTTGTTGCACGGCTTGCACGATCTCCTCCCTGCCTCCGTAGTTGAGCGCGATATTGACAGTGATCTTGGTATTGTCCTTGGATTCCTCAATAACCTTTGCTATCCCCTTTTGGATGTCTTCTGGAAAAGCTATAAGATTTCCCAGAACCTGGATCTTCCCGCCTTTTTTGATCAATTTTTTCAAGAGTCCTCCCCGCAGAGCAGTACGGAAAAGATCCATCAGATAACCGACCTCTTTCTGATCCCTGCGCCAATTTTCCGTGGAGAACGCCCAGAACGTGATATACGGTATATCATGATCCTGCGCGCGCTGGACGATCTTTTCAATTTGCTGGTATCCTTTCCGATGTCCGGCAAAAGCCGGAAGTTTTTTCTCCCTCGCCCAGCGGCGATTTCCATCCATAATAAGAGCAATGTGATTTATCATATTAATCTAAAATCTCAAAAATCAAATGTCAAATCTACATCTCAAATATAAAATCTTTTAAAATTTTGAGATTTGCGATTTGAAATTGGAATTATTCTTTAATTCTTCCACTTGTTCCCTGCACCATTTCGAATACTTCCTCGGATTTTTCTTAATGCTTTTCTGAAACTCTTCCCAATCAACCCATTCATATTCCTCAACTTCTTCCGGATTTGGACGGGGTTCTTTTGACACTGTCGCGATATAGACCGGACAAATTTCGTTTTCAACTATACCATTCATCTTTGCAGTATAGCGGAAATTCGGCAGGATAAGTTTTATTTTTTTGGGTTGTAAACCGAGTTCAAGTTGCAATCTTCGCTGTATCGCATCTTCGGTCTTTTCACCCGGCCCAGGATGTCCACAACAGCTGTTGGTCCATATTCCCGGAAACACTTTTTTACTCAGTGCCCTTTGGGTCAGGAGAAACTTGCCCTCTTTATTAAATACATACACCGAAAAAGCCCGATGCAGCGGCGTATGCGCAGTATGTGCTTCAAGCTTCGGCATCGTACCGATTTCTTCATTGTTATCATTCACGAGTACAACCAATTCTTCCATATTAAAATAAATGCTTTTTTATCAAATGTGCGCCCTTACTCGGATAATTAATAATCGTGTTTTGTACTTCCTCCATTTCTGAAAGCTTCTTTACAACTTTTTTCGCATTCTTTTTTTCACAAATAATATGGACGTCTTGTCCAGTATTGAGAGTAAAATAAACTTCCAACCCTTCTTGCCGCCATTTTTTTACCAGATGTAACAAACGCAAACTCGCTGGCAATAAATAGATAAGTGAAGGTTGAGATGTAAGATAAATCGCATGTAATTCAAGTGCCTCAGCTTCTATAACGTTTCCAAAAGCGGTGAAATTTTTTTCTTTTATATATCGCTTAACCAGACGCATTTTTTCTTTATTAAGTTGCAATCTTCTGTCAAAAAATAGACTCGTTGTTGCAAGTTTATGTCCCTCTGTAGAACTGATTTCTTTTTTATTGGTACTGACAACCGCAACAACGTCGATAATATCCCAATGATCTTTTGGGTATAACGAAACAGCATATGAAGTCTCACTCGTATCGCCATCAAGCCACTCAACAAATCCGTCGGGAATTGATCTGCAAGCAGAACCTGAACCCTGTCTTGCCAGAATCGATAATTCTTTTTCTGAAAGTTTCAAACCCGCCGCTGCGGCAGCAGCAACTGTTAATGCTGCAAATCCAGACGCAGAAGATGAAAGACCCGTTGAAGTAGGAAAATTATTTTTAGAAATAACTTTTGCTTTATACTGTATTTTTGTTAAAGAACGTATTCTATCCAAATGCTTAATGACTCTATTCCCTTCGATTATTTCTTGAACATTATTAACGGTAATGCTATCTTGATAAAAATCTGAATTAAATTCAACCGTTGTTGTCGTAAGAAGATTACTTAAATTCATTGAAATACTCCCGTTTTTAGGAAGTCGTAAAACCTCATCTTTGACTCCCCAATATTTGATAAACGCGATATTTGATGGTGCGACTGCTGTAGCTTTCATAGTTATTGTAAACTCTTTTCTACACGGACTCCTTCCGCATTTGTCTTGACAGCAATCACTTCACCACCGGCAACAGTAATTGCTTTTTCAACATCCTTTTTCTTTTCTCTTAGCGCAAGTGCAATCATGCAGTCTCCTCCGCCGGCGCCTGACAATTTTGCACCGTATGCTCCTGCACTTCGCGCGGCATAATTCATCGCCGCCAATGTCTCGGTCTCTACGCCATAAGCGCTCAATAATCCTTCATTGATATTCATCAACTCACCAAACTTCTCAAAATCTCCAGCGATTAATGCTTTCTTTCCTGTCTCAACACATGTCGTACTGACGTCAAAAAGAACAGGATAAATTTTGGGATATTCTTTTAACTTTGCTCCTACCATCTTGACGAGTGTCGGTGTATCACCTTTGCTCCCGCTATATCCAACAATGAGCGGAAAATTCGCAACAGAAATAGGGGTAATTACTTTTCCTCCACCAACAAAATATAAAATACCTCCATAAATTCCCGCAGCGATATCAAACCCGGACCCAACACCTTGAATATCTATAACTGTTTTGTATGCAAGATTAAATAACGATTTGTTATCCAATTTACTCCCGGTTAACTCTGAAAGAGCTTTCACCATACAGACTGTCGATGCAGATGAAGATCCGAAACCTACTTGTGAAGAAAACGCTGATGACGTCTCGACTCGCAAGCCGCCTTTGAATTGGTATTTTTTCAGAAAATTTTTAACAGCTATCTCGACAAATTTCGCACCTTTCGGGATCTCTCCTTTACCGAGATCCTTCAAACTTTTTTTATACCCAATCACCTTTACACCGGGCGCCTCCAACTGCAATTCCGGGACATCCAAACGGGTAACAGTCGCTTCCATCCGCTGATCAACTGCGGTCACGAGACACGGTCTGTTATGCACAACAGCATGATCCCCCAAAAGCATCAATTTCCCCGGTGCTGATACAGTTATTTTTTTCATCAATTTAACATCACTCCTTCACTTCCCAGCATAATATCATACAATGGGTTTTTATTTAATAATAAACTTTTTTTCAGTTTTTCTTTCTCAGGATGATAGACAAGAAGCATTCCTGATCCTTTTTTCCTTCCTCCTGCACCACAGATCTTTGCAGCCCCTCCTTCTTTTTCAATCAGTGCAATGAGCGATTTTGCCGAATCCGAAACAACGCCTATTTTTTCGAGATTTCGCTCTCCTCTTTTGATTAGATCCATAAGATTCTCTTCATTACTGTTTTGTAAAACCGAAACCAAATCTCGGGTTACTTGTTCCTGATCAGAAAGAAACTGCGCAAACATGCTCCTGTTCTCTTTTTGCAATCTCCCGACAAGACTTACCATTTCACCGGTAGTTTCAGTTGGTCTGCCGCTGTCTATCAATAAAAAATTTGCCTTTGATTGTAACAATTTTTTGGTAAAAGATTTATTTTGAAAAAGCCCAATGCCTCCATAACAACAAATGGTATTATCTCCTCCTGAAGGGTTTCCATGGATTCGCTGTTCGATTCGAAAAGCGATGGTGTTAACCGTTTCTTTATCAATCTTTTTCGTAACAAACTGCATTACAGCTGCAACAATAGCTACCGATAGTGCTGCCGAAGAACCGAGCCCTGATCCGATAGGGATCGCTGAATTGATTATAAGATCAAACTCGGATGGTAGTCTTTTTTGTAAAAAAGCGATCGTTTCTCCTATTGCAATTGCAGGCAAATCTACACTATGTAACGTCAATAATGAGCTGTCGTTATTCTTTTGAAATGCATCCCATTTTTTCTCCGCCTCTTTGGTAAGAGCAATAATTTCATTGGGAGAATATGTCATTTTTTTATTGAGATTTTCTGAGGTGATAGTGATAGTGTCACTATCTGAAGAGATCAACTGTACAGAGCATCGCATGTTAATCGCTGCGAGAAGAGCCGGTTTGCCGTAGACCACCGCATGCTCACCCATCAAATGAATTTTTCCCGGGGCAGAAACAGTTATGCTATTCTGCTTTTTCATACCGGTTTTACTTTTACGCCATACGTGATTATATCTTCTTTACCGGGAAATCCGACTCGACGTATGACAGTAATTACTTTTTGACCGACCGTTAATTGCTCTTCATCGTAATCAACCAGCTGGAGTGTTCTCTTTTCTTTATCATCAAATGCAACTATTGCTACGACATAGGGAACTTGCTGTTGGAATCCTGCCGGTGCAACATAAATTCTCGTCCAGACCACTATTTTTCCAACTCTTCCAAGTTCTTTATGTAATTCTTTTGTTTTTCTCCAAGATGCAATTGTATTTGTCATAAATTTAAACCTTTAATATATGGACGACTGCAGTCGCTCCGGTTCCACCGATATTCTGCGTCAGACCGACCTTTGCTTTCGTAACTTGTTTCTTCCCACCGCGACCAAGCAATTGATCATAAATCTCAACCAATTGTTTGACTCCTGTAGCTCCAACCGGATGGCCGCATGCCTTCAGACCGCCTGATGTATTCACCGGCTTTTTTCCGCCAAGTCGTGTCGCCCCGCTGGCAACATATGCTCCGCCTTCACCTTTTTTGCAGAATCCCAGATCTTCCATCGCCAGTAATTCGGCAATCGTGAAACAATCATGCACTTCCATAATGTCTATATCTTTTGGTGATACTCCTGCAAGAGAAAACGCTTTTTTCGCTGCATTTTTTGTCGCAGCAAGTTCGGTCAGACTTGCCCGGTCGGAAATAGCAATGGTATCGGTGACAACCGTGCTTGCGATAATTGAGACTTTCTTCTTTGATGAACTTTTTTTGGCAGTCAATACGAGTGCCGCCGCGCCGTCTGTTATCGGTGACGAATCAAGAAGGGTGAACGGATCGGTCACTTTGGAACTATTCAAAACTTTTTCAATGGATACTTCAAAAGGAAATTGCGCTTTACTATTGAGACTTGCATGATAATGATTCTTTACCGCGACGTGTGCCATATGTTCCCGCGTCGTACCAAACTCCTGCATGTGTGCTTTCGCAAGTAGCGCATAGAGCGCCGGAAATGTCAGACCTGCTTCTCGCTCTTCTTCAGATCCTGCACGCATGAGAAGCGAGCTGATTTCCTCCGGCGGAAAATCCGTCATCTTTTCGACACCTACAACAAGAACTGTTTCATAGGTACCGGCAAGAAGTGATTGAATTGCCAGATGCACTGCCAGTCCACCGGATGCGCATGCGCCTTCGATCTTAAATGCACTTTTATTAATCCCCAGTGCCGATGTAACTGCCGCGCCCAAATGTTCTTGTCTCTGCAAGGTGCCGGAAAGCATATTGCCGACAAAAACTCCTTCAATATCTTTCAGAGAAACAGCAGCATCTTTTATGGCTTCAGATGCGGCATCGGTCGCAAGATCGATAAGTGTTTTTGTCCAATGTTCACCAAATTTTGTTACCGCAGCGCCTGCTATGTGTACATTCATAATTTTTTGGTTTTCTTCAAATATTCCAGATATCCAATTTCCTTTTTCTTCGTTATTAATTCGGAGACCGGAACTCCGTTTCTTTTTGCGATATGGCTGGTCGTTTCAAAGATAAATCCGTCGGATCCGGCGCCCGATCCGTATGACACAAAAAAGATTTTCTGATGAGGCTTTGCGATATCGAGAACCGCTGCCAAACCAAGCAGTGCTGCCGCGGTATACGGATTGCCGATCTTATCAACAGTCAATGAAGGCTTGAGTTGTTCATCAGTGAACCCGAGCTTTTTTGCAGCAACACGGGGGAATTTTCCGTTTGGCATATGGATCACACAATAATCAAAATCGTTGGGTGACAAACCGCTCTGTTGTAAAAGCTTCTTCCCTTCAGAGATGACATGATGGAAATATGCAGGCTCGCCGGTGAAGCGTCCCGCGTGTGAAGGATATTTTGCGCCGTCTCTCCGCCAGAAATCGGGGGTATCAGAGGTGAATGAAGACATGGATAAAATTTTTGCGATTATCTTATCGGTATCACTTCCCAAAATGTAGGATGCCGCTGCGCTTCCTGCGGTAAATTCCAGTATGTCTCTTGGCTTTGCCTGTGCGGTATCCGCGCCAATCACCATTCCGTATTTGATTTTTTTACTATCAACAAGACCAGCAGTCATACCCATCCCAGCAGTCGCTGCCTTGCAGGCAAATTCCAAATCAGCCGCGAAATAATCAGTACCGACTCCAAGAATCTCAGCAATTGTTGAAGATGTCGGATTGACCGCGTATGGATGGCTTTCAGACCCGACAAAAACACTTTGGATTGCCGATGCGTGCAACTTTGCTTTTTGCAACGCAGCAAAACTTGCCTCAACGCCCATGCTTACCGCGTCTTCGTCATAATTGGGAACTGCTTTTTCCTCTATATGCAGAGCAGTCATGATCTCGGCCGGATTTTTATCCCACGCGAGTGCGATCTCTTCCAATCGTATTCTGTATCGGGGAACATATACCCCGTATGAAACTATACCTGACATAAAATTTGGATTTAAGATTTAAGAAATAAGATTTAAGATTTTTTACTCTTTAATCCTAAATCTTTAATCGTAAATCTACTTTTCTCCTCTTCCCAACTCTTTGTGCGCTCGTCCCAAACTTCCCTGTGCAAGGCTTGCCAACAGAGAAAGCTCACCAGCTAGAACAGCCCCACCGATAATTTCTGCGAACGTTCCAACGTTATTTTCACCCTCAACTCCAAGAATCTCTAATGCTTCTTTCTGCGTTGCCAACCCGGTTCCTCCTCCTACAGTTCCGACAATAAGCGCTGGTAAATAAATAGAAACATACAGATCTCCCTTTGGCAATACTTTCGTCGTTGTTATCCCCATGCTACCCTCAACGACATGCGCCGGATCCTGACCTGTTGCGATAAAAAGTGCCGCGATAATATTTGCATAATGCGCGTTAAAGCCCATCGAACCGCTCATCGCTGATCCAATCATACACTTCCCTAGCCATACATCAAACATCTCCTCAGCAGTTGTCTTAAGAACTGAATGTAAAATATCTTTTTGCAAAACAGTTTCTGCCCAGACAACAAACCCTCTATTATTAATAAAATTCAGCCAGGACGGTTTTTTATCAACATCAAAATTCCCGGCAACCGAAAGACACTTCGCACCGGTCTCTTCCTCAATTACCTGCGCCATCGCTTCTGATGCGATCGTCACCATATTCATCCCCATCGCATCGGCGGTATCAAAAGCAAACCGCACAAAAAGATACTGTCCAACCTCACGCACCAGTACGTTTTCCATGTGCAGATGACGGGAAGTTTTTTCCGCAGTCTCTGCTAATCTTTTTTTGTTTTTTTCAATCCAAAGACGCGCCGCCTGTCGTTCTTTCGACGATGAAACAACAAAAACCGGTCCGCGAGTTTGTCCTTCACGACGGGAACTAACAAATGCACCGCCTGATACATTTATCGCTTTACAGCCGCGCGCAACAGATGCGATAAGTGCTCCTTCTGTTGTTGCCAACGGCAGATAAAAATCACCGTGAGCAAATCCGCCAGAAACTGCAATTGGCCCGGCAATTCCCATAGGAACCTGTGCAGCGCCGATCATATTCTCGCAATTTTTTGTCGATGCAGCCTGTTCATCGAATGTATATTTTCCAATATTGTTTAGACTAAGCCCCAATTCATGCTCTACTGCAGCCCTTCGCTCGGCAGCAGTCTTATATGTTCTCACGTTCATACTATAGTAGGTAATTACTAAGTCGTATTTTTTTGCTAAATCATTCGTTTTTGTTATATAATCAGACCATATGCATATTGTTGAGAAAATCCTCCAAGGCGACGCCCATGCAGTAGAGACATTCTATCAGCAATACTCACCCGGCATCCTCAGATATTTAAAAAGCAAGCTGCCCAAAACAGAAGACGCGCAGGAAATTCTCAATGATGTATTCCTCGATGCAGTTGACGGACTGCCGTCGCTTAACAAACAAACAAGCGTCAAATCTTGGATCTATCAAATCGCGCATTATAAAATAGTGAACTTTTACCGCAAACAGAAAATTAAATCCCTCATTTTCTCACAATTTCCCTACCTGAAAATTGTTGATGAGGAAGTACATCAACCGGAATTCCAGCTGGAAAAAGAAGAATTAAAAATGAGATTGCAAATGGCACTTGAGAAACTCTCCCAGAAGTATCAGCAAATACTCCGCATGCATTACATCGAAGAATTGCCGGTCAAGATTATTTCACTGCAATTAAACCTGTCATTCAAGGCAACCGAATCACGTCTCTACCGGGCCAGAATGCAGTTTATAAAAAATTATAACCTTATGTAAGAGAGGAATAAATTTTTTCGCAGAATGGATGACGAAGTCTGTATTCAAGAAAAAATTTCGTTCCGAACGAAAATATTTTTATAAAATCTAAATAACTAGCAACATAAATGTATGAAGGAACGTGATTTTGTACAGCTCCTCCAGGAACGTGCCCGAGAACAAAAAAAGGCAATGGATCAAGTCCCCTTTCCGAAATTTTTTGCCTTTGCAATCGTTTGGCTCAGCGATCATCCATGGCGATATCTCATCCCTTTGGCATTTATTATTTCATTGGTATTACGTGGAATTATAGGACATGAATATACTAACTTTGTCCTAGGATTATTTCGTGGATTATGAAAAAAAGAGTAATCGTTGTTTATTCGAGTTATCTATGGACGAAAACGCTTCTTGGAATGACCTTCCACCCGTACCGTTCTATCAAAGAAGCAATCCGTCGACCTGTCCTGCTACCAGTGATTTTCTCACCAATCATTGCAATCCTGCTTCTTTTTCTAGCAGCAAAAGTTGGCTCATTATTAATTGTCGTCTATGGTATCAAACGTGAAGCAGTAGCAATTTTTCTCAGTACAACACTCATATCTATCATTTTCTGGCAAACACTCCTTCTCTATTTTCTTATCAGTTTCTTCGTGGCGTTGAGGAAAAGATAAATTTGGGGACAGCTACTTTTTAGTCACTCTCGGACCTTTTTTGGTATCTTCCAACTCATATCCTAACTTTTCAAGCTTTGAACGGATCTGATCTGCGGCATTAAATTTCCTCTGCTTTCGTAAATGCTGGCGCTCTTCAACTAACTGTTGGATATGTCCGGGGAGAATTTGTTGCGCGTTGCGAATCAATAAACTCATTTCCTGCAAATTCAATCCCAGCACACGGTCCATCTTAAATAATAATCGCATCTTGGGTCCACTCGGATATTGAGACTTTACCACTTCCCACATGACCGCAAGTGCTTGCGATGTATTAAGGTCATCATTCACAGCATCCAAAAACCGCTTTTCAAAATCTTCAAAAATACTCGCCGGCATTTTCCCCTGACTTTCCGAAGGTTCTTCCCAACGACTAATATCCAAGACTAATTTTTTGTAAGCATTTTGCGCGGCATCAAGTGCATTAAAAGTAAAATTCATTTCCTGCCGGTAATGCGTCTGGAGATATAAATAACGCAATGCCAGAACATCATAACCTTCTTTTTCCAGATCATACACTGTATACAGATTGCCCTGACTTTTACTCATCCTCTCGCCGTTAACGAGAATAAACGCGCCATGTAACCAATAGTCTACAAATTTCTTCCCAGTCGCCGCTTCTGCTTGTGCTATTTCATTAGGATGATGTGTTTCTTTTAGATCAATACCGCCGGTATGAATATCAAATGTCTCTCCCAGATATTTCATACTCATTGCAGAACATTCGATATGCCAGCCTGGGAATCCTATCCCCCACGGACTTTTCCACTCCATTTGGCGTTTTGACACTTCATCTGCTTTCTTTCCGGATTGTGCCAGATATTCTTTGAACGATACTCCACCCGGATAAGAAAATTTCCATAAAGCAAAATCACGCTGATTTTTTTTCTCAAGATTTTCCTCAACCCGGGCAATTTTGATCTTATCTAAGCTGGATAACGCGCCATACTGAGGGAATTTGGTAGTATCAAAATAGACGCCATCCGAAGTCTTATACGTAAATCCTTTTTCTTCAAGCTTTTTTACCAGGTCAATCTGTTCTTTTATGTGGTCGGTTGCTTTGGCAAATTTTATTGGTTTCTCCAAATTAAGCTTGTCAAAATCCTTAAGAAAAACATCGCCATAAAATTCCGCAATCTCCCACGCTGTCTTGCCTTCTTTCTTTGCCGCTTTTTCCATCCGGTCTTCACCTAAATCCGCATCACCTAAGTTGTCACCGGTGAGATGGCCGACATCAGTCAAATTCATGATGTAATTGACAGTATATCCGTTATATTCCAGAACACGTTTTAAAATATCAGCCATTGTATACGTCCGGAAATTGCCAATGTGGGCAAATGAATACACAGTCGGTCCACACGTATACATCCCAACTTGTAGTGGATGAATCGGTTTAAATTCTTCAACTTTTTTTGTGAGAGAGTTATAAAGATTTAGCATATGGTTGCATTATAGCTGAAGCAAGCACGAATGCAAAGTATTTGAAGTTCCAACAAATAATTGGTTATCCCGATGTTCCCCGGTTGACTTCTGTCTTTGTCCTTGCTAGTTGTACTGCCATTGGCTGCTGCTGCTTTTTACCAAACATTGATCCTGTCTTTTTTCCTGCGGGCAACGCAACTTCTTCTTTCTTTTTTTCTTCCTCTTCTTTCTTCCGTCGCTCTTCCTCTTCTTCCTCCTGCTTTCGTTGTTCCTCTTTCTGCTTTCGCATTTGTCGAGCTTTTTCCATCTCCTGATCCAAACCTATTGTGGCACTGTTTATGCCGGCAGCATTTTGTGCAGATTTGAATTTCATGCTGTAGTTAGCAAATAATTCACTTCTGATTTTTTCCATTTTTGCCTGTTCTTCCGGAGATTGATTGGTGTTGCCGCTTGCTGTCTTTGACTGCGCTCCTCCCGTGTTGGAAGTATGCTGCCCAGCGGCAGCTTGAGGGTCATCATTATCTGTGTCTTGATCTTGTCCTGAAGGAGTAAGGCCATACAATTGATCTACAATTGCTTTCGTGTCATCTTTTACTTGCTGACTCGCTTGTGCAGTTGCCGCTTTTGCTACATTCTTTGCCGCCTGACTGACCGGCATTCCCTGCTCAAAACTTGCACCTTCGTCATCATTGTTAAAAGGATTAAAGTTTGGCATACTTCTATACTATCACATCTTTCTCTTTAATCTTGATTCTTCAATCTTAAATCTCAGTAATCTGATCTTCCTTCCATTGCCCGTTCAAGTGTTGTTGGATCCGCGTATTCGATATCAGCACCAATCGGCAAACCTCTTCCAATTCTGGAAATTTTGAGATTTGAGTTTTGAGTTTTGAGTTTTTTGCTAATATACATTGCCGTCGCTTCACCTTCCATTGTAGGATTTGTTGCCAATATTATTTCCTTAACGCTATCACCTTCACTCTTTATTCTTTGTAAAAGTTCATTGATGCGAATTTCATCCGGTCCTATATTGTTCAATGGATCGATTTTCCCGTTGAGTACATGATAAACTCCAGGATATTTTTTACTTTTCTCAAGAGCGATGACATCAAGCGGCTGTTCAACAACGCAAATTACTGAATGATTTCTTTGCAAATCAAGGCAAATTGAACACGGATCGGACTCTCCGATGTTGTAGCAAATTGAGCAAATTACGGTATCTTTTTTCAGGTTTTGCACCGCGGAGGCAAATCGATCTAGTTCACCTTGTGGAACGTGTAATAAATAAAACGTCAGCCGCTCAGCGCTTTTCGGCCCAATGCCGGGAAGCCGCTCAAACGATTCAATAACATGTTGTATTGCTCTTGGTATCTTCATAAATTTTCAATATGAAATTTTTAATTTTAAACTAAATTACAATTTTTAAAACATTGACTCATTGAAAATTGAATGAAAATTGTAAATTGAAAATTAAAAATTATGCGTGCAGTTCTTTGCTTATCATCTCCGCAACAGATAGTACGTGTAATTTTGGAAAATACTTTTCCTCCGAGATAAACACCGTATCGGTGACATACACGCGGTCAATGCTGGATTCCTGCAATAGCTCCGGTGCCTCTTCGGAAAAGACGGCATGAGTTGCAAAAACATCACATGAGACAACACCGTTGTCTTTCAGAAGCTGCGCCGACTGCACAACTGTATTGCCGCTTGAGACCATATCATCTACTATAAGTGCCCGTTTGCCGGGGAGATCTGAAGGATTGAGTGGCCCTTCAAATTGTTTTATAGTAATATCCCCTGTCCGTAAATCCCGATCTTTTACCGTTGCTATCCACGGAATGCCACTGAGCATTTCAGACATCTGCTCGATCCGTCTCAGTCCTCCCATATCGGGTGAAACAAGGATTGTGTCTTTTAGGAAGTCATCAGGATTATTGCTATCAACAAGTGTATTAAACGCTTTACTCTGTATCCGCTCTGCAAAAAGAGGAAGTGCTGAAAGATGTGTTATCGGAATATGAAACAATTCCGGAATTTTGATGGAGTGCAGATCAAGAGCTATCACTTTGTCAACTTTCAATGATTCCAAAAATCGGATCATCACATCAAGAGAAACTACTTCTCCTTCACGAAAAACATGATCCTGCCGCTGATACCCAAGATATGGGATGACGGCAGTTACTGATTTTGCACCATTTCGCCTCAATGCATCGATGATAAAAAAGAGCTCAATGTAATTCTGGTCCACAGGTGTATTGGTCGATTGGATAACAACAGTGTTTTCTTCAAGAACATTGGCATTGAGCTTGATCCGCCGTTCTCCGTCAGGAAAAATCATGGTCTCAATCGGAGATAGTTTTGTCGTAAGGTCCTTTGCAATTGCTTCTGCGAGCGGCTTGTTGGAAGAGCCTGAAAAAAGTTTCATGAAGCTATTGTACCACACATCACAATATTAGAGCCTGACTGATAGATTCACCGGTTCTTATTCTGCGGATTGCTTCTGCCAGAAGCGGAGCAACAGTAACAACAGAGATTTTTTTGTTATTCAAAACTTCCTCTCTGGGTTTTATAGAATCAGTGATGATCATCTCTTCAATAGTTGATTCATTGATTTTTTTCAACGCATCTCCTGAAAATAATCCATGCGTCGCGGCAACACGCACGCTCCTAGCACCTTTTTCTTTTATGAAATTTGCCGCATGGACTATCGTACCGGCAGTATCAATCATGTCATCAACCAACAACACATCTTTGTCTTTTACATTACCAATGATATTTACTGTCTCTGAAACATTGTTCACTTCCAAATCCCGCTCTTTATAGGCAATTGCTATTCCTTCCGCTTGCAGTAATTTTGCATAACCGGCAGCCCGCAAAAAACCACCCTTATCAGGTGAAGCAACTACGAGATTGTGCATATTACGTTCTTTAAGTGCCGGTAATAACGAGTAGCTGCCGTAGACATTGTCCCATGGCTGCTTGATCGATCCTTCCATTTGTTCTGAATGGATATCAAGCGTCAATATCCGATCAATTCCTGCATTGACCAAAAGTGAAGCAACAGCTGATGCGCTGATTGGGACACGGGACATTTCTTTTCTATCCTGACGGGAATAACCAAAATACGGGATAACCGCAGTAACTTCAGACGCATTCGCACGACGTGCAGCATCAGCCATAAGAGCAAGTTCCATGATATGATCATTTACCGGGATAGAGGTAGATTGTATGAGGAATACATTTCTGCGGCGTAAATTTGGCTTGATCCGGACTCGGATCTCTCCGTCGGAAAAAATACTGATCGGACAGGTAACTTCTACCTTCAGTATTTTAGCAATTGATTCCGCGAGCGGAGGATTGGCACGGCCCGCTAACAGAATAAATTCATCAGATTCCATAGCTGTATTTGTTTGTCCGATCATACTATTCCCGGAAAACTCAGAACGCTCAGAGAACCAGAATATCTGAAATTCAAATTATCAGATATTCTTTATACTCCGAATTTTCTGAGTGTTCCAAACTATTTTCCTCCGCCGAGCATCCCGGCAAGACCTCCGAGACCACCTGTCATTGACTGCAATTTTTTAGCCGCGACTTCTTGTGATTTTTTGACAGCTTCATTGACTGCTTCACGGATATCATCATCGGATTTACCATTGGTTTTTATTTCAAGAACTTTTTGGTCACCGCTGATTTTGACATAGACACCACGCTTGCTTACCTCTACAATCTCTGACTGCAACTCTCGCTGCATCGCCATTGCTTGATCTCGCATCTTTTTGAGTTCTCCAATTTGTCCAAAAGGATTAAAAGCCATACAATCACCTCGCTTTCCCTGATTCTTAAGTTCAATTATAACTGCGATGCCGCGATGTCTTTAGATTCGCGGCGCCTTATTTCTTAATTCTACCTCAATTTGCACATCTTTTCCAGTGAGTAATTTACTGATCTTCAAAAGAGCATCCCGATTCTTCATATCATCAAGCCGTTCTTTATGAAATTTATATGCGGTTTGGATCACCAGCTTCTGATCAGCATAACTGCTTATCGTGCATCCTCGAAGCACTCCGGCAACAGTATGATTGTACTTTTTCATTTCACTGATTAAACTTTTCCAAAATACTTCCATCCATTCTTGAGTAACAGTCCCGTCACCACTGGTATGCATCAATTCAGCTGAGGTCGTCGTAATCGATACTTCCTCTTCAGGTTCATTCTGCTTTGCAGAACCATACATCGCTTTTAATTTCTTCATCGTCCCCACCTGTTTACGCAAAGACGAAACTGAAACTTCAGTTTCTTGGGCGATAAAACGTTTCTTTGGTTCAGCACCAAGTGGTTCTGCTTTAACCGCGTCTGATGCGGTATTTTGTTCCGTTTGGCTCCGCGCGGATTCACACCATTCGATAACCGCCAGCTCCAAAGGCAACTGTGGCAGGACAGTATATTTCATGTCAGTGTAGGCTTTGCTAAACAATTCTGTCAGTTGTTTTATTTCGTCTAATGTAAATAGTGAAGGAGCTGGTTGATCGTTAACTTTAACCTCAATCAATAATAAAAAATGCAGCGTTGATATAAGTTTTTCTAAAAAGTTTTTAATATTAGTACCCTGTTCAAACACTGTTTGAACTATTTGCAAACTAGTTTTTGCATCTTTCTTCTTCAGCTCTTTAAGTAAATCATTTATGTATTTTGCTGTATTAGAAGAATTATACTTTTCTTCTACTAGTTTTTTTGTTATATTCTTACCAACTGCTAGCAGCGCAGATTCTTCCAAAATCTTCACACCATCCCGAAAGCCACCATCAGCCATACTAGCGATTACCTTAATGGCTTCATCATCAATAGCAATCTTTTCCCCTTTCACAATCCTCGTAAATGACCTCACCAATTCTGCCTCGGTCGCAGGTTTAAACATAATCTGAAAACACCGTGACACAATCGTCTCCGGCACTTTGTGTGCTTCTGTTGTACAAAGAATAAACATCGCGTGATCGGGCGGTTCCTCAAGCGTTTTCAGAAGCGCGTTGAACGCTTCAGTTGTAAGCATATGCACTTCATCGATAATGTACACTTTTCTCTTTGCGGAAACAGGTGCAAGCCGAATCTTTTCTTTCAAATCCCTAATCTCATCAATTCCGCGGTTTGATGCGGCGTCAATTTCCAGTACATCCATATTGGTACCGTTCGTGATAGAAACACATTGATCGCATGTGTCACATGGTTCCAAATTTTTTTCTCTTTTTGTATTTGCAGTCGTACAGTTAACGACTTTGGCAACAATCCGGGCAGTTGACGTCTTGCCCAATCCTTTCGGCCCGGTAAAAAGAAACGCGTGAGGAACCTCTTTTTGGAGAACTGCATATAACGTGTTGCGGACTGACTCACTATCAAGATCATCAATTCGTTGGGGTCGATACTTTCTGTAGAAAACCATAATTCAGAAAACTCAGTATAATCAGAATGCCGGAAAATCAGTATACCAGAAATTCGGAATATCAGAAAAGATATTTTCCGGTTCACTGGCTCTCTGAATTTCCGGATCTCTGAGTTTTCCGAGTTTTCTGAAATCACTACCTACTCATGGTGCAATCCGAGTAAATGCAGCATCCCATGTTGTACCAGCTCATCAACTCTGTCATCAACAAGCATCTCCTGTTCTACTGCTTCTCGAATTACCTCAGGATAAGAAATTATGATATCACCAAGCCGCATGATGTCTGTCGGCAATTTTGTTTGCTCGCCTTCTGCGAGAGGAAATGAAAGGATATTGGTCGTTTTATCTTTATCACGGTACTTCTTATTCAATGCCCGCATCTTGCGGTCACCGACAATAGCAATTGATACTTCAAGTGGTGTCTGGATATTTTGATCTTCCAGCACAAAATTCACCGCTGACTTTATGCGTTTTCTGTTGACTTTATAACGACTCTCGACATAAATAAGTATCCTGGGTTTTTGCATCTTTTATTAGAATAACTTAACCCGCGCAGCCTCTTCCTGCTTTAGTTTTTTCTTAAGCTTTTTAGCAAGAGAAGGTTTGAGATAGAACTTCCGGCGTTTGGCCTCCTGTACGATACCTGCATCCATCACTTTTTTAGAAAAGTTCCGGATAACCTGATCATCTGATTGTCCTGGTAATTTTTTAACATATACCATAAAAAAACACCCCCTTTGTAAAATTTTTCGTAATTAATATGTAATCCCTAAAAAATAACGAGAAAAAAATTTCTACAGCACTATTTTACTCCAATTCTCGCGATAAGTAAATCACTACTAATAAATCGTTTGTCTGATATTTGTCCAGAAAATAAAACAAAAACAGGTAATAATAAGTTACATAGTATAAAAGTACCTTTTTCATTTTTAAAGCAGAAATAAATAAACATATTAACGGATATAAACTTTTGATATAATCCCATAGACATGGCAAAAAGAGAGCGTACTAGTGAGGTAGGTAGCGTTCTGGCAACTGATCATAGACAAAGAGCACATAGTACTGTACCCAGGGTATCAAGAGGCGTCGCAGTCAGAGGAATTCCTGGCGGCACACAACGCTCAGACAGACTTGCACGGAGTCCATTAGATCAAAGATTCGCTACTCGACAGGTAATTCCACACGCTGAAGATAATGCGGATAATGCCGTAGCACCGCAAGTCGCTGCAGCTCATCCAGTCAGTGAAGAACGGCCCGGCACAGGTCGATCCCGTACTAGGACACCCGCCGCTGATGAAAGAACAGACGCTCCAAAAACGCAAACAGGTATGCATGATGGAAATGGCCGACCGCCGGGATCTAGCTCTCTGGGAAGCGCAGAGCTACCGGATGAAAGACCTCGTGATGGAGACAACGAACAACCAAAAAATAACTCTGAAGCAGAAAGAGCAGATGCAGGAAGAAGCTTCCCCCTTTCTCCAACTGCTGTGATAAGGAGATTAGCTCAAGGTGCAGAGTTAGTTGATGAAACCATTGACAAAGTCACAGCTCCAGTGCGAAGAACAGCAAGTTATTTATTAACGCCTGGATGGGATAGAGAATTTGATGGACAATTTGATAGACCACAGACACATAGGCTGGCTGGAGAAAAAGTAAGAGTAAGAAGTGTCATTCCTGATGAAGTTACCATTCCCCAAGCAGTAGTATTTGCTCATGGATTTACACAATTTGAAAAAGGAGGTCGCAAAATACAGCAACGGTTACATGAATTGGGTATCCCTAGTTTTTCTTTTGAACCGGGGCCTCACTCTATCGATAGATATGCAGCAATAGCAGCCGAGCTGATGGAACACGCAGCTGAAGTCACCGATCATGATACGGTAACGCTTCTCACTATTTCGATGGGAGGAGTGTATGGGTCAAGAGCAACACGGTTAAATCCTGAAAGAGTCGGCAGTATACTACATTCTGAACCGGGTGGGTTTAATAGACAAAACCCGATAATATTATCTGCCAATACTGTTGTTGGAGGGTTAAGAGAAATGGGCGCTGTTCTTCTAGACAGACGATATAAAGATACGGGCGTAATGGCAAGTGGACTCGTTTCATCTGCTCGACATGTGCTCCGGTGGCCTATTAGTTCTGCAAAACAAATACATGCTATTGCAACACAATATTCTAATGCCATTGATGAAGCAATTTATATGCGGGCAGTTCATGGAGTACATGCCGGATTGGTATTAATGGGAGATGATAGAACATTCCAACAAGGTAGTATGCTAAGTGAAATTGAAGCAGCAAATGCAAAATTGAGAGCAGATGACACACTTCCGTTCGATGAAGTTTTCCATGTAGTGAAGGTAGTTCCCGGTACTCATTTTACCCTAAGTACCAGAGAAGAATCGGCACACCCAATCGCAGAGACAGCTGTTGAATTATTTACTCTCCAGCAACAAAAAAACGCTGCTTAGAAATTACGCTTTCCGGATTTTTTCTGCAATCACTTCCCTACTTTCCTTTGGTGCATTTTTGACTATGGATTGGAGTATTCCCCCTTTGTCATTTTTCCATCGTGGGATCAGATGTACATGCAGATGCGGGACCCCTCGCCGTTCTTTATGATTAATGCCCATAGTGATCGACTCAGGATTCAATGCTTGCTCAATTTTCTTTGTCACTTTCTGAACGCTCCCCATTAATGTTCCTAGTTCATCTGGCGAGTATTCCAAAATATTATTCCCGTGCTTTTTTAAAATTACCATCACATGCCCTGGAGCCGACGGATTCAATTCCATGAATGCGATTGTTTCAGCATCTTCATAAACACGAAGCGAAGGGATCTCATTTTTTACAAGTTTGCAGAAAATACAGTTGTCCATTATTTAGTGACGAGTGAATTAGTGAATAGAACAAAGTTAAATTCCTAACAAACTTCCTAGTCACTCGTTACTATTCACTTGTCACTCTAAATTTTCTCAAGTACTTTGATTATCTCTTTCAGACTGAGTTTGGTCGGTACCATTTTGGGGTTTTTTGGCGTACCATTGAGAAGCATTTTTTTGGAGATATGAAGAAACCAGGTCGCGTCCGGATCCAGCTCTTTGAGCTTTTCGTAAACGGGTGTTAAATCAATTCCGTCTTCCCCTCCTTGTGCCGGTAACGTCTTAATACGAACGTAGCCTTTCCGCGGGTCTTTACGGACAACAAGCTGATATCCCATTTTTTGCGCGAGTTTGAGAACTGTGTCATTGAGTGTTTCAAATCCCATCCCGCTCCCTTTACTTGTTTGGAATGCGATCCCTTTTTCTTTTATTTCCTGCTCTGCCCAAATACGATTCTCAAATTCAGCAACCAACGCATTAAGACAACCTATACCAAATTCCATATATTCTTTATCATTATTTTGCTTTTCGTATTTCAAACCTTCTAATACACCGATAAGAGAAAATTCATAACGATCTGCCGCGGCATCGGACCAAAAAACTTCTCCGAAATGGTCTATATCAACGACAACCTTCACAATCCGGGTTACTGCTTCCTTATGTTCTGCAGTCATAGTATCATTGGCTTCTTTAAATTCAGACAGTACATACTCCCACGTTAATGAAGCAGCACAGACATGCTTATCCTGTGTCTGGTGATGATCGAGCGGCGCAAGTCCCGTATCAACATGAATCACCTCATCACCATCAATTTTTTCAATAGGATATTCACCATTCTTTTTAATTGTTACTTTTTGATTCTTGAATTTCTGTCCCGCGGGAACAAAACGTACTTCCGCGTCTTGCCATCCTGAAAGATATTTCTTAAGGAGCCAAACAGAAGTTATCGCATCCCAATCAGGCGACATATGTGTAACAATAATTTTCATTGTGCTAAGTATACATTAAACACGCAAAAATCGAAAGTAAAAACGCAAAATTAAATTTTTTATTAATCTTGATTTATAAGCCCAGCGCTCTTGACAAAGGTGCGCAAATATCTGAAGATAGAAAGAGGAGCATTTTATGGATCCGACAAAATCTTTTGATCATCTCGACCCCAAACTCAAAGAAACCTACGCACGAGTAATGGGAACCAATACAAGCGGCTCCAATAATACAGCTCCAAACACACCTGCACCTCCTCTGGACTCAGCTTTATCTGCATCACCATACGGAGCGGCACCGATGCAGCAGGCTGCTGCAGATCCGAACCAAAATCAATCTGGTACAACTCCTCTTGATATGTCCAACTCAATACCCAATACCAATTTGGGTCCCAATCCTGGATCCGGTCCGACCATCAACACAATGCCGACTGAAACAACGACATTCTCACCGCCTGCAGACACAGCACCATCTGCGAATCCCGCTCAAGCTCAACAATCCAGTCCAACCAATGCTACCAATTTTTTTTCTAATCCAAGTCCTGCAGCAGAACCTGTGCCGATGCCCGGACAAATTCCGCCGCCGGCAGTCGAACCCGGACCAGTAACTCCTTATGCTCCTGAAGAAGCGGGAACCAATCAGAGTATGGCAGGAGAACCGATGTCACAACCTTTGCCGTCACCTGCGACAGTCAATCAAGCAGCACCGCACGAAACATCAGCATTACTAAAAGTTTTGTATATCGTGGGGTCGGTAATCTTCTTTGCGGTTTATACACTTTTTTGGATCAAGATCTTTGGACTTCCGCTTCCGTTTCCGCTTCCGTTTTAGTTGATTATTGTTTGAGGCGTTTGAGGACTTCCTCCAAAGTAAGCAATTCTGTCTCTTTCTTTGTTCTGTTTTTCCATTCAATCTTGTCACCGGATTTTTGTGAAACAACAAGCCGTACCGGAATACCAATCAGATCAGCATCGGCAAATTTCGCACCTGCGGTTACATCTTCTCTGTCGTCATATAAAACCTCAATGCGCACATCTAATAACTTTTTATAAACCTCATCCGCTTTCGCCCTAATTCCTGATTCCTGATTCATAATGCCAATTAAATGTACTTGAAACGGTGCAACATCCTCCGGCCATGCGATGCCACGGTCATCATGATATTTTTCAACAATTGTTGTAAGCGTTCTGGCCAGTCCGAATCCATAACACCCCATATAATACGGCTGCTTTTTGCCGGTTTCATCAGTAAAGAGTGCATCGTGCATTTTTGTAGAATAGTGAAATCCTAATTGAAAAATATTTCCGACTTCAATTCCTCTTTTTTCAAAAAGCTTTTTACCGTCTTCTGTAACAAGACCCTCTTGTACCATAGCAATGTCACCTTCAATGTCTGTTGTATAATCACGATCAATATTGATATTAAGTAAATCACCATGCTTTTTATTGTTGCCTCCATATGCATTGCAAATTGTCCGCAGTGACGTGTCTGCCACAACGATTAAATCAACATTTTTCTCAATAATTTCTTTTATCCCAACTGGTGAAATAAAGCCAGGCTCTGAATGGATTTTATTGCGGATTTCTTCATCAGTTGCATGACGTAGTGTGTATGCCTTAACCACATGCATTAATTTTGTTTCATTAACATCATAGTCTCCACGGATAATTGCCAAAACGAATCTTCCTTTTTCATCAACAAATAATACATCTTTTATTTGCTGCCAAAGCGGTAACTTATGGAGTTTCACACCATCTTCCATTGTAGTTCCACGGACCGCTTCAACTTCTTCAAGCGGTTTTGGAGCATCTGTGATATTTTTCTCATCTCTTTTGAATTTGGCAACTTCTTCATGTGCAGCATATGATCCATCCTCTGTAGTAAAGAATCTGTTTTCTCCGATCTCGCTTTCAACAATAAACTCATGACAGTAATCACCGCCGATGTACCCGTTATCTGCCTCAACAACAACCGGCTCAAGACCTACCCGCTTGATAATTCTTGTATATGTATCCCGCATATTTTCGTATTCTTTCTTGAAATCATCTTCCGTCGCATGGAATGAATACGCATCTTTCATCACAAATTCTCTGAGCCGCAGAAGGCCACCGCGGGCCCGCATTTCATCGCGGAATTTTGTTGAAAATTGATAGAGATTAAACGGCAAATCCTTGTAACTGATTTGGAATTTTCGTACTAAATCAACAAGCATCTCTTCAGCTGTACCGCCGAGAACAAATTCAAAATCATTGCGGTCTTTGATACTCATGAGTTCAAATCCAACTGACGTCGTCCTATTTGTCTCTTCCCATAATGTCTTCGGATGAAGGAGGGGCGTGATGATTTCCTGACCGCCAGCGCGATCCATCTCGTCTTTCACGATCGATTTAATCTTGTCATGCACTAGTATACCAAGCGGCAGTAAATAATACCGGCCGGCAGTGCTTTCCCGAATAAATCCCGCTTGATACAATAATTTATGAGATGTAAGTGTCGCATCTCTCGGCGTATCTTTTAATGTCTTTCCAAATAATTTTGAATATTTCATAGATATATAATTCCTTTTTAATCCTGAGCTTGCCGAAGGATCATAGTGCTAGTATACCATGTTCTTGAGTCTGCGTCTTATTTTTTTTCAATATTCCGATGAGATCTTTCTGATCTGAAAGTACCGGCGTGAAAGTAAAGTCTTCCCCGATATGATATTTTTCCGCGAGTTCATACGTCAACCGGAGCACTGAATAATCTTCAAGTGCAATACCGACCGAATCGTAGAGTGTAATTTCTTTGTCGTTGACTCTGCCTTTTTTAACACCGGTAACAAGTTCATGCAATTCTGCAAATACTCGCCTCCTTGCTTCTTTTTCTGAAAACCGTTGGATCTCGCCTTCAATGAATGATTGGTCAAAATATTCAACAGCAATCCTGCATCGCGGCAGAATACTTTTTTCGATTTCTGTCTTTCCGACAGTGTCTCCTCCAAGAGCGTTAATATGAACCCCATCTTTTATCCAGTCATTCTTAATGACATCCACATGCGCTTTACAGGCAGTGCAAACAGTGATGATATCTGCTCCTTTTACTGCTTCCTCAACATTTATACAACGGACCAAACGGAACTGCTTGTCTTGCATATTTTTTGCAAACTTATCCATTGCTGCGTCATCAATATCAAAATATCGTACTTCTGTAATATCACGTACCAACTGCAATGCTTGTATTTGAAACTCACTTTGTGATCCTGTCCCGATAATAGCTACAGTAGAGGCATTCTGTCTGCTCATGAGATCTGTCGCAAGCGCCGACGTGGCTGCTGTACGAAGCGCCGTCAATATTGTCATCTCACTAAACATCACCGGATATCCGGTATCAATCCGTGATAATTGGCCTGTTGCTACTACTGTTTGTTTTCCAAGCGACGGATTTTTCGGATGACAATTCACATATTTAAAAGAATAGTAGATTTCGTTATCACAGATTGGCATCAATTCCAACACTCCACCTGGCACATGCATCGCAGGACGCGGCATATGCGTAAAAGCATGCCATTTGCCAAAATCCCTTTTCAGATCCTTCATAAGATCTAACAGATACTTGTCAAACCCATGCCGATGGATAAGTTCTCTTATCGATTCAACAGTTATAATCTTCATAATTTTCCCAATAAAAAAGCCCTCGCAAATCCCCAATCTCGCCAACTGGCGGATTGGAAACTTACAAGGGCCCTTTTTAGGACGGTACCACCTTGCTTCAAGTTTCTTTAAAACAAAAATTCCACCTTTTACTCTGAGCATTTGCCGAAGAGCGCGGTGGAACACAAATAAGAAACTTCTCATTTACGTGCTCCGCTTTCGCGACACACTTTATCGTATTTTACGGTAGACTTCCGTATTGCTTATCGCAATCAGCGTCTTCAAAATTTGAAACTCGTTTGGCGGGATACCAAACTAATAACGCTTTATGACTATTATTCTATACAAAATTTTCTCTCTTGTCAAATGTTGGTTTGTGTCTCTTTTTCTCCGTGTACCTCTTTGTGCATCTCGTGTCCACCAAATTCATGCCTGAGAGCAGCTACCATTTTGGCCACAAAAGTATCCTGAGTGCCTTTATCGTATTGCGATCTCTTACGGAATTCAAGCGCCTGTTCAATTACCGGAACCGGTATGTTGAGTTTCTGTGCCGTCTCAATAGTCCATTGACCTTCTCCCATAGCATCGATATATCCATCAAACTGAGAAAGAACTGGATCTTTAATGAGCGCCGTTACCGCCATATAGACTAAAAAACTTGCCACAATACTTCCCCGTTGCCAGGTATTGCCGACATTGACGAGATTAAATTTATAATCGCTTTTTGCAAGGAGCGCAAACCCTTCGGCAATCGCCTGCATCATCCCATACTCAACACCATTGTGTACCATTTTGACATAATGACCAGCACCCCCATCTCCAAAATACGCATGCCCGGCATTGGGTTTTACCAAACTATCAAGTATCTCGGTAATATAATCATAAGCCGATTTGTTACCTCCGACCATAAGAGAATAACCATTGGTAAATCCCTGAATGCCACCTGAGACGCCAATTCCTAAATACTTTATCCCTTTTGCTTCAAAAGCTGTGTAGCGTTTTTGGGTGTCTTCAAAAAAAGAATTTCCACCATCAATTACAATATCACCATGATCAACAATACTTTCCTGTAATTGCGTAAGGACATCTGCTGTAGCGTCTCCTGATGGCAACATAAGCCAGACGAGACGGGGCTTGGCCAATGTATCCTTTAGTTCATCAAGCATGTGAATGATCGTAAGTTTTTCTTGCAGAATAAATGATGCTTTCTCAACCCGCATTTTTTCAAGGACGTCACGTGAACGGTTCCATACAACAACAGTGTGACCCGCGAGCATGAGCTTTTCGGCAATATTTCTGCCCATCTTCCCCATTCCAAGAATTGCGATCTGCATAGAATAATAAAGTATCAAGGGGTATCAGGTGTATCAAAGGTATCAAGGGCGAACAAAATCTAAAAGCTCTTGATACTCATGATACTTTTGATACCCTTTATTCCCTTTACCATTATAGCCACTTCCGGCCATCGCTTTCAATGAGCTGCTTTGCATCGTCCGGTCCCCAGCTTCCTTCTTTATAAACCGGTATTGTTTTTTTCTCTAACTCCCACCCTTTTAGAATATTTGAGATAAGATTCCAGGAACTCTCAAGTTCATCCGACCGGTTGAAGAGCATTTGATCTCCTGCAAGAATATCAAGAAGAATTTTTTCATACGCGTCGGCGCCATGATGACCAAAAGATTGATGATAAGAAAACCGCATATCAACGGTATCAAGACTCAACGTGGGCTCGCCCTGAGCGGAGCCGAAGGGTTTTTTGGCAATCATTCTGAGTGTTATTCCTTCATTTGGTTGGATACGGATTGTCAGCACATTGCCGACTTCGGGACAGCCAAATTCTTTAAAAAGGATATGGCAAGTTTGTTTAAAAACAACTTTTATCTCCATTACTTCTTCCGCCATTTTCTTCCCAGCGCGTATATAAAACGGCACGTCTGTAAATCGCGGTGTATCGACAAATAATTTAGCGGCAATGTATGTCTCCGATTGAGATAAAGTATTAACATTTTTCTCATCATGATAACCTTCGTATTGACCACGGACGACAAGTCCTTTTACTTCTTCGGGTTTGGGGAACCGCAGCGCTTTTATGGCGTTGGCGCGTGCATCTCTGACTCCTTCTTTGGAAAAACTTTTCGGCTGTTCCATGGCAACTGTTGCAAGCATCTGCAGGAGATGGTTTTGTCCGACGTCACGAAGCATGCCCAATCCATCGAACGTTTTTCCGTGTGTTCTGACCCCTTCAGCTTCTGCCCACGTTATTTGCACATGATCAATATGTTCTTTGTTCCATACCGGCTCAAAGATGCTGTTGGCAAACCGAAATGCGATCATATTCTGCATAGTTTCTTTGCCGAGATAGTGGTCGACCCGGTAAATTTGCCGCTCTTCAAATATCTTTGCAAGGAGCTTATCCAAACTCCGTGCAGTATCCAAACCCTTCCCAAACGGTTTCTCAATCGCAAGCCGCGTCCATTTTTCAGATCCCTGCCCGCATCCTTCGGATAATTTGGTACTTTCAAGATACGTAAGGATCGTTTCATAATTGTCCGGTGGTGTCGCAAGATAGAACAACCGGGTAATACAAGCGCCAATCTCAGTATCAAATCCGTTGAGCTTTTTTATCAGGGCGTTGTACCCTAGTTCTTCGTCAAACAACCCCTGTTGATAATATAAATTTTTCGCAAACGCTTGCCATTCTGGCTCATTCTGTACTGATAATTCAGCACCAATCATCTGCCGGTACTCTTCATCACTAAAACCTCGTCTGGCAAAACCGACAATGTAAAATGTATCGCCCAGCAACTTTTTTTTATAGAGTGAATAGAGATCAGGAAGTAATTTATGCTGTGCCAGATCACCTGTAGCGCCAAAGATAACAATTACAAAAGGAGACATCATTATGTGCTATTTTACTCTAATTGGAGCATATGCGGAAGACACAAATTTTTTGACCAGCTATATACCCATATCTCAAAGCTCAAATCGCAAATGTCAAATCTACAACTTAAATCTTAAATATTTTAGATTTTATTTTTGAGATGTAGTTTTTGCGATTTGATTTTTGACATTTGAAATTAAGTTATACTTGCTGGTCAGTAATAAGAAGTGTCTTCTTGGCGATATCCGGACGTTTGAAAAACCGTGCTGGCAAATCTTCTTCTTTGCCGTCAGCGAACATTAGATCAAACATCGCCTGCTTACTGTCACCAAACGCAAGAATCAGCAATTGATCAAGCATTGATAACCCAAGAAACGTCATGCCTATCCGTTCTTTATAATGGCTGTTGGGATCATTAAATTCCGAAACCAGCAGATCTTTTCTTTCGTCATCAAACCACGGGTTATGAAAATCAGCTCTGTTAGGAATAACACTTGAGATGTGTCCGTCAGGACCTATGCCGATTAGTCCAATATGTTTTTGAAAAGTTGCATGAAGAGACCGCACTTTTTCATCGTATGCTACTGCTGCGTCTTCCCGTTTTTTCCCCTGCTGCAATACGCCATAAAAAGGAATATTCTTAAATGAAAGATACTTCAATAGTTTGGTATCACGGATCATCTTTTCGTTGCTGTTATCCCACATCGGCTCGCCAAACCGCTCATCGATCATCCCGACTGCTCCAGGCTGCAAAGTCTCTTCCCGTGCCATAAGTTCAAATAACCGCTGCATACTGCCGCCTGAAAGGTACAAAACTGCATTGGAATCAACAATTTCATAAAGTAGTTCTTTTGCCAACTCATACCCTGCTTCAGCGTCTTTTACATTGCAGACGGTAATGCCTTGATTTTGGTGATTAAGAATAGAATGTTTGTTAAGGTAATCGGTAATCATAGTTACATGGCGTGGTAATCTGGCGTTCCGGATGCCGACTGCGGAACAAACGACGGGATCGGCGTATCTGTCGGCACAAGTGGTATCACTTGTTTTTCCTGGGGTGCATTCACACATTGACCTTGTTGTAGTTCATATGTTATGCAGATAACGTAGCTATTGGCACGGTTAATCGTGCGATATGAATAATCGTTGCCGGATCTTGGATCAAGTGGTATTGATGACAAATAATCAGGAATCAATGTAGAAAGCGACGTTGGATACATATGATTTTTTTGATAATACACCGAAAGCGCGTTCTGCAATTTTATCACATCATCCTGTCTTTGCGAATCCCTTGCCGTTGCTTGCGTACCAAGCGGATCAAAAAAATAGTAGAGACCACCGGCCAAAATAAGAAGTAGTCCAATGCAGGAAATCATCAGTACGATAGTCATTTGCGGCGTTGTAAGATTTGCTTTTGACTCAAATTTGTCAATAAGCCGGTATATCAACGAAATGCCGGGAAGTTGTTTGATCGCCTCATGTTGGATCTTTGCTATTGCATGGTCAATATCTTCTTCTGAGTATCCTTGCTCAAGCAAATCTTCTTTAATTTCACCCCGACGCTTCCCATGTTTGAAACCATCCGTTACGCGCGTGATTAAATCATCTGCTACCATAATTCAAGTCAACCAGATAAAAAAACCAAAGTCAAGAATACATCAGTGGATAAAAAATTGGTTGACGTCTTTGATAGTCACCAACAATAAAAGGAGGATCAGAAATGCCATGCCGACGGCATGGATATATCCTTCAATTTTAGGATTTACTTTTTTGCGAGTTACCGCTTCGATCAGAAGGAAGAATAATCGTCCACCATCCAAACCCGGAATTGGCAATACATTAAAGAATGCAAGTGAGATAGAAAGGAGACCAACGAGATTCAAAAGCTGCATGATGCGCTCATTGATGTTGGGGATCTGAATAATTGATCCCACAACAAAACCAATGCCGACCGGACCGGAAACTCCTTCACTCACGGGTGCAACACTCTTTTCTTTAACGGAGATATTGATAAGATATCCAAGGGCATCAAAATTATAGACCATAAGATTCGCCGGATGGACAAACCCCGAAAATAATTTTTGTACCGGTGTATCGTATGCAAGCGTGACATTTCTTAATGGATAGAAGGCGACGCCCAACGCTCCTTGATTTTTTGGCGGATGGATACGTGGGACAACTGTCGCGGTGTGATCTTTCATCGTCTTTTCATCTTTCCAGGTAATCGTCAATGGTTTGCCTGCGCTTGCTTTAATTACCTGAGTAAATGTATCAATCTGCACTGATTGTTGTCCGTTTATTGATTCTATCGTGGAAAATGGTGTCATTCCGGCATGAGCGGCGGGTGAATTTTTTTCAACTTCACTGATCACGACCTGTGTCGTAATTTTCTGATCAACACCGAAAAACTTGTGATCTCCGATCAATGGCAGTGTTGTTTGGAAATTCCCCATGAAGAGGAAAACATAATAAATAACAACCGCAAGTACTGCGTTCATAAAAACACCCGCTACAACAACGGTTATCCGCTGCCACAGGGGTCTTGCGTAAAATGCCCGATGCTCTTCTTCCTTATGTTCTTTGGATTCATTTTTAACCGAGATCCTCCCACTCCCCGCTTCATCTTCACCATATAACTTTACAAACCCACCGATAAGTACCGGATAAAAAGAATAGATGGTCTCACCTTTTTTCTTTTGCCAGATAGCCGGAGTCAACGGGAAACCGAATCCGAATTCCTCGACTTTAATTCCGAACTTTTTCGCCATAAAATAATGACCAGCTTCATGGATCAAGACCAAAACGGATAAGATGAGGAGGAAAACGATGATAGTAACAATCATTATTTTTATTATAGCATCTTTAGTCGATGAACGGAAATAAGTTTGGGTAAGTTATTTGCGTTCATCGACAGACTTGATAAAAACAGGGCAATTAGGATAGGATTAATAGGTATGGCAGATGTTGCAACAGTTGAACACGAAGGCGGAGAGCTGTCGGCTCGCGACAGAGCACAGGCTGAGCATTACACGAGATTTACTGTTGAGGAAACAGAAACAAAGAGAGGAGACTCACAAGCAAGCCGTTTCCTCGCTGACAACCGAGAACGGTATGGGAACTCACGAGTACATGAACCAACAACGTTGTTTGCTGACCTGAGAGACTTTGCAACAGCTAATATTAACGATATACTCGACAGCAAAGACGAAAGTCAGGCTGCAAAAGCTAAATTAAAAAACTTTTCAGAAGTACACAAATCAATGATCGCATTACTTGCACGTGAAGAAATCAAAGATGATGAACAGTGGAGACAAATTAAGGACTTTATTATAGA
>DATLSZ010000002.1:0-89530 GCA_035533875.1 Candidatus Acidiferrales bacterium
CGGCGGATCACCGTTTGAACAGAACAACGGGGCGATCAATGAAAGAATCGCCAATCAAGATCTGTTACTTGGTGGCACATCCACAGCTTCTGCTAAATTCGGATTTATCAATGTGAATTCCGGCACACCGACCGCTTCTATTGCTGCAACACCAGCAAGTGGGACAACAAATGGACTTTCACTTAGTGCAAACGGCACAATCCAGTCACTCAACAACAACACGTTAACCATCGGCGGAGCAACAACCGGAGATATTCAATTCCAGCCGGATGGATCTACACAAAATCTCTATCTTACCGGCAGTATCGCCCGTATGACGAGTACCGGCGGAAGAATCCTTGAGCTTGGTACCGGTGACTCAGGTCAATTTGCCCATATTGGAACTGTCTCAAATAATACATTCCAAATCTTAACAAATAATGCTAGAGTCGCTTCTTTCGGTACCAACGGTGGGCTTGCACTCGGAGCATCTTACGCAACAAATAATACACCTCCTTCAAACGGATTAATCGTTCAGGGAGCTGTGGGTCTTGGTTCATCTTCCCCTCTTGCAGAACTCGATGTGCGGGCAACCTTAGCAACAACACCGGTAACATCCATTTCAGGTACAACCACATTTGCCAACACTGTTATTGACCAATCAGGCTCTGGTGATCTCTTTACCGCAAGTAAGAGCGGCGCAACCAAATTCACAATCCTCAACAACGGCAACATCCAAATCAATAACTTAGCAACAGGTGTCGTTCAAAGCGGATCAACAGGAATTCTCTCCTCTGCTGCACTCAACCTTGCCGGCGGTGCTTCTTACATCACCGGCATATTGCCTGTCGCCAACGGCGGATCACCTTTTGAACAGAATAATGGCGCGATCAATGAAAGAATTACTAATCAAGATTTGTTACTCGGTGGTATCTCTACTGCTTCTGCCAAATTCGCGGTCATCAATGTGAATAGTGGTACACCGACCGCAAGTATCTCCGCAGCTAATGGAAATAACGCAGCATATCTCACCGGAACTGGCGTACTGGGGACAACCAATGCCCAGACGTTGCAATTAGGAAATGGCAGTACCGGCAATGTCTCTCTTGTCCCCGGAGGAACAACAGCATTGACAGCGCTTGCCAATGGCAACGTCGGCATCGGGACCAGTCTCCCATCAAGCTCTCTTGATGTTGCAGTGAATAATAGTCAAACAGCCAGCCAACCGCTGTTACTTGAACAAGCTGGTACAGGCGATACAGGATTGGAATTGAAGACACCGGTGACAAGCTTCTATGTCGGAGTGAATGCAGGCAGCAGTACGTTCACAATTAACTCGGCACTCGGCGCAGCCAACAGCTCAAGTGTGCTTGGACAAAATTATTCATCAGTTTCACCAAATAGTACCGACACCAACACAAACTTTGCCCAAGCAACATCATTTACTGCCGGTCTTACCGGAACGATCTCGCAACTCAATGTTGCCTTTGATACCAGAGTAAATGGGAGTAGTACGTTCTCAGTCGCGATCTACTCGAATAATGCAGGTGCGCCAGGTACGCTGCTTGGCAAACACACCGGCACGGCAACAGTTACCACGCCTACTCCCGGAAGTACTAACTGGAATACGCTTACGCTTGATTCGCCGGTAAGTGTTACGAATGGCACTACCTACTGGCTCGCGTTCCAAACAAATGACGCCTCAGACTTTAAAGCTCGTACCGGCACCGGCTCTTCTGCATACCGAAGCGGCATAACACCAGGAACCTGGGCTAACTGGACCAGCATGGGGAGTAGCGTCGCACCAGCTACCATTGAATATGGTATTTATGCAACAATCACAGGGATAAATACCGATAATTTTGCAAATGGACTCTTCCAACTGACCCAAACAGGACAATTGACCCTAAAGAATGAGGCAGATAGTACAAGTGCTTTCTCAATTGAAAATGCAGCCGCCACTGCACTCTTCGTTGCGGACACAACTGATCAGCGGATTGGTATCGGCACTATTGCTCCGGCAGCGACATTGGATATCAACGGAACTTCCGGTACGACACCTGTCCTTAATATCTCTGGAAATACGGCAAAGTCAGCATTGATCGTAAACAACACGGGCACCGGCGATCTCTTCTCTGCGTCTGCATCTGGCGTTACCAAATTCACCCTCACCAAGGCCGGTGGCATTGCACTTTCCGGTAGTCAAGGATCACTCGGTAATTGTCTTGAGTCGGGTGGAGCTGGTGGTGCAGTATCATGGGTAGCATGTGCAGGCGGACAAAATTACTGGCAGTCTGCCACATCCGGCTCTATTGAACCATATAACAATACTGTTGATTTGCTCGTTGGTGGAACCAGTACTGCATCTGCCAAATTTGGCTTTATTAATGTCAACTCCGGCACACCGACCGCAAGTATCTCCGCAGCTAATGGAAATAACGCAGCATATCTCACCGGAACTGGCGTACTGGGGACAACCAATGCCCAGACCTTGACTCTCGGCTCAGCATCAACCGGCAACATCATCGTCAATCCACGCAACAGCACAGCAGGCGGCTATGTCGCTCCTGCGACAGATAATGTCACCGATCTTGGTGCGTCAATGTCTGCGAGATTCCGAAATCTCTATCTGGGTCCAAGTTCTCTACATATCCAATGTACCGTTGGGAACGGCTGCGGACAACCGATTGATTATGCGATGGGTATTCTGACATCCGGTACCGGGATAAATAACCTTGTCATCGGCGCCAATGGAAATAGCAATAATCCAAACGGAGGACTTACTATCGCGCAGGGTGGCTATGTCGGTATCGGCACGACCAATCCGCTTGCTCTCTTCTCTGTCGGATCATCATCTCAATTCCAGGTAAATTCCTCCGGAGCAATTGCTGCGGCTACCGGTATTACGTCATCCGGTACGATCATGTTCTCCAACCTCGGTGGTCAGGGTGTGGTACAAAGTGACAGCAATGGGGTGCTTTCATCCGGCGCGCTCAATCTTGCCGGCGGCGCTTCCTATATCACCAGCATCCTCCCGGTTGCCAACGGCGGATCTCCGTTTGAGCAAAACAACGGTGCGATCAATGAACGGATCACCAACCAGGATTTGTTACTTGGCGGTGTTGCGACCAAGTCAGCGAAGTTCGCCTTCATCAATGTCAACTCCGGCACGCCAATTGCCAGTATTTCAGCAAATAGCAGCAATAACGCAGTGTCTTTCTCAGGATCAGGCGCGATACAGACAACCAATGGACAGTCATTGACCCTTAACGGTAACGGCGTGGGTGATGTCGGCATCGGGACTACTGCGCCAAGTGCCAAGCTGGAAATTAACTCTGGCACATCCGGTCTCTCCGGTCTGAAATTCTCACAAATCACAAGCAGTACATCACAGAACGCAAACTACTCAGCGATCCTCGGAATCGACTCGAATGGTAATGTCGGCATCTCCGCCGAAGGTGTTGCTCTTTCTTCACAAGCCCTTGCTTACTGGGATGGTCAGAATGATCCGACAGTCACAGGACAGTCCTATCCATTAGCTACCGTACAAAGTTTGGGATCTACTACTTATACCCCGAACTTTACTGCTGCCAATGGAGAGCAGTTGACCAACCAGACTACAAACGAAACCGGTGATATCAACTGGAACTTCTCCCAGGTACCATATGAAGAAGTTCAGTTCCAGTTCAAAGCAAACCCTGGTGGTGCAAGTCCAAATGGTGCTGACAGTACCTGGTTCTACAGTTTTGCCGACAGTGCCCCGACGACCGAATACGGTGCAGGTTGGACAGGATCAACGAAAGGTTACCTTATCTACTTCAGCGAATACCATAATTGTGTTGGTATTAGTTGGGGTCCGTATACCGATGGCAACCAGTGTGTTTCCGGTGGTGGCGCAGCAGGTGACCCGTTGAAAGCAGCACCTCTTTACAACGTCGCTGACGGCAACTTCCATAAAGTGGATATCCAGCTTCTTGGTAATCAGATTATTGTCCGATGGGACAATCATGTTGTCTTGACATACACAGATGTCTATACCCGCGACACCTCTGCCACGAATTTCGGTTTTGCTTCCCGTACCGGCGGCCGCTACGACAACCACTACATTAAATCATTGCTCGTAACCAAGCTCGGTACCAACACATCCCAGTACTACATCAACCAGGTATCACCACTGGCAAGCGGGCTGTACTGGAACAACGGTGAGGACAACCCCAGTACGACAACCAATACCGGCGCGTTGGGGATCAATGTCGCAAGTCCCACCGCCACATTGGAAAGTGAAGGTACACTTCAAATCAATACGCCGGTTTATAACGCGGGAACTGCCTGTCAGGGACCGAGTAACTGTGCCACTCTGCCGGGAGCAGGAAGCAACTATACTGCAAGCAATACTGTTTACGGACAAGGCACCACCTGGACCTCAGCTATGATTGGAGATATTATCATCATGCCTGACGGCTCCAGAGAAACGATTACCGGCTTCACGAGTGCTACCCAGATTACGGTCTCAGGCACAGCAGCAGTGATTGCTCCGGGTACGTATGGCATCTATAGGCCCAACAGTCTCGTGGTGGACGCTTCAGGTAACACTGCACTTGGCGGCAACCTGACGACTGCAGGTAATCTTTCATTGTCAAATAGCGCGGCAACAACAACATTTGGCGGTATCACCTACACCTGGCCAACGGGTGGTCAAGCCAATGGATATGCACTCACAACAAATGGTAGTGGAACACTCTCTTGGACATCTGTCCCGACCGGCACCAATCCATGGGATCTTCAGAACAATGCTATTATTCCAAAGAGTAGCGTTTATGATCTTCTGCTCGGCGGGACTGCTACGTCTTCTGCCAAGTTCGGAGTTCTGAATATGGCAGCCGGGACACCTGTTGCATCCATTTCCGCAAATTCAAATAATATCGCTACGTATCTTACCGGTAACGGAACCCTTGGTACGACGAAGAAGCAAACCTTGACTTTGGGATCGACTTCAACAGGTAATGTAGCAATTGCTCCGGCTGGATCGACAGCAATGACAGTTACTGCTAACGGAGATGTCGGCATCGGCAAATTGCCGGCACTTGACCTGACATCAGGTGCAACAATTCTTGCAACCGGTTCTGCGCAATTTACCAGCTTTTCTGGCTCAGGGCTTGTTGACTGTGGCGGAGCGGTTTCCGTTCTAAAATGGAGTGCAGCTACGAAGACATTCAGTTGTGGTTCAGCAGTCGGTCAGGTAAAGAGCTTTTCTGATCCTATAACGAATTCCGGATCAACTACTAATACGACAAATTATTGGGATACAAACTCTGGTGCAAATCCTGAGCCGAATCTTACGTTGAATGATACAACTGACAGTATTCTTGTCCAAACTACTACAGAAGTAACCTCTACCACAGCACTTGATACGGTTATTGACTTCCAAATGCATGAGAGTACCAGCGGTTCTGCAGCTACCTGTAGCGATTCTTCCGTTGGAGATGTTTTTGGAGGCTTTACGTCAACAAATAACACCGTCATTAGTGCAAACGAAGCGTTTACCGTAGCACCTGGTACTCTCACTAATGTTTCCTTTACCGTTTGTTCAAATAGTAACTCTAACTTTGGCGGGTCTGCTCCTACCGTTGGTACAATAACGGTTATCCTTACTGAGGTAAATAACACTGCTGATATCGCTGAAATTTATCCGACCAATGATCTGACATTGCAGAATGGTGACGTTGTCACAAGTGATCCTGCGCTTGACAATGGCATCACAAAAGCAACATCAGCATCTGACTCTGCTCTTATGGGCGTTATCTCAACCCGTCCATCAAAGGTTATCGGAACCAAAGGGTCCCAAGGAGCAAATGGTCTTCCAGTAGCACTCTCAGGACGCGTACCGGTCAAAGTTACCTCACTTAACGGAAATATTGCCTCTGGTTCCGCTATTACATCAAGTAACATTGCCGGCTTCGGTCAGCTGCAAACACAACCGGGTAAGATTATCGGTCAAGCTCTTGAAGGAACAGACAATTGGAGCACTAATAGCTGTACTGTTGAGTCAAACGTGGATTATGTTAACAACTTCTGGCCAGCTGATGATGGTACTAACCCATCACATCCATGTTTTGCCGTACCGACAAATGCCGTGTCTAATGTTCCTGCAACATACACCCAACCATATGTCTACTTTGGTAAAGTAATGATGAAGGTTGATGTCGGCTACAACAAACCTAACACCTTTACACAGAATCCACAAGCCAATACACAGATCAAACTCGGCAGTCAGGTCGGTGGCGTTGCAACAGCAAGTGCCAACAGCTACTTCCTAACTGATAATAACAACAACATTCTGACCAACGATGAAGCATTCTCAAGTGTCATCGCTGCCAATGGTACCTTCGGCAGTCTTACGTCGAACACCCTAACGACTGCGACACTCAGCGCGCAGACTGTCAACCTCAACGGCATGACACTAAGCGGCAGCAGTAACGGTATCTCATTTACAAATAGCAGCAACCAGCCGGTCTTCTCACTGGACAGCAGCGGCAACGCTACCCTCTCCGGTCAATTGAACGTCGGATCCATCGGACTTGCCAACGGCACGATCAGCTCTGACAGTCTCGGCAATATCATCCAGAAGTTGGCATCGGATACGACAAGCGGCACACCGAATAAATTCATCTTCCAGAATGCGTCCGGCAACAACCTCTTCTCGCTTGACAGCAATGGCAACGCTACCCTCTCCGGTACCCTTACCACATCGGTCGGACATTATGATGTTGCCGAAGACTATCCGACCAAAGATCAGAGCATCGCTCCGGGAGATATCCTTGCGATTGACCAGACCAATGCCGGAGACGTACAGAAATCGACCGGATCGTATGACAAGGCCATCATCGGTGTTTACTCCGACAAACCTGGCTTCAGACTGTCCGAAAGCAACGGCACGATCAATGGCGACAAAGCAGTACCGGTCGCCCTCACCGGACGTGTCCCTGTCAAAGTCAGTCTCGAAGGTGGCGTTATTCACAAGGGAGATTATCTGACATCCTCCTCTATTCAAGGAGTTGCCATGAAAGCGACTCATCCTGGACAAGTTCTCGGAAAAGCACTTGAGGACTTTGATTGTGCGTCTTCGGGTATCACCTCTCCGGTCACCGGACAATGCAGCGGCACCGTAGATGCGTTTGTCAATGTCACCTTCGCCGATCCGCAAAGCGTGTTATCCAACATCGCAGTCGGACCGGACGGCAAACTGCTCGTTGCCTCTGTCGATACGACCACTGTTACCGTCCCGGCAGGTCTTGCCATCAACGGCAAAGCTGTCACCGGGTCCTTGAATGATGCGCTGAATGCACTGAGTACCGGTGTCACCAATAACACAACGGCACTGAACACGTTGACAACCAAGGTCAATGATCTGTCAACGGCAACACAAACTATCGGAACGTCTATCATCGATCTTCAGAACAATGTCTCAACGGTATCGGCACAAGTTGCCGCCAACACAGCGCAGATTGCATCCAACTCCGCACAGATTGCACATGTCAACGGAATCCTTGATAATGTCCTGAATCTTGCTGTCGGCTTCCACGATCAAGTCAACTCACTTGCGCAGCAGGTCGCGTCCAACTCTGCACAAATCACGCATATCAATACGGTCATCGATCAGCTGCTCTCATTTGCAGCATCCTTCCATGATCAAGTCAACAACACAGCATCACAGATCTCCGATCTCAGCCAGAAAGTCAACAAACTTTCCGGCAACACTGCATCACCGTCTGCACAACTGTCCGGCAATCCGGCCTTTGAAGCAACTGCAAGTGCTGCATTACAAACGCATGGTAATGAGATTTCATCGCTGCAGACACAAGTCGCGACACTCAGCGGTGAAGTATCAGGGCAACTCATACCGACTTCCTCCTCAAGCGGTTTGATGAATATCATGGATCTCTCAGACAGACTTTCCAGTGTTGAGAAACAGATCCTTTCAGTCAACATGAATAACTCACTGACTTCTAAAGATGCGACAATCTCTGGAACGCTGAGTGTCCTCGGACAGACTACCGTCAATGATCTCGGTGTCACCGGCAATATCACCGCTGGTGCGCTGACCATCCGCGGACTCAATGCAGATGGTCTTGCCAGCATCAATTCAGTCGGTGATCTCAAGTTGCAGGATCAGGGCGCAGGTGGTATCGACATCCTCAATGGCAAGATCAAGATCGACACCGACGGCAACCTGCGAGTCAATGCGGAAGTGACGACAAAGAAGATCAACATCGATACATCTGATGTGAAGTCAGCTTCACTCGGAACGATCACGATCAATAAAGGCGACACCTATGCAACAGTGACGACAAGTGCTCTGACGAAGAATTCCAAGATCTTCGCGACACCTGTGGATACACCGGTTGCCGTCTCGACACAGCAAACTGGCAAGAATACCTTCATCATCAAGCTGGCATACCCAGCCTACGAAGACATCAAGGTCAACTGGTGGATAGTTGATTAAGTAAGCTACCAACTACTAGCTACCAGCTCCTCCTCATGTTACTATATATAATAGTAAAATCCTCATGAAAAAATTGATTCCGGTCATTATATTCTTCCTCCTCGTCTTTGTCGCGGGACTACTGCAGCATGATGATCCTGATATGTATATCCACCTGGCGATGGGGAATGTCATTGCTCACCAGGGGATCATCCATCATGAAGTGCTCTCTCAAGCCGGACCGAGTCGCCCGTATATTCCGTACGAATGGCTCTTTCAGTTGCTCTTTTATTGGTTTGTGGCAGCATTTGGTTTTAACTCTTACCACGTATTCACCGCAATATTTGCAGTAGCTCAAACAGCAGCTCTATATTTACTCCTCCGCAAAGGATTTCGGACAAATACGTTATCCTCCCTAATACTTAGTGCATGCTATGTGATTTTTAACTTTAGCTACTTAGTTCCCAGACCGCAGATCATTGCCAATACTCTTCTCATACTCTCACTTTTCCTGATTTTCAAATATCTACTTCAAAACAAAAATTATCTCTATTTACTTCTGCCCATTGGTTATATATGGGGGAACATCCATCCATCTGTCATAATGAGTATTCTCCTTTGTCTTGGCTACAGCGGCATGTGTTTTCTGGGAGTCTTTACCAAAAACCGCAAAGTGTGGCTCAAGAAATCCGGAATTCTCGCGCTTTATGGACTCGGTATTTTTATCTCCACCATCCTCCCACCGCAGGGATTTAACGCATATAAGGATTTATGGTTGATCTATAAGTATGGTTATCTTAACGCTATTGTTAACCAGGAATGGGCGCCGCTATTTAAAAATAATATACTCTTCATTTCTTATTCTGCTATCGTTAGCCTAACATTCTTGGCGTTCGTTATCGTTTTAATAAAAAAGAAATTATTTATCAAGTCGGTCTGGCTGTATCCGCTGATCGTTTTCATCCCTTATGGATACATCTCCATACGGAATACCTACTTTGGTTATTTAACGGCAATAATTCTTACCGGATGGATACTAGCTCACTTCACCAGCCACCAAATAACAAAAAAGAAAACCAGCTTTATTGTCATTTTCATAGCTGTTTTACTTATATGTGAATTATGTGTTACTTATGTACATTATATTAGTACTAGACTTAATTATCCGGTAAAAGCAACTGAATTTATCCAGAAAGAGAACATACAAGGAAAGATGTTCAATCAGTTTGGATATGGAGGATACTTAGAGTATCATCTCTACCCGTCACAGAAAGTGTTTATGGACGGACGGGTAGAAACGTTTTTTTGTTGCGAAATGCAGGACTATTACAATTTACAAGTAAATGCTCCTAAACTTTTTTCGCAATATCAAACAACATTCGATAATATCTTTGATAAAAATCAATTTTCTTACGCAGTACTAGTTACAAAAGACGATCCTTCAGGAGAATTCTTAGCAAATGTGTTTACCAAAAAACCTAAATGGATTCTTGCTTTTAAAGATGATGTCAGTCAGATATGGGTAAAGAAAGACAAAAAAAACATAAAGCTTCTCAATAAATTAGTTTCAAATCAACTAATACAATCAAATTCAAAAAATACAAATAAGTTCACAATGCATCTTTACCAAGGAATGCATATTGTCTTCACGTATCCGGAAAATATTAATTACAAACAGATAAATTCACAATTGGTTGCTCTCAGTGATCCATCGAAGAAAGGAGACGACAATACTCTCTATATTTATTCAGCTGTCGTCCCGGCAAATACAGACAATTTTAAAATTCCGTTTACCATTCCGGGTCCAATGACACATTCAAGTATGATAAAGATACATGGATTTATAGCCAATCAGGAAACATATGGTAATGGAGCAAATGAGGTAAATCTTTTGGTACTCAGGAAAGGAAATCAAACTATTGTGTTACGGATACCGCCTAATTCTAAATCGTTAGCCCAGACGATTACGCAGATAGTTAATTCAATCCAAACACTCGAATGAAAATCCCTAACTACTAGCTACTAAATTAGAAGTGTCCCGCGCAAGTATTACCATCGTTGTTTGAGTTAGTCCCATCTGGACAAGTAACACTGTCCCATGTAGTTCCAGTGACATTAGCTGTATTCATATTTTGAGCTTTGCTAAAGTTATCATTCGAGAGTAAAGCATTTGAAAAATTGGTATTTTGGAGATTGACTCCTGTAAAGTCAGAATTAGAAAACTGGCTGTTAAAAAAATTAGCTTTTGTAAGATTTGACCCGTTAAAATAGATATATGCCACATGAAGATGCCAATTTATATCATTCTGGTCTCGAATATTACTAAAATCAGCACCAGTCAGATTTGTATTATTAAAATTTACATTTTGGAGGTAGCCACCTTTAAAAATTACTCCACTTAAGTCAGAGCCACTAGTAAAATAGGAATTTTGCAATTGCACCCCAGAAAAATCTTTCCCTGCAAATTTATCGGCTAATCCTCCAAAATAACAACTTTTTGTGCAAAAGAATGGTAATCCAGTACTATTTGATGGTCCTTGTGGGCCTTGGATGTTCCAAGAGACTGCATTCTCGTCCTGTCTGCAGGACGCACCGGCAGCTACCATACGAAGGGTACCTGTTTGCTTCTGCGCACACGCATAGATAACTTCGCTTGCAGTCTGACCGGTGACTTTTGTTACAGTAACAGTGACCGTTATCCCGACAGCAACCATAACAGCAGCAAAAATAATATAGAAGTACGGTGAATGATGCGTATGGATGGCAGTTTTCTTTTTCATACCTACCTATACTGTAAAGAACTTTCTAAGTTTTTGTCAAGAACACGTTTGTAGCTCAAACAATAACAAAGTTGAAAAATAGTGTTTATCAAATGTGAACTAATAAAGAGTTGCTACTATTTAGAGAGAGAGCTTTCGTTATTTTTGTGGTACTGAAGCTTTGGGATTTGGTTTGACTGTAGGAACCGGTGTTACCGAAGGTGCGTTCTTCAGACTTTGTACATTTACATTTTTAACGTTCTGTAATGCGCTGCCGGTAGGTGTCGGGGTCGCAGTTGGTGTTACTTGCTGCTGTGGTGCTGTGGTGGATGCTCCGAGTTTGGCTTTCAGATCATTCAATAATGCTACGGCTGCTTTGTAACTTACGCTCGTTTTATCACTCTGAAGCAGGGTCACTGTTTGGTTGGCAACGATCAATGCATCCTGCAGGTCACCACTGTCACGGTAAGCGATAGCCAAGTTGTAGTAAGCATTTGCATAGTCTGGCTTCAGGTTGGCCGCATCTGTGTAGAACCGTGTTGCGAGTGAATAGCTTTTTGCAAGATAGTAGATGCCGCCGACGTTCAGTCTCAGTGTAGGATTCAGCGGATCAAGCTGGATTGCGCGGCCGTATGCACTCAGTGAGAAAGCTAATGCATTCTGTGCTACACCAGAGATATTCTGATAGATCGAGGCCAATACTTCCCAGTTTCTCGCTGACCGTGGACTGAGCGCGATACTTGCTTGTCCTTCGTTGATTGCTTGCGCAAGAAGCGTTTGGATAGTCTGTCTGTCTTGTGTACTCAGTGTTACCCCTTGACCGTTTTTGGCAGGGACAGCTTTTGCCGCAATGGCATTTGCCAAGGCAAAGTTGGTCTGTGCCATATCGACACGGTAGAGATCTACTTCTGGATTAAGTGCTTCCGCTTTTTGCAAATATTGATATGTGAGTGAGCCATTGGTATTTGCTGTCACAAGTGCTTGCCGGTGATAATAGTCGGCTGCAGCTATGGTAACTGTTTTATACAGTACCGGAACAGCTACTATTACAAAGACAATAAAGACGATAATCGGGAACAAATCAAATTGATTATTGTCAGCTGTTGATGCTTTGATCCCCAATTTAAGTTCGGTTACCCGTTCTCTGATTGATTTCTGCGACATCATCAGAATAGCAAGGATAAATAATGTTACGACCATTGATACCAGCGTCATAGCATGTATGCCGAAGAGAATAAGTGACAGCAATCCACTCATCGCCATGGCAGGCAGTAAGATATGTGTGTTGTCCTGATGCGCATCCTGTGTGTCGACTGCAAGATTTCTCCAGCTATTTACCAGGACTACGAGACAGAAGAGGAAGAGCGCTAGGAATCCGAAGATGCCCAATGTGCCAAGTACTTGCAAGAACTCGTTGTATGCCGTGTCAAAAGAGAAGTTCCAGAAAGGCGTCGTGTTAAATTCAATCGGCTTGTATGTCGTGAAGTTGAAAAGATACGATGCAGGACCTGTGCCGAAGAATGGTGCATCCCTGAAAGCCGAGACAGATACTTTCCAGGACATCACGAACGGAAGCTGAATTTCTTTCGGGAAGTTTGATTCATACTGCTGCAGTGCATTTCCTGAGAACGGTACATAAGAGAATAATAATACAAGTCCAATCACGACAACTGGAAGCAGGAAAAGTGGTAATGTTTTTTTGACTTCATGCGGTTTTGAAAGGAAGAAACAAAGTGCAAAAGCAACAAGCAGAACGACCAAGGCTGGAAGAGAACCGATCAATGAGACAGTTACCCCAAATAAAATAGTTAACGCAGCAGCCAACGGCATCGGTAAATATTTATTAGGATGAATAAGCGATAGAATTGGCAAAGGAAGAAGCATTGTCAAGAAAGCAATCGTCGAGAAAGTCGAACCGGTTGGGGTGAAATTCACCGCTTTTGCAAAGTCAAACGGCAAGAATACATGGAAGAATGCAAGTAATGTTAATGCTGCTACTACAACAGCACTTCCGTACAGAACATTCAAAAACAGCCTTATTTTGGCTAAATCTCTTAAATTTGAAACCGTAACAAAATATAATAGTATATAGACTACCCAAGAAACAGCAGATTCATTAACTCTTGGGAAGTTACCGTATATAGCTATCGGATGAGACGCACTTAAAAACGTGGAAATTAAAATCACTGCCAATAAAATAAGTAACGGAATATCAAGTGGTGTTCTGGTAAGTACGACCTTCCCTTTCATTATCCAGGAGAAAATCCAGAGACCGAGAAGGAGTAATGTCGTAACAACAAGAAATACCATCTTCGGCATCTCATAAAATTCGGTCATTTGATTTACAAACAGAAGAGGTGTCAATCCGGCAACAATCAGAAGCAAGAAGGTAATAGCATAATCAAGATAGGCAGTTATTTGATGTCTCATGCGATTTCTTTTATTAATATCCATATTGACAAAAATATAATCTCTCGTCAATAGGTAATTTTAATTCCTATCCCTTGACAGCACGTAAATAGCTTCAATATAATATTTTTATGGAAGACGTGTTCTCTCTCTCAAACTTTCTCGCCAGGTTTCCAGACGATACTGCTTGTTTTGAAGAGATTAAAAAGCAACGGTTTCCAAAAGGTATCCGCTGTATTGTCTGCCGAAAAATTACACGGCATTATAAGTTGCAAAGCAGGTCGGCATACTCATGTAAGTTCTGCCGCAAACAAACATACCCGCTCGCAGGGACACTTTTTGAGAAATCATCTACTCCCCTACGGGTTTGGTTTCTTGCCCTTTTTCTTATGACGCATACAAGGGACGGTATCTCCAGCAAGCAATTGCAGAGAGAACTCGGAATGACATATAAAACTGCCTGGAGAATACATAAAAATATCAGAATGCTTATGGAACAAAACAATGGTGATCTCTTGAAAAGAACAATTGATAAAGATAAGTACAGAGAACACAAATGGGTATTCTTCAATAAATTAGAAATCTCATGGGTCGAGAAGAATGAATCACCAACAGAGTGATTTAGTTGAGATTTGATTTCCCGGATTTATCGGCGGGTGTATTGACAGCCCGTTTTAAAAGTTCAAAGAAATCTTTTCCTGCTCCTTTTCTTCCGCCATTTTTCAGATGTAACTTCAGTTTTTTATCTTTAATTGATATTCGCTTTTTTGTCATACTATTAATTTTACGGTATAATTGCGGATAGGTGAAAGCAAATAGCCAATAGTCAAAACCGCTCCCGTAGCTCAGTGGATAGAGCATCAGATTCCGGATCTGGGGGTCGGAGGTTCAAATCCTCTCGGGAGTACCAGACTAATATCATCTTTTTTTCGCCGACATTTTGTTAATCATATTCATTTCAAGAACGATGGCTATAAAAATTGCAAGTGCAGCAAAGTATAAACCTTTTCCCATCCTTCTCGTCCAAATTCTCCCCGGTTGTTCATCTCCAAAAAAATCACTGATGCGGCCTAACAGAGAAGCCGTTCTTTTTTGATGCTTCTCTAACAATTTTCTTCTTGCTTCCTCCTCTGCGGTACCATTACCTTTTTCTGGAAGCTCATCTATCTGTCTTTGGATTTCCTGATCTAACATCTCTCCTGTCGCATGAGCGTTTTGTGCGAGAGCACTTACCGTAGACTTCATCTGGGTCTCTTGTTCACCGGTGACACTTTCTCTTTCTTGCCGGTCTGCATCACTCATCACGCGAAGTTTGCCAACTACCTTTTCCCGCTGCTCCGGAGTTAGTCCAGGTAATAATTGGATGATTTTTGCATCTGTCTCTTCATTCCCTTCTTCGGATCTCCTCAACCCAAGTGCAGTTAACTGATCGGCAATCCCAGTTAATGCAGTATCTTCCCTTACAGGATCAGTTTCACTAAGGACTGTATTATATAAGTCTCCTAGTGCAGAAATATGGGTTACCCGTTCTTGCTCAGTCATTTCTGATGCAGGAACTATTTGGTCAAACGCTGCTTTAACATCTTGAGCTCCCTGTTCATCAATTGGTGCTCCTGGATTTTCAGGATCCGTTACCCTATCAGCACGAGCCTCACCCGCAAGCATTGATTGATACATTGATGCTAGAACTCCTTGCTTTTCATCTTGAGGTATTTTATCCAGTTGTTCCTTAAATAAATTAAATTGTTCAGGAGGTAACTGTTGTCCTAACTTAGCCATTACCGCGTCCGCCAAAGCTTCACCCATCGGGCTGCGTTCAGCTCCTCCAGCACCAGATATATTGCCCCCTGGACCCATTCCGCCTGTTTCTTCTCCACCTACACTCATAATTCATATCCTCCTTTATTTACCTGCATTTGTCATACAAATGCGATATAATTATACACATTATAATATATTATTTAAACCCAGCTTGACAGTATCATTATAAAATTCTTATAAAAATAATCAGTAACGAGGAGGGGTCGCATAGTGGTCGAGTGCAGCGGTTTCGAAAACCGCCGTCTCGCTTTTGAGCGGGACCGGGGGTTCGAATCCCCCTCCCTCCGCCAATTTGGCTATTAATCACTAGACATTAGCTCTTTATCAATAACTATTAGCCAACAACCAATGTCTAACGACTAATGATTAAACTCATGTCACACTTCTTGACATCCCTGTAAAAATCTATCAAACTGAGACTATGCGTGTTTCTGCCCGAATCATAACTGCTGTTATTCTTTCTTTATTTATCGGCTTCTTTTTCATCAAACCTGTGTCAGCGCAAACCAACCAACAACCTTCACCTATTGTCCCACAATCATCAAATAGCGTCGCCAATTTTTTAGTACCAAATACAGATTCTGATGTCCCGCAAAATCATCATTCTTACGCACAAATCGTCTTTATTGATGCAATCTCGGCAATTATGTGTGAACTTACAGGGGTTGACCCAAGCAATCCAAATCAAGCTTGTTTGGGTGTAAATCCTACCACAGGGAAAATTGGTCTGGCAACTCCGACCGGATCCCAAACATTTGGGCAAGCACAAAACCAACCGGTTGGTGGTGCAGTAGGACTAATGGCACAGTCTATCTCCGTACTGTATGTTCCGGCGGTCAGCAGTCAGCAATATTTTGGTTATCTCGCAGATAATTTTGGCATCGTCAAACAAACCTATGCGGCACCTCTTAAGATGGGTAATTGCAATAATTCACCCGTTGGGTATGGATTCTGCGGACTTTCACCTATTTTTACTTTATGGTCAAACATCAGAGATCTTGCGTATGCCCTTTTAACGGTTCTCTTTATTACAATCGGAATAGGTGTTATGTTGCGTTTCAAGGTTGATCCAAGAACCGTAATGACACTACAAAATCAAATACCACGAGTCATTATCGCAATTCTTCTCATAACGTTCTCCTATGCTATTGCAGGGTTAATGATTGACCTTATGTGGACTGTTACGTATACCGGAATTGATTTCATATCAAAAGCCTCACCGGATTCAAAAATCGCAGCTAGCTGTCCATCAACCCCTACACCTCTTGCGCAAAATGTCGAACAGCGGCTCCTCGACCAACCGATAAGTTTTACCAATACTATCTTTAGAGCTGACTGTAATGGATTAATTGATAATGGCCTGCTTAGTTTGTCTGACAAGGTCAGCTCTTCTCTTGGAGACTTAATCCAACAGCTGCTTCATGATCTTTTGTTCGGAGGCGGAGCAAATGATTGTCATGTAGACTGGTGGGCAGCAGTACTTGTTATCCCAGCCATAGGAGAAGTCGGAAAATGTCTTTTGGGTTCAGTTATGCTGAACGTCTTTTTATGGCTCACTGAACAACTTGTCAAACTTATTATTATCATCGCGATACTGATTGCATTATTCCGGTTGTGGTTCCAATTGATAAAAACATACCTAACATTTCTTATCTTTGTTATTCTTGGTCCGGTTTGGATAGTCCTCGGTCTTGTTCCAGGCAGGCCGATGGGTTTTGAGAAATGGCTGCGTATTGTTTTTTCCAATCTGGCAGTCTTTCCGCTCGTTGCGTTTATTCTTGTTTTTGCGCGGGTAATTGTCGATTCTGTTCATGGTGCCAATCCACAGAATGTATTTATCCCGCCGCTTGTCGGCAACCCCAGCCTTTCAACCTTCTCCGATCTCATGGGTTTTGGCGCAATTCTCCTTGCCCCATCCATCCCTGATCTGATAAAAGAACGCATGAAAGCAACCGGACAAGGGAAATACGGTGCGACCATTGCCGCAGGAATCGGTATGGGAGCAGCAGCATTTAGCGCACCAGGCAAAAAAGTATGGGAAGGACTCAATAGAAGAAACCCAACAACTGGTGAAGCTGAAGGATCTCTGGCTATTATGAAACAGCGCGCATGGCAAAAGACACCGTTCTTCGGCAGGAGAGCTATTGCGAAAAGACAAGCTCTTGGTAAAGTGCACCAAGAAGGTGGCGATATGTCGAATTGGAGACAACATTATCGAGAAGCGTTAAATAAGCAAGGAACACGCGCTGAAAGAAAGATGGGGAATGCTGAAGGAAGAACTAATGCTAATACCGCAAGAGATGAATTGAGAAGACGAAGTCGACAAGATCGTGAAGGGACGAGAAGAGGAAGAGCTGTAAATAGAGTGGGCGAAACGAGAGATAGAGCAAGAAATTGGCTAAGGAGAACTGCACGCGGAGGCGGGTCAAAGAATAATCAAGGTGGGGGTGGTCCCTCATCAACATAAGATGCCTCAGAACGAGAACCTTTTTCTTGCGGCAATAAAATTAGTATCCCCGGAAAATCGCACCTAAAATTATACTTGTTGATTCTCCAAATAAAGATTCCTTCTTACGCTTATCACCAATAAAGAGATCTGCAAAAAACTGGCGGGTGAAAAGTTTGGTTCTTGTAGTACCGGAGATACGCCTGAGCCATTTCATTTGTTCCTCACTAAAAAATCCTTTGGGAATACGTGTCCCTTTCATATGAAATTCGCTGCCGGCAAGGTCACCGGGAAGATTCTCGATTGCCTCAAGAATATTCATATAATGATCCATAGTAAATGCCGGATCAGTGCTATGCCGATCAATATGTGCCCAGAGATCCGCTGCTATTTTTGTGAGCATCCATTGTTTATATACTAGTGACTTTTTCTCTTGCAATTTATTTGGATCTATCACATTTTTCCCGCTCGGATCTACAATGTATTTCCCTCGTTTTCGGAATCCAAGTCGTTTCAATTCTCTCCAATGCTCAGGACTTACATCACCCACTTCTTTACGAAATTCAGGGATGTCAAGCATCTCATGACCCATCATTGCCTCTCCAAGAGACATTGTTTCATACCGCCACATCGGCTTACCATCCTTATCTTTCCCAATATACACAGGCGTACGCACGTTCATATTTAATTGCGTTGCTCCATTTGCTTCAAAAAGATAGCGAAGCGGCGTAATCATTTTACTTTGCAGCGCGCTTTGCCATTCTTCTCTATTAAAACTTACTCCCCGAAAGACACTATCGTATTTTGTGAATTTTTCAAATGCAGTCTCTTGCCCCTTCATAACCTGTTCATAAATCGCTCTTCCACGATCAATGAGATTTCTTGCATATACACCCATCGCTTGATCATTGAATTCAAGCAGCGACCCATGCGTCTTAAAACTATTTTTTGCAACCTCATCAAGCGCAGTAAGCTTCAGTAAGATACTATTTCTTGCACTCTCGTCCGTCTCGTTTTTGAGCTGCTCCAATAAATCATTCCGTTTTCGATCATACATCTGGCTTTCTTCTTGCATCCTACTCATAACCTCAAGCGGTGTTAAATTACGAGATTTCCATACAGGCTTTCCATCTTTGTAGGTATAGATATAATGCTCATTGGCGTTCTCCAGCAACACTCCTTCCAAGAACGGTACCCCGATCTGTTTGAATTGAAAAACGCTGTAGGGGTTCCCCGCACCGCCAAACCCCATATATTTCAACCGGTATGCAAGAGTACGATACCATTTTGTATCCGCAAGGTGTCCTGAAACACCGGGAAAGTTATTTTTCGCCATTGCACCAGTAAAAAAGGACCACGAGTAAGCCATCAGCCATGCATAATTAAGAGAAAAGTCATCGATGGTCTTGCCATCTTCTGTTTTCGAATTATTGTCCGGTGAGTTAAGTTTTCCTTCTTTACTGGCAAGCTTATGTTTTACCGTATTTTTCAGCATTTGCTCAAGTACCTTAAGAACCGTCTGTGAAGTATTTTCTTTCTCCCAAAGATTGATGAACTTCAAAAAGTCTTTGACACTTTTAATCTTTCCTGTTTTCGCGTCAAATGCCTTTGCAAAATTCTCTTCTTTATACCCGAAAAATTGTTCTACTTGGGGAATCCCCCATTGTTTAAATAGTGACGGACCGGCATAATCCTTTGCAGCTTGTATCCAGCCATCAAGCGTAAAAAAAGGTGAATCTTTTCCCAGCACTCTCACCAATTCATCAAAATCAGACAAATTATAATAGACCATAAGCATTGTCAGGAACGCTTCTCCCATTTTTGTGTCACTGTCTTTCCCTTCAAAGTCAACAGGAAGCGTTGCAAGCATTTGGAACATAGACCGCCCGTATACTTTTCGTGACAGCTTACTTAACTCAAACATTTTCATATACGTTTCTGCCAGTTTCTGTTCATCATGTCTGTTATTGTAGTATTCGATCGCATAGGCACGCTGGAAATACATCATCCACGGTTCAAGCAGTACTTGATCATACAGCCTCTGCCAGTAAACCCCTTTTTCATCCTCAAAGTAACGATGTTTGTCAAACAACATAGTAGTCAAATTAATCGTTGCAAATTGTCCTTTGTGGATTTGGATTTTCTGGAAATAATCAGATATTTCATCGGTATCAAACACTTCATACCATTCCCACGTCGCCATACGCATCCATCTATTAAAGTTGGCCTGATTAACAACATATCTCCCGTCTTTTACTTTCCCTGTAGCAGGATCTATGTTTACCTGCATCTGGAGGATCGGAAATCTCCCGTTCATGCCGAAATCACTTTGATAGCGATACCCCATATTCCATCCAAGATCAAATAAATTTTGTGGTAACTCAGAGTCGTACTCCGCATTCAATACTTCACGAACCTCATCGTCAAGAATAAATCGCCGTATGTAAGTAACGTTATTTATTCCTAATTTATCTTCAATATAAAAGAACTTTTGCGCTATTCTCGGATCTCCTGAAAGATATCTGTCACTTTTAAGCCTTTGCTCTAATCTTTTTGCTTCCGGCGTATTATCCTCAGGATAAGCGTCAAACCGTGGAGCGGCATTCAGTACATCCAGTACTTCCCGCGGGGTCTTTCGCTCTGCAACCAAACAATGCATCGCACTTTCTGCTTGATGCTTTTGAATTTTTAGGACATCCATAAGCTTTGCAATGACTACATTTCTATCCCGTTCATTCCAGCCGATCTTTTCCCAAAACTTTTCATCCTCATGGGCAAGCGAATGTTCAGGTATCGCACCTTTATTCCGTTCTTTATCGTCAAATTCCTGTTGACCAACTTTGGAGACAGCATCATCCAAACCGTCACGAAGCTGTTGTACCGTCTCTGGCAAAATATTTCTATCCTTATACTGTTCTTCAACAGTACGTGAATAATGCAGGTCACGAATCTTATCACGCAGTGATTTCATCTCCTCCTGATTCTCCATCATGGGAGCACCTAGTGGTCTCTCCTGTACTCCAACATTTCCTTCTTCCATAATTCCATTATATCGGCTTTGCGAAAAGCCAGTCAATCTACACATGCAGTGTACAGCAAATCCAGAGACGCGACTTTATATTGCGCTTACAAAATAATTATAAAACACTCACAAAATCAGGAGTGCGTTGAAAAGTCTAAGAAGTAAAGGTGAAACCGCGGCCTTTCACAGTCTGAAGATGTACAGGATGGTTGGCATCCTCCTCTATCTTTCGCCGTACACGGAAAATTAACTGATCCACTGCTTGGTCTGTTATCCCGGCAGTAGACTTATTGTCTCCCCAAACAATACTTATGAGCTCATCCCGTTCAATGACACGACCTTCATTTTGCAGGAGATATCGGAGAAGACGGAATTCTGAGGATGTTAGTTGATCCGATAAAACAGTTGAACCTTTCCGGATTGAATTAGTATGTTCATCATAGCTTATTTTTTGTAGTGATTTTGCTACGTCTTTGTACTCAGTCGCAATGAAAGCAGTAAATAGTGGGATCTGAATATGAGAGTCTGTAACCAATCCTACTTGTTCAAGATATTCCGCAATGTCCCGATCCTCAAATTTCTCCTCAAGCAGATCGGCTTGCTCCGCAGGAGAAAACGATTGCCAAATTTCTGTCAATGATTTTTTTATGATCTTCTGTCCAAGCAAAAATTGCTCCAAATTTTTTGCTAAGTCCTGCCCAATGACTGTTTCAAACGAAAGTTTTGTAAGCAAACCATGACCACCGGTGAGCTTGAGTATCTGTCGAACCGTTTGTTCGGGGATTTTTTTGTGGGTCAGTTTTTCTATATTTGCCAACCAAAAGTCACTCGAAGGCTTATCAAATAAATTCATCTGCACTATCCGATCCGCAATAAATTCATAATAATCTGCTAATGAAGCAGGATCGAGCACATCTTCAAGTGGTTTATTTACTGAAAAAACTACAGAAAAACGATACTTACCACGATTACGAAGTATTCTGAGATTGGAAAAAAAATCAGTAGTAACTGTTGGAACATACTCTTCAAAACGGTCAAATAAAAAAACTATTGAGATTTTCTTCTCAAGAGAGAGGTAATCAACTGCTTCTTTAAACCCCTGGAAGAGGAGAAATTCATCCTGAAATTTTAAATGTTCTCTAAAAATATCTCCTACTGCCTGATTTTCTTCTTTCATCCCCCGCTCACGTAATGATTCAGTCAGATTAAGGAACAAATATTTCATGACATCAGCAAGCGGTCTATTACGAATCTCGGAAAAATCCACAAGGACGAAATGGCTCTCATCCTGAAATGTACCAAGATGTTTTTCTCGGATTTTTTTATTGTAAACCATAAGTCCCAAAACAGTTGAACGGTTTACTCCGGGAATACCCACGAGCTGGCAGGAATTTCCTTTTTTAACGTACGCTACAATCTTGTTGATTTCTTCCTTGCGGGTATCTTCAGGGAATTGCGCTAAAAAATGCTCTTCAAACATATATCTCATTGTAACGATTCTTCATGCAATCTTCAATCTTCCTCTTGCTTTTCCGCAAATATCTTTGTACGCTAACTATATGCAGTATTTTGCGTTAACGCTTCCAGGAAATCAAACAATAAATCCTCCGTCCAGTGTGCCCCATGGCGGTTTAAGTACTGTTGCCAAGGTTGTTGGGAATGCTATTACCTTTATGCTCATAATTGCAGCTGTTTTATCTCTTATCTATCTGGTATTGGGCGGTATTATGTGGATAAATTCCGGAGGAGATAAACAAAAAGTGGCAGCGGCCAGAGCACGGTTGACGTATGCAATTATTGGACTGGTAGTCGCATTAGCATCTTTCTTTATCGTCAGCGTCATGGGATATCTCTTTAAAGTAAACTTACTGAATCTTTAATACAATCTTGATCCCTTGACAAACAAAAAAAAATTGTTTTATGATGGTATAGATATGAAAAAGCTCGTCACGACACTTCTTACTGCTGGAACATATTTGGGGTTTGCCTCGTCAGCATTTGCCCAAGCAAAAGTCAATCCTTGTGGAAGCTCTGGACAATTCAGTAAACTCTGCAACCTCAACGCAAATAGTATTGGACCGATTGTCGGAGCAGCTGTCGCTTTTATTCTCGTTGCGGCGGCATTAATAGCACTCTTCTTCCTTATTTGGGGAGGCATTCGATGGATTATGTCTGCTGGAGATAAAGCAAAGGTAGACAGTGCACGGCAAACAATCACAGCTGCAATTATCGGTTTGATCATTGCTTTCCTGGCTTTCTTTATTCTCTCTCTTGCATTAAGCTTCTTTGGCCTGAGCTTAACGAACTTAACACTTCCAAAAATCCCCAACGCTTAAGCTGAGTTTTTCTTCTTGCTTTTTTCCTTACTCTTTTGCTACGCTTAGTTTATGCTTCTTAGAATATTTATCATTCTTACCTTTTTCTCTGTCATTGGACTCTTTACTTCGCCCGTGCCAGCACATGCACAAAGTTGGGGTGGATGTGTTGTTAATGGCATAGCAACACTGCGATGTATTCCAATTGTTTTTAATAACATTGTCAATGCCGCATTGATATTTGTCGGCAGTGTCGCTGTTATTCTTCTCATATATGCCGGAATCAGGTTTATCATGTCAGGCGGTGATCCCAAACAGACACAGCAAGCAAGACAAATTATTACCTATGCCATCATTGGTCTTGTTATTGTCTTAACATCGTTTGGAATAATATATCTCATAGGCTACTTAACAAACTCTACTAATTGTATTACCGACCTTAATGCTATGACACACGGCGGGTGTAAATAGTCATCTTCTTTTCACACCACGCTCATTTCCTTACCGCTTTTGACCTATTTTGTTAGGGTTGCAATCAAATTTTTCACGTTATACACTTTTAGCAATAGAATACAACAGTATTATCGTTATATTCGATTTTTAAATTATGGATCAACACCCAATTCCACAAGATGTTACCGGTTTTCAGTTCAAGTTAATCGGCACAATGACCGTAAAACAATTCGGATATGTTGCCAGCGGAGTTGTTATGGCTGTTATACTCTATTACTTACCACTTCAATCTGCATTTGGTATTCTATTAAAAGTGTTGCTTGTCCCTCTTTTTGGAGCAAGTGGTGTTGTCATTGCTTTTGTACCGATCGACGGCAGGCCGATAGATCTTATGACCTCAAACTTCGTGAAAGCTTTATTCTCACCAAATCAATATATCTATCATCGGCAGGGAAGAAAGTTGAGTTTCGGAGATGTCGTAGAAGTAAAGCCACAATCTCCTAAAAAAACACAACAAAAAGTACAAACACAGATAAACCCAAGAGACACCTCCAAACAGCTTAGTCAAAAAGAGGAAAAGCTCCGCGCTCTTTTACTCAATTCTAGAGGGATAGATAAAAGCGATATTGATAAAAGGGAATCAGCTTTCCTACAGTCATTAACATTGCCACAAACAACCCCAGGGGTAACGCAAACAACTACAACTCAAATAACAACGCATGCTTCACCATCTATTAGCTCTCAATTGCCTAAACCATTTCCGCTGCCACAACAATTCCCTTCTCCTTTGCCTGCTATCAAACAACCGGTTACCCCTCTACCAATGACACAACAACCAATACAAAAACCACAGTCAAGTCAAAACAAACAAGATGAGCTTACAAAAAAGGAAACCGCACTTGAACAAGCATTAAGCCAGGCTAAGCAGGAAGAATTATCGAGTAACTCTCCAGCAACACATACTGTTGCAGAGCAGAAAATAACACTTTTATCAAAACAAATACAAGAAGTACATGCTCAAAAACAACAGCTCGAGAATGAACTTGTTCTTCTTCAAACGCAGTTGGCATCCCAAAAAACACATGCATCATCTAACCCAATCCCGAATCTTCAAATACAGAACATCCAAGATCCGCAGCACGTACGGGTTATCCCACAAAACGTAACAGTAAAGGCTGGACTACCTCATGTTTCAGATTCACCAAATGTAGTTGTTGGTATTGTAAAGGACCCAAGGGGGAATATTCTGTCAAATATATTGGTGGAAGTAAAAGATAAGGACGGTAACCCGGTTCGAGCATTCAAGACAAATCAACTTGGTCAATTTGCTTCCGCTACTCCATTAAGCACCGGTATTTATACGATGGAACTTGAGGATCCAAAAAAACAACAGCGTTTTGATGTAATAAAGATTAATGCAAACAATCAAATTATGCCGCCAATTGAGGTAATATCACATGACGCAAGAGAAGAATTACGCAAGCAATTATTTGCGAACTAAAATAATTTATAAATATGTATCACTATAATTTTTTAACTTTTAATTTTGAACTTTTAACTTAATTATGGCTGCCCAAAAAATTCACGCAACAACACAAAAATTTACCGAGATAGTCGATTTCGCTGACGATCTTGTAATTCTCGATGGTGGAAACGCATGTATGATTATTGAGATTACTGCAAGTAATTTTGCGCTCCTCTCAAAACAAGAGCAAGATTCTCGAATTTATTCCTATGCAGGGATGCTAAATTCTCTTTCTTTTCCAGTGCAGATTCTTATTCGGAACCGCCGCATGGATATTTCATCCTACATTCATGAGCTTGATGAGGTTATTAGAAATACAAAAAACGAGCAACTTGCAGCATATGTTGAATACTACAGCGCATTTGTCAAAGAGATGGTAACAGTGAATGTTGTCTTAAATAAATCATTTTATATGATTGTTCCCTTTTCATCACTTGAAATGGGTATTTCCGGTGCTGCGCAAACACAACAAAAAAAGCAGTCTCAAAAAGAAACGTTCATTGAATCTGCTCACAAAATATTAGAAAATAAAGCAAATTCACTACTCGGGCAACTGCAAAAATTTGCAACATCCGCACGTGTCCTTGAAAAAGAAGATTTAATTAAACTCTTCTACGAAATATATAACGAAGACACAGAAGTAGACATTGAACAAATGCAAGCTGGAGCTAATGCACCGCTTATCCGAGGAGAAATGTAATCATGAATGTACCTTTTTTAAAAAAACCAGAAGCTGCAGCGGGTCAACCGCAAAATCCGGCGCAGCCAGCAACAGGAAAAGCGAAAGCACCGGCAAAAACAAAAGTTACAAAAGCGCCTCCGCAAAAACAAACGAGTCCCTTGCATACATTTGAGAAAGGGCTGACATCTGTAGTCGATCTTATAGCGCCATCTTCAGTTGAAGTTGATTTCCGTTATATCCGCATCGGTGATTCATTCTATACAACATTATTTATCGCCGGCTATCCGCGGTATGTTTCTCCCGGATGGCTTGAAGGAATCATTGACTACGATCATACCCTTGATATCAGTATGTTCTGCTACCCTACTTCTTCTACCGACGTCTTGTCAGACCTAAAACGGAAAATCGGAGAAATGCAGGCAACACTTTCTTCTGACGCCGAACAAGGAAAAGTGGCAGATCCCACCGTCGAAGCAGCACTGGAAGACGCACTCGGGCTCCAGGAAGAACTAGCAAAGGGAGTTGAACGCTTCTTCCAATTCGGCTTTTATATCACTATTTCGGATCCTGACCTTATCAAACTGCAAGATGCAGTTAAGAATCTACAAACCTCGCTTGGCTCTCTATTACTGACAGGGAAACCGGCAACACTCCAAATGGAAGAAGGTTTTAAATCATCACTGCCGATGGGACAAGACCGTCTCTATATTACTCGTAACATGGATACGACATCACTTGCGTCAACGTTTCCATTCACCTCAGCGGTGCTTACACAAAACAAAGGCGTCATGTATGGAGTAAATCAACAGAACGGGTCTCTTATCATCTTTGATAGATTTTCTTTAGAGAACGCTAATGAAGTTGTCTTAGGAAAATCCGGGGCCGGAAAATCATATACTATTAAACTCGAAATCATGCGGCAGTTCATGCTTGGAGCTGAAGTTATTGTCATTGATCCTGAGGGTGAATACGAAACACTTACTCCTGCACTCGGCGGCGAAGTTGTTGAATTCTCTTCCAGTTCCGCGATAAAAATTAATCCGTTCGACCTTTCCGATGTGTATGAAGAAGGTGAAAATGAACTTGGCTTGAAGATCCTTTCATTGCACGGGTTACTGAAAATTATTACCGGCGACCTCGACGCCGAGCACGATGCCATCCTTGATCGTGCGCTGATTGAGACGTACCGTTCAAAAGGGATAACGACTGATCCTGCAACGCAGAAAAAGCAACCACCCCTTATGGAAGACTTATATAAAACGCTTCTCGGTATGGAAAATCAGCCGGCCCGTGAACTTGCCTATACACTGGAAAAATTTATTAAAGGGAGTGCCTCTGGTATTTTCAATCAGCAGTCAAATTTTGAGATCAATAATCCCCTAACGGTATTCTCTATACGCAACTTGGAAGAGGCACTTCGTCCAGTTGCAATGCATATCATTCTTGATTTCGTCTGGACAAAAGTAAAAAGGTCTTTGAAGAAAAGAATCCTTATCCTTGATGAGGGCTGGTACATGATGAAATATCAAGATTCCGCATCGTTTGTCTATTCAATTGCCAAACGCGCACGGAAATACTTTCTCGGTATGACAACTGCAACACAAGATGTAGAAGACTTTCTTAAAAATGAGTACGGCAAAGCTGTGCTTACCAATTCTTCGATTCAAGTGCTGTTAAAACAAGGCACTGCAGAAGTCGATATGATAACCGATACCTTCTATCTTTCCGAAGGCGAAAAAGCGCTACTTTTATCTGCAGATGTTGGAGAAGGGTTATTCTTTGCCGGACAAAACCACGTCGCGATGAAAGTGTTTGCCGCACCCTTTGAACATGAACTCATTACTTCCAACCCCATGGAATTATTGAAAAAGCAGCAGGAGCAGGAACGAAACGCCCAGGTAGACGCTGCAACGACCGGAGAGCCGCAGACCGCCATCCCAATGGCGACACCAACAGTTGCCGTTCCTAATCAAAACCCTACTGCAGATGTACCTGCTTCTCCACCGTCGCCAACGACACCAAGTTCGCAATAGCAAGAAGCAGTATACCTCTTGCTTCAGTTTTGCTACTATTTAGATATGGCATCAATAAATTTAAAATCAGGACCAACAAAGACAGGGAGATCATCGGGAGTAAGACCAACAGGTCCAGGTGGATCCAGACGGCCCGGGGGACCAAGTAGACCCGGTGGAGGACCTGGAGGATCAACGAGACCACCAGGAGGATCCCAATCTTCTGGAGCAGCAGTAGGAAGAGGGGTAAAGGGTGGGTTAAATGCTACAAGAAATCTTGGTAAGGCTGCAACTCAAGGTTCCGCCGGTATGATGAACCAAGCAAACCCGGGTAAGTTAGGTAAATTTGCCAGCGGTATAGGAAAAGCTCGGCAAGCTGGGAAAGACTACAGAAATAACATTAAGAACCAGGCAAAGGATCAGGCAAAAAAACAGGTTAAGAGAGTTGCCAAGCAGGCTGCAAGAAGCGCAGCGAAAAGTCTTGCAGCAGAAACTTTTGGATTAAGTGTGGTTGTAGTCGAAGCAATTATCCACTGGAAAATTATCATTTATATTATTGCCGGTATTATTCTTTTTATATTACTATTACTGTCTGGAGACGCCGCAGGTACTTCTGCAGGCTACCTTAACCAACTGGCTCAGCAACAACAAAATCAGACTAATCCTCTTCAAGTAACAATTACCTGTACACCTGCAGAAATTGCTGTTGGAAAAACCTCTATCTGTACAATCAATGTCACCTATCCGGGTGGTGCAGATGACATTGCTGTTGTTGCGACAATTTATCCCAAAGCAGAATATGTGAAAGGATCAGCAAATCATAATGGGATTTATAATGCTACGAGTACAACAATTAGCTGGGATGCAAAGCAAGAAAAGCTTCCACTTATAAATCCTATTAATCTCACGTTTACGTTGACTGTTAAAAAAACGGTAGACGTACAGGGTGTCCCTATCACTGCCACTGCTAATGTGAGCGGCGGAACAGCGGGGACAGGAGGGAACGTAGCTGCAAATAAGAGCACTTGTGGAGGAAAATACAAGCTCAATAGTCCCCTTGGCAATTTTGGCGATCCACAATGCAATTTCACGAAAGACCAATTACATGCATTAATTCAGCAAAAAGACCCAAAACACCTTAACGACTGGTATAAAATTATTATTCCCCTAGAAACAGGAGGGACCTTTAACCCAAATAGTTTTAATCCGAACTCAACAAGTGCTAAAAGTAGTGGAACTCTTGGCGCTTTTGGTCTCTACCAAATGAATCAAGCAGGAAAAGGGAGCGGTCAATACGATAATGGTTCAGTCGTTTGGTCGCAACAAACTGATAATGCGATACAATATAATAATGCCCTTATACAAAAAGGCTGTGATTTCAGATATTGGTCAACAGCAATAAGTGCTGGTATTTCTAAGGGCTCTTGTTAAAATATGCTAAAACAACTACTTCACTATGTAAAAACAAAATCAAAGCATATGCAGTTTCAGGACTATGCAGCATTAGCTTTTGCTCTGGTTCTCTTGAGTATTATTGCTTTTATTATACTAGTAATTTTTCAGCCACATTCTCCTTCAACACAAATAGTTCCAAAACCAACCCCTGAATATTCAACGTCTACCAATACAAGTACTCCTCGAGTTTTCTATAATCAAACTTCAATAACCAAAATATTAAATTCATCAAACAATCCTCCGACACTTACAAATAACGATACGCTTGCAAAAGCAAAAATTCTAACAAACTTACCGCAAGGACAACAAACAGGATTACTCTACCAAACAAATGATATTTCTATCAATTATATCCATGACGCAGATGAATTTTACGTAGTGATCTTTTCAAATAATATTAACGCAGCAAAAGCAGAAGCAGTAGTTTGGCTTGAGGCAAATGGCATGAGCCAGCAAGCAATTTGTAATTATCCTATTATTTTTTATCCAAGCTCCTCTGTACAAACATACCTCCAGCAGACGCATATTGTTTTTAGTCTCTTAGCTCCTGGCTGCTAAATAATGTACTTCAGACATAACAATCATTCACTCTCTTGCTAAAGATATACTTTTTTGCTTATGATAGTAATATGAGAAAGAAAGTCCTTTTGAATATAACTACTTTTTTTCTATATTTTTTAGTAGCGAGCTTCGTAACACTCTTCACAGCACTCCCCGCTCATGCAGCCACTATTTTACTAGATCCTGGGCATAGTTCTATAGTATCAAGTGTCTGTAATCCTTCTCTATCAAAAGGAGTCTACGATGATCCATATGGTATTTATGATGACGATTATCCAAATTGCCCAGAAATTAAGGAAGTTATGGACGTAGCTAATTGGTTAAATCAAAAGCTCACTGCTGATGGTTACCATGTTATTATGACAAAGACAGCATGGGACTCACCTACATTTGTTTCGTTATGGGATAGAGCGCAACAAGCAAACACGAATAACGTTGATCTTGCTGTCAGCATCCATGATGATCATGGGCAACAATGGAGCAATTTTGCCCAAGTTTACGACCAACGAACTAATGAATACCGTGTGAATAAAAACGGTAACAAAGTTACATTTGCTAAAGTTGCCGGTTCTGCTGCTGACTCTATAGCAAATAAAAGCCAACAGTATGCTCAAATTATGGCTAAAGAGCGATCGAAGACTGAAGGACATACCGTTTCACCTACCCAAGTAAACTTTGCTGGTCGTGCTCCACTAGCTGCTGGAAATATTACCCAGGTACAGCTTTATGCAAAAGTTCCGTGGGTCTACAATGAAGTTGGCGGTATTGGCATAGATTTAAATAAATATGAACAAGGTATTCTTAACGGCATTGAAAAAGCAGTTCTTCCATCAGGAGGAGGAAACGGCACTGGTAACTCAACAGCATGTTTTATCCTTAACCAGAATAATCTTCCGAAAGACGCTTCACTTCCCGCGGGATGCGGGAGTGGCGGCGGGAATCAAAGCGTCGTTGCGCTGGGAGAAAAATATATTAACAATCCAAAATATTTATATATATGGGGAGGGCCATCAGGAGGCTACCAGACAACAAATCCAAATGGGTTTGATTGTTCCGGTTTTGCACAGTGGATATGGTATCATGGAACCAATAATAAAGTAGTATTAGCTAGAACGACATCAGATGCATGGGATAATGCTGCTAAGTATAAACTTCAAAAGTTCCTCCCCTCCCAAATTTCTCAGATTCAACCTGGTGATCTTTTATATTTTTACGGTGGAGAAGCGCCACCAGCACCCAGACCCGGACATGTCGGGGTTTATACGGGAGACAATAAATGCGGAGGCCCTAGGTGTTATATGGAATTTGCCAATTCAGGACAAAAAGGAGATTATGCAAGCCTTAATACTAATGGTACTGGTGGTGCAAAATTTTATGGATTTCTCAGGCCTATGGTACAATAAAATTATGAAAGATAAACTACTAATACAACTAAATAAATATATAGAATATATAAAAAATAATAAATACAATGCTTATTTCATTGGGGCAATAACTATTCTACTCATTCTGATTATTTCAATGATAACAATTATTGCATCCAGTAATTCATCAAAAAAAACATCTACTGTTCCATCAATATCTCCTGCACAAGGAATTTCACAATACCCGTCAACCGATTTTGTATCGCCATCAATTTCACAAATATCACCTTCTGATTCATCTATTCCTATTACGACTCCTAATCCAACTGAGGCTGCAGTAATTGAAAACCAGACAAAGCAACAAATTGCTCCTAATGTTGCTGTACCTTACACCGTCTCAGGTATTACAAAATATGGAGATAACTGGGCAAATATGTCTATTACAAACCAAGATGTTGGAAGCGCAGGAGTAATAGTAAAAAAGGTGAATGGCGAATGGAAAGTTGTAATGGGTCCAGGTTCATTTTTCTCAGCAGATCAACTTCAATCTATAGGAGCACCGCAGGCACTTATCAATAATGACACTAGTTCCCCTTCACCAAGTGAATTACCATCACCATCCTCAGTATCTAACGATATTCAGTAGTTTTTTTATTTTCTATTACCCTTGCACCCTAATCGGCATGATGAGATGAAGAAATGACTCGTCATTTTGTACTTTAAAAACACCCGGATTCAATGGACCAATCATATCAAAAACCATTTCTTTTTCCTCGACATTTCCAAGCACATCAAGCAGATATTTTGCATTAAAGGCAATTTCATTTTCTTCACCGCTTAATGTTGCGTCAACCTCAACGGAATTTTCTCCAATCGAAGATGATCCAGATGAAACAGTTATATGATCTTTTACCAAAGACAGCTTGATGATATTTGCAGAGTCCCTCGCAAATACCGAGCATATCTTAACTGCTTTCAACAATTCTTCTCTATCAAAAGAAACACTGACTGAAAAGTCGGAAGGAATAATCTTCTCAAAATTAGGAAATTCGGCTTCTATAAGTCTCCCGATCAACACCGTATCTCCTTGTTCAAAGATTACTTGATTGTGTTCTGTTGCAATATACATACTGATATCCGCATTTTCATCTTTCATCGCCAATAGCTCTCTAAAGACTCGTGCGGGAACAATAAATGATGTATCTTCTGTCTTACTCTCAGTTACCTTATAATGACGCAATGATAACCGGTAACCGTCTGTGGCAACCAGGAGAAACCCTTGCGCTTCTTTACGGACCAAGACGCCCGACAAAGCAGGCCTGGTAGTATCCTGACTTGCTGAGAAGGCGACGGACGCAAGTTCCTTCTTAATATTTTTTCCAGAAAGGACAGCAAGCTTTTCTCCTTTCACTTCATACAGCCTAGGAAATTCATCACTGCTGACTGTTTGGAAAACACTTTTTGTCCGCTTCGTTGATACTTCAAGCTTGCTGTCATTTGTTTGTATTGTAATGGAATCGTCTGTTAGTGAATTTATGAGTTCGGTAAACAATCTTGCAGGAACTGTTGTTTTTCCTGGCTCAAGGATTTTTGCAGGACACGTTACTTCTATTCCTATTTCCAAATCAGTAGAACTAAGTTTAATTGCGTTTTCTTGCGTTTCAATCAAAATATTCAACAATACCGGTAATTGATTTTTTGTTGATATGGCTCTGTTGAGAAAAGAAAGTTTTTGTTGGAGATTTGGCGTTAGTAAGTTAAGCTTCATATATCTATTTGTAGTTGTTGTAGTGTATATGGAAATGTGGAAAAATGCAACTACGAAGAAGCTTATAAAGTAAATAAATAAAGGTAGAAAAACTAAGAAACTGGAACACTTAAGAGTTCAGTTAGTCTGATTTTCGGACCTCAAAATACTAAAAACGTTCATATAAGCTAGATTAAATGGACGTTACGAAAGTGGTTTATAGTAGTCAATTAAATATACTATAGAGAGCCTACACTCTTGTGGAAAACCTGTGGATTATTTTGGGGAATAGTTGTGTATAACTAAATTAACGAAAGTAATCCCCTTGTTATCCCCTCAGATATTTTGTTATTCCCAAGATATCCTCAGTGACTTGTTCCTTCTTATCCACAAGATCCGTTATTTTATCCACACCATGCATTATCGTAGTGTGGTCACGTCCGCCTAGGAGGTTACCAATCTCAACCAACGTTACACCAAGTTCTTTATGAATGAGATACATGGCAACTTGCCGTGCCCTCACCAGAGAAGCAGTGCGTTTTGGTCCTTTTAACTGAGTCGTCTTCACTTTGTAATAAGAACAGACATATTCGATAATATCATCTGCATGGAGGTGCCGTCTTTTTTCTTCTATCATAGTTCCCAATGCTTGCTCTGCGAGTTCAAGGGTAATGAGACTGCCCTGTGTTGTTGCCTGTGTGATGACCCGCAGCAAGAGACCTTCAAGGCTTCGGGTATCCTCCGCTTTTTCAGCAAGCAAGCTTGTGACCTCTGGTGAAATATCAAACCCGTATTTTTTTGCTTTGATTCCCACGATTGCTGCTTTTAACTCAAAATCGGGTGCAGAGATATCAACCGTCAGTCCTCCGGCAAACCGAGAAGAGAGGCGTGCCTCTAGTTTTTTAATCTCTTGTGGTGGTCGGTCAGATGTGAGGCAGATCTGTGATCCGTTATCGATAAGGATATTGAATGTATGAAAAAGTTCCTCCTGTGTTGCCTCCTTACCTTCGATAAATTGAATATCGTCAATCAGAAGCAGTTTGGCGGAACGGAAACGTTTTTTCATACGGGCTGTTTCGTGACTGCGGATCGCATCAACAACTTCATTGGTAAATTCCTCACTAGTAATGTAGACTACCTTATTTATCGGATTCTGTTGATACACATCATTGGCAATTGCGTGCATAAGGTGGGTTTTCCCCACACCGACCGGTCCATAAAGAAAGAGCGGATTATATGATGTGCCGAGATTGGCTGCGACGGTTTGTGCGGAAACAAACCCAAGCTGATTGCCGGCTGACACAGCAAAGTTTTGAAACGTGAAGTCAGGCCGGACTCTCGGCAGATGTCCGATGGTTGAGGGTTTTTGTTGCGTTTCTTCCTGCATAAAAAGTGGTGCGCTTTTATCCTCCCCTTTCTTTTGTGGCATTGCCTTTGGAATAAAGAGTAATGAGACATCTTTACCATAATGCGTTTCAAGGAAGGTTTGGATGTCCTTTGCAAAGCGTTTTTGTAAAAGGTCTATAACAATTGTTGAGGGAGCTGCGACAGTTGCAATATTTTCTTCAAGGGATAATAAGTGAGTGTTTTTAAAAAGAGTGTGGAAATTTGTAGGAGAAATTTTTTTCTGCATATCCTGCAATACTTTTTTCCATAGTGTATCAAGCTGATCATTCATAACATTTTTTACCTGTAAGCAATTAAATAATGTGGATAACTTTTTGTCAAGGACTAATGTATCATGCGACAGTCCCTTTCCGCAAGTATATGTTTCAAAATTTGTTAATTGTTAATTCAGACGAATTTTGGTATACTTAGGTTTATGGAACGATTAACAAAAGGGAAAAAAATAAAAAGGATCCGCAAACACGGGTTCTTGACACGCATGAAAACGAATGATGGAAAGAAAATGATAAAACGACGCCGTGATCAGAAACGAAAAGATCTTGCAGTTTCGTTATAAATACCTACTTCATGTTGTCACGCGAATACCGTTTACCAGCAACAACCAAACTTTCTCAAGCCAGATTTGCACGATTCCCTTCCTTCAGTGTTAAGTATGCTGTAAATGGATTGACTGTCAGCAGATTTGCGTTCATTGTGAGAAAGTCAGTAGATAGCCGAGCAGTTGCTCGGAACAGAATACGCAGGGTATTCCGTTCCTGCATTGAAGAACTTCGCGAACAGATATTTCCTGGATATGACATGCTTTTTTTTCTGGAAAAAGGTATAATAGACAAACAACAACAAGATCTCTGTCAAGAGTTGCGAACAGTGTTACAGCAAAAAGAGCTAATAAAATGAAGAATCTTTTACTTACTACAATAACCGTTTACCAGAAATTTTTTGCCCCGGCTTTCCATCAGTTATTGGGTATCAAGTCAGCATGTAGAAGCAATCCTACCTGTACTGTCTATGCAAAACAGGTTATCACCGAATATGGTGCAGGAAAAGGACTGCTCATGTCTTTACGGCGAATTCTCAATTGTCAGCCTTATTTTAGTATATGAATTTTTTTGACATCATTTTAATTAACCCGATACTGAATGTCTTGGTCTCGATTTACCAACTCCTGACCGTTCTTCATATCCCATCGGCATTGGGTTTCTCCATAATATTATTAACCATAGTCGTCCGGCTGATCCTCTACCCGTTCATGCATCAAAGCATCAAACAGCAGAAAAAGATGCAGCAACTCACCCCTCATATCAACAAGTTGAAAGAAAAACATAAAGATGACGCGAAACGTTTACAGGTGGAGCAAATGGCACTCTTTAAGGAACATGGTGTTAACCCGGCATCGGGATGTCTTGTGATGATTATCCAGATCCCTATTCTCATCGGGCTTTATAGAGTACTTTTGCAAGCAGTCAATTCGAAGACCTCGCTTACTGATATTAACAGCAGGTTATACACCGAAGGACTTAAGCTCCATCATTTGTGGGATACGAGCTTCTTTGGACTCTCTTTGGCACATACGCCGGCACAGCTGATTCACCAGACTGGATTTGCTATCCTTTTGGTAGCGGTACTTACCGGGGGCTTGCAGCTGATCCAGTCAAAAATGATGATGGTTCCTGCTGCAGAAGCTCCAAAACAGGAGAAGAAAAAGGAGCCGGATTTTGCAACAACCTTCCAAACTCAAACTATGTATCTTCTGCCGTTGATGGTCGGCTTCTTTTCATACTCATTGCCGTTTGGGCTATCTCTCTACTGGAATACTTTGACGATTTTTGGTATCATACAGCAGTACATAATTTCGGGATGGGGCGGACTGGTTGACTGGCTTCCCTTTCTGAAAAAATCTGAATAAACGATATGGAAAAAATAGCATTAACAGATAAAGAACGGAAAGACGTAGAACAGCTGATTGAGAAGCTGTTTTCCCTTCTTGAGATTGAAGGCACGTTTACGTTAGAAGAACACGACGATGTGCTTGACATCATGATGGAAACCAAAGACACGGGTATTGTGATCGGCTATCATGGCGAAGTCTTGGAGTCACTCCAGCTCGTACTTTCCTTGGCGATCGCGAAAAAGATCGGCCGTTTTGTCCGCGCTTCAATAGAAGTCGACGGCTATAAAAAGAACCGTACGGAATATCTACACAATCTTGCTATGCAGACCAAAGAAAAAGCGCTATCGGAAAATAAAGAACAAGTATTGTCTTCTTTGAAGTCTTGGGAACGGCGTATCATTCATGTCTATCTTCAGGAAGATGATCAAGTTACCTCAGAATCATCCGGAGAAGGAAAAGAACGAGTCCTCATTATAAAACCAAAATAACCACTTCAGAATACCGATTGCGAATTGGAAATTCCAAAACCCAAAGAACAAATTTCGCCTTTCTCATTCAAACGATGTAATTATCACTGAAGAGTCTGCTGGTATTTGGAAATTGAATTGATTTACGTAGTGGATTATTGGTAGTATTGGGATAATCAAGAATAGGGTTTGGTATGGCCATTGTTGAACGCTGGATCTTTTATCTACTCGTACTCCTCCTTCCTGTCCAACTGGGCAAACATTTTTGGCCGAGCTACTCCAGTGTTTCAGGAATCAGAATAGATTACCTCTCGCCGACCATATATCTTACAGATATCCTTCTTGTTTTATTGTTTGGATGTTATGCCTACCGCATTTTTAAAACTATTAAAGAGGCAAACAGCAACGATCGGAGATCAAAACCATCTATTCGCCAAACTCAGGATTCTGGGTTAACCGAAGGACAGAGCAAGCGTAAAATATATTTTATTAGTAGTTTGGTAGTACTCTTTATCGTTGTTAACGTTCTTACCTCCTCCCGTCCCCTGCTAAGCCTGTATGGCGCTGCGAAACTCGGAGAGTTTGCTTTTCTAGCATTTTATGTCACAAAAACGTTTAGGTCAACGTTTCAGGTTCAAATCATCACAATACTTTTTGCAACAAGCAGCATCTTTGAATCAATGCTGGCAATGTTGCAGTATATCAATCAAGGATCATTGAACGGTATGTTTTATTATTTTGGTGAGAGGACATTCACTAGCATGACACCGGGAATTGCCAATGCATCAATCGGAGGCGCGTTAATACTGAGACCATATGGCACATTCCCCCATCCTAATGTCCTGGCTGGATATTTGTTAATCGGAATGGTTCTTGTCTGGGGCTTTCTATTCAAAAATACCAAACAGTGGATGCAGGTAATCGGTGCTGTCTCTCTTTTGATTGGCAGTATTGCGTTACTGTTGACGTTTAGTCGGGTGGCAATTCTTTTATGGATACTATTACTTCTTACGATTTTGGTGAAGTATCTGTTGGTGTCCGTGAAGACAAGCCGCTCAAAAATCATAGCGATCGCAATAACTATAGTTTGTGTTGTATTTATCCGCATGACGCCTGTTGTTCATGACGTTGTAATCCGTTTTGCAACGACTTCTCTATCTGATGAATCGGTGACCGAGAGAACTGAATTGCTATCTACCGCCTTCACCATAATAAAACAACACCCTCTCTTGGGGGTCGGATTGTACAATTTCATTCCTGCAATGGCGCCGCTACAGAAGCCGCTTCCTTTGGGATTATATCTGCAGCCGGTACATAATATTTTTATGTTAGTTATGGCCGAAACAGGACTGATCGGTTTGGGATTATTTATTTGGATGTTAGTAATAACGATTAAACGGATTGCGAGTTGTGAGTTGCGAATGAAGAGGACGTTTATGGTTTTGATGGCAATTATTTTGTTGACCGGAATGTTTGATCACTATTGGATGACACTGCAGCAGGGACAATTACTTTTTGCAGTTGTATTGGGATTGGGTTGGATGAGATTAAAAAAAATTTCATAAGCTTCGTTGTTTGTTTGATCAAGGCTAATAAAATAGTTTTTTAGGTTGCTTCCATTCACGTCATGAGAAAAATCCGCGAAAGCTTGATATATCAATCTGGCATTCTTATTATTTTCGTTTTGGATTGTCTTTTCAGTCCAAACTCATCCATTGATTTCTACGAAAAATATGCGAGCCTCAAAGCTAAAAAAATTAAAAGTTCAAAGGTAGAAGTGGAAAATTAGTGAAGAACGTTTTAATTTTTTTTCTTATTATGTATTTTCGAACTTTGCACTTTAAACATTTAATTTATTTTGATGTATGATAAAGATATGGAGCAAAAACGGCCGATTCTTATTACCAGCGAAGAAGTTGAGCAGTTGCCGATTCTTATTGTCGACAAAAAGGGAATTATTGGCACCGGCTTGGCAAAGGTTCTCCGTGACCAATTTCTTGTCGTAATTGTCACGGCTCATGATGTGGAGAAGCACGGAAATGTTATCCATGTCCCCTATCACCGGAAGATTCCAATGATTCCCGATAACGCCTATTCGCACATTATTATTATTTATAACGGTGAGACAGAGCTTATGGATATGTTGCCCGCTTTTGAGCAAAAAGCAGAAGCGGTCAAGTCTCGGTTCTTATTTATCACGTCCCTTTTATACAGTAGTAAAAAATTGCTTGCCAGATTGCAGCAACCGGAATTCTCTTATCTCCAAATAGTACTGTATGGAGAGACCTTCAATAATGCAATCACCGAAGCAAATGAAGTAAATTTTTATATCCACCAAGCAAGAGTATACGGAAGGATAGAAGTTCCCAAAGAAGGATTGGGGAAGCTCTACCCTATTTTTTTTGACGATGTTCTGACATCAATTGTCTCTCTGGCATTTGCTGTAGAACGTCCGAAAAGACCGGTATTTCTTTTTCCTCACCACACCTATACACAGGTTACGGTTGCCCGGATTATCCAGACCATCGACCCAATGGTTAAAGTCGACTACAGTAAAAAGGAAAGTGACGAGCATGCTTTTTATATTCCGACTGATGGTCTCTACTTTTTCCGGGACTACAATCTTGAAGAGCGTCTCCGGAAAATTGATTTCTCCAGGGTTGGTCACCGTGCCAAATTACCCCAAAAGAAAATACGGTTAAAGCTGCCCTACGCAAAGATACATAAAAACCGGTTGAATAATCTCATTGCAATTTTTATTGCGGTATTTATTGCACCACTTGTCCTTGCATTTCTCTGTGCACTCTTGGGTGCAGGGATGATAACTCTCTCTGTACGGCAGGTAGAACAAGGCAATCTGCCGTTCGCCACAACTTCATCATCGATTGCGCAATATTCTTTTGCTACCGCCCAAGTGCTTGGCCCAAGTCTTCTTCTTCCGCAGCTGATTGTTCCACAATTGAAAAGTCAGTTCGTTGCTACCATGCAGACAGGTGAGACAATTGCAATGAGTGAAGTATCAATTCTTCAAGCCGCACAGACCTTGAAAGATATTTATGAGGGCAAAAGTGCCAATCCGCAGAATGACTTTCTTCACGCGCTAGCTACGATGAAGAATACCTTGCTGACACTGCAGCAGCTAGAAGCTGAAAATAAACTTCCTCACATGGTACAAGATAAGCTGCAGCGTTTTGACGGGTCAATAAATTTGATTGAAGAAACGATTGATACCTGGCCGAATATCTTGGGGTTTGAAGGGAAGAAAACATATTTAGTACTTTTTCAGAATAATATGGAATTGCGACCTGGCGGTGGATTTATCGGTTCATACGGTATCCTGCCTGTTGATAATGGTAAGATAGGGAAGTTGCAAATTCATGATGTCTATGATGCCGACGGACAATTGACGGAACATATCCAACCACCCTATGGATTGCAGCGTTATCTTGGGGCATCGCATTGGTTCCTTCGCGATAGCAACTTCGACCCAGACTTTACCCGTGATGCGGTACAGGAGGAGTTCTTCCTGAAAAAAGAAACCAAACAAAAAGTGGATGGTGTCATAGCCATTGATACGACATTCTTGAAAGACCTTATTGCACTCGTCGGACCCGTTGTCGTTCCGGATTATAATGTAACAGTTACATCAGATAATTTTTACCTGCTTACCGAAACGAACGCTGAGAAGAACTTTTTCCCCGGTTCCACGCAAAAGAAGGATTTTCTCAGGAGTCTCAGTAATGCATTGCTTAATAAATTGTCATCGGACAAACAAGTATCCTATGAAAAATTTGCGCAGATGATTGTAAACTCGGTCATGCAGAAAGATTTATTATTTGGGTTTACGGATACTGGTGTGCAAAATGTCTTTACCGTGAACGATCTGTCATCGTCATTGTGGGATGACAGACAAGCAGAGAAGAGCACGACATATGATTTTCTTGGTGTCGTAGATGCCAATGTGGGCGCCAATAAAGCGAATTACTATGTAAAACGATCATTGAGTCATTCAGTGACGATTGATGACTTTGGCGGGCTGCAGGCGACCGTGAAAGCAACGTATGAAAATACCAGTACCAAAACAAGTTCTTTCGGGGGAGACTATAAAGATTATGTCCGCTTTATCGTTCCTGGCAATGCAACTCTTGAATCGGTTGCCTTTGATAATAAGACAGTACAACTTTCGCCTGCTGTTACTGACCCTTCCGTATTTACCTTACCTGATTTTACGCCGCCGCCGGGGCTTGAAGTTGAGCAGACACAAGAATTTGACAAGAAAGTTATCGGGTTTTTCTTTATTGATCCGATCGGAACCACAAGAACAGTAACGCTTTTGTATAGTGTGCCGGGAGATGTAGAAAATAGTGCTGTTGTCTTTAATTACAATTTGAAAATTTTTAAAGAACCTGGTTCGGGAAATGATCCTTATCAATTGACGCTGTTGTATCCAAATGATACGACCGTGGTTGACAACGATAAAAGTTTGACAAACGTCGGAGGCAAGATGCTGTATGATGAACAGTTAACTAGTGACAAAGATCTTACTGCGTCATTCTCAAAGAAGTAGCAATCATGATCGAGCTTTTTTAAGCGCTTCAATTCCAGGAAGGGTACCGTTCTCAATAAACTCCAGCATTGCACCGCCTCCTGTTGAGATATGAGTGATTTTGTCAAGATATTCTTTTTTAGAAATCGCTGAGAGAGTGTCACCTCCGCCGACTACAGATGTCACATGGTCATTATCAGTAATTGAATAGTAAAGAAAGTCAGTACCGCGTTTGAATTCTTGATTTTCCATATAGCCGACAGGACCGTTCCAGACGATAGTATGTGCTTCATCAATTACTTTGCCAAAGGCAGCTTGCGTTTCAGGACCGATATCAAGTGCTACTTCATCGTTTGCGATTCCATCTACTTTTTTGATCTCACTTGTTGTACTGTCAAGAGCTTTTCCGACAGCGACATCTAAAGGTAAGAGCAGGTGAGTATGTTCCCGTTTGGCATGGGCGATGAGCTGTTTTGCGAGCGAGATATCATCATCTGAGATTAAACTTTTTCCTACAGGTAATCCTTCGGCTGCTAAGAATGTGTTTGCCAGCCCTCCACCGACAAGAATATAGTCTGCAACTGCAGTGAGTTTGCTGATAAATTTAATTTTGGTTGAGATTTTTTTTCCGCCGATGATTGCGACAAACGGCTGCTTTGGATGTCTCATAATTGTGTCCAGAACGGTAATTTCCTTTTTGAGGAGCAGTCCTCCGTAAGAAGGAAGCAGTTCCGGCAGCCCGACAATTGATGCTGCTTTCCGGTGAGATACGCTGAATGCGTCATTGACATATATCTCACCGAGTGCGGCCAGCTGTTTTGCAAATGTAGGATCATTTGCTTGTTCACCTGGATAAAAACGAATATTTTCCAGAAGGATTATTTCGTCGCTTGATTGATCCTTGAGTTGTCTAGGGTTTGCGATAAAGTCCTCAATTAAGATTATTTTGTTATGGGGAAGATATTTTTCAAGGTGTTTGGCAACAGGTCGTAGGGAGTATTCATTATCACGCTTTTCCGGTTCGCCCAAGTGGGCAATAAGGATTAATCTATTTTTGTGTTTGAGTAAGTATTCAATTGTCGGGATTGATTGTTTGATCCGTGCGTCATCTGCTATCGCGTGATTGGGATTGAGTGAAACATTGAAGTCTACACGAAGAAGGACTGTTTTATGTGAGATAGTTATTTCATCAACAAACTTCATGACAGTTTTTTTAGTATAACACATTGCCAAATATGCAAAAAGGCTATACAATACGAGCATGAGAACGCCAGTGCTTGAGGCAACATATCCAATTACGTTCCAGCAGAAAGAAGCTGAAAAATTGGGTGAATATCTCCGTCAACGGCAATGCGTCAATCTTGTCGGAATGAAACGCGTCGGCATCAGCAATTTTCTCCGCTTCTTTTTGAGACATGAGGATATCATTCCGACATATATCAGTAAAACCGAAAAGCATCTTTTTATACCCGTTGACCTTAACGATTTGGTAGAGCAAGAAATCTATCCTTTTTGGACGCTGACACTCAAACGGGTTCTTGATGCAACAGAAAACTCAGGTCTGGCACCGGAAGTAAAACAGAAAATCAGTGACCTCTTTGATAAGAGTATCCAATTCCAGGATCTTTTTTTGGTAATTGATAATATTCGGCAGGCACTTAATTTGCTGGTTGATAACGGTATATTACCGACTATTTTCTTTCTGCGTTTTGACCGGTTGAAAGATACGTTTAACCCATCGTTATTTGATAACTTTGAAGGTCTGCGTGAAGCATCACACAGCAATGTTTCATTTGTGTTTACCAGTTACCGGAGTCTTGGCAGCGCGTTTCCTGAAGCACGCTCTTCATTATCGGTATTTGCTCAGACGATGTATTTTAAGCCGGCAAGCAAAGAGGATATTAAGATTGTCTATGACGCGTACCGGCACCGTTATAATTTGTCATTGGAACCGGAAACTGAAAAATCGTTATTTGCCGTCGTCGGCGGATATATGCAGTATTTACAGTTAGGGTTAATTCGTCTTGATGAATTAAAACGTAAGTCTCTTAAGACCGAAACGGACATTCTGCAAGCTATGCTGGATGATGAAAGGATTATTTTGCAGTCTGAAGAGTTGTGGGAAAGTTTGACAATTGACGAAAAACGCGCCTTACTGCAGATTGCAAACAAACAGAAAGTAGACTCAGAGAATAAAGAAAAAGCCCGGTATTTGTGGGACACAGGTTTTGTAGAAGAAAATGGTACTATCGAAATCTTTAGTCCTTTGTTTGGTGCATATGTGCAAGAGATAGAACATGAAGAACAGCGCAAGAGGAAGTCGGCTCATCTGACAAGAAAAGAAAATCTGTTGTTTACATTATTGAAAGAACAATTGGGTGAAATATGTGAACGGGAAAAGATTATTGAAATTGTCTGGCCAGAATCACAGGAGTTTGGCGTATCCGATTGGGCGATTGACCGCCTGATTGCCAGGGTTCGGGTCAAGCTGCGTGAACAGGAAAACCCCTATGAGATCCAAACCGTCAGAACCCGCGGATATAAATTAACACCTCTAAAACAATAAGTAGCATCGTGCTATAATAAGCCTCATGGATAAAGCATACGATCCCAAGATAGCTGAGGCTACATTTTATAAAAAATGGGAAGACGCGGGTTATTTTACTCCCAAAATTGATAAAAAGAAAAAGCCATTCACTATCATCCTTCCGCCACCAAACGCCAGCGGCAAAATGCATACCGGCAATGTGTTAATGATCGCAATTGAAGATTTACTTATCAGATGGCACCGAATGAAAGGGGACGCGGCATTGTGGGTACCAGGGACCGATCATGCCGGAACAGAGACACAAATTACTTTTGAAAAGCAGCTGCAAAAACAGGGAAAATCACGGTTTCAATACAGTAGGCAAGAACTCTATGATGAGATCTGGAAATTCGTGGAATCGAATAAAGGACAGATTGAAAGTCAGATTCGTCAAATGGGCGCAAGTGTGGATTGGTCACGGAACACCTTTACGCTTGATGACCGGGTGATTAAGACCGTCCATGAAACATTTAAAAAACTCGCAGCGGATAAATTATTATATAGGGGAGACTATATTGTTAATTATTGTACCAAGTGTGGAACGACATATTCGGACGTTGAATTAAAACATGAAGAACGGAAAGACCCGTTGTACTACCTCAACTATGGTCCTTTTGTCCTCGCTACCGTCCGTCCTGAAACCAAGTTTGGAGACACTGCAGTTGCGGTAAATCCCAAAGACAAACGATACAAGAAATGGATTGGGAAAGAAATTGAAGTTGAAGGACTTATTGGTACATTTACGCTACGAGTAATCGGGGATCATTATGTTGACCCTGAGTTCGGAACGGGTGTCGTTAAGGTAACACCTGCACATGATAAAAACGACTTTGAAGCAGGATTACGTCATAACTTAGAAGTAAAGGCTGTTATAGATATTTCCGGTAAATTAAATGAGCGAGCAGGGAAATACGCAGGATTGAGTGTTTTTCAAGCACGAAAACAAGTTGTACAAGATCTGCAGGAGAAAGGTTTGATAGATCATATTGATGAATCGTATCTTCATACGGTTGCGTTATGTAAGGCAGGGCATCCTATTGAGCCCTTGGTATTGCCAAATTGGTTTATCAATGTCGATGCGGAACATAAGTCATTGAAAAAGCCTGCCTATGAAGCAGTCAAAGATGGAGATATAAAGATCTTTCCAAAATGGCGGGAAGTGACGTATCTTCGGTGGATGGAAGAGATGCGGGATTGGCCTGTCTCTCGGCAGAATGTGTGGGGGATCAGAATACCTGTCTGGTATAAGGTTGATTCGAAGGCGTCAAATATTTATGTATGGTGGTTGAATAAAAAGAAAGAACTACAGCATGGTACCGTTTCGCAATTTCTTGGAGAAGGGATTAGTTTGAAAGAAATCGAACAAGGATTGCAGCGGGTTTATGCGTTAACAGGTAAATCAGAACCAGAATATATCATTTCATCCGATAAACCGGGGGAGGATTATCTTCCCGAAACCGACACCTTTGATACATGGTTCTCGTCCGGACAGTGGCCGTTGGTGACACTCGGGTATCCTGATTCCGAAGATTTCAAATATTTTTATCCGACAGCTGTTATGGAGACAGGATGGGAGATTATTAGATTATGGGTGTCGCGGATGATCATGTTTGGGTATTATCTCACGGAAGAACCACCGTTTAACGATGTGTATTTGCATGGAATCGTCCGAGCATTGGATGGAAGGAAGATGAGTAAAAGCTTGGGAAATGTTATAAACCCGGATGAATATATTGAGCAATATGGCGTTGATGCCCTTCGGATGGGGCTAATTTCTGGTACGGCAAACGGAAAAGATTTTAATTTCCCCAAAGACAGAGTCATTGCCTTTAAACATTTTGCAAATAAGATTTGGAATATGGGAAGATTTCTTTTATTGATGCGCGAGCAGTACGGCAAGGAAATTCCCACCTATTCGGATGACCTGAAAGTAAAAGCGGAAGATAAAAAAATTCTTAAAGGACTGCAGCAACTGATTAAATCGGTTGACACGTCGCTTGATAAATTCCGCTTTGCCGATGCGGCAGATGCCATATATCATTTTATGTGGCATGAGGTTGCGGACAAATATATTGAAAGCGTAAAAGAGCGAGAAGATAAAGATATTGCGTTATCCATATTGACGTATATTTATGTGACGTGTCTAAAGATATTGCATCCGTTCATGCCGTTTGTGACAGAAGCGATTTATCAACAAATGCCCGGACATGGAGAATCTATTATGATTGCGGAGTGGCCTCTGATTTCTTGATTGGTGTGCACTGGACATTAAAAAATAATTGTGGTACATTCATTATGAAACCCCATGAAACAAAAGCTGCCACAACCAAACGTTAATGTTATTGCTCTTTTCCCGAAGAATCTCCGATTTATTACCGAATACACGTTTACTGAGGCGCAAAGTCATAATATCAAGGTTTTATTAGTCAGCGCAGTTTCCATATTTCTTCTCTCACTAATTTTTTTAGAAGGAATTACCATTTGGGCAAATCTTAGGCAACAGGAAATACTCTCTCAACAACGAGTACAACTACAGCATGAAGTAACCTACTGGGAAGGAGTTGCTTCGAAATATCAAGGGTATCGTGATGTTTATTATCGTATTGCTGCATTGCAGTATAAATTGGGGAATATCGGTGAATCACAGAAGTATATTAAAAAAGCATTGGAGTTGGACCCGAATTTTCCTGAGGGCCATGTGCTCGGAGCACATGTTGGATTATAGCGATTAGTTTTCTTTCTTTTCTTCTTGAGGATTGTCTTCAGACTGTTTCTCTTGTTGTTCTCCAGAAGCTTGTTCTTCTCCTTCAGGTTTTTCTCCGCCTTCACTTTCAGGTGTTTCCTCTTCGGCTGCAGCTCCGCCTTCTGTTCCCTCTGCAGGCACTTCCGGTTCAGGTTCTTCAGCAACCGGTTCAACAACTTTGGCAATTGTTTGTGCAGGATCAGTTAAGATCGTTACATCTTCTGGAGCTTTCAAGTCTGCGACGGTAAGCTGTTCACCGATTTCTGCAAGCGCCTCAACTGATATCTCAATATTTTCAGGGAGTTTGTCGGGAAGTGCTTCTATTTCAACATCAGAAAGATTTTGCAGTACCAGTCCGATTTTGTCGGTAACTGCTTTCGCTTCACCAAGAAGGACAATCGGAACGGTCGTCTTAACTTTTTCTTTCAGGTTGACCTGATAGAAATCGACATGCAACAGTGTTCTTGTTACATGATTCATTTGGAGGTTTTTGATGAGGACTGGCTTGGTCTTTCCATCATAGGTAAGGTCGACAAGTCCTGTTTCTCCTGCTTCTTTATAGACTGTTTCAAAATCCGAAAGTATTATTTGCAGTGCATGAGAATTTAAGCCTTTGCCGTAGACATTGCCGGGAAGAAAGCCTTCACGTCTCAGCTTCTTAACTTTTTTGCCAAGAACCGTTCTCTCTTCTGCCTTTAATTGCGGATGTTTCATAGGAAGAATTATACAGTAAAGTTGTATAATAAAGCAAGTTATGCGAATTATTGGTATCGATCCGGGAATCGGCCGGACTGGGTGGGGGATAATAGACGTACTAAGTGCAAAGTTAACAGTTCACAGTTATGGGTGTATTGAGACCTCAAAAGATCTGCAGGTTGAGAAACGTCTTATAGAGCTCTACGAAAACATTAGTAATATTTTAAGTGAAGAAAAGCCTGACGCGTTTGCTATTGAAGAGTTATTCTTTAATACCAACGCAAAAACAGCAATGGTTGTCGGACAGGCAAGAGGCGTTATTTTGTTAGCAGCAGCACAGAAGAAGATACCTATCAGTATTTATACGCCATTGCAAGTTAAAATTGCCGCGACAGGATATGGACGCGCGGAGAAAAATCAAGTAGGGCAGATGGTAAAAATACTGTTGCATTTGGATGCGATTCCCAAACCCGATGACACGGCAGATGCATTGGCTATCGCTCTAACTCACGCATTTTCGTATAAGATGAAGTAGTATGGTTATTTCAGTTGGCGCCTTGCTACGTGTTTTTACAATAATTTTATTTATTGCCTGGTGGTTTTATTGGACTATTACCGAACGCGAAGCAGATCGGGAAAAGCCGAAAACAGTAACCATCCCAGTTTCAGGTCTATTTCTTCGCAGGTGGTTTACACTCATAATAGAAGTAGTATTGCTTTTACAGTTACTTGGTTTACAAATACTTCCCTTGTCGGGCGATCCGTTTTTGGTACAAGTCATCGGGTTTGCGATAGTCGTTGCTGGCGTCAGTATTTCTTTTTCAGCAAGGAATACGCTTGGAACTAACTGGACGCATGCTTATGAATACCAAGTAAAGAAAGGACATTCGTTGGTAACTAGCGGCATCTACGCATATATCCGGCATCCTATTTACACAGGGCTATATTTAGCTTTGATTGGCGGGGAACTTGTTGCACAGAGTTATGTTGCATTATTGTTTTTATTGCTGTTTATCGGTGGGCACTGGCAAGCTCGTCAAGAAGAAACTTTGCTACTTAAATATTTTGGAAGTTCGTATAAATCGTATATGAAACGTACGAAAATGTTTATTCCTTTTTTGTGGTAATATAGGCAGTATGATCGGGATACTGAAAGGAGTTATCGAATATCGTGAAGACCCATATCTTATTGTTGATGTTAATGGTGTTGGATATAAAGTTTTAGTTCCCACATCCGTCTTATCAAAAATAGCCGGCACAGGCGAAACGATCAAGCTATATACACATACCCATGTCCGCGAGGATCTTCTCGAACTGTACGGATTTACCGACCCGACTGATCTGAAAATATTTGCCATGCTGATTAGTGTTTCGGGTGTCGGTTGCCGGACGGCACTTGGTATCTTCTCTGTCGGATCGCGAGCTGATATTGTGCAGGCGATCAGTACTGGTGACGTTACTTTTTTTACGTCAGTTCCCCGTCTTGGTAAAAAGAATGGGCAGAAGATCATTATTGAACTCAAGAATAAATTGGGTTCTGCTATTGATTTGGATTTATCAGATGATTCCAACGGGGACCAGCGGGAGCTCGTAAGTGCACTGCAGGCATTAGGGTATTCGATGCATGAGGCACAGGAAGCGCTCAGGGGATTGGATGGCAAAGGGGAGACAGTTGAGGAAAAGGTACGGTTAGCGCTGAAACATTTCGGGAAGTAATATTTGATATGGATAAATCAGCAAAAGCGAAAATAAACGAGCAGACAGATAATCCTGAAGAAGAAGTCCTTATTACTTCTCTCCGTGCCGGTTCCTGGACGGAGTTCTATGGGCAGTCATCAGTTCGGACATCATTGCAGATCGCAATTGAAGCGGCGAAGAAACGGAGCGAGGCAATGGAGCACGTGTTGCTGTATGGACCACCTGGATTAGGAAAGACATCGCTTGCTCATATTATCGCGAAAGAAATGAAGGCAAATATCCGTATCACCTCAGGTCCTGCTTTGGAACGGTCCGGAGACCTCGCTTCGATTCTTACCAACCTTGAAAGAGGCGACATATTATTTATCGATGAAATCCACCGGTTGAATAAGGTCGTTGAAGAGACTCTTTATCCCGCGATGGAAGATTACGCTTTGGATATTGTGTTGGGGAAAGGACCATCTGCTCGAACGTTGAGGCTTGATCTCCCGCAGTTTACTATCGTCGGGACAACGACAAGAGCAGGAATGCTGTCAGCGCCGCTTCGTGACAGGTTTGGGGTCGTGCACCGGCTGAATTTTTATTCACCGGAGGAATTAGGGAGAATCATCACTGGTGCGGCAAAGAAGCTCAAAATCACTGTAGATCACGAAAGTATTCAAGAAATTGCCAAGCGGGCACGGGGAACACCGCGTATTGCATTGAAATTGTTAAAACGGGTACGCGACTATGCACAGGTAAAAGGTAAAGGACATATCGATATAAAGGCGACGAATGAAGCACTTGCTATGCTTGAGGTTGATGAAAAAGGGCTAGATCCGTTGGACATGAAGTTTCTTAACGCAATTATTGAGAAACATAGCGGTGGGCCTGTCGGCATTGAGACAATTGCAGCGACATTGTCTGAAGATAGTGGAACGCTTGAAGACTTAGTAGAGCCGTATCTGCTACAGTTGGGATTTCTCAAACGCACCTCACGTGGACGAGTAGCGACAGAAGCAGCGTATACTCATGTCGGCATTGCCTTTCCAAAGCAGGGAAACGACAATCAACATAAATTGCTTTGAGGTGTTAGAATGAAATGGATGAAGCGGTTGGTGTTTTTCTCGTTATTATTGCTCCTGCTCTTTATCCCTCCTCGTGTTCATGCCGATGACAGTTGGGTGATCGAAAATTTTCATTCGGATATAGCAATTCAACAAAAAGGAACCGTAAAGGTAGTTGAGAGAATAGCAGTTGATTTCCGTAATCAACCAAAGCATGGCATCTACCGCGATATTCCGTATGAATATGATTCGGGTGGCAACAAAACCTACACGCAAGTCGACATTACCAGTGTATTACAAAATAATACGCCTGCGCGCTATACGACAACCCAATCCAACGGCTATGAAGAAATCAAGATAGGTGATCCGAACCACACGATCACCGGAAGAACTGTTTATTCATTGACGTATACCGTCACCGGCGTGCTTCGCGGGTTCAACGATCATGATGAATTATATTGGAATGTTACCGGCAATGACTGGGCAGTCGTGATCCAAAAAGCCGAAGCAACGGTCTCATTACCAAAACAATGCATGATAAAGAGTACCTGCTATGAAGGATCATCCGGATCGCAAACACTTTGTCAATCAAAATCTGCATCGCCGCAAGTTGCCACATTTGCTGCAACAGAACCGCTGGGAGAGTATCAAGGATTGACGATTGTTGTAGGCTATAAGAAAGGATTAGTCCCTCTTTTGACAGCCAAACCACCGAAGACTTTCCTGGAAAAATTTATCGAGTGGCCGTCAATCATGATATTCATTAGTACGGTTCTTATTGGTATAGGAGTTATCGGTTACTTGTGGTATCGGTATGGAAGGGATTTCTGGTTTGCCGGTATATTATTTGGCACAAAGGATCAGCAAGGGAAAGCCAAACCAATTGGCGCACAGGAAACAACCTCCGTTGAATTTACTCCCCCTGAAAAGCTGCGGCCTGCCGAGATCGGTGTCCTTATGGATGAACGGGCGGATACCCTCGATGTTGTAGCAACGATTATTGATCTTGCAACGCGAGGATATCTGACGATCACAGAGGTGCCGAAGAAATGGCTATTTGGGAAAGTTGATTATCTGTTAACTAAGTCGACACCAAAACAGCGACTTAAAGCTCCGGAGATACTTAGCTATGAACAATTGCTTCTGGATAAGTTGTTTTATAAACGGAGTCAGATAAAAATATCAAGCTTGAAAAAGACATTTTATGAAGAATTGAAGGAAGTAAAACAAGCGCTTTATGATGATGTTGTCGCAAAGCAACTTTTTCCTTTTGATCCGGAAAAGACGAGAAAGAAATATCTTGTTGCTGGTATTGTGTTGGCGGCTCTTGGTGCAGGGTTATTTTTTCCGGCGCTAAATACAGATACTGTTTTATCTGCCGAGGTTGGATTGGGATTGATAGTCAGTGGAGGATTATTTCTCTTAATGTTCCGCTTTATGCCACGAAAAACTGCATATGGCAGGGAATTGTACCGAAGATCAAAAGGGTATTATCTTTTTATCGACAGAGCGGAGAAATATCGTCAGCGGTATTTTGAAAAAGAAAATATGTTTAATGAAGTACTGCCGTACGCTATTGTGTTTGGATTGACGAAGAAATTTGCAAAGAAGATGGAAACAATTGGATTAAAGCCTGAGCAAACAAGCTGGTACGTTGGATCACATGCATTTGCCACGGGAGCATTTCTGGGCAGCATTGATGATTTTTCTCACTCGATGTCTGCGGCTATGGCAACGACACCGTCAAGCAGCGGTGGGTTTTCAGGAGGATCATCAGGTGGCGGGTTTGGTGGCGGCGGCGGAGGAAGCTGGTAATCTTGTTATAGCTGCAGCCGGAAGATATTCTGAAAAATTGGTGTAAACGTAATAATCAATTGTAAAAGGATGATGATCAACACGGTAAAAATAAGAAAGAGATGTCCCTTTTTTATTGAATGCCATCCAATACCAATGACGACCAATAATTCAAATAAGATTAGGAGATTGAATATTACTGTTCGTGCAACCTCTGTTGGGACGATGTCCAATAAATAAGTAAAAATACCCAAAAGCGCGGTTGCGATGGATAAACCGATTAACGCAATGACGAGAATTCGGTCGCGATCCAAAAGAGGAGCATGTGAGTCTCTCGGCATTTTTGATAATACTGAACCGTCTTTAATCCCAGTCGCGAGTGCAAGAGCGGGTAAACTGTCGGTAACTAAATTGATCCAGAGAATTTGTGTTGGTAGTAAAGGAAGCGGTAAGTGGACTAATGTCGCAAAGAATACCAGCGATAATTCTGCCAGATTTCCTGCGATAAGATACATGATAGCATTCAGGATATTTTTGTAGATAATACGTCCCTCTTCGATTGCCTTGATAAGCGTTGCAAAATTATTATCAGTAAGGACAATATCCGCTGCTTCTTTGGCAACATCGGTACCTCCATCTCCCATCGCAACACCGACATCGGCTCTTTTCAGAGCTAGGGAATCATTGACGCCATCTCCAGTTACACCAACGATTATCCCCTGTTGTTTGAGCACTGTTACCAGTCTGAGTTTTTGCTCCGGCTCGGTTCGTGCAAACACACGGGTTTTGAAAATAATTTTTCCAATCTCGTCATCGGTCATTTTTTCCAATTCTTCTCCTGTTACCACATCGTCATCTTTAGTAATGAGTCCAATTTCTTTTGCAAGACTGAGTGCTGTTAGTTCATTGTCGCCGGTGACCATGATTGCCTGAATGCCTGCGATGCGTGATTTACGGACAGCTTCTGCAACTTCAACACGGGGTGGGTCATACACTGCGATAAACCCAAGAAACGTAAGATCTTTTTCAAGTTGTTCACGAGTTCGGTGTCCATCATGAGTGTCTTTTTTTGTTCCAAAACCGATGATCCGGAGTCCTTCTTTTGCAAGCTTTTCGTATGCATCTTCAATTTTTTTACGCTCAAAGGGAGACAGTTTACTATTCTCAAGAACTATTTCAGGCGCACCACGGACGAATACAAATTTTCCTTCGGGTTTTTTCCAGACAGTTGTTATTGTCTTGGTATCGGGGTCAAAGACATGCTCTTCTATATACTTTTCGTCAATGGCGGGCTGTAATTTGGCATCCTGTTTTTTTGCCCACTCCAGAAGCGCGCCATCTGTCTCATCACCAACAATTTCGAAGTCCTTTCCATCCCCTTTTTCAATTAACGATGCTGTATTACCGAGGAGACAACAAGTAATAAGTTTGGAAAGATAACTTTCCTCTTTGAGCCAGTATTTTTTGACGCGCATGGCGTTTTGTGTGATCGTACCGGTTTTATCAGATAGGATTACTTGTACTGCTCCGAGTGTCTCAATGGCTGTCATCTTACGGACAATTGCGTGATTTTTTGCCATGCGGTTTGTTCCTACGGCAAACGCGATCGTAACGACTGCAGGCAGTCCTTCCGGAATTGCTGCGATTGCGATACTCGCGCTTACCAAAATAAGCGGAACAAGTGCAACATGATAAAAAATGCCGATAGGGATAATTAAGAGGCCAACGGCTATTGCTGCGTAGGACAGCATCTTTCCTAACTGATCAAGATTTTTTTGCAGCGGTGCTTTCTCCGATTTTATAGTGGAAAGTGTTGATGCGATTTGTCCAAATTTCGTTTGCATGCCAGTTTTGGTAACGCGCATCAAACCGTTCCCTTGGAAGACCAATGTACCAAGTAAAACAGGCTCTGTTTTCTTTTTGATGACTGCAAGCGATTCACCGGTTAATATTGACTCATCGATTTCCAATTGTGCGTCGTCAATCAGTATCCCATCAGCAGGAACTCTATCTCCTTCTGAAAGAACGACAATATCATTGGGGACAAGTTGCTCGGCCAGTATAACCGTTTCCTTACCGTCTCTAATGACCAAAGCTTCAGGAGCAGTATATTCTTTGAGCTTTTCTAGCGATTTTTGCGCGCGATACTCCTGCGCAAAACCAAAAATTCCATTTATTACGATAATGCCGAAGATAAAGAAAGCATCTAGCGTGTCATGAATAAAAAGGGAAGCAAGCCCCGCAACAAATAAAATAGCGTTAATCGTTGAAGGAAATTGTGAGAGAAAAAGATCACGAACGGAAAATTTTGTTTCCGTTGTAATCTCATTTTTACCGTATTTATACAGACACTCCTGCGCCTCATGTTCTGTTAATCCCTTTTCCATAAGTGAATAGTGACGAGTGAGTAGTGAATTTACTTAAGGTTTTTCCTAATCGCTATTCACTAATTTCTAGTCACTAATATAATTCTCCTCTCGGTCGATACTGTAATGCTTCGGCAATATGATTTGGCTGAATTGTATCTTCGTTGGCAAGGTCTGCAATGGTTCGGGAGAGTTTTATGATGCGATAATATGCTCTTCCTGAAAGTCCCATTGCCGATACTGCCTGACGGAGAAGGTTAATGCACTCATCAGATAGTTCGCAGTAGATTTTGATTGTTTTATTCGTAAGTTCAGCATTGGAAGTTATGGATGTCCCTTGATACCGTTTGTTTTGTTTGTCACGAGCTTTTTGGACACGGGTGCGGACATCTTGTGAGTTTTCCACATGGTTTGTATCTTTCTCTGTAAGTTTTTCTACTTTTACTGCCGGCACATCAAGGTGAATATCAATCCGGTCAAGGAGAGGTCCGGAGACCTTTTTTCTGTAGCGTGATATTTGGGTTGCAGTACAGAGGCATTGGTGCGAATTATCCCCAAGATATCCACATGGGCAGGGGTTCTGGCTAGCAATAAGCATACACTTGGCAGGGAAAGTTGTTTTCCCTTTAGCACGAGAAATCGAAACGATGTTATCTTCAATCGGTTGACGAAGGCTCTCAAGAACACTCCGCGGGAATTCGGGAAATTCATCAAGGAAGAGAACTCCTCGATGTGCGAGAGTAATTTCTCCCGGTCGAGGATTGGTTCCGCCGCCAATGAGTCCGACCATTGAAATCGTATGATGCGGGCTGCGGAACGGACGATGATTCTTCACGGCGTCTTTCCCGAGCAGTCCTGCGATGCTATAAATTTTGGTAACCTCGATCATCTCGGCAAATGTTAACCGAGGTAGTATTGAAGCAAGTGTTCGTGCTAAGAGTGTTTTTCCTGCTCCGGGAGGTCCTTTGAGGAGCATGTTATGAGATCCAGCTGCGGCGATCTCAAGTGCTCTTTTTGCTTGTTGTTGACCTCTAATATCTTTTAAATCATAGTCAAAGACGTAATTCATTGTTATATCTTCAAACATCACCGGTACGGTTTTTTCAATCGGCTGCTGATTGGTTAGGTGAAAGAATAATGATTTGAGTGAATCGACAGGATAAATAGATACTTTCTCAACTATTGCTGCTTCATTTGCGTTTTCGGCAGGAATAAAAACATTTTTTAGCTTTTTATCCCGCGCCATGAGAGTTTGAATGAGCGTACCGTTGACAGGGCGGACTCTCCCGTCAAGAGAGAGCTCCCCGCTGATGAGTGCATTGGAAAGATCAGCTTGAAGTTGCCCGGAGGCAAGAAGGATACCTACCGCAATCGGCAGATCATATGAAGGGCCTTCTTTAGGAAGATCCGCAGGAGCGAGGTTTACGGTAATCCGTCTTGCCGGAAAGTCAGCACCCGAGTTTCGAATCGCTGATCGGACACGCTCTTTTGCTTCCTCCACAGCTTTGTCGGGAAGTCCGACTATGGTAAAGGACGGTAATCCTTGAGATGCGATATCAACTTCTACTTCAACGGGAATGGCATCAAGACCGACGACTGCGGCAGAGAAAACTTTGGACAGCATGTTTTTATCATACTGGATTAGGCTAGACTTGACAAATGTTGGAAAATAGTATTATGCTATAGGAGTTGGCCTGATGCATCGGGTTAACAACTATAAAAAAAGTCATTCTAGATACATTTTTTTTATAGATATAAAAAATATATATTTGCATAAAATATATATTTAAGAAGAAATAAAATGATAAATATTACAAAATGTTTATTATTTTATAATTCAAACAAAAAGATCTGCCTAAAAAACAGATCTTTTTGTATTTTAGTCGTCTTCACTTCTCCTTGCCTTGCTGATGCCGGAAGTATACAATAAGCGCGTATGGACCAAGTCTCCCAGATCCGCGAGAAGATTGATATCGTCTCATTCATCTCCGAGTTTATTCAATTGAAAAAAGCCGGGCGCAATTTCAAAGCAAATTGTCCCTTTCATGGAGAGAAAACACCATCATTTGTTGTTTCACCAGAACGCCAGATATGGCATTGTTTCGGCTGCGGAAAAGGCGGAGATATTTATACGTTCCTCATGGAATATGAACGGCTGGAATTTCCGGAAGCGTTACGGACGCTTGCCAAGCGGGCTGGAGTCGAGTTGCAGACTCAAGAAAGAGATAGTGGGTTGGCGACACAGAAAGAACGATTATATCAGATTAACAGTTTAACAAAAGAATATTATCATTATGTGCTTACTAAACATCCCGCCGGCAAACGAGCGCTTGCATATCTAAAAAACCGTGGAGTCAGTGAAAAAATTATCGATACGTTTATGCTCGGATTTGCCCCGACACGAAATGCGTTGACAAAATACCTTCTGAACAAAAAAAAGTTCGTCAGAGAGGATCTGGTGGCCGCTGGAGTGGTATTCCAAAGGGGATATGATGTTGTTGACTTTTTCCGGGGACGGCTTATGTTCCCGCTGATTGATCACCGAGATAATGTCGTCGGATTTGCCGGAAGAATTTTGGATAAAGATGAAACAACATCCAAATATATTAATACCCGAGAGACACTCATCTATCATAAAGGTGAACAGTTCTATGGGTTGAATGTTACCAAAGATGCCATCAGACGGACCAATCAAGCGATCATTGTTGAGGGAGAGTTTGATGTTATTTCTTGTTTTGAAAATGGCATTGCCAATGTCGTTGCCGTGAAAGGAACTGCACTGACGGAGAGTCAGGTAAATTTACTTGGTCGGTTTGCACAGAAGATTACGTTTTGTTTTGACGGTGATAAAGCAGGGCAAGAGGCAATTAAAAGAAGTCTTGCTGTCGTTGAAAAGAAAGGCTTAACGCCAACAGTTATTGAGATACCGGGAGGCAAAGATCCTGATGAAGCATTGCAGAAAGAACCTGGGCTTTTCAAGAAGGCAGCTCATGAGGATGTAAACATCTATGATTATTTGTTTGAAAAAACACTTGCATCGGTTGCAATTGAAACCGTTGACGGAAAAAAACAATTTGCCGACCTGCTTCTGCCGGTAATCGCGACGGTAAAAAATGAAATTATTAAAGAGCATTATATTAAAAAGATTAGTTCTGAGCTGGACACATCCTATGAGAGTATTGTGCGGGAATTAGAAAAGATACAACAGCCTCGCGTCACGAAGCAGCAGGAAGTGCAGGAAAAGCAAAAGCGCAGTAAAGAAGAACTCCTTGAAGAGTATCTTCTTGCATTGATTGTGCAAAATGAAGCACCCAAGAAAGCTTTGGAGCATGCTATGAATGTCCTCACCGAAGTGATGCCGAAAGAACGCGCGTATCATAAGATTATGGACCACTTACTTAGTCATTTTGCCAAACAGACTAACTTTGACAGTAATTCCTTTGGTGAAGGGTTACCCAAAGAGCTCGTGCCGACATATGATACGTGTTTTCTTGTTGCTCTGCCGCATTTTATCGATGAGGAACATGTTCTTGAGGAAGTTAGGAAAACGGCCATGCAGTTGAGACGCGTGTATATCCAAAAGAAATTAAAAGCACTTGCAGTTGAGATAAAACAAAAAGAACAGGAAGGGCTTGAAGATGATGCTGCAGCGCTACGAAGAACATATTCCACTTTTGCAACTCGCATAGAATCGGAAGGCTAACCTTTGCAGAGTTTGCATAGCCTGCAAAATATGATACAATAGTTCCATGTCCCAGAAATTATCCCCTTTATTAACCGATGTCGTGACATCGGCAAAAAAACGTGGCTATATTACCCAGGATGAAATTCTTGGTATTTACTCCAAACCTGAAGATCACATTGAGGAACTCGACGGGTTATATGACAAATTAATGCGTTCCAGCATCGACGTCTTCGAATCGGTTGCTCAGCAACAGGAAGACCAGAAGCCGATTGAGGATCTTGAAAAAGAATTGGAAGCACTGACTGTGCTTACCGAAGGATCTGTCTCGGATCCTGTCAGGATGTATCTCAAAGAAATCGGGCGTATTCCGCTCCTTACCTTTGACGAGGAAATTGATTTGGCAAAAAAAGTTGAAAAGAGCGATATGCGTGCCAAGCAAAAGCTGATTAACTCCAATTTGCGTTTGGTAGTTTCGATTGCAAAGAAGTATATCGGGCGCGGTTTGTCTCTGCTTGATCTGATCCAGGAAGGCAATCAAGGACTGATCCGTGCTGTTGAGAAATATGATTGGCGCCGGGGATACAAGTTCTCAACCTATGCGACCTGGTGGATTCGTCAGTCAGTGACCCGTGCGATTGCCGACCAAGCAAGGACGATCCGTATTCCGGTACACATGGTTGAAAATATCAACAGATTCCTCCGCTCACAGCGACGTCTTATGCAGGAACTCGGTCGTGAACCAACTCCTGAGGAAGTTGCCACTGTCCTGGGCATCGAGCCTGATAAAGCACTTGAAATCATTAAGATTTCCCAGAATCCGGCAAGTCTTGAAGCACCTGTCGGTGATGAAGAAGACAGCCGGCTGGGGGACTTTATCCATGATGTGTCTGCACCGACGCTATTTGATTCCGCATCAAGAGAATTACTGAAAGAACAAGTTGACCAAGTACTCGGTACATTATCTGACCGTGAACGGCGTGTCCTGAAAGAGCGTTTCGGTCTTGATGACGGCCGTCCAAAGACACTTGAAGAAGTGGGACGGATGTTCCAGGTAACCCGTGAGCGTATCCGCCAAATTGAAGCAAAAGCGCTTCGCAAACTCCGCCACCCGTCACGCGGAAACAAGCTTCGGGATTACCTCGTTTAAAAAGGCTTTTCGGTAATAAATCGTTTAATCTTCGGGAATTATTTTCTTTTTAAAATGTTCCTTTGGGGCTGCCGAGGCCGGTAGGTCCGTCGTATCCTTTACTCGCCTTACAAAGATATGACGGCGAGCAGATACCATTACTCCCTTTTGTTATATCATGAAAATGAGTTGCTGAAAGCCCATAAAGAAAAGACCCTGCTTGTTGATTACTTGTTAACTGATCACCAGTTGCAAACATTCCCGCAATCAACGGTGAAGCTAGGCTTGTCCCGCCGATTTTAAACCAACCTTTCTGTCCCTGGTATTGCACGCTATCATAAACAGCCGCACCTGACGTCGGATCGGCATCAGCGGCAATATCGGCAACAGTCCGTTTGTTGCAGCCGATGTCATGTTGCCACGTTGGTTTGAATTCAAAATCACTGCATCCGCTTCCGCCATCTGACCAGGCTGATTCAGAAGAGTAGGTACCCGTTTTTGTCAAGTTCAATTTTGTTCCACCCACTGCCACGACATATCGAGACGCTGCTGGGTAACTCACCCCATACCCGCTGTCACCGGAGCTTGCAAAGATACCAATTCCTGGCTTATTAAAATGTGTGTCATATGTTTTTTCACCGGAAGATTCACCCCCACCATAAGAATTGGAAATTATTGTCCCGCCAAGTTTTATTGCGATATCAACCGCTTTTAATAAATTTGCATTACTTGCCGATGTTGCTTCGACAAGTAAAATGCTACAGTTATCACACATAGCATGGACTGCTTCTACATCAAGGGATATCTCAAGCGCCCATCCGGCGTCTGTTTTGGGATATTTTGTCGTACCGGTTTGACTTACTTTTTTAAAACACGGAACGCTTGATTTTGCAATTGTTCCTGCACAGCTTGCCAATTGCGGTAGATTAAACGTTGTGCTGTATCTTTGTAGATCGGATAGCATATTTGGTTGGTTATAAGCATCAACAATTGCTACAATAGGAGATTTGGACGCTTCACCACTGACGCCATATGCTTTACGGAATTCCGCTGGTCCAAACCCTGCAGGTTTACCTGTGGTAAATGGAGTTGCTGTTTCATCAACTATGGCCTCTCCAAAACAACGAGCGATGAGTGGGCTGTTTGTTTGTGGACAGAGATCAACATAACGGGTGTGTTTATTAGCCTGTAAAGCGATTGCTGGATCAATAGTTGGAATTTGCTGCAAAAGTCCTTCCGGGGATATTGTTTGCGCTTGTATTGTTTGCGCAGTACAAAATAATAAAAAGAAGAGAACAAAGAAGAAAGAAATGTATTTCATAATTCAAGCTCAACAATAAAATGGTAACAGATGAGCTATAAACTCGTCAATAAGCAAAAAAAGAAAGGCTAGATTTCTACTGGGGTTAATGATAAAATACCTTTTACCGTATATTCCGCGATAGCTCAGCGGTAGAGCAGGAAGCTGTTAACTTCAAGGTCCTAGGTTCGAATCCTAGTCGCGGAGCTGCAAAAAGAAGTCGAACATGTCTCGGCTTTTTTTGTGGCTTCTCTTGAATAGATTTGCCCGAATCTCGAAGCGAATGAATGAGCGAAGATACCCTTTGGGTACTAGTCGCGGAGCAAATTATTTTTCGTTAGAACCACAAATTAGCTTATTAATATAGGCTAATCTTCATAGATTTTTAGACAGTTTTATTTGGCATATGCCAAGTGTACGATGTAGAGAACTAGCCTGAAAACTTCTAGAAATGTATACTACCTGGTGCTAGTTAGTTAATTTTTTAATATTTTTTTATGCCGTAGTCTATGAATAAGAAATGTCAAAAAGCAGGTACAAAGATAAAAGGCAATAAAGCTCATTAGGACGAAAGCAAAATTAATATAGATGACCTCGATAGGTGTCGTTACCTGATTGAGATTACATAATGGATGTGATAGTTCTCCGGGTGAATATGACATATTACAGGGATATGTTGAATTTGAATATACATGCAATACTTTAGTTAACAGTTGGCTTCCTCCAAGCAAGACATAATAGCTATACCAGCAAAAAATAATGGTCAAGATAATTGAAAAAAACAGTCTGGTAAATGTAGGTTTTAAAAACTTCATTATATTTCAACTATGAAGCAATAAAGGAGAGGAAGTCAAGGAATGGTATAAGGATTTATTGGTAGGGCATTAAACACGAGCATAAAAAGTTCCCCACATAGTCAATCAGAGGGAGCATTTGATTTTAGCCTCAAATGGCATTTTTTGGTAGCCTCAAATTAAAAATAACCTCACTAGGATTCGAACTTTTGATATACTCATGTAATGAAAAGGATAATCCTCTTTGATTTTGATGGCACAATTGCTGACACGGTAGATACTGCTGCAGATATTTTAAATGATCTTTCTACGAAATATGGGTACGCAAAGGTAACTAATGAGGAAAATAAAGCAATGCGTGATGTAACTATCCATGAGATGTTTAAAATGAAAAATGTTGCACTATATAAGTTACCGTTTATGATGATCGATGTTAAAAGAGAACTAAATAAGCGTATCGTTTACCTTAAACCAATAAAAGGGATGTCAACTGTTATAAAAGAATTAAAAAAGAAAGATTATAAACTTGCAATCATCACATCAAATAGTAAAGAAAATGTAGAGCACTTTTTAGAGAACAATAATTTGATTTTTTTTGACCACATTTATACAGGAACAACGCTTTTCGGTAAAGCAAAAGTAATTCAAGGATTTCTTAAAAAGAGTAATGTTCAGCTAGAAAAAGCAATTTATATTGGTGATGAGATACGAGATATTGAGGCAACCAAAAAAGTAGGTATACCAATAATTTCAGTCACATGGGGATTGAATTCAAGAAAAGGGCTACAACGATTTCAGCCAGAATTCCTTATAGATAAACCAAACGAAATACTATCAGTATTAGAAAAAATGTAACAGCTCTTAAAAAAGTTTCCCACATAGTCAACCAGAGGGAGCTGCAAAAAGAAGTCGAGCATGTCTCGGCTTTTTTTGTGGCTTCTCTTGAATAGATTTGCCCGAATCTCGAAGCGAATGAATGAGCGAAGATACCCTTTGGGTACTAGTCGCGGAGCATCTCAACCTAGCCTCGAATTTTAGCCTGCTAAAATTTTGACTCTTTACGTGATAAGTATCACTGCAAAAGTTCTCTTATTGAATTATGCTTGGTATAAACATATGCAATATAAATTACTTAGGCAAAGTCATATACTTCTCGTAACACGCTTGGTGGGGCTAGACTTATTAATAACAGTTCTCTATCTCCTTTTTAGAATTCCTAGCACGTTACTTCATATGTTAAACGTCAGTAGCTCAGTTCTTTTTGGAGCAAGTATCTTTGGAATGGCTTATTTTATTCTTATAACCTTGGTTGAACTGACTCTGGGTACGTGGATTGTACTTTCTTGGGCAAATGAGGAATGGGAGATTAAAGAAGGAGTAATCTATCATCGAAGAGGGATACTCTCTCAAGCAGATTGGCTCAACGACATTAAATCAAGGCTTGCTAGGTAAATTATTCAATTATGGTACTATTAGAATCTTTAGCCCACTTTTGAAACAAGATTACTATTTGACTAATATTCATAATCCTAAGGAAATTATTAAAATTTTTGAAGACGAAGTGGCAGGTTCAGGACAGAAACATCCTTCCAATATCCTCTTTAAAAGATAGCATTAACGGATGTAGGTAAGTGGATTAGTCAACATTGGATTTGCGATACAGGTACCAGCACCATAATTAACTTTAAGCGTTGTGGTATTGGTAAACTGTATGTTTACATGTCCTTCCTCACCGTTGCCACCTGAAATAATTTGTCCATCAAAACAATAGACATGTCCGTCAGGTTTGATTTGACTTGGTTCACGATTAATATACCCGCTCGTCTGGGGTGTAAATACTATTTGCGCTCCTAAATCGCCGTTATTTGGGAAAAGATCGATTCCTGCGCTAATCACTCCCATGGTTGGATCTAAATTTGAATGAACGATAGCAAGCGAGCCTTGAATATTAAGTCCCTGATATGATTGACTAGATCCTTGGTGATACCAGTTGCCCTGGACTGTCCCTGCTAGGTCCTGCATAGTGGTTCCACACCGCGGAATACCATTTGCTCCGGCATTTTTAATGGTTAACTTGCTATAAAGAGCATTTTTAAGTGAAGGAGTAAAGTAATCAAGCGGACATACGGCATGGAAGTAACTGTTTCCTGTTACGCCTGTTTGGACTGACGGTGAGGTGTCAATAAAAGCAAGCGGTTTGGTGCGGATATCTGCTCCTCCAAAATCGAACGCAAGAGAGAAAGTATTAGATCCTCCCGCAGTACCGATTTTTTCTCCACTTGCAAGTTTTACCGATAAATTGGCATATGTACAAGACTGATGAACGCCGCCTTGCTGGCAAGTAGGTGTTTGCCCATTAAGCGCATTCATAATGTGAGAGTTAAGGTTTCGGATATGATCATAGGTAAAAATGACACTTTTGCAAGGAGAAAATTCCAAAAGATAATCGGTTACATTGCTTTGGTTACTATAATCTGATTTTTTCACTGCCTGTAACAGCGTCACGTTACCGGGGGCATATACTGTCGTGAGTTGACTTGAACTATTCGTTGCAGGAACCATATTGATATATACATGGTCGGCTTGATCCGGCAAGACATGTTCTCCATTCATGTGACCAAGTGGCTCTACCCCTGTATACGCATTAGTATCAGTTGGCAGATGATCAAAGAAAGCATTACCTTGGCAAGCAGGTAACGATGCTGTATTGGTGTTGCCATTGTTTCCTGCCATTGCAAAATCTTGATTGTTTGGTTGGTTTGATTGGCTGTAAGATTCGCTTTGTCCATGTGATGCTCCAAACTGTTGAAAAATCTGCTGACACTTACTGGCGTTTTCCGGTTTGGAACAAACTTGCATACAAGATGATTGAGAATTGCAACCTAATTCTTGCATAATCTGTCCGTAATTTGCTTGTGACTGAGAAGAATTGTTTGAACCTGGAATAAGAGTATGAAGTTCTCCTTGGGATTTGAGGTAAATTGCTACCATAATAACTCCTACAAGAAGCACAAAAACAATAATAGCTGAGATGATTATATATTTTCGTTTCGCTTTACCGGGAGGAGTAGTACTCGTAGGTTGCGGAGATTGTAGTGCGTTTGGTATTACTTGCTGTTCCTCTTCCATATCTCAACGATAACAAAACAATTTTTTATCTGTCAATAAGAAAGATTATTGAAGAGAGGACATAGCATAAGCTTTGGTATCCAAGATGTAACTTTTTAATCTCCGACCATCTTTGCTTAAGCATTCCAATATATCATAAGTCCTGAAAAGGTTGGATAATTGAAGTGAAATCCGAGGTTATAATAATACTAGGCTTTGGGGAACCTATTATTTTAGCCGCAAACGATATTTTTTCGTAGCCTCAATTTCAAACTGACTTCATTAGGATTCGAACTTTGGTATAATCAATTTATGGTTAAAGCAGCTATCTTTGATATGGATGGTCTCATTATTGACAGTGAGCCGCTTTGGGAAGAGTCTTATGTAGAGCCTCTTGTGAGATTAGGAGTGCCTCGAGCAGAAATAACTAAACCAGAAAATAAAGGAAGAGGTGCAAGAGAGTTTTTCAAGCATTGGTTTGTTAATTATCCCTGGGGTGATAGTCCAACTGTGGAAGAGCTAATCAACAAAACAACTGTGGAAGTAGAGAAACTCATCCGTAAGAAGGGAAAGATTCTTCCTGGTGTCCTTGATGCTTTCAAGCTACTTCAGTCGCGGAGCGTACCAATGGCAGTTTCTTCATCAAGTCCTCTCAATTTGATAGAAGCAACTGTTGATACACTTCATATTCGTGAATACTTTAGTTTATTTCATACTGGTGCTGATGAAGAATTTGCCAAACCTCACCCTGCAGTATTTATTCATACAGCAAAGGAGATGGAAGTGGAATATTCTCAGTGTTTAGTTTTTGAAGATTCACTTAGTGGAGTCATAGCAGCAAAAGCTGCCCAGATGAAATGTGTAGCAGTGCCAGCAAAGGTTCATCGTTCAGACCCTCGTTATTGCATTGCTGATAAGACTCTTGATTCCCTTACAGAGTTTAATATATCTATTTTACAGAGTATCTAATAGCTACTCAGATAGAAAGTTCCCACATAGTTAACCAGAGGAAGTACCTGATTTTAACCTCAATTTTTCATTACCTCCTAAGGGGACGATCGAAGCTTCTTAGTGATTAGTATCATATCAATTGTCTTAACAACGGATTTATAATCAAGCTATGAAGATTAATGCGGCGTGGCATACCAAAAATAAAATGCCCAAAAATCCTACGCTTGATGAAAGAATAACGTGGCATGTGGCACATGCAAAAAACTGCATATGTCGTCCTCTCGGTGGGAAAATTTTGGTAGAAATAAAAAAAAGAAAATTACTATGACGCAACTATGATAAAACAATTTCTTAAAGATGCTTTTATGTGGGGGTTTATTCTCTGGTTCATCGGCTATGTACTCGGTATTGTATTCTTTCCAATTTTGCCACAATCACTACTTGGATGGGTAATTATGCCAGTGGGGATACTAATCACCTTTTGGGTATTATTTAAACGAGTGAAAGCAGATTCGTTGCAGTATTATATTTTGATAGCCATTGTGTGGGTTTTACTTGCCGTAGTCTGTGACTACCTTTTCCTTGTTATCGTATTCAAACCGGCGGATGGCTACTACAAATTAGATGTGTATTTGTATTACATGCTGACGCTTGCCCTTCCTGTTCTGGTCGGTTGGAAGAGGATGACTACGAGGTAAAATAATACGTTCTGAACGACTCCAAGATTCCTTGGTATTTGAACGTGGGTATCTTATTTTTCTATGAGCATTTTGAAGATCCAGAAGCCGAGGACGCCGCCGATTATTTGTCCGCTGATATAGATTGGGTTAAAGAGTCCGAGACCAAATGAGACAGCAGGGTTAATGACACCGGCACTGCCCATGACACCGCCCGCTGCGATACCGATAAAAAGTGAAGCACCGACAACAAGTCCTGCGAGCTGCTTGTCTGTTTTACCAAAGACAACACTTGCTACTCCGAATGTCAGAAGCATTGTACCGATGAGCTCTCCCAATCCCATAATTGGCGTTGTGGACAGTTGAGGAATCTTCGCTTCGACAAGAAACGATGAGATAAACAGAGCTAAAAGCGCACCAACAAACTGGCTAATGACATAAGCAACGGCGTCTTTGTCTGATATTTTTTTTACCGACCATGCACCAATGGTAACCGCGGGATTAACGTGTACTCCTGAAATAAACCCTACAGTATAAACGAACGTTCCAACTACAGCCGCTGCAAGAATAGGAGTAGGGACGGGAAATTTGCCTGCTACTGAGAGCATGACAATGAGAGTTAAGGTAAAAGTTCCGAAGAATTCTACAAAGTATTTTTTCATTGAATATTTATACAGATAATAGCAGAGATTTATTTAATGTCAATGCAGTGATTCCTAAGAAACGCAGATAAAATATTATATTATTTGGGCAAGAATACTTACTATTTGATTTATTTTTCATGTAGTTTATACTTACATTGTGATTACTTGTACGTTTGAAGATGGGGGAACAAGCTCCCTGAGACATGCGGTCATTGACGGCATTGTGCTTAAAGATGCTAAGATTCTTCTTGTTAAACGGGCGGAAACACTTTTGGAAGGCGGTAAATGGGCACTTGTTGGTGGATTTGTCGGTCGCGATGAACAACTGGCAGAGGCATTACAAAGAGAAATCTTTGAAGAGACAGGATACCGAGTTTCAAATATTACCTTATTGGCAATTAATGACAATCCTGACCGTCCGCATGAAGACAGACAGAATATTTCTTTTGTCTTTTTTTGTGACGCGGGCAAGCAAGAAGGAGAGTCGGATTGGGAAGTGACAGATAAACAATGGTTTTCATTTGATGAATTGCCAAAAGAAGAAGAAGTCGCTTTTGATCACTACCAGGCGATTCAGCTCTATATCAGATACAAAAAAGAAGCGGTTTCGCTGCCGGTACTTGGCGGCCTTTAGATACCGCCGTTGATCCGTTTGCCAAGCTTATAACCGGCCCATATACCCGCAAATGCACCAATCGTACTCCAAAAAAGTGATGCAAATGATAATAAGGAAGCACCGAATAACGCGGGGATATAGCCTCCCACGATTGAGCCGATAGATAAGAACAACCAGATAAAAGCCTTCGTAGACATAGTGATATTTTACCAAATCCGGACTGTATACGGCTATTGTTTCGATGATATAATTTTAGGATGAATCTGCTTACTATCTTAGTATTGCACAATAATTTTTATTAACAGAATATTTAAAAAATTGTACGATGTGGCAACTATTACTCATTGTTTATTTTATTCTCAGTACCATAAACTATCTTCTCAGACGTGTATTGGCGAAAAAACTCGGTGATCACAACCGTCTTATCAACGCAATCTTCTTTATGGTATTTTTGCTGCCTGAGGCAGTGATTTTGGGCTTTTACTTTCCGCACAATCTGAATGTCGGCGTTTTAAATGTAATGCTATTATTGGGAGGCAGTATTATTTGGCCTCTTTTGGGACTTGCATCGTTTCAGGCAAATAAACACGTTGATGTCGGTATCTTTGCTGTTATTAATAATGTGAGTCCGATATTTACGTTGGCGATTGCTTTGCCGTTCCTTCATGAAAAAGTTAGTACATTACAAGTTCTTGGGATAGGGTTGCTTATTCTGTCCGGTGTTCTGGCGGCCTCATCACAGATGCATAAACGGAATCGCACGAGTACGGAAGGTATTTTGTTATGTTTGTTAAGTGCGTTTATTCTGGGTGTCGCAACAGCATTTGAACGGTTTATGTTGGGAAGAGTTGACTTTGGTACCTATCTGATTTATGGTTGGGGTTCGCAAATTGTCTGGGCGGCGATACTCGCGGGGAAAGAATTGAAGAAAATGCCGCTTCTTTTTGCCAAGAGTGCGGAAATAAGGAAGATATTGATTACGTGGGGAAGTACCCGTGCTTTGGCATCGGTATGTTTTATTTCGGCGCTTAAATTAACCGGTGCGGCAATAATCAGTGCGGCAACAGACTTTTTATCGGTTGCGGTTGTTATAGCAGCGTATTTTTACTTGAAAGAACGGGATCATATGATCTACAAATTATTCGCGACTGCAGCGGGATTTGCTGGCTTGCTGCTCATCGCATAGAACAAATTGAATGAACAATTAATAAGCTATTAGTATGAGTTTAGGAGGATTTTTGGGGCGACTTTTCCTTCCAGATAAGCTTATATACTCCGAGTTTGTCGGGGAATTTATTAAGGAAAGGAATATATGGGAAAGCGGTAAAGAGCAGCATAAAGATACCGACAATCTCTGCACCATCCCTATCCTGATTATCATCATTCTGAAGGAGAGTATTATCTAACAGTCCCAAAGGCGCAAGCCACCACGCGCCGGGAGTCGGAAATCCTTTTTCTTCCCGGAGCATACCGTATTGGGGAGTAGTTATCTTTAGCGAAGTAGCTTTGTCTTCAGGTACGCCGGTGTCTGCAATGAAGCGAGTCAAATAAGTCGGATTATAGTTGGTGTCCGATTCATGAAGTACTACTGCTTCATATAATCCTTGTTGTCCCATGAGCACTAATGAACTGATAAGTGGTATCACAGGATTTTTTGTGTTTGGTTCGGTTGTAAGCTGTCCATTTTTGGTGAAATAATCGCTCGCAGCTTTGAGATTGTCGGTTTGGGTTTGCTGGTCTTCGGCATTGAAGTAATCAAGCATGGATTGTTTATTTTGCTGCAGACTAATATATTGCATATACGGTACGTCAACATAGACTTTTTTCGTGTCGTATTGGTAAGGCGCAATATTGTCTACATACGTCGCGGTATCAGAACTGTGATCAATTTCAGTAATGAGCGTTGTCGCCATGAGAGCCGGGTCATCGATGGCTACTTGTTTGACCGTAACCGGCTCGATGATCGGCGAAGGGAAGATGGCTGCCAGTGCGATAATAACACAAATAAGGACAAATCCCCGGAAGAAAAGAATTGTATGATTTGCTTTCACCATGTGATACGGCACATCTTTTCGATACGGTTTTGCGATGCCACGAAGCCGTACTAACGCATAGTGTAAAAAGAGGAGAAAGATAATGATAAAGGGAATAACAACAACATGAATGCCATAGATCTGTGCATAGTTGAGATTGTTAATAAACGTTCCCATTCCGGTTCCATTCCAAAAATCAGCACCTTGCAGACTGCGCCATTGCGAGGAGAAGTCATTGCGAAGGACATAGCCAAATTCCGCCTCTGCTAACGAGAAAAAGAACATGAGAGACCCGAGTACCCATACAAACTGCCGCGGTGCGCGGTAGCCGCCGGTAAGAAACACAATCAGCAAGTGAAGAATGACAAAGATGACAAATGCCTGCACTGCCCATAGGTGGATGCTTCTCGTCAGTACTCCGACAGGTGATATGAGCCACCAGTCGGGGCCGAAAAAGGTGAGAACAATACCTGTAATGACAAGAAGCGTGAAAGCGATCATGGAGAGGAATCCCAAAGAGTAGTAGATCTTATTGGCGTACGAAGGAATATCTACAAGCCAAACGTTTTTTAGCACCTGTATCAAGCCCGGTTCTTCTTTGTTATTTTCCATGGCAAATTCAGTATACACAATATAATGGAAAAGATATATGTGATTTAAATCACACGTGTTTTCTTGCGTAATCTTGCTTGAAGTGAGGGAGTATAATTACGTTATGCAAGTGAAAGACAAAGTTGTCATCGTGACAGGCGCTTCATCGGGGATTGGAGAAGCGACGGCAAAACTCTTTGCGCAAAAGGGAGCCAAGGTCGTCCTCGCTGCCCGCTCTAAAAATAAATTAGAAAAGCTCGCAAAAGATCTCCCCAATTCTCTTGTCGTTCCTACCGATATGACAAACGTAAAAGATATTGAAGCGTTGGTTCAGAAGACTGTAAAGGAGTTTGGCCGTGTTGATATTTTGATTAACAATGCCGGTCGGGGATATGATGCACCAGTTGAGGAGATATCTGCTGATACGTTCCATCAAGTCTTTGACCTTGATCTGCTGGGGCCGGTACTTGCAATGCAGCAGGTTATTCCGCTCATGAGAAAGCAGGGTAATGGAGTGATTGTGAATATTAGCTCAGGTACGGCGCTTATGGTACTGCCGAACATGAGTGGTTATGCATCGCTTAAGCAAGCGCTTGCGAAGATCAGTTTGACTGCACGTGAGGAATTGAAAAAAGATAAGATCAAGGTTATCGTGGTGTATCCCTATATCACCGATACGGATTTTGAAAAGAATACGATTAGAGAAGGGAAAGAGCCGGAATGGGACGGATCAAGTGATCGGGAACTTCCTCCGGCGGACAGTCCGGAGTTTGTTGCCGAAAAGATTCTCGAAGGTATTCAAAAAGACACAGCTGAAATCTACGCACATGATTGGATGAAACGTTAGTTACTGAATTTTTTGAGCATTGCTTTCAGTGCATCCTTTGATTGTAGCCCGACCATTGTGTGCGCAACCTTTCCGTCTTTAAAAATCGCGAGCGTCGGGATACTCATAATTCCAAACCGCTGTGCAATCTGCGGATTTTCATCTACTTCGAGTTTGCCGACTTTTACTTTTCCTACAAATTCTTTCGCGACTTCATCGATAATGGGTCCTTGCATGATGCAGGGTCCACACCATCCAGCCCAGAAATCAACGAGTACCGGTTGTGTGGCTTTTTCGACTTCTTCCGCGAAATTTGTATCGGTTAATTTGACATGCATATGTATTTCACCTCCTTCTTATTATGCGTTTGGTACCTCATTTTTTTGTGACCCACCTTGGTATTGATTTTTACATTTGGGGTATTGCATTAGCACCACAAATGGTTATCATCGCATCAAGGTGGCATTCGTCACTGCAAAAATGAATACTCCAAACGCTTTATATATGTTCAACTACTCTTTGTAATTTATTCTCGATTTCTTTTGCTACCTCATGCAATGCAGGTTCGTTCGCAATAGAAAGCGCAACAGTCGGACGGATAGCAGAAACAATGACCTGTTTAGTTTCTTCATAGACAACGACATTGCAGGGGAGGAGAAGCCCCATGTCTTTATCCATCTGTAAGGCTTTAAATGCAGATTGTGGATGGCAAGCACCGAGAATAACGTATTTATCATATGCCACATAGAGTTTTTTCTCGAGTGTTTGTTGGACGTCAATCGTTGTAAGAACGCCGAAGCCTTCTTGTTTCAATAGTTCCTGCACCTGTTTGACTGCCTCTTCAAAAGAAGCAGAAACAGTTTTCCGTATACTATATTGTGAGGTTTTGATATCGTTTATCATAGTAAAGGATACCCCTTAGCTCGCCATGCGAGTAGTCCGCTTTTCATATTAATGACATTTGTATAGCCATATTCAATCATTGCCTGGACGGCCTGTGAACTTCGCGAACCGCTCAAACAATAGACATAGATCGTTTTGTCTTTATCAGGGATGAGATTTTCGATCTTATCTTTGTTTGAAAAATTTTCAACAGAGAGATTAATACCTGTTTTAATATGTGTTTTTTCGTATTCCATTGGAGTTCTGACATCAAGCAGAATACAATCTTTTTTTTCATCAAGTGCTTTTTTAACTTCAGATGCATCTACTTCGGGAATACTTTTTAAGAAAAAATTAAACATGAACTACCTCCGTATACTTTTGAAGATATGCGGTAAGGACCGCTTTGTTTTTTTCCAGCGTTGTTACCCAGCCCGCCAAAAACTCTTTTCCTTCCGGCGTAATATGGTAAACAAATTTCCTTCCGTCTTTCTGAGCGGTAATGAGCTTTTCTTTTTTTAATCTGCCGAGGACTCGGTAGAAATTGCCGATATCTATTGCATCACAGAGACAGGTTTCTTTCAAATACTGCATGATCGCATAACCATGCCGTGGTGATTGCATAATGCAAAGCAGCACACATGGTTCAACAAATTGCTCGATCAATATGGGAGGAGTCTTTGTGTGTATGTTAGTAAATCTTTTTCTGCCGCCGCAAATCATATGTACATGATATATGTAAATTACATATATGTCAAGTATGCTACCACTTGACCTTAGTTTTGTTCTTCATTTATGCTGTAAAAAGAAGCCAAATGAAAAAAGATTTTAAAGATCCGAATGCATATAAAGAAGGCGATATCCTTATCTCTGCCGAAGAAATTGATCAGCGCTTGGATGAACTTGTTCCGCAACTGGTTGAAGAATATGAAGGCAAACGACTGCTCCTGGTCGGACTTTTGACCGGAGCAGCGTGGTTTACTACCGATATTCTTGAGCGACTGCATGCTCTCGGTATGACAGATGCTGAACTTACATTTATGAAGGTCAGTAGTTATCATAATGGTACGACATCTCAATTTGAACCCCGCATTGAATATGACATGCTGGTTAATCCAAAGAGACGAAATATCCTCTTGATTGATGACATTGCCGATACGGGAAAGACATTGTCTGCAGTAACAGCTGTGCTGCGAAGTAAAGATGCTGCATCGGTCAAAACGTTTGTCCTTGTGGATAAGCCATCCCGCCGTGAAGTTGATTGCAAACCGGACTTCTGCGGATTTGAAATACCTAATATATGGGTGCAGGGGAGGGGGATGGATTCGGATGGCTACGGACGGGGTGATCCTAACATCCGCAAAGGGCCTTATCACTATTGATATTTTAACAGCAAATTTCTGCGTTTTTACTCTGCGTAGTTTCGTATCTACTCTCTCATCTTCTTCTCATTTTTATTGTTTATGATCTTTCCCTATGAAGAAAGTATTATTTGCGGTTTTGGTTTTGGCAATTATCGGCTATGTCCTCGTTCAGAATGGCGGAAGAATATTTCTGATCGCATTGTCGCAGCATCGGCTGGCAAATCCTTTTCAGTCAACAGCGGCGGCAAGTTCTTCATCAGGTAATCCGCCAGCGTATAAAGATGGCACCTATACCGGTCCTGTCGAAGATGCGTTCTACGGGAATGTCCAGGTACAAGTAACAATTTCAGGTGGTAAAATAAATAGTGTGCAATTTTTGCAGCATCCAAGTGATGCCATGCGCTCGGTTGCGATAAACGATATTGCAATGCCCAACCTGCAGCAGGAAGCGATTCAGGCGCAAACGGCAACTGTTGATATCGTTTCAGGCGCGACAGATACGAGTAACGCTTTTATCCAATCACTTAAGGATGCACTCAATCAAGCAAAGTCATGAGAAAAATTTTGTTATCGGCGATAGTCATCGTCAGTTTTATTACCTATGCTCTCTATTTCAGGTCAAAAGGTGTAGCGCCGACACCTGTTATTGCTCCAAAAACTCTCCAAAGCAGCAAGATAAGTACGATCCCTACGGCTACGCCAGTACCGACAGATACTCCCGTTCCACCGTCACCGACGACGTCATTAGCACACCCTACAACAGTAGTTCAACAACCGACAGCAACTCCCCAGCCGATTATCCCGACAGCAACTCCAAAGCCAAGTTCTCAATATAAAGATGGGACATTTACCGGATCGGTAGCGGATGCATTTTATGGCAACATCCAAGTACAGACAACCATCTCAGGCGGGAAAATAACCAATATACAATTTTTGCAGTACCCCAACGACAATGGTACTTCACAGTCCATCAATCAACAAGCCGATCCAATGCTTGCTCAGGAAGCGATCCAAACACAGTCAGCAAACGTTGATATCATCTCCGGAGCAACAGATTCAAGTCAGGCATTCATGCAATCAATGGCAGCTGCGCTCTCGCAAGCAAAAAGTTAATGGTTCATTACGTTACACTTAAGACAATAGGTATTAAATAACACTATGAAACTCATAGATAATTTTTTAGATAAAATAACAATGTACCGGTTGGTACTCTACTATTTATTGCTCCTTCTCAGCGTAGCTTTTCTTTATAGTTTGGTTGGGATCTTGCATTTAAATCCGTTGGCGTTGGTATTTTCTGTTGTTTTTTTAATTGCTGTCGGATGGGTGACAAATAAATTATTTGGATTAACATTTAAAGCGCCGACCAATGTCGAGTCCGTATATATTTCAGCTCTGATCCTCGCCCTTATTATTACCCCGCCGCAGTCGTTCAACGATATCATGTTCCTTTTTTGGGCAGGTGTTCTGACGATGGCGTCAAAATTTATTTTTGCGATCGGCAAGAAACATATCTTCAATCCCGTTGCTATTGCCGTTACCGTTACTGCGTTGACGATGGTCGGTTCCGCGAGCTGGTGGGTGGGGACGCTGCCGATGCTGCCGTTTGAACTGCTTGGGCTGCTCATTGTCAGAAAGATCCGCAGGTCTGACCTGATTTTTTACTTTTTTATCGGGGCGTTTTCCTCGATGTTTGTCTTTACGCTTTTTAAAGGAGGCGATTTGATCAAAACAATGCAGGCTGCATTTACGGCATCTTCACTGTTCTTTTTTGCTTTTGTGATGCTGACAGAGCCGCTGACGACGCCACCGACAAAGAAGCTGCAAGGGTTTTACGGCGCCTTAGTCGGAGTACTTTTCGCACCGCAGTTCCATGTGGGAGCCTTTTATACGACACCTGAGATCGCGCTTGTGATCGGGAATCTCTTTTCGTATATCGTAAGTCCGAAAACTAAAGTTATCGCAACGGTTCTGGAAAAGCGGCAGGCAGGATCAGATATTATCGATTTTCTTTTCGCGCCTGGAAAGCGGTTTGCTTTTGCCCCCGGACAGTACATGGAGTGGACGCTGCCGCACAAAAAGACTGATGCCCGGGGCAACAGGCGGTACTTTACGATCGCATCTTCACCGACTGAGAACACGCTCAGGCTTGGCGTGCGGTTTTACCAAAATGGCAGCAGCTTTAAAAAAGCAATGCTTGCTCTTGAGCAAAATCATCAGATAGTCGGCGGACAGATCAGCGGAGATTTCACGCTTCCGAAAGATAAGAGTCAGAAATTGGTATTTATTGCCGGAGGGATCGGTGTTACCCCATTTCGAAGTATGCTGCGGTATCTGATTGATACGAAGGAACCGCGCTCAATCGTGATGTTTTATATTAACAAACGTGTGAATGAAATTGTTTATGTGGATGTTTTCAATCAGGCACAACAGGAACTTGGGGTAAAAATGGTGTATACGCTGACTGATCAGGCGAGTGTCCCTCCTAATTGGCAGGGAAGGACTGGCAGACTTGATGGGGAAATGATCCGGCAGGATGTCCCTGATTTTATGGAACGGACCTTCTATCTTTCGGGTCCTCATGCAATGATCGTGTCGTATGAGAAGGTGCTTCGCAGTATGGGAGTACCGGATAAGCAGATCAAGAAAGACTTTTTCCCGGGATTGGTATAGGCAATCATAGAACTAAGCTGAACCATACACTGAACTACGCTAAATTTATTTAGGTTATTGTGTGGAGCGGGAAAGTGAGCATCATGGTCGTTCCTTTACCCGGCTCGGACGTTACCGCTATCGTTCCTTGGTGTACCTGCATGATTTGTTTGGCAATAGATAATCCCAGTCCATATCCTTGTTCTGTTCGTGAATCGTCTGCGCGGTAAAATCTGTCAAATATCTTCTCCTGCTGCTCTTTGGCAATTCCAACACCTGTGTCTGTTACCGCAATAGCTATCTCGTTTTTCCTTTGTTTTATCGTTACGGTGATGCTTCCTGTTGTTGTATATTTGATCGCGTTGTCCAGGAGGTTGGTAAAAAGCCGTTTCAGAAGTTGTGGATGGCCTATTATGACGGAGTTTGTATTTGGAGGGGTCATTGTGAGCGTGAGTTTTTTTTGTTTTGCTTTCGGTTGAAAATATGCAACACACTCGGCAACAAGATCGGTCAATTCAATTTTCTCATTAATAGGACTGCTGTGTTTGGTCTGCTCTCTGCTGATAAAGAGTAAATTTTCGACCAAATCTGTTAGTTCATCAATTTCTTCTTTGTTCGACTTGAGAACTTTTTGGTATTCAGAGACGGTTCGTTTCCTATTCAGTGCAACTTCTATTTCTGCGCGGAGAATAGAGAGCGGCGTGCGGAGTTCATGTGAAGCATCGGTCAGAAATTGCTGTTCACGCTTATGCGCTTTTTGGACTGGGGCAAGGGCATTGCCGGTAAGGAACCAGGTAATTGTCGGGATTGTTAGCAAAAGAATGAAATCTATTGTCAGCAGCACATTGCGAAGATCATCCATCACAATATCTCCCGGCGATTCCTGTCGAATTACCGGGAGAGTACCTTGTTCATTTTGGTTTGGTTGCCCTTCGTGAAATCTGTTGCTGTCACCATAAAATTGATTCATCCAGAAATAAATTCCAAAACTCAACATCCAAAAAAGCAGCAGAAAGATTATGGAGTAGAGAAGTGTTAATTTGATTCGTGCAATGCGTATCATATTATTCTTTCATCGTATATCCCAGACCGCGGACGGTGTGGATCAACTCTTTTGCGTCTGTTTTGATTTTAAGTTTTTTCCGGAGATACCGGATGTAGGTTTCAACGATATTTGAGAATCCTTCATAATGATAATCCCAAACATGTTCAAGCAATTGTGTTTTGGAGAGAATCGTATTGGGATTTCGCATGAAGTATTCAAGTAAATTGTATTCACGCGCCGTTAGTGAGATGGTATGTGACCCTCGGGCGACTTTCTTTGTTGCCGGATCCAGCAGTACGTCGGCAACGGAAAGAATAACAGGATCCGCTTTGTTTCCCCGGCGCAGCAGCGCCCGGATACGTGCAGATATTTCCCCAATTGAGAACGGTTTGAGGACATAATCGTCCGCACCCGCATCAAGTCCTGTTATTTTATCGGTGATATCATCTTTCGCAGTCAGGATCAAAATAGGGATGTTCTTGTTCCTCGCACGAATTTTTTTGCACAGGGTTATCCCGTCGATCTTGGGGATCATCAGGTCAAGAATAATACAATCGTATTCATTGATTGAAGACTTATAATCACCTTCTTCACCATCATATGCGGTGTCGACGTGATACATCTCTTCTTCAAGACCCTTTTTAAGAATAGCAGCAATTTTCTTTTCGTCCTCAATAACAAGTATTTGCATGCACTTATTATATGCAAAATTCATAAGATGTCCATGAGAATGTCTGTTTGAGGTTGCGGCGAGTAAAGTATCTTGACACGTGATCCATAGGGAGTAAGATAAGAAAAGAGGCATCGTATGTTAACGCTCAAACAATATTTGCAAATAACCGGCACTATATTTTCCGTTATTGGGATGCTGCATCTTATTCGACTCTTTACCGGGTGGACAATCGTCATTGCCGGTTTTGTTGTCCCAGTGTGGGTTAGCTTTTTTGGTGTTATTATCGCGTGGGGATTGGCATACAGTGCATTTACTCTGGCACGTAAAAAGAAATAACTACCTTTGAAAGGAGGTGATCTCACATGAAATGGGATACAAAACGTGCTGCCATCACCGGCGGAATAGTCTGGGGGGCAGCGTTATTTTTGTTAACTTTGCTATCGGTATGGACAGGAATAGCGGTGCCATTTTTGCAAGGTATCGCAAGCGTCTATATAGGATATACTATTTCGATAACAGGCAGTGTTATCGGATTGATTTACGGTTTTATTGATGTTTTTGTTGGCGTTTATATAACCGTGTGGGTATATAAACAATTAGGAAAAAATAAATAGCCTTGTGGGATTAAACGATATAACATACGATTGATTTATGCATGCTCCACTCTATGGCTCCATAACGCTCATTGTAGCAAGGTGGCGTTCGTCACTGCAAAATACATATACCAAACGCTCCCTCGAGGTTATTTCGGTTGATAGCTGGTGAATTCTTCGGCACAGCTGTTACCTGAGCACGCAACACAGCTATATGTGTTATTGCTTACAATTGCTGCATGATGAATTGGGTCATTAAGCCACCAGTTAAACGCTGCTTGGTCGGAATTCATTGAGATAATGTTCTCCGTATTCCAGTAGGCGAGATTCATTGCCCTCAGTCCACTATGCATGGTTCCTGTTGCAACTTCTCCTGCTACCATCGGAGCTCTCACTTGTGCAAGACTGCACGTTTTTGCATCTTGCTGGAATGCAGGAAGTCCTTGGGATGCACGGTACGCATTTACCATTGAAAATAAATCGTCAGCATTTAATCCTCCAGCATTTGTTTGCGGTACGGGTGTATAGGTTGCAGGAGGATTGGTAGGTGTTGGTTGTTCTGTGGGTTGGGTAGTTGGGGGAGGAGTCGGAGATTGCACGGTTTCTGTTTTTGCTGTTTGCATATAGATGGTGGGTGTCGGTTGAGGAAGATTTGTTTGAGGAGGGGTTTCTGTTAGTCCTAGTGTTGGCGTAAGAACAATGGTCTCGAGCGGTTTCTTGGTATCTGCCTTATTGATCATGAGCTCGTTATGAGAAGTAAATGAGATACTGGTGGTTGGTTCTTGGAGGATAATTGGATGGGAATATGTAAGCGGACTGGAAAATGTAAGACCTGGATAGGAAATCTGCTGCGGAAGGGTAAATGTATTAGCTTGGGCAAAAGGGGCGGCAAAAAAATATACGCTGGCAGCGATACAGAATAAGGCAAGTTGATGGAGTACTGGGCGTTTCTTCATCAAGATTGTCACAACATTATAGCAGGTTGTTATTCGGTCAGCAAATTTACATGCTTCTTACCGATTTTCGAAAGTACTTCTTACACTTATTATCTATAGTAGTTAGTGAACATTGAGAAGAGAGATTTATGACACGCAGAGCAACAGAAAGGCAAACCCGCCAGCTCGTATCTAAGGCAGCGAGAACGAGCAACCGGCGGGCTTTGTCGTATCTACATAATTCAAGAAGTAAAAGGCAGTCGACGTGGTTGCGATTGAGTCTCATGATGGGGCTGTCTTTGCCGAAGAATTCGTATCAATAATTATTTTATCAGTGGCAGTTGGGCCATGCATTCTCTTCCCCTTTTGAGAGCATATAGGCTGCGGTTTTGATTGCCTCGCCTGGGTCTTTGCGGAGATCGGGATTGGTATCAAGACCCATTACACCGCGGACCGAGGCCCATGTGTTCGGAGAAAATTGGAACATGCCGGTGTAATACCCCGAATCGGAATTTGTATTAAATCCTGATTCACATCCTGCTATTTTTTTCAGCTCATCCACGCTTACGTTATATGTTGAACTATATTGGCTAAAGAGTGTATCCAAGTCTGATGACGACGGCTGTGGCGTTTGTGTCGGAAGGGGCGTTGCGGTTGGTGTGGGTGCATCAGTAGGAGTAGGTGTTGCGGTTGGCGGGACAGGGGTTGCTGTTGGTTCAATTTTTGTTTGTTCCTGGGTCGGTGCTTGTGCTGCAGAAGCATGTATTTGTGGGTGTGCCTCATAGACAGTAGGAGTAGGGGAAGGACTTTGTGCTTCAGTAATTGTTGTTGTATCGGCTGCTTGACCCATATAGATTGTCGGCGTAGGTACTATTTGATTGTTTGCTGGTCTTTGGAGAACTGATTGGTCGGCCGATACCTGCACGTTCGCTACCGCTAGAAAAATAACCGTGAAGAAACAAAATGAAAGAAATGAGAGCAAGAAATACCCGGACAGTTTTCTGTGCATCTTTTTATGCTAACACAGTATTTAGTGTTTTGTGAAGTATTAAAACACTATCTAAAAGTATCAGTCTATACTATTTGTAAGTCATATGTATGCTGGTTAATTTTGTTACAATAAGATGGAGATGACAACAAAACAGCATGAGCAGGCGACAATAGAAGATTATTCTCTTATCGGCGATCTCCATTCCGCTGCACTTGTTTCCAAAATTGGGTCGATTGATTGGCTGTGTCTACCTCATTTTGACAGTCCGAGTATCTTTGCGCGGATTCTTGATCCCAACGGTGGAAGTTTCTTGCCCAATACAAATGGTTTTGAAGTAAAATCTTTCTATGTCAATGACACTGCGATACTTGAAACGGTTCTGCAAAAAAAGGATGTTGAGATATCGCTAAAAGATTTCATGGTGCCCCAACCGAAGTATCCTTGCCGCGAACATTATCTCGTTCGAAAATTAACCGGTATCAAAGGCAAAACAGATCTCACGTTTTCTTTTTCTCCCCGTCCCGATTATGCCAAGACAATTCCAGATCTTGCGTATGATGCAAAGACGCATTGCATTGACGTCCCACTAGAAGAGAACGCAACATTGCGGTTATATCTTCCTGAAAACACACAGGTGGTTGTAACGGATGGCTCAGCGACAATTACTCTTCCAATTTTTCAGGGAGAAATTAGTGAAATGAGGCTGGAATACGTCCGGTTGGATGAAGCGTATGAAGAAACAAAATTCACATCCGGCTTTGAAGACCACACGACGCGGTTTTGGGAAAAGTGGCTTTCACAAGGAAATTTCTTTCCGTTTTGCGCCGATGTTTTAAAGCGCAGTGCGATTACCTTAAAACTCCTGCAATTTTTCCCGACCGGTGCGATTGTTGCAGCGCCCACGACATCTCTTCCGGAAGAGTTGGGGGGAGTGCGCAATTGGGATTACCGGTATGTGTGGGTAAGAGATGCAACATTTTCACTTTATGCATTTCATGTCTTAGGCTTTCATGATGAAGCGGAGAAGTTCTTTGCTTTTTTGCAAACAGTGACAGAGCAATCGGCCGAGAAAAATTTTGAAGTGTCTCTTATGTATACCATTGATGGTAAGCCCGTTCCGCAAGAAAAGGTTTTGATGCATTTGCGAGGCTACCATGATTCCAAACCTGTCCGGATTGGAAACAATGCATCCAAGCAGTTGCAACTGGATGTCTACGGAGCCCTCATTGACGCCCATTATTTTGCGCAGAAGCGGGAGATTAAAAACCTGGCAATTGAAAAAGAAATGATTCTTAATCTGGTCAAACAAATTGAGTCCCTCTGGATGCAAAAGGACCGCGGCATATGGGAAGTGCGCACCGGCGATTATCATTTTACGTACAGTAAAGTTATGGCGTTGGTTGGTGTGAATCGCGCTTTGCGGATGGCAGAGAAGTTGCAGATGACAAGTGAAGAAAGAGCATGGTGTGATGCATTAGAGATAAAAATTTCTACCTGGATTTGGGAGCATTGTTATGATGCAAAACAAGGAATCTTGAAACAGCATCCCGAGACACAAAATCAAGACGCAACGAATTTCCTCTTTGTCCTCTTACAGTTTTTGGACAAACATAATCCGCGTACTGCAACAATTATTGAACAGACTCGTAAACAGCTTGCCCATAATGAGGTGTTTATTTATCGTTATCTCAATGAAGACCAAACGCCGCGGGGCGAAGGAGCATTCCTCCTCTGTACTTTTTGGTACATCTCGGCACTAGCGATTATCGGTGATACCAAAAAAGCACATGATCTCTTCCACAAGTTCTTAGAACACATGAATGATCAGGGATTGCTGTCTGAAGAAATGGATGTTAAGACGGGGAAATATCTCGGTAATTATCCACAGGCTTTTTCACACCTGGGCCTCATCATGGCGGCATATTATATTACCCGCTACTCAAAAGAGGATTATCATGTCTAAATTATAAGAGTGAACGAATGAGTCCGCCGTCTATCTGGACAGAAGTGCCGGTAATAAATGCTGCCTGAACGGACGCCAGAAATGCAACGAGAGCACCGAATTCTTCAGGTTTGCCGAGGCGTTTCAGAGGGATATCGTTGGTCATTTTGTCGAAATCTTCTTTATTTGCATATAGATGCTTGATTCGATCCGTAAGAAAATTACCAGTTAAGATATTATTAACCGTTATATTATCCTTCGCGACTTCATCAGCTAAGGTTTTTGCCATACCCAATACACCGGCTCTTAGAGAGTTTGATAAAATAAGATTCTCTACCGGTTGTTTGGCTGCTATGCTTACCATAGTAATTATTCTTCCGGTTCCTGCCTCTCTCATATGAGGAAGTACCAAACGTATCAGCCGCACGGCACTCAGGAGATTTAATTCGAAGGCTTTTTGCCAGTCGTCATCGGTTAGTTCCTCGAATGCTCCGGCAGGAGGACCACCGGCATTGGTAACTAAAATATGTACGTTTCCAAATGTCTTTACCGCAGCAGCAACTACCGTTTCTAAATCGTTTGGTTTTGTTACATCGGCAGGTATTGCGAGTATATTGCCACCTGTTTCTCGTTCAATCTCGTCTGCAGTTTGTGCAAGGATCTCATGATCTCTCGCACCGATAACAACATTTGTCCCTTCTTGAGCAAGTGTCATCGCAGTTGCTTTCCCCAAGCCCTTACTTGCTGCCATAACAATTGCAGTTTTGCCTTTGAGTCCCAAATTCATCGCATCAAAATACTAGCATACGACAGTGGGAATTAACAGATTGATTTAGGAGTTTCACCCGAATGTAAATGCGAAGGCTTGGATGCCTGGGGTTTGGAATTCAAGTTTGAGCAAATGAGTTTCTGTTTTTCCATGTAGGTTGATGAGATTGTACAACCGGTCGGTTGAAACGGTCAGCATGCCGTCTTTGACATCAGTGCCTGCACTGGCAGCTGTAACCGATTTGCCGTCAAGAAAGACTTTGACAAGAGACGCTTTGTTTGATGTACTTGGACGCAGCACAAGATACACGTTACCGGCGGTGAAGTTATACGTCAAAGTTGCATCTTTCCCTGTGACTGCCTGTTCTCCTGTGATCGTCCATTGCCCGCCGAGACTGAAAGTATTCTGCGGAATCGAATTTGAAAGTGTGTAATTGCTAGTCCCACTCCCAAGCGTAGTGCTCGGATAATAGTACTGCATTTTGTCTGATCCGAGATATGTTTCCGGTGATAGTTGTGTCTGCGGTGAATTATCCGGCATGTTGTCCAGCTTGCTCGTGACTTTATGTCCTGCTTGTTCTAATAATAGTTGGATCGCTTGTTCCATTTGGTCATATTCTCCTTCACCGAAATGGGTCCGCCGCACATTGCCCTGAGCGTCGACCAGATATTCCGCCGGCCAATACTGATTGCTGTAGTTATTCCAGGTTGCGTAATTATTGTCCTGCGCGACAGGATAGTGGATTTTGTATTGTTTTATTGCGTTTTCTACATTGGGTGTTTCATGTTCGAATTGGAATTCCGGTGTATGGATACCGATGACAACAAACCCTTTATCATGATACTTGTCATACCAACTTGTGACGTGGGGGAGCGTACGGATACAATTGATACAGGTGTAGGTCCAGAAGTCGACAAGCACAACCTTGCCCCGCAAGTCTTTGATTGTTAACGGCTTATCAGTATTAAGCCAATGGGTAATACCGACGAAATCAGGTGCAGGTGTATTGGTATTAAAGAGTCCACTGGTGTCGAGAGCGTTAGAAGATGTATTTTGGTTGGCATTCTCTTTTAAGGTATTCAGTTGCTTGGTGACCAATCCGTTACTTTCAATTTGCGTCAAATCTGCGCCATATGGTGTCGCGGCGAGGTATCCTTCAATAGCCTGATCGATATTGGTAAAGATCAAGAGTGCAAACACAAGCATGAGTACCCCGAACACTTTTTGGATGGCAGGAGTGTTTTTTGTGAGCCAAGGAGCTTTGTTCAGCAAGTTCCGGCCGCCGTACATGATAAGAAACATCGGTATAGCAGTGCCGATAGAATAGGTGAGTGTTATCAGGAAGGTAATTGCTGTGACTTGACTTGTTGCGGCAAGCGCGATGACAGATGCGAGGATCGGACCAACGCATGGCGTCCAGACAACGCCGATGGTAAGACCGATCACGAATCCTCCCCAAAACCCTGCATGAGGATTTGCTCGCGGTGCAAAGACTGAGAGTTTGGTAAACAGCCTTTCAATAAGTATCTGGAATCCAGGAACAATCAAGCTCAATCCAAATACCAAAAGAACAACCCCCGCAATGATCCGGAGGATATTTGACGGGATACCGGTTGCTCGCACGATTGTTGTCAAAAACAGTGTGAAGAAGGTGAAGCTGATTATAAATCCAAGAATGATGCCGAACGGTCGTTTCTTATCACCGCTGACGCTTGCAAGAACAATAGGAAGAATCGGCAAGATACACGGTGAAAGAACAGTTACAATACCTGCCAAAAATGCGAAGAGTAATAATAGTATCATAATAGTTAGTATCTCTTTTGACTATAACTCAAACCGACAAGTTTTACCAAAATCATCCCGACCAAAGCAAAGATAAGCCAGGGATCAACATGATGCTCCAGTGACTGCAGAATAATCCCGATAACCAGGATACTGCTTCCCGCAAGAAACGCATAGCGTCCAGCGAGCATCCTGTGGAAGTGTTCGCGTTCATCCCTTGCATGTTCTTTCCAGATGACTGCTGCAAATATGCCAAACACTGCGATGAGAAAAAGGATGAGCATAGAAAGGAACGGGGGAGGCATCAACAGATCAAACGGGTTGAGAAACAGCACCAGTAAGATTATAAGAATGACCGCAATCGTTGTTTCTTTTGCAAAGATATTATTTTTCATAGTGAAATAGATTTTCGACTGTTGTTTTAAAAAATCGTGCAAGTTTAATCGCCAAGAGCACAGACGGTGTATAGTTGCCTTTTTCTATTGCGATAATTGTTTGTCTCGTAACGCCGACAGCATGAGCTACTTCTTCTTGTGTGATCCCATGTTTTTTTCTCAATGTCAAAACGCTTGTCTTTATATGTTCTCCCATATTTCATGAAATGTCAAGAATACTTTACATTTTAAGAGTAAAACATTATGGTTATTTTGTCAACACGGCGGATGAGCTCTCTTTCCGTTTGGTTTGTTGTAAGAATCTAATTTCCCCTCTTGACACAGGTAGTTAACTATGAGAAAGTAGATACAGACATGGATAACAACGGACAATCACCAACATCTCCAACTGCAGACCCAACAGCAGTTCCACCCGTAACATCTGATACTCCAGCAGCTGATCCTACTGTTGGCACACCGACTCCAACACCTGAACCGGCAAATCCATTTGGCAGTCCTACACCAGCAGCTCCCGAACCACAGGCAGATCCAACACCTGCTGCACCTTTTGGAGATGCATCAACGCCGACTCCTGCACCTACAGAGCCGCCTGTTGCAGAACCAACACTTCCACCAGCAGCACCTGAAATACCAGCATCGCCATTTGGTGAACCGACACCTCCGCCTGCAGCTCCAACAACAGGAGGAGAACCTGTTACTCCCGAACCAGCCGATCCTACACAACCAGCCGCATAATAAGTAACTGTAGTCTTTCCAATTTCAAATATTCAAGTAATGATTTTTGTGTGAATGGGTAACCTATCATTTTGTGTTAATGAAACGGTATATGGGTTTGTTACTTGTTTTATTTTTACAGAAAAGCCCCGCTTGGTGAGCAGGGCTTTTTTTGTTTTAGCAAAGAACCTTAATAGGTGAGGTAGTTTGCTGACGCTAGATTGTATATGCCGACATTGGCATTACTGCTTCCTGTCCGGACTGCGGTAGTACCATGACCGTAGTTACCGATATAAGAATATTTGTTTAGGTAATTAAACATGTTCTGATGCGAACCTGTATTCTTATATGAAGTATAACCCCCGAAAGTCAGGTATGATTTCAGGAATTTATTGGAGGACGTATTAAAATCCTCACTATTATATCCGGTATTGTTGCTGGTCCGGATATAATTGGCAAACACTGTATTGTTATTCTGATGCACAGATATTTTGTTGTCTTGTGCATTGTTGACAGTGTTATCCGAGAACGCGCCGTTTCCGAGCACTGCTATCTCAGCCGCATTTGCAAAGTAATAGGGATTTATTACATATGCCTGATTTGATCCCGCGGTGTTAAAGATAGTCACCCCAGCATTGGCATTACCGGTTGATATATTGACATTACTTCCGGTATTGAAACTCGCCGTGTTATTGCCAGTATTATTCATCGTGTCTATATAATTGGCAATATAGGTGAGATTTGACTGCGTAACCACCTTCTTAAGACTGCTTCTTGCGGACACATAATTATCCGAGAATGCACCGTTTCCGAGCACATCAATATACGTATTGAGGTTGCCTGACCCCCCACTAACGTATGCGACATTTTGTCCTGCGGTATTGGACAGTCCAACCCATGCATTCGCATTGCCGGTATTAATGCCGACGTTGCTGCCGGTATTGAAATCTGCCGAATTCTTGCCAGTATTGTTATTGACTGCAACGGCATTGGCAATATTGGTATTGTTTGTCTGCGTAAGACTGGTACTCGTATGGGTCTTATTACTCACATTGGTATCCGAGAACGCGCCATTGCCTGCAATAGTAGTATTTTGGGATCCAACTGTCCCGCCACTGACCTGAGCAGTGTTACTCCCTGCTGTGTTAGCTATTCCAACTGCTGCATTGGCATTGCCGGTATTAATGCCGACGTTGCTGCCGGTATTGAAATCTGCCGAATTATTGCCGGTATTATTTGCAACTTTCACGTTGTTGGCAAAATTAGCTGTGTTTGCCTGATCAACAGACGTGTTGGTACTCGAGTTTGTTTGCACGCCATTTTCCGAGAATGCACCATTTCCTGCGACAGTCGTATTCTGGTCTCCTGTTGTTCCACCAGTGACATTTGCTGTGTTGCTGCCGGCCGTATTTGTTACGGCGACAGTTGCATTTGCATCACCAGTCTGGATATTCGTGCTGCCACCGGTATTAAAGCTAGCTGTATTATTGCCGGTGTTATTGCTCACAGTGACATTGTTTGTCACTTGCGCAGTATTTGACTGAGTGACGTTTGTGGAACTGTGATCACTTGTTTGGACCTGCGTGTCCGAGAACGCTCCGTTTCCTGCAACCTGCGTGTTGTCGGCAAAGACAGGGAACAGTGCTGCAGAGCCTAAAAATGCAGCAATTGAGAGCGCGTATGTTATTTTTTGCTTATTCATTTCTTTATCACCTCCTTTCCGCATATAGTAAGTAATATAGGTATACAGAGTGTGAATGATAGTTGTGAAAAGTTTTGTTAAGGAAAGGGTAAGAATCGTGCATGAGTTTATGCACGTTTTTCGTGGCTTTATAGGCTTGCTATGGTACGGGTATCTTCGACTTTTTTCCGCTAGGAGTTAAAAAAAACATCCCACCATTTTTTCCAGTTTGGCCGTGTGTCAACCGATTTTTGTGAGGCAGATGAGCTTGCTGCGAATTGATCTTTGGGAAGGATAACAATTCCTTCTCCGGGTTTGGCAAGTAATAACTTGTCACGTGCTTGTGTCTCAACAAACTGCGGCTGATTCACTTGGGCTATCTCTTTTTTCAATTCTTTATTTTCTTTTTTTTCCGCAGCCAGATTTTTTTGCGCCTGAATAATGAGGTCTTGTTTTTGCCAGATAGAGTAGAGAGAGTGTGTCAGGTCGTTTATGGTCAGCAGTAAGATGATTATGATGGTAAAAAACGCTATTTTCTTATAAGGCATAATGAATTATAATATAATCTCTTTTGATAAGCATTGCAAACCATATACTTGTATTCTTGGTTTAATTATGATATTATGGGATTTAATATTTTATGAAAACAATTAAAATAACCGACGCGCATAAAGAATTTCTAGATTTTCTCCGCGGTAAGAAGCATTCAAGCGCCACTGTCCTTGCTTATGGCAAAGATATTGATCAGTTAGCATCCTTTCTTGAAGAGCTTGAAAAAGAACATATTCATGAGGTAACAAAGGACGATATCCAGGCATTCCTGGGTAAACTTTCAGAAAGAGGCTACACACCAAAATCATTATCCCGGAAGCTTAACTCCACAAGAACGTTCTACCGTTTCCTGAAAGTAAATGAATATGTTACTGATGATCCGTCTCTTCTTGTCTCACATCCGCAGTATGAGTTGGCAGCACCGCGTATGCTTAAGCCTACAGAATATCGTGCTCTCAGAGATGCAGCAAGAAATGATGCGAGAATGTATGCGATTATTGAAATATTACTGCAGACCGGCATCCGCATCGGCGAATTGGCAGACATCCGTGTTGATGACATAAAAGAAGATAGTGTACATATTCGTCCGCATGAAAAGCATGAAGAGCGTAATGTTCCTTTGAATAAATCCGCAAAAGAAGCGTTGAATCGTTATTTGGCAATCAGACCAAAAATCGAAGATGATCATGTCTTTGTGACCAAATCCGGAAAGCCCTTCCTCGTCCGGAATATCCGTACGGCGATTGAGCGGTATTTCCGTATCGCGGGTATTGAGAATGCAAAGGTCAATGATCTGCGCCACACATTTGTTGCTCATCATCTGAAGCATGGTGTATCGCTGGTCTTACTCTCAAAAATTCTCGGTCATAAAAGGCTCTCAACAACCGAGCGCTATCTTAATTATATCCAGGATCGCGCAAAAGACACCTCAGTACTCAGCGAACTCTAAGAAGATATTTGAAGCATTTAATTTTCCGCTCGGGACTAATTCTTAATTACGGGTCCTATCCCGGGTTTCTTCCCGTCACCCGTGCCACCCGTATATTAGTTTGTTTCGCGAAAAAATTTGTTCCTCACTCATGAAAATTATTTGAAGAGTTTTTGCTTAAAATTTTCTAATTTTTCCTTATCAAGCAGCATACGCAGGACATCGTTTGTAAAGATCTGATTCCAGAAGTCCTCCTGTGAGGCAATATTGACGAATTCATCAAAAGAGACTTTTTTGATTTCGATTTTTTCTCCCGGATCCAGCTGCTGTTCTCTAACTTTCCTGCAATTTCTCGCAGCATATAAATACATCGGCCATTCGATTTTCCCTTCATACTCATAGGCCTTTAGCAGTTCCCAGTTATCGGATTCAAAGCCTGTCTCTTCCAAAAGTTCCCGTTTGGCTGTTACAAGCGGTTCTTCATCAGGTTCCATACGCCCGCCGAATAAGGTATACGTTGCAGGTTTGGTAGGCTGTTCTTCGAAAGAAAGATAGACATCATTACCTGAAGTCGGAATGATCTGAATGGTTCCGGGGCGTTTGAGCATTTCAAAGGTGGCAGTACTGCCGTCATACATTTTTTGCTCCCATTGGTGGATGGAAAAAATTTTTCCTTGAAATACTTTTTTGGCATTGAGTGGAAGTTTCATGTGGTCAATAGATCCGTCGTTTGGAACCCCGTCCTAGATTCAATATTCCGATTATACCAGAAATTAAAAGACCTTGGCTTTACGTATTTTGAATGCAGCGTTTCAATCATAGATGTTGAGGAGGGCTCGGATGAATAACTCTCAGCTCTATGACGAAAAGACATTCTATGATGCCTTTGTGAGAGATCTAAACGCCAGTAGAGAACAGGTAATCATCGAAAGCCCCTATATTACCTCAAACCGGATGAGAACGCTCAAACCCTTTTTTGAAAGCTTGGTTAGAAAGGGCGTAAAAGTA
>DATLSZ010000003.1:0-4029 GCA_035533875.1 Candidatus Acidiferrales bacterium
CGCGCTTGATTCACTTGATACAGATAAGTATCGCCCGACACTGAAGAAAAAAGGATTTTTGACTCGTGATTCACGTGTGCGTGAACGCCGCGTTGTGGGTATGGGTGGCAAGTCCAGACGCAAGAAACAATCTCCAAAGCGATAGAACTACCTCGTCATTCCTGCGAAAATAGGAATCCATAAGTTTTTCATTTTCTTTTTCGTACTTTACTTTGTGTAGACAAAGTACCAAAGCTCTCAGCAAGGCTGTACGCCACATGGGCACTATCCATTTCATGGGGTCGCTCGCTAAAAATGTATAAAAATTTTTTTTCAGTGAACTTTTTATTTTTGTGTTGTAGTTTTGATGTTTGCGTTTTGAGTTTTGAATTTTTTTATACTTCCATTACTTCTCCCGTTTCGGGGGTTTTGAAGTCGATGCCTTTTGTTTCAAAGAATCCTTTGAGGCGTTGGTACATCATTTGTCGGGCTCCGTCTTTATACATCCAGTCGTGAATGGGGATGATGATTTTTGGTTTGAGTTTCAAGGCAAGATTAATTGCATCGGTTGTCTTTCCCCAAGGAGCAATAATTGGCAATGCAATTATGTCAGCCGATGTTTCAAAATGATGCGAATCTCCGGGGCTCGCAAGTTTGCCAAAGACAGTCACCATAACATTCTCCGGAGGTTCGGAATCCCATAAGCGTTCATGCGGAACGTTTTCAATAGAAACAATTGCATCTCCTTCACTGGTTGCTTTGATTGACTTTTTTTCCAATATCGATACAATTGATTGATTCGTAATGATTTTAACGTCAGGGAATTTGGCGATAATTTCTTTGACTAACGGTAGATGCATATGATCCGGATGGTCATGGGTTATGAGCAGATAATCAAGTTTTTGCAATTTACTTATATCAAGTGCTTTGTCCTGATAGGTAAAGATTCCTGGGTCGATAATGATTGTTTTTCCTTGTTCCTCAATAAGTAGGCAAGAGTGAAGATGCTTGGAGATTTTCATTAATTCAGTCTACTCTTTCTGACGGCTCCCTGCAACTGTGGCACAATAGTGACGAGTTCTCCCACAAATGCGCCTGCTGCAATTAGAAAGATAATCGCATCAAGCAGCCATCCGAGTACCGGTATCAATAGAAGGATAAAGAGGACGATCGGTCCGACAACCCCTGCTTTCCAGTCAAGCGCATATGATTGTTTTTGTCTCTTTGTCCACCAATTCATGAGCCACCATCCGACAAAGACATTGGCAAAGAACATACTAATGATAAGAATCAGCGCGTACGAAAGAAAAGATGCCAAACCCATCCAGATCATAATGAGTAGAATTGCACTGGCCAGTGGTGTAAGAATGACATAGGCAAAGCCGACTCCCAGATTTTTCCAGGGTGATTTCTGCATACGGGTAAGGATAACAAGAATTCCATTCCTGAAGAAATAAATAAAGAGAATGCTGACGATAATATCAATAACGAGTTTGTACAAGGCAGAACCAACCGCGGCTGATGTTGCCTGTTGTTGTTCTTTTGCTTGTCTTTGGATGTGGTGATAGGTGGTTTTACCCAATACAGTACTTCCGGGCTCTGTTTGTGCAGTTTGGGGAGAACTATAGGTAAGATTGCCGTTTATTTTTGCTTGCGGTCCGAGGGTCAATGTCCCGACATCTCCACCGATAACACTACCGCCAACGCTATTGTTGAGCGTGATATTGCCTCCACTCATCAGTACTTTTCCCTGTATCGGCCCCTCGATATTTACTTGTCCGCCGGCGATCAGGAGATCGCCTCCAACAACTGCTCCCTTACTGACGGTAACATTGCCTCCCGCGACGACGAGGTCATTGGTGATTGGTCCCTCAATAGTGATGTTTCCCCCCGCAACTCGTACTGTATTGCCGACTTTGCTTTGGATTGTGATAGTACCGCCTGCCGCGAGTACGTCACCCGTGATATCACCCGTGAGATCGACCATCCCGCCTGCTGCGACAACGTCATTGGTGACGGGCGCATTGAGCTGTACCGTACTGCCGAAAAGATAGAGATTTTTGAGATTTTTCTGATTTGCAGAGAGAATAAGATCTTTACCGGTACGGACATCTGCCGCTTTGACCGGTTGAGGAAACAAGAGGAAAAATGTTGCCAGAAGGATAGTGAGTACTGCTGGCATGATACCTAACAGCTTTTTCATAATAATCTATCCTGAATATACGCTTTACTCGACAGTTTGTCCAGAGTTTTTTAGCCTGTTATGGCAATCCATACAGAATTCTTACCGACGAGACATTGAAGATACTGCCCCTCCTGCAAGAACAGCTGCGCCCAAGCCAGCGGCAACCAACGCAACCAACGTCCACCATCCGCCTCTTTTGGCATATTCTAAGAATGGTCCCCGTCTCGGATCTTCGGGACTAAAAGAATTTTCAATATAATCATTAAGCAGCTGCTGCGCGGCGGCTTCATCTTGTACTCCAAAGGCTTTCATCATAATATCGGGAAGCTCTTTGAACTGTCCATGCTTTGTAAGTTCATCAAATTTTGATGGATCTTGTGCCAATTGCAATAACTCACCTGAGATGCCTTGTGCTTTAAGATATTCGGTAAATGCTCGTTGTTGTTGTTCTAATCCATCTTTGACTTCCTGTCGATCCATGGCGTTTTGTGCTTGGCTTACCAAGAGGAGGTCACCATTGCCTCTGGCATATTGTTGGACATCTGTTAATGCGGCAATTTTGGCGTTAATGCTTAGTAGACCTTCTTTTGGTATGTTCATTGTCCTTTCAAGTCGCGCAGATTTATCTTGTATTTGGGCAAGCGCCTCTTGTGCAGCTCGGTAATCTTCACTATTTTGTCGACCTGCTTCTGCAAGGCTTTTTAGCTCAGCCTGCAACGTTGTCAATTTCCCATCCAGATATTTCATTTGTCCGCTGATTGCTTCGTTTAATATTGTTTGAGGATTATCAGCGTCTTCTATCTTTGCCAGCTGTTCACGAGTCACAGGGGCGGGACCTTTTCTACCTTCGGCATACCATTGCATAAGAGCCTGCTGCTCGTCCGTAAAACTGCCAGCGATCGCGTCGGCATGCTGGGCCATATATGCATTGCTTATATCACTACCTTTTAATGGAATAGGCTTAGATTGTCCTTCAACAGTACACGTGTATTCAGTGTCGCCAGCAGCTGTTTTTTGCTGACCATCAATAGTGAGGACAGTAACTTCTCCATCGTCTGTTGCTACTTTCATAGCCTCTTCACCATCTTTCTGTACCGGTATATGTCCTCCAAATCTACTATATGTTGCGTCCGGAAAACCATTGCGATAATAATCAGCATATAGTAACGCTCTTTCTTGAGACGTTACAACTCTGCCGGATGCTTTCAACTCCGCTACTTTTTTGGCAACCAGTCGTTCTGCGACTTCTTTTGCTTGGGTGCTTTCACGTGATGCTCCTTCAGGGATCTGACCGGGACCTTCTGCGGCTTGTGGTTGATCTGTGGGGAATTCAATATCTGCAAGCGGTAAGGCAGTATCACTCCCTTCAACTCTCACATAGTCTACGCCATCTGTGTCTCTGAACTGTTCAGTTACTCTTACCGGCTGGTCTGCATCTCCATTTTTCCAAACGGCTTCCCCGAGTCGAGGAGCATCATCGGCATCGCCTCTGTCAGATGTCCGACTCTCTGCTGCAGGAGTCCCATCATCTGTAGCAGTATGAGCATCTTCAGCCGGTCTTGGACCGGTGCCCCCGCTTTCAGCAGTATTTCTGCCTGATGCTGGATCATCCTGGAACGCAGCTTCGGCAACATCTTGAGGAACTCCTCCTCCTTCACCTTCTCCAACCATAATAAACTCATCATACTTGATATTTCGTGCTGACACAAGTACTATAGAATAGGAGTATAGCATTTATGGGTGGAGAAGCAGCAGCACAACAACCAGCAGCACAACCAGATGTCTTGGATGTTTCCTTGGAAGCAGATCGTGCAAAAGCTGATAAATCAGCTCAAGGTGGCGAGGGTGGACAGAAAGCTGATCAG
>DATLSZ010000004.1:0-15582 GCA_035533875.1 Candidatus Acidiferrales bacterium
GTTGTTTGGAAAGATTTTGTTGAAATCGATGAGCTAGAGTTAATAAAAGAGATTGTTCTTGCGTCTATGCCAGCGGATCGTTCTCAAGTGTTAAAAATTATTCAAAAAAATAATGGCATTATCACAGCAAAAAAATTGTCAGAAGATTCCGAGATTGCATATAAGACATCTCAAAGATTATTAGAAGAATTGGTTGCTCTTAAAGTTTTAAATAAAATAAAAGGTTCAGGTTCTATGCCAGCTGACTATATTTTAGATTCGCAATATAAAGATTATATTTGTTTACCAACTGCCGAATTTATGTCCTCCTATAGTCGTGAGACAGAAACTCCGCATAGCATACATTCTGATGATGAATTAATTAATGAAGAACAGGAAAATAAAAAAAAAGTAAGACCTTCACTGTGGGATCAGTATTTAATATCAAAGCCTTTTGAAGAACTCGATAATGAAAGTTTATTAGCTTATTTAGATTTTAGCAAACAATATTCAACTGGTGATTCAATACCGCTAGAAGATAGAAATAAATTTAAAGAGCAAGCGAAAAAACTAGAAGAAGAATGTAAAAAGAGAAACCTCATTGATACTGGCTATCAAGATATAAACATTGACAATTGAGGCAAAATAAACGAAAATACAGAAGCAATCAGAATTTCGGTGGAGTTTTTTAATGCCCTCATTGGACAGGACTTCACCGTTCTGATTGCACCAGTGGGGGCATTTTTTTATGTATATACCATCTGAATTATTACAAATAACATACGATATTTATATCAGACGTAGCAGTGATGACACTGATCATCAAGTCGCATCGTTGGAATCACAACGAGGGGTTTTAGTTAAAATGGCTAAAGAAAACAGGTTAAGGATCGGACGTATAGTTGAAGAATCAATGAGTGCAAAACAACCAGGACGACCCATTTTCAATGAAGAAATACAACGTATTGAACAAGACGAAATTCAAGGGCTTATTGTTTGGGATTTATCTCGATGCTCACGCAATCCAGTTGATTCCGGTACGTTGAGTTGGTTGCTACAAAAAGAAAAACTCAAAATAATCGTTACACCTCACAGAATTTATTTATCACAAGATAATGTATTGCTCTTAAATATTGAATTCGGTCAAGCAAACCAATACTTGCGGGATTTATCAAAAAACGTCAAAAGAGGTTTGCAAACAAAATTAGATAAAGGATGGCGACCAGGACTTGCACCAGAGGGATACTTAAATGATCGTTCAGAAGAAAAAGGTAATAGGAAAATAATCACTGATCAAATCCGTTTTACACTTATAAAAAAAGCATGGGATTTATTGCTAACAGGAAATTATACTGTTCCGCAAATACTCGAAATTATGAATAAGGATTGGAAATATACCACAGTAAAACGTAAAAAAAGAGGCGGTGAATCATTATCAAGAACTGCTTTGTATAGCATTTTTACAAACACTTTCTATTTTGGTTTATATGAATATCCTGCTAAGAGTGGCAATTGGCATGAAGGTAAACATGAAAAAATGATTGATCAATCAGAATTTAATAGAGCGCAAATTCTTTTAGGACGTAAAGGAAAGCAACGACCTAAGACAAGAGCTTTTGCTTTTACTGGAATGTTGCGTTGTGGTGAGTGTGATTCAGCGATAACCGCAGAGGAACTTTGGCAAGTAATTTGTACCACTTGTAAATATAAATTCTCATCAAAGAATATGGACACTTGTGCTAAATGTAAAACAACAATTGAGCAAATGAAGAATCCTAAAATCCTTCATTATATCTTTTACCGTTGTGCAAGAAAAAATAAAGCAATAAAGTGTACTCAAAAGTATGTCCGGCTTGAGGTACTTGAGGATCAAATTGATTTTTTACTTTCAAAAATTGAAATACCAGAATCATTCAAAGAATGGGCAATTAAATATCTTAATGAGCTACATGATCAGGAAGCATCAGAACAAGGAGCTATTGCTGAAAGTGTAAATACAAAATATAAAGATTGCCTCGACAAAATTAACAATCTTATAAAGCTCAAAATATCTCCAATGAACTCTGACAGCTCTGTTCTTTCAGACGAAGATTTTAAAAAACAAATCGCACCGTTACAGAAAGAAAAAAAAGATATTGAGCAAGAGCAAAAAACATTAGCAAAGCGAGCTGACGAATGGTTAGAGTTATCACAGAAAACATTTAACTTTGCTTGCTACGCACGATTACGATTCCAGCATGGCACTTTACAGGAAAAAAAAGAGATTTTGGCAACCATTGGTTCAAACCTTGTTCTGCAAGACAAAATACTCAGTCTTAGCGTGCCAAAACCATTTATTGCCATTCAAGAAGCGAAGATTGAAACTGATAGAATTATTGCAAAGTTCAAACCTGAAGAAAAGATTGATATATCAACCCAAATGCTATACTTGTATCAAGAAAATTCCGTTTTGCGGAGGAGACAGGATTCGAACCTGCGTGAGTATTTCTACTCAGGAATTTAGCAAACTCCCGCAATGGACCTAGCTATGCGACTCCTCCTTATCCTGCTTTGCAGAATATGGCGGAGAGGGCGGGATTCGAACCCGCGGAAGGCGTGAACCCTCAGATGTTTTCAAGACATCCGCACTCGACCACTATGCGACCTCTCCTTGATTTTTAAAGTAAATTCTAATAACAGGAAGTCCCATTTGGGACGACCTCTCCGAATGATTACGAGGAGCGTAGCCCCCTTGTGGGGCGACCTCTCCTTAATGGTCTTTATTTACAAATGTCCAACGACGAAAGACCAGTGACCAATTATATCATTTCTTGACTTCGCTTTTCCAATGAGATACAGTAAAATTATGGACAATTCCCCGGAACTACAAGAAAGAGCATACGACCCAATTGATGAAAATCTTGCCTATCAAACCGAAAAAGGCGAGATAAAAACCTATCTTTCTTGGCATGCCCCAGGAAGACCATACAAAAAACATTCCGTTGAATATTATACCAATGCCTTCCTGATAACAATGGCACTTGAGATAATTCTTTTTCTGTTCTCACAATATCTATTGATGGCACTTGTCCTCTCCCTTGCATTTTTAGCGTTTGCACTTGCCGTTGTCCCACCGCATACTCTCTATTATCGAGTCAGCAGCCAGGGTATCCGTGTAGAAAATCATTATTTTATTTGGGAAGAGCTGTATGATTTTTACTTCACAAAAAGCCAGGGGCAGGATGTCCTCCATGTTCGTACCAAAGCATATCTCCCCGGTGAGCTTACAATCATTCTTGGTGACGTTCCCTTTCAGCAAATTAAAGCAATCCTTCTTGAATTTTTGCCATTCCGTGAATACGTCAATCCAACCTTTATGGATAAAGCTGGTAGCTGGCTTGAAAGAAATTTCCCCTTGGAAAAACCTGTGGGCTGACTTGACCACAATATATTTGATTGTCTCCCTGCTATCAGGTAAAATACACTAGTTAACATTTGTGTAACATGCACCCGTAGCTCAGTTGGATAGAGCGCAACATTGCGGATGTTGAGGTCGGAGGTTCGACTCCTCTCGGGTGTACACTTCGGCAAGCTCAGTGCAAGCACTTTATAGTAACTAATGTGAGCATTGAATTTGCCGATGCCCGAGAAGGAGGAGAAGTTTATGGTGAGCTTGTCGAACCAACTCCTCTCGGGTGTACTAAGTGGTGATGAGAATTAACGTAGTAGGAAGTCGGAGTCGGTCTCAGGAGACCTCCTCCACTATTGTAATAACACTTATTAATCAAGGAGGAGTCGTACGCAAGGCACTCCTCACGTTTATAATTGAAATAACAATCAAGGAGGAGTCGCATAGTGGTCCAGTGCACACGCTTGGAAAGCGTGCGAGCGAAAGCTCTCATGGGTTCGAATCCCATCTCCTCCGCCAGACGGTAAACTATTTCCCCCTATTCCACGGAATGAGGATTTTTTCAAGTAGCACCACTGCAGCAAAAAGAAAAATGCTGAGAAGTGATGTTATGATAATGACAACAAAAACCAAATTAACTGCATAGGAATGTGCCGCATTCTGCATATAGATTCCCAACCCCTGATACCCGCCGACATATTCTCCGACAATCGCGCCGGTGACACTGTATGCCGAGGCAATCCGAAGCCCTGAAAAAAACGACGGCAGCGCGCCGGGAAGTTCTGCAATAAATAAAATTTGCAGCCGTGTTGCTTTCATACTTTGAAGCAAGGTAATTATCTGAGGACTAACTTTTTCCATCCCATCAGCAAAGGCAACCGTTATCGGAAAAAAACATACCATGGTAACGATAATCACTTTTGGCAGGATCGTAAATCCAAACCAAATAAGAAGAAGCGGAGCAAGCGCGATGATAGGGATTGTCTGGGAGATAATAAGTAAAGGATACAACGCTTTTCTTACCAGTGAAGACAGCCGCAACAGGATTGCCACGAATACGCCAAAGATGACTGCGAACAATAATCCAAGCAGCGTTTCAAGAAGCGTGGTAAGAATGTGCGGGACAAGGATCACCGCATGATCAGCAAAAACTGAAACAATTGCAGAAGGAGCCGGCAAGACTTGCGGATTTATGTTGAAAAGGTCAACAATTGCTTCCCATGCAACGAGTAATAGAAGGAGCAACAAAAACGCTGGGAGATAGATCAATAACTTTTTCATTTTTTTGTTTGCTTGAGCAGTGAAAATAATTGCTTTTCAAGAGCAACAGCCCGGGGCGATGTCAGATCGGTAAGCTTTCTCGGACGGGGAAGATTCACCGGCACTTCTTTCATGATTTTTGCCGGCCGGCTGCTGAACACATAAATTCTATCGGAAAGTAAAATCGCTTCCTGGATATCGTGTGTTATAAAAAGCACGCTGGATCGAAACTCTTTAAAGACCTCAAGAAGCCACAACTGAGCATCCTGTCTTGTTAACGCATCCAATGACCCAAAAGGCTCATCAAGAAGGAGAAATGATGGATTGAAAAGTACCGTCCGAAGCAGTGCAACCCGCTGCTGCATGCCGCCTGAAAGGGTGGCGGGATAATGATTGGTAAAATTCTGCAGATTAAATTTTTCCAAAAGCTCAGTGGCTTTTTCCTGTGCTTTAGTTTTTGCCAATCCTGATATGCGAGGACCTATCATAACATTTTCCAATACGGTTTTCCACGGAAGAAGTGAGGCATCCTGGGGCATATATCCAAATTTCCCTCTGCTATCTGTTATTTTTTTCTTATCGAGAAATAATTCTCCCGATGTTGCCTTATCCACTCCGGCAAGAATATGAAATAACGTACTTTTTCCGCAACCGCTCGGACCGATGATTGAAACAAATTCTTGTTTGTCCACAGATAGCGAAATATCTTCAAAAACACTAAGCACGCCAAAAGATTTTGCAAAATGTTTGATGGAAAGTGCGTGATGCATGATTTACTGCACGAACTTGTTTGTATAGAGGCTGTCAAACGGTAATGTTTTTACTGGCTTACCGTTCTTATCAAGAACAGCTCCGGCACTTATCATAAATTGCGGATACTCCTGCCATTCTTTTTTGTCCTGCAGCCCCCAGACCCGTCCGCGATCCACATAATGCGCGCTCAAGAATGCCTGGCTTTTTTGAATAAACCCCTTGTCTGGGAACGTGTCTTTTGGTGTTGTCGCTATAAGTATATTTGCGGCTTCTTTGGGATGCTGTATCGCATAGGTGTATCCTCTCGATGTCGCAATCATGAATTTTTTGAGGAGCTCGGGCTTTTGTTGTATTTCAGTTGGACTGGCAACAAGCACCGGCGTGTAATAATCCGGTATACCGTATGTGAGGCTGGGGAAATACACAACCGGAATCCCCTGCTGTTTTGCCTGAACTACTTCCCATCCTTCAAAGGCCCAGAAAAAATCTATCTTTTTATTTGCCAGCGCTTGCATCGAATCGACATCAAGATTTGCGTGCTTGAACGTACCCTTGCCTCCGTCTTTGGTAATGATTGCATGCAGAATTGCGCTCTCAATCGGCGTATCCGAATCGCCGTCAATTTTGTTATCAAGATCTCTCGGTCTGGTAATCCCGCCATCTGACCTGGCGATAAATCCCGAGGTATTATGCTGGATAATCGCTGCTATTGAGACAACAGGATTGCCGCTTGCTGCTGCTTGGACAACTCCTTCGGTACTACTGACAGCAACATCCGCTTTCCCGCTTGCCACCAAGACTTCGGGAGATGTTCCTGATGCGTAGGGTAGAATCTTGACGTTAAGTCCTTGCTCTTTATACCATCCCTTTGCAAGCGCGACATACATGCCGGTGTGATTGGTATTGGGCGTCCAATCCAGAACTACGGTAAATGGGGTAAGATTATCTGCTATTTTTGCTTGGTTATGCAATTTGTTCCATAGGAAATAGCTTCCTGCAGCTATCAGCAGAACAACAATGACAATCAGAAAAGAAAAAAACTTTTTCATCGGTGTTTGGTCACTTTCTCATCAATCGTCATAACGCCTTTTGGGTTATAGAGAATTTTAACATTGGTGAATACTTGCGTCGCACCTGCTTTTATCGCGACATCCTGGGCTTCACGGACAATATCAAATAGTGTATCCAGATCCCCTTCCATAGTGGTTTCCATAGGTCCGACCTCATATTTGACACCAGATTTTTTAACAATCGCGATGACTTTATCAATAATTTTGATCGCATCGCCGGTTGTTTTCGGCATTACTTGAAATGCGATACTTGCAGTTGGTTTGTTTTTCATAAGATTAAACAAAAAAAAAGCGATTTCCGAAAAAGGGAAATCGCACCAAAAAAGTATTTCCCTCCGCCGGTATTATCCGAACAGGTTCATTGGGTCTTACGATTATATCGTAACTCTCAGCCTGTATCACAAGCTCCCCACTAACGTAACTATACAGCAACACTTATGATTTTGCAAGTGTATGGATGATAAGCATATGTCCCTTAGTCCACCGAACTATTGCATTCGGCTTCAAAAAAACATTACTTACACTTCGAGACTTGCCCACATACAATTTCTCATTTTTTAAGACATATTTCAAACCGGTTGTCGTAATCCCTTCTATCTTCGTTAACGGAATCAACGAAAGCAGATCTCCCGGAATACCTGTTATTTTTTCTTCCGGTCCTTTTGAAAACCAGAGAACGGAGCCTGCATCGACAAAGAAAATTGGGACGTTGTACTGTTCCGGCAAAAAGATATTCGCCAGAATATGATCGATTCGGTCACCCGCAATCCCTCCCAGAATAGTAATTTTCGTTGCACCGTGGTGAATAGCGAAATCTACAGCAAGCTCTGTATCAGTCGCATCTTTTTCTGATGGAAAGCGTACCTGTTTGACGTTTTTTAGACTTGTAAGCGTCACGTTATCGATCGAATCAAAATCACCGATTATAATATCAGGTTTTATCTCTTGGGAAATCGCAATTGCCGCACCTGAATCCGCCGCAATGACTTTATCAAATTGCGACAGAACTTGTGTAACAGCCGTACCTGGATGCAATTCTCCTCCGGCAAAAATTCCATAATGCATAGCCGTATTATAGTACAATTCTTTTATTAGTACCCAAAACAATAAATTTATGCTGAGAGGAAACAAAATTTTAATAAATGTCGATTAAGTGGGTGGCACGGGCGGAGAGTCCCGGCAGCGCGCAGTTCGTTGAAGCAAACAAAAATTAATAAACCTATAATGGCTTCACTAGAACGAGCACTGACGGGAGGAGCTCGGGACAGGACCCGCTTTATAAACACATTATATAACCCCCGGCACTGGAAATCCGATCTCAATTCTACTATAGTAAGACTATGTCTTCTGCCCTTTACCGGTATATAAAACTGCTGCCCATTGCCCTCTTCGGTTATATTCTTCTTTTTTCTCCCCAAATAAGTCTTGCCCAATCGACACAAGATCCAAATGCAGCCGTCCAAGGAACCGCTTCGATGGGTTTGGCAAAAGTTGTTGAGACCGATCTGAGCTCGATAAAAGGGGGAAGCATCGTATCTCTCTCCCCAAAAGGAAAAGGCGGGATCTTATCAACCACACCATATGATTCACAAATTATGGGCGTCATGTCTCCTGATGCGGCAATCCTGATCGACACCACCAATGGCAAGAACGGTGTTCCTGTTATCTCGGACGGCATTGTCTATGTGCTTGTTTCAACGCAGCAGGGCAATATCTCAAGAGGCGATCTTCTTACCTCATCAACGATTCCGGGAGTTGCCGTAAAAGCCAATCAATCAGGCTATGTACTCGGCGAGGCACTGGAGGACTATGATAATCCTAATCCGACACAAACAGATCTGATTGCAGCGGATCTTAACCTGCACTATTTCAATTCCAAACCGACCCTTCTTGGTTCTTTAACTGATATCCTCAAATACGCGCTCCTGCCGACCAAAACCTCTCCGAGTCCTATCTGGAAATATATCGTAGCCGCAGCAGTAGTCCTTGCGTCATTTGTCCTGGCATTCATGACCTTTGGCAGAACTGCTGCAAAAGGAGTTGAGGCCCTGGGACGCAATCCATCGGCCGGCAGAATTATTCATCTTGGTATTATTTTCAATGTCATGATCGTAGTAGTCATTGTTCTTGCTGGTTTAACCGTTGCCTTTTTGATCCTCCGGCTATAAAAACCGAGTAAAAAGTTATCCACATAATTTGTTTCTTAACTATCAGTTTAAGGCTAACACTATAAGGTTGCCAATTAAAGAATTTCCCGATTTTAAATATTTAGCCTTAAACTATAAGTTATTTTGCAATTTGCCGTGTGGATAACTCTGTCTCATGATCACCCTTCCCCACTGGTAAAATACAGAAAACTTCACTAGAATAGATATACAATTAGAAAAAAGGAATTATGCTGCCCAATACACTCTTTCAAATCCTGACAATAGCGGCGGACATCGTTATCTTTCTGTTCGTTTGGTACTACCTGTGGGAAATGCGCGGCAAGGAAAAATGGATCGAAAAAGAGCGAGTAAAAACCGATACCAATTACCATCATGTCGTTGATGAAGCCCTCTCAAAAGAACAAAAGATAATCGATGATGCCACAAAAGAAGCGCAGCAGATTATCTCTGATACAGAATTCTTAACAAAAGCGTCACAAGACGAGGTTAATAAGGCGCTACAGCAAATGGAAGGAGCCATCGAGAAGCAGGCAGGCAGCACTTCGCAAGAATTTACCAAAACGTACTCAGCTTCGCTTCAGAAAGTTGCAGCACAATCCCTCACCGAGTTTCAGACAATCACCAAAGGTATGGAGCAGGAAATGCAAAGACAAACAAAAGAATTTAGAGAAACGCTCTTGCCGCGTCTTGAGAAAGATCTTGAAGAATATAAAAAGCTCCGATTGCAGCAGGCTGACCGGACGATCACCCACATCATTCAGGAAGTATCTCAAGAGATTCTCAATAAGTCGTTGTCCGTCGAAGATCATCAGAGGCTGCTTATCGAGGCGCTGGAAAAAGCAAAAAGTGAAGGAGCATTCGACTGATGGAACCGATTGACCTGTCCGAATTCATGACAACAAAAGCAGAAGCGAATGACTTTTTAGCACGCGTCAATGCAGTCAGTGAAAAAATTTTTCAAACCAACTTCAATCTTCATACTGCACTCAGAGAACAATTCGGCGTAACCAAAAGTGACCGCTTTCTCACACTATTGCTGAACAACAATATCAACGCGGAATCACTGCCGGCGGTTAAAGCATTTCTTCATACTTTGCAAGAACAGGTTACCACACTCCCTGTGCTCTCAATAACTATTGCATTTGAGCCCACTCAGCAAACACTCGCTTCACTTTCAGAATGGTTTTTGGTAAATATGAAAAAACAAATGTTATTTGATATTTCGGTAAACAAAAGTTTGGTTGCCGGCGCGTCAATTAACTTTAACGGAAAATTTCGTGATTTCTCAATCCGCCCGGTATTCGAACGGATCCTGAATACCTCGCTCCACAATATAACAAACACAACCTTGGTTCAAGAGCCTAAACCGCCTTTGCAGCCGACGATACATCAACGGGTCGAAGATATTTCGATGGGAAGATGATCTATGGATTCTTACTTTAACCAATTATTACAAAAAACAGGTGAATACGGCATCGTCTATCAGGTTAGCCACCCTATTGTCTTTATCGAAGGGCTGCCTACCGTCAGACCGCAGGAAGTTATCTTATTTGAGAGTGGACAGCGGGCAGAGGTTTTTTCAATTAATCGGGGCAAAATCGAAGCTCGTATTTTTTCTCACGAACAAGTAACTGTCGGCACAAAAGTCACAAAAACCGGAGAACTGCTGTCTATTCCTGCGGGGCCTGAACTTTTTGGACATACCATTGACCCACTCGGTGAACCGCTGGATCCAGCCGATTCCTATACCAAACCAAAAGAGAGAAGATATCTTGACGCCACTCCTGCCGGTATATCAGGAAGGGCAAAAATTTCAGCCCCCATGATAACAGGAACTGCTCTTATTGATCTGATGATTCCTCTTGGCCGCGGGCAGCGGGAGCTCGTCATCGGCGACCGAAAAACCGGAAAAACTTCATTCATCTTAACTGCAATTAAAAATCAGGTCAATGAGGGTATCATAGCCATTTACGCAGCTATTGCGAAGAAAAAAAGTGATATCAAAAAATTGCAAGAATTTTTTATCCAGGAAAAAATTATGGATCGTGTCATTATTGTTGCGACATCTTCATACAGCTCACCGAGTATTATTTATCAAACACCCTACGCTGCAATGGCAATCGCGGAATACTTTAAAGAACAGGGACAACATTCCCTTGTGGTGTTTGATGACCTCTCAACACATGCAAAATTTTACCGTGAATTATCACTTCTTGCACGGCGCTTTCCCGGACGTGATTCGTATCCTGGTGATATTTTTTACATTCACTCCAAACTTCTTGAGCGTGCCGGGAATTTCAAACACCCGACAAAAGGTGAAGTTGCTATCTCTTGCTTTCCTGTCATGGAAATTGTTGAAGGAGATTTAACAGGGTATGTTTCAACAAATGTCATGGGAATAACTGACGGCCATATTTATTTTGACAGTAACATTTACTATCAAGGAATGCGTCCTGCCGTTAATATCCCCATTTCCGTTACCCGTGTCGGACGGCAAACATCAGACAAACTCACTCGGGACGTGAATAAAAACTTAACAATCTTTCTTTCAAAATATGAGAAGTTACTCAATCTTTCTCACTTTGGACAAGAATTAACTGATGACGTTAAAAAAGATTTACATACAGGAGACCTTATCAACCAATTTTTTAAACAGCCCTATCAGCTAACTATTCCGTTAACAATTCAGCTGATTATTCTTTCCATGATTCTGCAAGGAATTATCTCGAGCAAAGAGGATCTGGATAAATCAAAAAAAGGGCTTATCAATGCATTCCACCAAGATCAGCCAAAACAATTTTTGATGGAGTTAGCAACAGTCAACGACTTAAAAAGTTTTAATGAAAAAATATTGAAAGATAAAGAGAAATTAATGGCACTGATAAAGTAAAAAAACTATGGCACAGAAGAAATTAATCCTTGAAGAATTAGAAGCGCTGAATAGTATCAAAGATCTCGCACAAAGTTATGAGGAGATCGCTATTGTCCGCATGCAAAAGATCAGAGACTCGGTATTGAAAACTCGCGATTTCTTAGCAGATATTTCCGATGTTTACGTGGATCTAAAAGCTTCATACAACCGTGAAGTAAAAGACCTTATGGCAAAAATTAAGATGGGTGGACATGGTCTGATGCCGACACTCCAGAAAAAAAATAAAGCACTTTTCGTATATCTCGCTGCGAACGGTGGCCTCTATGGCGCGGTAACGCAAAAAACATACAGATTGTTTATGCAAGAACTGGTAAAAACAAAACCTGATGAAGTCGATATTGCCATCATCGGAAATGCAGGAAAGACGATGTATGAAAATTCCGGCAACAACAGACCCTATGAATATTTTGAAATCCCTGATACCAGTGTGGATGTCGCGCATATTAAAAAACTTATGCAAAAATTTCTTGAGTATGAAAAAGTCGATGTCTTTTATGGAAAATTCGGCAATGTGGTAAAGCAAAGTCCGATTGAAACGAGTATTTCAGGTGAAGAAATTTTTGAAACCGAAACACTCTCGCAAGTTCCGCGTGAAGACCGATTTATTTTTGAGCCTTCACTGCAGAAAATTTTTCACTTTTTCGAAACACAAATTATGGCAAACCTTTTCAGCCAGACACTTCTGGAGAATCAGCTTGCACGGCATGCTTCCCGTGTGAATGCAATGGAAGAAGCGCTTGGCCATATAGAAGAAGAAACGAAAAAATTAAATCGGGAAAAAGTCCGGGCAAAACATCTTACGGATAACAAAAAACAGCTTGAAACTATCTCGGGAGTTGTTGCATTATTAGAAGAAAATTGATTTATCTCTTTATGCTAATCGGAAAAGTTATCAGTGTTAAAGGACAAATTATCGAGGTTGAATTCTTAGAAAGAAAACCTCGGTTTAATGATGTCCTTGTTTATAAAGAAGACCAGGATGTTAAGATGGAAGTCTACCGTTCCGCTACACCAAATTCATTTTATTGTCTCGCGCTCAGTGAAACTACCAAGCTTCATCACGGCGCTTTGGTCGTTTCAACAGAACAGCCAATCAGAATTCCTGTAGGACAAGAAACGTTAGGAAGAGTTATCAATACCCTTGGCGTACCGCAAGATGGGGCTGGGGAAATAAAAGCAAAAGAATATAAACCGATTATTTCTCAAGGCGTAACCTTCGCCAATGTCGCAATTCCAAAAGAGATCTTAGAATCTGGAATTAAAACAGTTGATTTCTTTACACCTATTATCAAAGGCGGAAAAGTTGGATTGTTTGGAGGAGCAGGTGTCGGCAAAACCGTTATTATCTCAGAAATCATCCATAATTTGGTTATCTTAAATCCCGAAAAAAATGTATCTGTTTTTACCGGTGTGGGTGAACGGACCCGTGAAGGAGAAGAATTATATACTACACTGAAAGAAAGCAACGTTATGCAAGGTGTCAGTCTTGTTTATGGAAGTATGGGAGAAAATCCTGCGCTAAGATTCCGGACGGCATTTACCGGTGTAACTCTTGCTGAATACTACAGAGACATCATGGGAAAAGACGTATTGTTTTTTATTGACAACGTGTTCCGTTTTGCTCAATCCGGGTATGAATTGTCTACACTCATGAGTGCCATCCCTTCAGAGGGTGGATACCAATCAACGCTCACATCGGAGATGGCATCCCTGCAGGAACGCATCATTTCATCGAAGAAAAATGCTATTACCACATTTGAAGCAGTCTATGTTCCTGCTGACGATATTACTGATAGCGGTGTGCAGGCGATCTTTCCGTATCTGGATTCAGGACTGATTCTTTCTCGTGAGGTATACCAAACAGGACACTTTCCTGCTATTGATATCCTCGCATCAAATTCGTCTTCACTGAATCCTGACTTCGTCGGTGAAGAACACTACCAGGCTGCCGTAGACGCACAGGCGATTCTGAAAAAAGCAAAGTCTCTGGAAAGAATCGTCTCCTTGATTGGCGAATCAGAGCTTTCAGCGGATGACCAAGTCACCTACAAACGGGCAAAATTTATAACAAATTACATGACACAGAACTTCACGGTCGTTGAGACGCAAACCGGAAAAAAAGGTGTCCATGTCTCATTGAAAGAAACAGTTGCAGATGTAAAAGCAATACTCAACGGTAAGATCGACACACTGGATCCGGAAGATTTAATGTTTATAGGAACACTCAAAGACGTTGAGGGAAAATTAACATCGAAAAAGACAGTTGTCGCTAATGCGCCAACGCCTAATAGTTCACCTGGTAATCAGCAACAACCACAACCGGCTGCTGCTCCTCCTCAAGCAAATTCCCAGTCAGCTCAGACCGTTCAACCGGCACAACAAACAGCACCGCCGAATACAAACCAACCACCGGCACAAACAAATATACAACCCGACCAACCAAAAAAAGAGTAATCAGCATACAAGAAAAAATCTTTATACAGAAAAGCTATGGCAGACAAGAAAGTATTACAAGTAAAAGTGCGTGACACACAAAATGTTCTCTTCGAAGGTGAGGCTGACCGGATCAATTCGTTCAATGAAATCGGACCATTTGATATCTATCCAATGCACGCGAACTTTATCTCTATCATCCAGAACAAGTTAACGATCTATCATAATAAAGAGAAGGTTAAAGAACTAACCTTTGAGCAAGCGATAATGAAAGTGAAAAAAGATGTAGCGCATATATACCTTGGCATTGAAATTTTGTATGTTGAAGAAGAATTAGCGAAAGGAAATACATCAAATCCATCCTCTTCGCCCAATAAAACGAGTGAGTAAAAAATAACAACAAAATGATGCCCCTTTATTTCCTTGGAGAAAAATTTTAGTTCAATTGTCGAGACAGTGACATGTCATGTGAAAAAAAATCTACTTTTAATGACGATATATTCCTATTAGAAAATTTTCTGTTTTGTTTTATCTAATAACTCTCATTTATAAATCTTTTGCGTCCGTAATTCTTGTAAAAGCGAGCATACAAGTACTCAAGGAGAACTTTCAGGCACAGATATTACATATAGGACTATGGCATATTTTCTACAGGATTAATATATTTTGTTTTTCTAACTTCCACTCGTTGAATAGCATTTTGGTTAGTAAAAGGCAAATCACGTTATCTTTTCTTAACTTTTTACACGTTGCCATTCAGAAGCATTACCTTTAGTCCTGTAGATTTTATAAAATTGATTACTAGATGATAAATCATACTACATATATTTCTCGTCACACAATCAAACAGGTCACTATCACAATCCACATACCCTCACCTGCAGAAACGGTTTTATTTTTCATCATAATGATTATCTAATTTATCTACAAAACATATTATCCTGTAGATATTATATTGTGCCTTGAATTACTACTTTACCATGCAATTTTGTTGACCTAGCCTAAGAGTTTGTATGGTTTAAAAGCACAGCATATCGATTGACAAATAATAGCAACCCGATTGTAACCGTTTTCATGATAAGCACACTATACCTGTTTCTGCTAATCTTCGTGCTGATTTCGTTTTTTTCATTTACCGTCAAATCAAAAAAAATACGTTTTTTTTAATTTTTCACAATCCCTGTTTTTTTGTAAAAATACCTCATTTTCTTACAAAAATTTAGCCTCAAAATATTATTTGAATCTTGACTACTACTAGAAAAACTACCTATATTAATAATAGGCAGAGATTTTCACAAGCTCTGCCAAAATTGTTTTATTAGTCTTTCATGGATTCAGCTCGCCCAGGCAATCCAAGTAAATTTTTATCATTAAAAGAAGCTGCCCAAAAATTGGCGGTTTCTGTTGACGTTCTTCTCAAATGGAACGAACAAAACATCCTCAAACCTGTTATTACCCCAGAAGGTGAAGTTGGCTACACAGAAGAACAAATTAATCACTTCTTGGAAATTCGAGGCTCAGGAACAGCAAAAACACCTCTTTTTGAAACGAATACAGCAAAGCACACACAGCCTGGGCGGGCGGAAAGTGTCTTTGATA
>DATLSZ010000005.1:0-8018 GCA_035533875.1 Candidatus Acidiferrales bacterium
CCGATACTGTTGCTCTTCGCAATCGCGTCTTTAAGTTTTTGAATTGTATTTTTATCCATAGTTTGTAAGGAACGCAAATATACCTACTCACGTATTAACTATGGGATAGTATCATATCTCCCACCTGAATGTCAAGTCCTCCCGAAAAAACAATTCCGGCTTCATGGCCTTTTTCAACTTTTGAGGTCGCATTTTTACCGACGCGAAGAGAATTCATTGTCGTTTCACCAACTGGCTCATCCTCCCGTATCACCCGAATCCTGTCTCCTCTGGCGATTCTGCCATCCAAAACAGCTATTCCATATGCAAACGTCTTTTCAAACGGGAATTTGGCGAGTACCTTCGCACTTCCGAAAATCTGCTCCATCTGCGACTGGATCTTCCCTTCCAATGCATCTTTCACCTCATCAAGCAGTTCGTAAATTATCTCGTAATTGCGCAGCAGTACTTTTTCAGTATACGCAAGAGAAACAATATCGGGTTTTAATTTAGTATTAAAACTCAATAAGATACTCCCGGTCGACTTTGCCATAAGAACATCTGCTTCATTAACTTCACCGGATTTCTGACTGACTAATTTGATCCCTTCGGGCAGCGCGTTCACAATCGCTTCCAAAGATCCCTGTGTATCGGCAATAAGAATTACGGAAATACCTTTATGTACTACTTCTTTTAGATACTGCATTTCACGCTTGAGTGGTTTTGCATCTCCAAGAATTTCAAAAGTTTCGGCTGCCTTATTTTTGATCAAACTTCCCACCTGCGGAACATCAGTAAAACCAAGTATCTCTACCGCATCTCCGACTGTTGCTGTCTGAACAGGTTTGCCGTTGCTATCAAAAAGTGTCCGGACTTTGAACATCTGCCCGTCTATCTGTACATCCTCACGGACCGTAATCGTTCCATTTTTGATAATAGCCGTTGCTTTCGCGCCCGCCCGGACGTCCAATTTAGATTCAATAACAACCGCTTCAAGTGGATTTGTGCTATTGATCTCTTGAGCATAAGTCTCCTTTTTCTGCGTATCAAACATCAACAGAATCAGATCGAGCAATTCCTTGATATTGAGATTTGTTTTTGCACTGACTTCGATGATTGGCGTTTCCCCACCATATTCTTCAAGTTGAATTTGTTCTTTCGCCAGTTCTTGTCTGACTTTCTCAACATTTTTTGTCGGCAGATCAACTTTTGTCAACACAACGATAAATGGTGTCTTTGCAGCTCTGAGCGCTTCGATACTTTCATGGGTTTGGGGCTTGATACCGTCAACTGCAGACACAACAAGAAGACTCAAATCTGCAGCCTGTGCACCACGGGACCGCATCTTGGTGAATGCTTCATGTCCGGGTGTATCAATAAACGTGATCCAACGCTCAGTTCCTTCATGGAGTATTTCAACGGATGATGCACCGATTTTCTGCGTAATACCGCCTTTTTCACGTTCTGCGATGGAACTTTTGCGGATTGCGTCAAGCAGGGTTGTCTTGCCATGATCGACATGACCGAGAACGGCTACGACCGGAGGGAATGTATTTGGTTTATGTGTGTCATTATTTTTGGACATAGTTTGGCGCCTCTTTTCTCTAAAATATTTAATTTACAATTTTTAATTTTCATTGAATTTTCATTCCGTTAAATTTTAATGTTTCAAACATTGTATCATTGTAATTTGATTGAAAATTGAAAATTTTAAATTGAAAATTACGCAGCTTTTTCGTTCTTCTCTTCAACTGCCGGGGTATCTGTGTGTTCTTCTTCTGAAGAAGGAGCTATTTTTTCTTCAGCCGGTTCTGTGCTGTCTGCTTCTGTTTGTTCTTCTGCATCTGCAGATGCTGTCTTCTCTTCTGATTTGTCATCCGCTGAAGCTTCTTCTGCTTCTTTTTCCTCTGCAGGCTCTTCAACTTTTTCACTTACTTCTTCCTTTTCTTCTTGCCCTGAGCGTGTCGAAGGGTCTGCAGCCGCCACAACTTGTTTGGCGTCATCATCCGCGACATCTTCTGCGATCTCTGCCTTTACTTTTGCAACGGCATTTTCCGCCGCGGCTTCTTCAGCCTCAGCTTTCGCTTCGGGTTTTGCTGCTTCCTTCTCCGCAACAACTGCCGGTGCGCCTTCGCCTTCAATCTCAATTCGGTATTGCGTCAATTTATATGCGAGCCGTACATTCTGTCCGTCTTTTCCGATAGCGAGGGATAATTCATCCTGCGGGACAAAGACATGAGCGATTTTTTCTTTTTCATCGAGTTCAACACGGACGTTCTTTGCAGGAGAAAGAGCCTGAGCGATATAGGTTTTGGTATCATCAGACCATTGAATGATATCAATCTTTTCAAGCCCGCCAAGTTCTTGGATGATCGCCTGCACCCGAACTCCTTTTTGCCCGACACAAGATCCAACCGGGTCAATGCCAGGCTGTGTTGAATATACGGCAATCTTCGCCCGGTTACCTGGCTCTCTGACAATGGTTTTTATTTCAACACTACCTTGTGCAACTTCAGGAACTTCACGTTTAAAAAGACCATCAAGCAAACCGTTGTTTGCCCGTGAAACAACAATTTCTTCTCCTTTTGCTCCTTCACGGATTTCTGAAAGATAGAACACCAGCCGCTGATTGAGATGATACTTTTCGTTGGGGATCTGCTCTGAAACCGGCATGATCGCTTCTGCTTTTCCGATATCAACAATGATATTGGGACCTGCGAAACGCAGAACCATACCATTGACAATGGTTCCTATCTTCACCCGGTAGTCGGTAAAGATCGCTTCTTTTTCTTTCTCGCGGATTTTCTGAAGGATGACTTGCTTTGCAGTCTGCGCGGCAATACGGCCAAATCCAGGAGGTGTTACATCCTCATCGCCGTTAAAAATCTTCGCTTCCCCGGTATTGGGATCAAGAAGCGCTTTATAATCATCCACCTCAACTCCGGGATGATCTTTGCGATACGCTGCCAGGATGGCATTTTGGACTGTTTCTAAGACCACACTAACGTCAACTCCCCGCTCGGAAGCGACTTGATTTAAAGCTAATGCAAATTCACTGCGTTGTATTGCTGGCATAGGCTAAGTATACCAGATAGCAAGCCTCCATTCAACCAGATGATTGCGTAAGGGTACATCAACTGACTCATTTACTCTGAGCAGATAATTTACCCTGAGCCAGGATTAACTCTGTTTTGAGATCACTACTATCAGGATATTCCGACAAACCCACCGTGATAATACGCTTTGCCTTTTGATATTCTCTTACCTCAAGGAGCGTCAACGCGTATTGTGTATAAGTGATACTAAGATGCTTCTGTGGAATACTGGAATAATGCTTTCTCCTCAGCGCCTGCGCGTAGGCATCTATTGCCTGCTGCTTCTCCCCTAATTGCGAATAACAATACGCAAGATTGTAATAATTGACTTCATACGGAAAAAGCTCGACGGATTTTTTATAATGTGTCAGTGCTTCCCGATAATTTCCCATCGCATAATATTCTCCGGCGAGATTGTCCTCAATATCATAATTATCCGATATCTTACTGTCATGAAGATACAAAACGAATGCGTCATGAAAGTCCGCGTTGCGGATAATAGTACGTACCGACAGCAGTACTATTATAATAAGGACAACACTGATACTACTCTTTAACCTGCTGCTCTTTGTTATGAGCATTTGATAAAAAATTCCTATGATACCGAGAAGTCCTACCATCGGAAAATAGAACCAACGGTCAGCGACTGTCATATCAAGCGGCAAGAACGGAAGCAGCAGCACGCCTCCTATTGCCAGCCAAACAAGAAAAAAAAGATATGCTTTTCTATACATAGACTGTCTGAGATAGATTCCAACTCCGATGAGTACTCCGAAGAACAGCAATGTCACAATAAGCGGCAGATAAAAATTTGGTACAGTTATTTCTTTTACTGTCCACAACTGGTCAATCGAGATAGTATTTGGATAGAATAGATTGACGATATAATACGCAAAAATCTTCGGAATACTGATGAACTTCTCCACAATTGTTGTCTGCAGCACAGGTATCATCACTGCTGGTTTGATTGCTATGCCAATGGTTGCCATCCGCAGGAGTAAGTACAAAACCACTGTCGCTGCTCCAGTGAAAAATATCTGCAAACTTTCTTTCCGGTTATAGAGATATTTATAAAGAAACAACAGAATAAAAAAAAGAATACCTGATTCTTTTGTCAGCAGTGAAATTAACAAACAAATACTTATTAGAAAATAATCCCGTTTTCTATATGATTCTTTTTTACACCCGATAAGAAGAGCGATCATCCCGAACAAAAATGACAACGGTGAGTTGGTCTGTGCGATATAATCAACAGACTCGGCATTGAGTGGATGGATCAGGAATACTATGCCGGCAAAAAACGATGGCAGTATGCTGAAAAATTTTTTAAAAAGAAAATAGACCAGTACGGCATTGATGATGCAAACGATGATGAGTAAAAGATGATATAACAGTGCATGATTGCCGACCAACGTATACAGAATGGCAAAATAAAGTGCCGAAAGTGGACGGTAGTAGGAATCAGGTTGGTTGAAGTCATTCTGCCCGAAGAGTACCTGCAGATTCAAAGAATGAAGCGGCGGGTAATTGAGGATATAACCGAAGTCATCCCAGACAAAACCATTGAACAAACTATTGAAATAAACTACCAAACCAATGATAACGATAAAATGCACTGCTTTCAGCGACGTCAAGGGGATGAAGAAGTTTTTGAAAGAAAACTCTTCGGTACGTTCATGCGGCATGATCTTATCTTACAATACTCACTCATCATTATAAAGAGAACTGATTGTTTTATAAACAGATTAGCAATATACTTAAAATATAGCGTGAAAAAGCAATCCCTCTGGTTCATCGGTATAACTTGCTCCGTATTTTTAGCGATTCCTTTTTTATACGCCTATCTTCGTCTTCCGACAGACCAAACGCTGTTAAGGAACACATCTTTTTCCTATGTCGTTATTACACTTGTGGGACTTGCTTTTGCACTATTCCTTTCAAGACAAATAAAAACAAAACGTGAAGATGAACTGAAAGACAGGTTTCTCTTAATTTTTGGAGCATTTGTGAGCTTATATAGCATCTTTATCTTTGTCCTTACCATGTCGAATTATGAAAGAATGGTATCACAGGCAATTGATGTTTTCTATTTCCACGATGTTGTCTGGCAGCTGTCAGAATTTAAAATTCCGTATCTCTATCATTTCAGTCAACCGGTGTTCGCAGAATGGTCTCAACATTTTTCACCAATTTTTTATCTTTTCGTGCCGATCTACTGGATACTGCCGTCAGCCGATATGTTAATGATTGTGCAAGCATTAGTCTTTTTAACCGGAACTATCCCTTTGTATCTCATCGCAAAAAAACACCTGCATTCACGGCTTATCGGTCTGTCGCTTGCTTTTGCCTTCATCGCCTTCGGCGGCATGCAGTTCGGCATCGCCTACGGCTTTCACGAAATTATGTTATTCCCGACAATCTTTTTCTGGATGTATTATTTTTATCTCGAGAGAAAAATAAAACGCTATCTATTATTTGTTCTCCTCGCCCTTTGTGTCAAAGAAGAAGTCGCCTTTATCATGATCTTCTGGGGGATCTATTTGCTCATCTTCAGACGGGATAAAATACTTGGCAGTTCAACTGCCACTCTCGGTCTGGCATGGTATGTCTTCTGTTTTATGATCATCTTCCCTGCGTTCACCCCGCACGGTGGAGGGTTCGGATACTGGGGACAATACAGTCAATCAAATGGCAGCGGGATTCTCGGCATTATTCTGTATATCGTGACCCACCCGCTGAATTTTTTGACAACGCTTGTAACGCCTGACTATAAAATCGATACGTTTTTCCAGTCCTTCGGAGCTTTCGGATTTTTGCTCTTTTTATACCCGCCGTCTCTTCTTATCATCCTTCCGTCTTTGATGGAAAAGCTGCTCAGCAACGGCATCGCGGGGATGATCGGCACACATTACAGCGCAGCCCTCACCGGTGTCACTGTCATTGCGACAATAGAAGCGATCGATACGATACGAAAAAATAAAAAACTTGTTTCGATGGTCGGCAATACAACGGTGTTTACCGGCACGATGATTTTTTATCTCGCGTTATTTTTCAATGTATTATATGGCTATTATGTCTTTACCCTCAATCCCAACACGTACCGGACAGGATATCCTGAAGGGGCTATAATGGTCGACCCAAGTGAAAATACCTTGATGGTATTATCACAAGTTATCAATTCTATCCCTCCGCATGCGACAATCTCAGCGCAAGGACAAATTGTGTCGCATATAAATAGATATTATAAGCTGGTCAGTGACGCTCCAAATAAAAATGAAACTGCCGATTATGTCATTTTTGACACACAGCTGCCGCCGCCTGTTCTTGATGATACCCGAACGGTAAATAACTATCTGGCGGATCTTGTCATCAGTAAGCATTACCAGCTCATTGTCAATAATTCCGGAGTATTGTTATATAAAAGAATTGTGAAGTAAGACCAACTTATTGTGTATTTACCATCACGAGTCCATAGGTGTAACTCGGAATTTGCGGTAAGGCAAACGGCTGGATCTGCAGTCCCTGCACTTGCCCGTGTGCAACAATTTGTTGGGTGAGATCTTTATCATAGGGCAGATAATAAAACGTGACTTGACTCTCTTTTGCCTGTTGTATCGCATCCGCGTACGTCTTCGGCGCGTATGTCTTAACAGTTACCTCTTTATTAATAAAATATTTGAACCGTGAATCCGTCTGAATCTGAGGTGATACTGCAACTTCTTTAATATTATTTTTATTTATCAAGTTAACAATATCCATTACATACACGCCGTTATAGACATCGATATACAGACTGAACTCTTTATCCATCGGCTGCTCGTAGTATAAATACCAGTTATTAATCATGATCAACGCGAGAAATACAAAAGTAATATAAAAGAAATTCATACTGCCGTTCTTTAGTAGCAACCGCAGCCGGTCGACTCCATAACTGATAATAAAATAAATCAGAGGGATAATCTCCGCGATACGAAGAGTATTGGGATGACCCATACCCATTGGATGCATCGCTTCGGGTATCCGCTCAACGACCAGGACATCGTTAACTAACGGCGATATCGCAAGGATAGCGATAATGAGAAGGAGCTTTCTGTTTGTCTTTAAAAGAAATCCGGTACCGATGACCAGAAATATGAATGTTCCGAAATCAAACGTACTCACGTTCGCGGGATTTTTGAGAAAGTCATTATATCCGTTGGGCCCCGCATCGGGATCTCCCATAAAAAAGAGCCGGGGAAGCCGGCCGAAATTGGCCGCGATTTCTACTGTCACTTCCGAATTGTCAAATCCTTGTGTCGTTGCCGAAAGCATCGCAGTACGCTCCATAATACTCTGCATATTATCGATGCTGTAACTCGCAAGCGGTGCAAGAGAGATAAAAAATGCCGCAAATGTTATGACATAAAGTGCGATTCTTTTTTTTACTGATGAAGCACTCTTGAAAATTAAATAAACTGCTATGAGTATCGCGAGAGGAGCAAAAGTGCGGTAACCGACATAGGTGTAAAAACCCATGCCAAGTGATAATCCAAAAGCAGCGTAATACCATTTGTTTTTTTTCTTCCAGGCAAGAGTAAGGAAAATAATACTGAGGATCTGAAAAAATACCATAGGAGTTATTTCATGAGCCAGTCGTGAAATGATAATGAATGGGTAGGAAAAGGTCATGAGGAGCGAGCCGGTAATAGAGATGGTTTTATTGAAAAACAATCGCTGTAAGACATAAAACGCCGCGATACTGAGCGCTCCGAAAAGAATATATACCAACCGGATAGCCATAATTGACCTGCCAAATGTATGAAGAATCACTCCACTGAGATAGAGATACGGTGTCGGATGTCCGAAAGCATCCGCAACAAATGGTGGAAGTCCGGGCACCGATACCATATGTTCGCTTAACAAAGCGTACGTTATCTCATCATTATCAATCCCCGGTGTGACGAC
>DATLSZ010000006.1:0-22331 GCA_035533875.1 Candidatus Acidiferrales bacterium
CAAAAGACAACGATCCTCATCCAGACATCGGACAGCTCGGATATCAAGTATATTGTCCCGACAGATCAGGCAAATACCTATATCAAAAGCTTGCCGGAAGGATATCGGGTGGTATCTAAGACGCCGTAGAATGAGTTAGCGTTTAGCGTTTAGCGTTTAGCGTTTAGCGTTTAGCTGTGCTATGTTATCCAGCATTTTTTTGTCCCATGATTTATGTACCCAATGGAGGTCGTTTGTTACCAATAACAATCGTTTGACTGTCTCAAAATCATACCATCGTATTTCATCAATTTCTTCTTTCTCAAAATGAAATTCGGTATCTTCCCTATCTAATTTGTATATAAAACTATGCTGAAATTCTTTGTGAGAGGGTTTGTCACTTTTAAAAATTTTATATGCTATAAGGTTCTCTTTTTGTACTATTATTCCCAGTTCTTCCGATAACTCTTCAAGAGCATTATCGAGGTAGGTTTCCTTCGGATGCAGATGCCCGCCGAAAAATGCTTCCCACATGCCCGGTTTGAGATCTTTTTTCAGCGACCGTTTTTGACAGAGTATTTGTTTGTTATTATTAACAACCCATATACCGGTTGCCCGGTGCCATATCCCTTTTCCATGGACAATATGTCTTGGCAAAGGATTTTGTGGATTATTGTTTTCGTCAACTACAAATAAGAGTTCCTCAGCATTAATCATGATTCTTATTTATTATAATCTAATTGCGTCATCGATTGAAAACGTTCCGATTGCAGTTCTGAGAATATCCACTGCTATCGCTCCGCAACCCAGTTCTTCTCCCATTTGCTGAGCCAGTTCTCTCACATAGGTGCCGCTTGAACAGAAGACACGGAATGTTGCCGTGGGAAGTTTTGTATTTAATTTATTTTTCATAAATAATTCTTCCCAACGTTTTATTATTTCATTTTGACGGAAGTCCCCTGTTACGGATGTGATAGCAGTCAGCGTCTGTTTTTGTAATTTTTGTAACGTAATCTCACCTGCAGACAGAAAGACAAAATCAAAAATTTCTATTTCGTGCTGTGGAATTGTGATCTTACTGAGTTTGTTGTTTTTTGCATACCAAAAAAGCGGTTTGCCGTTGACGGTTCTTGAAGAGTACGGCGGATAGGATTGTAGTTGTTTTCCGACATGGGCCTTTACAAAAGAATTTACAAATATGTTGACATCTTGTGATGGTTGTTTTATATTCGTTTTTTTTAAATATCCCAAAAGATCGTATGTGTCTGTTTGTAATCCGAAAACGATTTCAAATTCATAGGTTTTTGTAAGCGACAGGTATCTGTCTTTTTGTTTGGTCTTCTCTCCTATCATCAGAAGGAGCACACCATGTGCCATCGGATCAAGTCTGCCGGCGTAGCCGATTTTTTCGTGAGCAAACTCAGGATTTACTAGTCTGAATCTATTTATTACTTCAAGTGGTGTCAGACCGACAGGTTTGTATAGCGCGATGAGATGTTGCATGTTATTTCTTAAGCTGCTTGTGTGGTAATTCAATCGTAAACGTAGACCCTTTATTGGGTTGGCTTTGGAGATGAATTCTTCCATTGTGTGCTTTGACAATTTGATAGGTAATATATAATCCGACACCCAGTCCTTGGTAATTTCTTGATGTCACTGCTCGTTCAAAAAGATTATAGATTCTTTTCTGCTGATCTGTCGGTATTCCGATTCCATTATCACTGACAATTATATTGACATGGTCAGCGTTATTGGTAACCTCCATAGTAATCGGTTTGTTACTGCCGTATTTTATCGCGTTTGTGACCAAATTGATAATCGCCTGTTCAATCCTCAACTTATCGCAGTACGCGATCACGGGTTGTTTTATTTGAACGGTGAGCAACTTTTTATCTGGCAAACGGTTTGACATTCGTTCTGCGACTGCTTTTACGATATCGGTGATATTTGTTTCTTCAATTTCCAAATCGATTTTACCGGTCGTAATAAGGGATAAATCGAGCAGGTCATTGACCATTTTAGAAAGCCGTTTGCTTTGTTGCTCTGTATCTTCAAGCATCTTCAGTAAGGTAGCGACGGAGAAATTCGCAAGCGACACATTACGGATGTTGTGAATAGCGGTTTGCACTTGGAGTAACATCGATGTTACCGGTGTCTTGAGTTCATGTGATGATATCGCGAGGAATTGGTCGCGAGCTTTTATTTCAGTTTGGGCAGTATCAAAATTTTTTTCAAGTGTTTCGATGACGTGATGAGACTGCCTTAGCCTCCGTTGATAATCGGTAATTTTGTCCTGTTGTTTGGAGATATGAATAATATAACTGATAAATATACCGACAAAAAGGAACAGAAACATCTCTATAAAAAGAGTGAGATTGGTAATCAGCAGCGGATGGTTGGGTGGATAATATACCATTGCTGTAATAACAAATGAGGATACTATTGTCGTTATAAAACCGACGACAAATCCGCCATACCATGCAGAGAAAGTAATTGTTGGTAAAAATAGAAGAAACGGGTTAAAATTTGCAAGATATGTGAGCGATATGATAGCAATCAAACCCGTCGCTCCATTGAGCCCCAAATAAATGATAAATCGCACAAAGGGCGATGGTTTGGATGTTTTACTCTGTGTCTGCATAACAATACTTTTTATAGTCTAATATCTCAATGCAAGAGTTATGAAAGAATAAATACTTGTACGAGTTACCTGCCGGTAAAGAGCGAAAAGATCTTTCTGATTGGTGACTGGTCTTTTTGATATTGATCTATTAGTTTGTTTATTTCCGGAATGACTTTATCCGTCGCGTCTTCTCCTTCTTTGATGATTTGCAGGGCTTTTTCATTGTTAAAGATATATCTCCATCCGACCAGTCCTATGCGGAATTTATTTTGCGGCGTAATAATTACATCCGCCGAGCTGATAGCATACTGAGCCAGGTTATGCCTCAAGATGTTTACTGCATGAAGGGGAATTCTCGCGAGTGCTGGAATTGATGTGAGGACGGTCTCGACGTAAACTTGATCAAGATTGACTGCGATAGTAATATCTGCTCCCATCCCGGATGCGACAGTGACCGGTACCGGATTTGAGAGTCCTCCATCTGCCATTAATTTATCGAGATAAAAAATCGGCTGATATATTGCGGGTACGGCTATACTCGCTCTGATCGCTTTTGTCAGATCGCCATCAGTAAAAATTACCGTTTCGGCAGTGTAATAGTTGGTTGCGACGATTGATAAAGGGATTCTCAAGTCAGAAAACTGCGCGTTTTCAAGAATTTCTGAAATAAATGCTTCGGTTTTTTCACCTTTGATCAACCCACCGCGAAAGGTGAAATCAAAAAGTGCTGCGCCTTTCTTCCGGTCAAAACTCAATACAAGCTCTTCCAATTTCTTACTGTCCTGAAACCGGGCATAATGGGCACCCATAATAGAACCGATGCTTGATGCAGCGATTAAGCTAATGGGAATGCCGTGTTTTTCAAGCGATCTGAGAACACCGATATGAGCAAGTCCTTTTGCTCCTCCGCTTCCCAGCGCTAATCCTATTGTGGGATATGTTCGTGCCATACTGCTATTATACTCCGGTTGGCAACCGTTACTTACTTTTCTCCTTCAGTTTGTAGTAACTCATTTTGGTACTACCGTATTTCTTCAGCAGCTTTTTTCCAACCAATGATGACAGCAATGAATGAGCCTGTTGGCGGGTAACGGAAAATGCTTTTTCAATGTCTGATGTCTTAATTGCCTTTTTATTAATGACAATCTGCAGTACTTCTTCTTCCCTTGGCGTCACAAGTACCCTTTTTTCTCCTTCGAGATGATCAAGATGATGCCGGCGAAGTTCATCGATACGCCCGATCGCCCCTTGAAGTGAGCTGGCAATCCCTTCCAGAAAATATTCAATCCAGGATGTTTTGTCTCCAGTATCGGCGCTGTGCAGGCAATCCGAGTAAAGATGCCGGTCAATATCATAATAATCGTCGATAATAAAGAATTTTGAAACTTCATATTGTTCAAGGAGAAGAAAATACGTCGTCAGGATGCGTGCAAGTCTGCCATTGCCGTCGAAAAACGGATGGATATAGGCAAATTGATGATGAAAGATCGCTGCCTTCAAAAGCGGATGCAGTTCTTTTTCTTCACGGAGCCAGGCATATAAATCATTGAGTGCTTGCTTGATTTCTTTATCCGTATGATACGGCGGGTTATGCTTGACGACGATTTCTTGATTGGTCTTATGACCGACAAAGACCGGACCGTTGCGGATTTTTCCGAGTCCATCCCGTTCGATCCCTTTCATGAGAATTTTGTGCAGTTTTTCCGTAAGTTCTACGCTAATCGGTGTATGTTCCCGTGCTAGATTTGGTAAATCAGTAATGATGATAAAATAATTTTTTACTTCTTTCTCGGATTTTGTCGTCGGGATATGGTCACCCAGAACGACATTGGTGACATCCTGTGGAGACAGCGGGTTGCCTTCAATGCTTGTTGAATAATGAGTCGCGAGGATTTGATTTTCCTGTGATAGCCTGAGCGAGAGGGATGGAATCAGCTTTTCTCCCTGCAATTTTCCATACAGCCGTTCAATGCTGGAAAGAATATTCAAAATGCGGAAATTGAGGGTGAATTGTGGCTTGAACATATACGTATTATAGCACATCAGTAGTTATTTGTCAAGATATTTGTAAATATTATTGTAAGCTGATAAATATCCGGTAATACATGCATATTTTGTACTATATTATCGAAAAGGTGCAAAGTATTTTCTATAAATTAAAAATTTTGATATAATCCTATATTATGAAAGTTACCGAACCTTCTGGAGAAAATGGAAAAGGAAATGCATTCAGTAGCCTACTGAAAGAGGTAACTTCTCCTGTGAGAAGAATGACCGATAGAGTTTCAAATTCGGTTATTGTTAGAGGACAGGAATCGACTTCTAGTCCTAACCGGGGATTACGTACACTCAGAATACATATAAGAGGGTTATCCCACCGTGTACCGGGGGCTGAAGTAACAACTGATCCTCCGAAAGGTAAAAGATCCCCTTCGCAAGCAAAACCTGCAGCAGAATCACCTCAAGGAGCACAAGAAGCCATACCAGATGCCGGAAAAGACAGTGGAAGTAAAAAAGAAAGACCAGATACGGTTACAGCTTCTGGTTCTCCTGCCGTCGAACCGGCATCTTCCGTTGTCGCTCGAGCCGCAACAGCAGACGTTCGTACTGGTTCGCCTGAGCCAAAAGGAGATCAGGGTGGAAGTGGACAGAGTGACAGGAGAGATGTTGTAAATAGGACTGACGCATCTGCAGGTCGGGCAGATAGAAAAATTAGCCCTGCCCATATTCCAGTATGGCCAGAAGATAGATCAGACATTTCTTCTCTGACACGAGCACGCTTTGAACAAGCTTTAGAACGATCTACGAGCGTTTCTTCAGCGTGGACACATGTCGATAGTGCAGGAGAAATAAAGGATGCATGGCGTAAAGGCAGATATAATTCACCCATTGAAGTATATGAAGAAAGAATTAAAGGAGTTTTGAATGGAAAATCTCTTATCGAGATAATGAGTCAAAGTCCTGTTCCATTTATCTTAGACATTTTTGCTCCTTCTTGGACTCTGAGAGATGCTTTTAGCAAAATGCCTAATGCTCCACAGGAATTAGGCGGCGCTTCGGTGTCTCGTACTGATGAACGTACCCCCGAGGAGCGAGCCAGGGATCGTGCTTTAGGAATTGATCAATGGGCATTAAACCTTTTAGACCCTTCAGAGTGGGATACATTAGAAGCTAACATGGGAGGTAAAAAAGCAGGTGTTATTCTAGAATTTGGAGGGGGCGGTGTAGACTTTATGCCTCGACATCCATTGTTTTTTACTTATGCATCACAAAGGGTATGGAATTTACTAAGTGAAAGAAACGGCATATTAGTTGCAGAACTGCCGATTTACGCTCATATACCACATTTTAAGGAAACCTTAGAAAGAGCGGGAATAGAAGGAGATATAGACACAGAGACAAAATCCCGCGATGTATTCTATATGATCAAAACTCCTGACTCACCGTCAGTATTGCCTAGAATTCAAATGGAAGGCTTTTGGAAACGGAAATAGTGGCTGATGTCATAATCGTTGCGGCTGTGGGAATCGGTTTGACACATGAGTGTGGTTTGGTAAAAACGTAGGCCTGAATACTTATCATTTCTTCGGACAGGTCAATAAATAGTCCTATAGTTGATGAATAGTTGTGTTTTTGCTACAATGCATGACTATGGTTCATGAAAATCCTTCAGGCGGGATCAATAAAACCGATAAGAGTACGGAAAAACCACTGCAGGTACTAAGTCGGGTAAGCAGGTCTACTCGGACATTGGCAACCCGATTAGCTGCAGTAAGCGATACTGTTGATAGATCGTCACTGCAATTATTAGGTCTTGGAACTCGTGTACGTTCCCGGGTTTTCGTCCGTACTCATAAAGAAACTTCAACAGACGCAGATCCTGCTTCGGAAGTTATTGGACCCCCAGCGCCAGCGGCCAGAACCGGGATACAACAGCCGGTGTTGCATGTTGATGAATCCGGCATCAATGCGGCTTCTGCGGGAAAAGTCGTCAAGACAGATGTAGTACTCCCCGATTCGGATGGTCTCACTGCACGTGATGGCGTTCCCGGAAGAGAAGAGACACAGAAGCCTGGCAAGACGCTTTCGACAAAACACGCTACTGTTGATGATTCAATATATAAAGAGATGGAAAGCCGTTTGCAAGGAATGTCTCCTTATGACCGGAGAGAACTTATTGATGGAGCAAGAGCAGTGGAGACGCGTCTTGTGAATTTTTGGAATATGTTGGTGGATGAAGTGAACAAAACCGGCTATGAAATTCCCCAAGATAGTAAGACAACAATTCTCGATATCGGTTGTGGAATTTGTGAAGAAGCACCGGTCCTTAATGCGTTTTTTGGCGGAAATGAATATAACGTAGTAACTGACAGCGTACAGTTGATCGGTGTCGATAATGACCTTGAACAAATTGATTACGCGCGTAGGTATCATGGCGCACAGCCGTATGAATTTTATCACGGTGATGCAAGAAATCTTGATGAAATTCCACAGGTGCCATCTTTGGTAGACGGTGTTGTTATCCGGCATGAACAAATAGGTACCGATCAAGAAGCATGGACTTCGATCTATGAAAATGCATATGCGAGACTTCGTGATGGCGGAATTATGATCATTACTTCTTTTTTTGATTCCGAACATCAGAAAACGGTTGCAGCACTTGAGTCAATGGGATGCAAAGTTGTCCTAGACAAGCGAAATTCTGATAGCACAGTGTATGACAAATGCGTTGTTATCGTTAAAAAATAATATCGTTCGGAAGAGTTTACGTGAAATACGGTAAGCAAGAATCATAGTCGTTGAATAATATGAGCTGAAAAGGTATCCTAATACGTAGTGCTGCTATTGTTTTACAACCATGATAACGAAAGATATTGCAAGAGAAACCGGTTCTTCAGGACCCTCAAATCCCAACGCATTACTATTTCTTGCACAATCTGAACATCCCGATCCGTCACGAGTTGCTGTGGGTGAAGGTTCGGCTTCAATGTCTCACAGAAAACAAACCTCCAGGGGCATACATGTCCGGGGATTATCACCAGTAATTACTGCTGCTTCAGGCACAGAACCTGGTCGTATTCTTGGCAGACAAACAAAAACACTAGCTACGTTGCTTGCAGGCAAACCTCCTGTGAATGAGCCAGTGTCCACAAACGCTGAATCCGCAGGGATACACGGAGCAGCAACTACGCATGAGATGACACAGAGAGAAGATAAAAGAGACATAGTCCCTGATGCATCACAGGATACGATAGTGAAAGGAAGCGCTTCGGATCTTTTTCGGAGAGTTCAGCAACAGTACGGACGACTGGGAGCTCGATTGAGGGAAAGAGGTAGAGAAACGCAAACAGGCGGAAGAGGCGGATCCGATGTTCCGCCCGGTATAGGAAGACTGAGGACGCCGGATGGACCGGAAATGCCAAAAAGGATCGGCCGGAGGGAAATACGTAATTTCATAAGTGAAACAGGAAGACTTCTGAGAAACCCGCAACAACAGCATCCATATGGAGACAAGACTGATATCAGTAGTACTTATCAGAGAGGTGGGATTATCGGTACGGTAATGATGCCTGATGAAGCTGGTATGCAGGATGAATTTGCGGAAGTAGTGGCAATAGTTTCCGAACCTCACCGGTTGACAGATCGGGACGAACAAGTCTATCTCGATAGGCAGTTGTCAATTTATCCCAATAGACACGACAGCAAATTGTATTACCGGGAGCGTGAAGTCACCATTGATGCAGATGGTAATAAGCACCCTGTTGAGAGACCTGGCGGCCGGGAAGCTATCCATGAACGAGGGGTAAGGTTACATGATCAAGGAGCATTTACTGCAACACCTGAGCGGTATCATACGGTTATGTCCATACTCCATTCTTTTTCTCCGATTGACGGAGTACGAAGGCCATTTGACGATCACATGACAACTGTTGAAGCCTATGCTGCCAATCTGTCTGTTCAAAGTACCGCGTCAGTTTTATTCAGAAGTAGACATGAGGCTCGTGTGAGTATCAATGGTGATATAACAGTCACTGATCTTCATGTGGATTTAGATGGAGAGCTCGTTGGAGTGCTTCATCAGTATGAAGATGCCGAAAATAATACTTCTCTGTTACGAATAGGTATTTATCGGCGGGGAGAAGGAGTTAATGAGATGGGAGACAAAGTGTGCGATTATTTTTCAGGAACTTTTTTACCGATGACATTCAGAAGAGATTTTGATGATGAATCTGCTGCTAATGTAAGACAAATGAGTGAAGGTGAACCTTTAGATCCTGATTTTATAGAAAATTTGATCCTTGAGTTCGATGCAGGGTTGACAATAGGTGCAATCGGTAGAGATGAATCAGCTGCGCTCCGTAGATTTCTGTTCAGAGCTGAAGGGTTGCCGTTGAATGAGTAATATCTCTTCCTCCTGTCATTTTTTTGGCTGTTTTTTTCTTCGTTCTATTTTCCGAAGTGAATACATGATCCTTTGATCTAAGTTGATATTCTTTATTCTTGCAAAGCGAAGAATCGCAAGTAAAATATCTCCAAGTTCCTGTTGATAGGTCTCATCCTGCTGAGCTGAAAGATTTGTCGGTTTCCTTCCGTGCTTTGCCAGATATGCACGAGCCATCTCCCCTACTTCTTCAACAAGACTCAATATCAAAATTGAACCAAATTCTTCACTACCTTTCAAGTCTTCATCAATGCTATCAAGCTTCTTGAAATATTTACCAAATGGTGAACCCTGTCTTTTAGCCATATGTTACTCTTTATGATACTGTCATCTTTATACGCCTATCCCTGCGGAGTGTCAACCACTGGCATTTCTTATTTCATTACAGTATAATAGGAAAGAATCACCGTTCATGAAAACATCAATTACTTTGTTTCTTAGCGATATTTTACCTCACAGAAGAAAGATCTACCACAAAATCGTTAAGAATAAGATATTTAAGAATCAAAAAACAGATGATGTATTCAAACATTTAAAAAAAATAGGTTTGGATGGATTTGAATTGATGTTACCCCAATATGCCACGACAACGGACGCAGATATTTTGGAAGTGAAAAAGTTTACGACGAAATATAAATTTCCGGTATTAAGTGTTCATCAGGCACTGCGTTTTCTTACTGCGACAAAAGTTAACGAAATAGCCAGGTTATTTGAAATTGCGGATATGGTGGGAGCAAAAGTAATTGTGCTGCACATAAATTCGGCACGCAAACAAGTCTTTAACGAGTCTTATGTCCAAACACTGCATGAACTTGAAAAAAAATATAAGGTCAAGGTTACTTTTGAGAATATGGAGAAACATATTGAATCATATTTCCATGCTCATCGGTGGCACGCGGTAAAATTTTCTACATTGATTCAGCGGATAAATTTCCATATAACATTTGATATTGTACATCTCGCCCATTCAGGCGGAGATATTTTACGCTTTTATAAAGATAATAAAGATAGGATAATCAACATCCATTTAAGCGATTACCGGTCTCATCCACTCAATGGCAGTCTGCGGCCGCTTCGCTACAAACATATGCCGCTCGGTGATGGAGAACTGCCGATTGATGCATTTGTCGCACTGCTGCAAAAAGAAAAATATCAAGGAATATTAAACCTTGAGCTTCATTCTGATATCCATGGTGTTGAAAAAAGTGTATCGATGGTAAATCAGATTATCCATAGCAGGAAATCAGCACAACAAGTAGCAAATTAACTTCAATTCAGAGTCCTCAAAAGACAATTATTTATTATTAACTGCCATCTGGTACCCGTGCCTTGATTTTATTTACAGCAAACTACGTACTGCGTTTCGATACATGGCTTCAAATCTATCAGGGTGTGCCGGATCACCAAGCAAACACACAGCAACCGGAGACGGACCCGGTGCAGTATTTGTTTCCAAATAGAACGGATCCATTGTATATGCATTTATAACAAAATCACTACTTGATACAAGGCCTGCCAATCGGGCGAGTGGTTGTAATCTCCCGACCTGTTCCAGAATTTCTGCAGGGACTGCCGGATATTTAGCACTAATTCCGTGTGCTTCCAATATCTCAGCTTCTCCTGGTTGTAAACGACCGACAAATTGTCCCATAAGTGCTATTTGCCCAAAACCTCCTTTGCTTAAGCTGATACCATCTTTTGCTCTGAGATATCCGTCAGAAGCTGGATCTTCGAGGAGTATTCGTGCAGGATCATATGATCTTCTCGGATCGGGCATGGCGATAACCGGATGTCTGCTCTCTTCTTTCGTATGATGGGAATAGAGTAATGTAGCTGCTATCGCTTCAGCTCTTGGATTTGTGTAGACTTTTAGACTAGTATAATGATCGGTAGGACTAGGGATAAATTGTCTTACAACCAGTCTCTCTAGTAGTGGTCGAGTATCTTCATCATCCAAAAGACGGGCAAGTGTTTCAACCTGATCCGGTCTGTCTATCAAATATTTCCCCTCTCCCCGATCCAAATCTATTCGTAACAGCATAAATGCACCTTCTTCTTCGAGCATTTCTCTCATGTCATCGCGTGACATATCGGGTAGATATTGCATAGAGGGTACGTTTAATTCACCACGTCTTGAAAGTTTTTCGGCAAGTTCCAATTCACGAGTAATAGAAAGAGCAGGATGTGGCATAATATCAAAATTTTCGGCAGTTTGTGCCAGGGGTACTCTTTTTTCAGGTCTCATGCCGACAGTATCGATAATTTCAATTCCTGCTGCTTGCGCTTCTCTGACAACGGTCTGCATCGCTCTGACAGCCCTGGCTTCTTCAGGAATTGATATCTCATCTATTTCTATATCTTCCAATCGTGCAACTGGTGCCATTAATTTGACTCCTCGTGGATTTTCCCAGCGCTCCGGTTCTGGGCCTCTGGGTAACACTGGACCTTCTGGAGGGATACCTCCTGGTGGTTGGTCACTTGCACCACGGGAACCGTCAGTGTGAGTATCTCTTCCTGTTACCCCAGCTGTATGACCTCTACGGAGATGAGCTGCTGTTTCAGAGAGCGTTCTCCCTAAAGAAGCCAATCCGCGTACATGTATACCGCGAGGACTCCGTCCTGGGTGTGCGCTTTCTGGAGCTGGTCTTTCTCTCACGGCAACACTATCAGGGATTCTTCCGGGGGCAACCGGCGATAACGCTGTGCGCTGCACAACAGTTGTGCTACCATTTTTTGCTTCAGCTGTGGTTTCAGTCACTTTCATAATTATAGGATTATAGCAAAATAGGAATGTATATTAAATATTATGTCAGAGGAGTTGCAATTTTTGGGTTTGATTTTTATTACAATAGCATCTTTTTGTGTTCTTTTTATTTCAAAAAAACTAGTAAACAAACTATAAAGTTTGGAAAATAAATTGGAGGAGGATTTCTTAAAAACGAGCTCGTTGGCCTAAATTCGTTATTCCATGACTATTCCATGCTGTTGATTCGATTCTCTCCCAAACTCTCATTTGTACACGATTAAGATACGCGGTTTCGTCTGGTGTGAGTTCCCGTATTCCTAAACCTTCTTCACGCAAAAGTGAAGCGGTATATGCAATTATCTCGCGGGCCCGAATGGTTCTATCTGCTGAAAAACGGGGAGGGTTTGCCATTTTTCCTAATTCGTCAAGACAGAGAGGCGTTATAACAACTTCACCTTTACCTCCGGATGGAGTAGCTGGCGATGTTGCAAGTTTCCAGTCAATGTCAAGCTCATGGTCTTCACCTTCACCGGAAAATAGAATAGTTGAATCGGGGCCCGCATGCAGTCGTCGTACTTCTGAAGTTGGTAGAGCCATTGCTGTATCAACATGTTCTCCTTGCCTGCTGAGGAGCGTCATAGCTGTTACTTCAGCAAGATGACCATATATAGCATGTATATTTTTTTGAGTAACAGTTTCTTCAAGTACTGTCATTTCTTCAAGAACAGAAGCTAAATTTCGATTAATTCCTGCGCGGTCTTGTGCGCTAAGCTGCTCGCCATTAACGCGAGCTAACGTTACTGGCCAATATGCTAATGCAAGCCGAGCTTGTAAAAAGTGATCATTTATGAGCAGGAGATTGTTGCCGCTGTGATCTGTCCTAATTACGGGAAGTATATATCCGTCTCCATTAATCATTTGTTGGTAAACAATATTGTTATAGGCAAGTTGAGATGCATCTAAGAATTGCATTCTCTGTTCTTGAGTACCTTCATCGCTCAAAGCTAAGTCATGTAATTCTGAAGCGACATGTGCCTCATACGCAAGCCGTCGGCGTCCAGGTAACGTTCTTGCATATACTGCTCTAATCTCTTCATGTGTGAGCTCCTCTGTTGCAAAAGCAACACCTGGGCTATCATACATAAAATACTCACGCAGCGCTATTTGACTGTGTTCTCGAAAACGATCACTTGCTGATTTCATAGGTGCATCGTCAGGTTCATATTGTTGGAGCTGACCAGCAAGATCGTCAAAAGCATGTACCATTGCCAATACAGGGTGGGCAGGATCAACTGACGTTTGCTCAATAGGCACATAATTTGCGAAAGTGAGCATACCGCTTTGTGTATTGGCTGTAATATCTGTATCAACTTGTGAACTTGGCACAAGACCATAGTCAATCATAGTTTCTATTACCTCAAGTGAGTCAACGAGATCCCCAATTGTAATTGCTCTTTTATTAGCAGGTGTAAGATCTCCTAAGGGTTTCCCTTCCACTTTTCTTGTTATGCTCTGTCCAGTTTCCTGGTCATATGCTGCTATCAGTTCTAGGTGTCCGCGTACTTTAGGAAAAGGGATTCTTCTTGCACGCATAAGTGCTTCAGTACGTTGTTGTTCAAATGCTTGTGCTTGATCATCCTCTGGAGAAACAACACGCATCAAATAATTTTTTCCACCAGCGGTATCTGCAGGATCGCCGATTTGAAAGATTAAGGCTCCTTGTTCGCTTTGTCCGACATAATCGTCGTGAGTAGTGGGGTCAGCTAATGCAGCAATTTGTGTACGAAGAGTTGCAACCGCAGGACGGAAGCGGGCAAAAGCTTGTTCAGGATTTTCACCTTCACCATCTCCCGCTGCATCAGAATGTAATCCACCATCTCCTGGTGGTCTGCCATCTGCGCCACCCAGTTGTCTTTGGGGACCGTCGGTGTGAGCATTTCTTCCTGTTACTGCCGCTTGATCATCATTTCCTGGTCCATCGTGAGGGCCTTGTGAACCACCCCGTACATCAGCAACTTCAACCGCACGGTGCGTGAGCGCAGCTTGCCCATCTCCTCTTTCTTGTCCCGGTTCTGCTACGTGAGTTCCTCTGGAGGCTGCATGACCCCTGCGAACAAGAGCTGTCGCTTCAGTGAGTGTTCTACTGAAAGCAGCCAATCCGCGTACGTGTACACCGCGAGGACCTCGTCCTGGTTGTGCGCTTTCTGGAGCTGGTTTCTCTCGTACGGCAACACTACCGGCAGCACTTTCAGAGAATCTTACCGCGGCAACCGGTGATCGTTGAACAACAGCTACGCTTCCGCTCTGTCCTTCTCCTGTGACTTCACTCACTTTCATGATTATAGGATTATACCAAAAGAGCCAAAAATATTAAATAGCACATGGGTCATTTGCCTTTTTATAGGCAAAAATGGTATAATCTATAGGTTAAGCTTCCCCGCTGGACGGGGATTTTTTTATATGAAGATTAGAAACGTTGGTATCATAGCGCACGTTGATCACGGGAAGACGACTCTCGTTGATGCGTTGTTGCGCCAATCAAAAACAAAATTAAATAAAGAAGACTCAGGTCATGACCTGATCATGGACAGCAATGACTTGGAGCGGGAGCGTGGCATTACGATTTTTTCAAAGAATGCGTCAGTTGTATGGAATGATGTAAAAATTAATATCATCGATACACCAGGGCACGCTGATTTTGGCGGCGAAGTAGAACGGGTACTTACCATGGCGGATGGATGCTTACTTTTGATAGATGCAAAGGAAGGCCCGATGCCCCAAACACGGTTCGTTCTGAAAAAAGCGCTTGAGAAAAAGCTCAAAATAATTGTCGTTGTTAATAAAATCGACAAACCCGATGCACGTGTCCATCATGTACTTGATAAGACGCTTGATCTGTTCCTGGAATTGGGAGCGGATGATGATACCGCTGACTTTCCTGTCGTGTACGCGTCGGCAAAAGAAGGAAAAGCAGGATTGGAACCGGAATTATCTGCAATGACAGATATTTCTCCTATCTTTGAGGCGATACTCACCCATATCCCTGAGACAACCGGTGATACGGAAAAACCGCTGCAACTTTTGGTCACAACACTTGCACGAGATGATTACAAAGGCCGGATTGCCGTGGGGAAAGTGTACAACGGTACGTTGAGACAGAATCAGGATGTCATGCAAATAACACGGAGTGGCGAGATGAAAAAATTCCGTTTGACGTCACTGATGACATTTGAAGGCTTGGAACGTGTCGATACTTCTGAAGTAGCTGCGGGAGATATCGTTGCTGTTTCAGGAATTCCTGATATATCAATCGGTGAAACAATTGCCGACCCTGAAAATCCCGTCGCCCTGCCGCTTCTGGCAATTGAAGAACCGACAGTAAAGATGACATTTATGGTTAATGACTCGCCGTTTGCAGGAAAAGAAGGAGAATTTAAGACATCACGACAGATAAGAGAACGGTTGTATAAAGAACTTGAGACAGATATGGCACTGCGGGTAGAAGACACAACCGACGGTAAGTGGATGGTGTCAGGGCGTGGTGAACTGCATCTTGCCATCCTTATTGAACGGATGCGTCGTGAAGGATATGAATTCCAAGTCTCACGTCCGCAAGTTATTCTCAAAGTTGTTGATGGGAAAAAGCTCGCGCCGTTTGAACGCGTTTTTCTTGAGGCCCCACAAGATTATTCAGGTATCATCATGCAAAAAATGGGAGCACGCAAAGCCGAACTATCGGATATGACAACAGATGAAAATAATATCGTATTTTTTGAATTTGTTATCCCGACCAGCGCGTTATTCGGATACCGGAGTGAATTCATTACCGATACACGGGGTCTTGGGATAATCAATACGAGTTTCGAGAAATTTGACGTGGATAGTGGTGAAGCAGTGAGACGAGAACATGGTTCCCTTGTTGCGAGTGAAGACGGGCAGTCAAATTTGTATGGGTTAACCAACATCCAAGAACGAGGAACTCTTTTTATCGGTCCCGGGGTGAATGTCTATAAAGGGCAAGTGGTTGGAGAAAATGCCAGGTCCGAAGACCTGCATGTCAATGTAACCAAAGCAAAACAATTATCCAATATGCGGTCAAAGGGTGATGGCTCAATGGAGCATTTTAATGTCCCGCATGTTATGGATCTTGAGGATAGTTTGGAATTTGTTAATGAAGATGAGCTGGTGGAAGTAACACCAAAAAGTGTCCGCATCAGAAAAAAGATTTTGGATGAAGTCCTTGCAAGACGCATGAAGGCACAGGGAATGATATAACTTTTTATTTACTACCTGATCGGCGAGTCATTTGTTGGGGAAGTTTTTCACTGCCGTTCGGTTGCTCGCTAACTCCGAGGGCTCCTACCCTTCGTGCTCCCCGCATATGTACACTTGTTCTCGCTCGACTGCCCATAGAAGTTCCCAACCTTGCGGTTCTCAGTAACGCGTGAGTATTTGCATCGACTAACCCGGCGATATCACCAACCCATGTTGCACCAGCTCTTCCATCAATGACAACTTTTTCAGGATAATAAAGGCCTGCTTCTTTCGCTTTCATTTTTTTATTTCTAATTATGAATTTTTATTTGGGCAAAGTTTTTTCAGTGGCCAGTTAGAGAAGGTATTAAATCTGAAGTATCCTTTGCATATATTTAATTTAGTAAACTATTTGATAGAATTATGTAATAATTTTATTAAAAAGTGATAAGGTTGTCAATATCAAACAACACATTATTGTAAGATTATGTATCGGGGCACAATTCTTTGAGCGGGCAGTCGTCACATTTGTGGGGACGCGCGGGACAATATTCTCTTCCGAAATACGTGAGATAATGTCCGAAGAACCGCCATTGATCCTTGGGAACAAGTTTCATAAGATCCTGCTCTATCTTCACCGGATCTTTTTGATCGGTCAGTCCGAGCTTGTTGGTAAGTCGTATAACATGTGTGTCGACAACAATACCTTCGGATTTATGAAAGGCGTCACCGAGAACGACGTTGGCAGTTTTCCTTGCAACTCCAGGAAGTGCATCAAGTTCTTCCATTGTTTGCGGTACTTCTCCGCTGTACTTTTCAATGATCATCTGAGCCGCAGCTTTGATATTTTTGGATTTATTAAAATGAAAGTTTACTTTTTTGACCATTGCATCAATATCTTCAACGGACGCATCAGAAAAAGCCTTGATAGTTTTAAATTTTTCAAACAGTGCAGGTGTTACGGTATTGACGAGCTTATCTGTTGCCTGTGCTGAAAGTATTGTCGCAACAAGCAGCTGCCATGGAGTTTTATGGATGAGAGCAGATTTGGGATTGGGATAGAGTTTGGAAAGTCTTTTGATAATCTCCTTAGTCTTTTCTTCCCGTGTCATACATTCATTATAGATAGATTTTTCGCACTTGCAATAGTGAGAGGACTTTTGTATAGTTAATTATTATGGTTCAGGATGATCAACAAAATGAAATTATCGAGGGAGAAGAATTGGATGTCCCCGTATCAGGAGCAGATCAAGCAAGCGCGCTTCTTAATCTCGAAGAATTGATCAAAAATCATATCGAGGCAATCGATAAGCTCAAGCTGGAATTGAAGACACAACGTGAGATGCTTGAGGATTCCTTCAACACCAATCCGACATACCACGAGCACGTAGAACGGGTCAAGGAAGTAACCAAAGCAAAAAATTCTGTCCGGCAGGAAATATCCAAACAGCCTTCGGTAGCGACGCTTAATCAAAAAGTGAAAGATCTCCGCTTTGACATGAATGAGAAGAATAAGACACTCTCAGATCTGGTTCAGGATTATCATGAACAAACAGGCGCAACAACTATTGAGACCCGGGACGGCAAAGTCCTTGAGATTGTCAGCACCGCAAAATTGGTCCGCCGTAGCTCATAATAGTTTGTTACTTCAAAAAATATTAACGAGTTAACAAATATTTGTGTTATACTCTCCCCCATAGAAATGAAAATCGTCAGGCGTTTATTGAGCAACATCTTATTACTGCTCCCCTATCTTATTGTCTTCATCTTTTCGTTATACCAGCCGTCAGATCCGGATCTTGGTTGGCATCTGAAATACGGACAATATTTTTGGCAGCACGGGACGCTTCTTCGGGACAATACCTTTTCAACAATGATGCCACATTTCCATTGGGCAAATACTTCCTGGCTGACAGACATAATTTCCTATACCGCATATCATTTTGGCGGATTATTCGGACTCACTCTATTGGGTGCATTGGTTATTACATTGACATTTTATTTTTTTGCCCAAGCCGCAAATCTGACACTTTGGGAACAAACAACTATCTTCCCACTCATCTTATATCTTGAAGAGCAGGTAAATATTATTTCTTTCCGTGGACAAATGCTATCAACGCTTTTCGTCGGTATTTTGTTCTACTTCATCAGTCTCTATGAGAAGAAACCAAAATTATTGTGGCTTGCGATTCCACTTTTTTGGGTATGGGTAGATGTTGACGGAGAATTTCTTCTCGGTTATGCATTGTTTGCATGCTGGGTATTCTTGTACGTTATCAGTAGAGTACTGCAGTATGCATTATCACAGAATGAAAAGCAGAAAAAAAGTTTGCATCTCAATCTTATCCGTGATGCGTTTTCGTCTGAAAAAAATACTGTACGGAATCTCTGTATTATACTTCTGTGCAGTTTTGTCGCTACCTTTATTAATCCGTTCGGTTACGGAATCCACCTTGATGCGCTGAGTCATCTCGGCAATCCGCTGCTTTTAGATATCGGTGAGTATTTACCGTTTGATTTTTTCTCCCTTGGATGGTGGAATCAGCTTGTTGTCGGAATTATCCTGGTTTTCGGCCTGTTTATCCTCTTCTTCAGAAATAAATTTTGGCGACTGTTCCCCTATCTTGGCGGGGGGCTGATACTTTTTATCCTATCGATCCATATAAAACGGTATGTGTGGCCGGCCTATTATTTACTTTTCCCGCTTTTTGCAATGTCTGCAGCGTTTTTAAAACCCGACAAAAAGAAAATAACAACTAATTCAGCCACGATAATTTTACTTGCTACTCTTTTAGTGGTCGTATGGATGCGGTATCCCTTTTCGAACTATTCAAAATTTGATTGGGATGGGTACTGCAGGACGCAAATACTTCCCTGTACATCCCAGTCGGCCGAATTCTTGATAACGCACCATCTTACCCATAATCTATATTCTATGTACAATTGGGGTGGATGGCTTATCTGGAATTATCCGCAGATCAAACCAACGATTGATGGCCGAATGCATTTGTGGGAGCAGAACGGGTACAGTGCCTTTACCGATTATTATACTGTTGAACAAAATGAAAAAGATATTGATAAGACAACGTACTCAGTCGTATATGCATCACCAGATAAGCCTGTTTATGACCGGCTTATACAGCTTGTTAAACAAAAGAGATGGAAGGAAGTATATAAGGATAAGTATACGGCTATATTTGTGAGATTAGATCGCGGAATGACGCAAAACTAATACGCGGAGCCATGCGAAATTATTTTTATTCTCATAGTTTACAAGTTACTACTCAGGTGATATCATAATGGTATGAAATTTAATGTGAATACTGTCTGTTGCTGCACAATTCCTTTTTGATGGGGTTGTGCTTTTTTGTGCATAGAGACCCCGGCAAACGGGGTTTTTTTGTAATTACTTTATGAAATACGCATCAAATGTTATCGATGTCATTGGAAATACACCGCTCGTGCAGCTGAGAACCGTAACAAAAGGTATTCGGGCAACTATTCTTGTTAAGATAGAATATCTCAATCCGGGCGGAAGTATAAAAGATCGTATGGCACTTCAGATCATTAGTGATGCTGAGAAAAAAGGTTTGCTGAAAAAAGGATCAACGATCATTGAATGTACTGGGTCGGGAAATACGGGCATCGGCCTTGCGATGATCGCGGCAGTTCGTGGATATAAAACGATCTTTACCATGCCGGATAAGAATAGTCAGGAAAAAATAAATATGCTCAAAGCGTATGGTGCGGAAGTTATCATTTGTCCAACCAACGTGGCACCCAATGATCCGCGAAGTTACTATCAAGTAGCAGAGCGGCTGGCACATGAAATTCCCCATGCTTTTTTTGCCAGACAGTATAGCAATCCGAGTAATCCGAAATCGCATTATCTGTCAACTGGTCCTGAAATATGGAAACAAACAGATGGGGAAATAGATTATTTTATCGCAGGGATGGGAACCGGTGGGACGATTTCGGGAACTGGAAAATATCTCAAGGATAAAAAGAAATCCATAAAGGTAATCGGCGTTGATCCGGCTGGAAGTGTCTATATTGATTATTTTAAACGTAAAGAGGTTACGAATAAAGCAAAGACGTATTTAATTGAAGGGATCGGTGAAGATTTTATTCCCGGGACAATAAATTTTTCAATTATTGATGATGTTGTGCAAGTGACAGATAAAGAAGCGTATCAGATGGGGCGCCGGCTTGCGCGGGAAGAAGGAATTCTCGTCGGCTCATCCAGTGGTGCTGCTGTTGCCGGAGCCATAAAGTTTGCCAAACAAAAAAAACTGTCACGTGATAAAATTGTGGTTGTTTTGTTGCCCGATTCGGGGAGAAGCTATCTCAGCAAATTATTTAATGATGAATGGATGGCAGAGCATGGATTATTACAGAAAAAAAGAAAAGATGCCAGCGTACACATTTGACTTATGAAAAAAACAAAAGGATTTTCGACAAAGGCGCTCCATACATATTATAAACGTAACAAAGATGATGGGGCAATTATCCCCCCGGTGCATTTCAGTACAACATTTGAGTTTGATAATAACGGCGGCTACTATGACGGATCTATCCCGAGAAAAGAATGGGAAGAAGAGAATAGATTTAAATTCCAAAACGATTATAAGCACTTTGACTATTCCCGGACTGCAAATCCGACAAGAATCATTCTTGAGCAGACAATGGCTGCTCTGGATAATAACAAATTTGGACTATGCTTCAGTTCCGGATCCGCAACGTTAGCAAATATTGTTGCGCTTCTCGGTTCGGATGAAGCAATACTTTTTTCATCTGATGCGTACGGCGGAACGTACCGTTTTATTGTGCGGGTTGCCGGAGCGCAAGGGATAAAATATAACATAGCTGATCTGACCGATTATGATGCGACGGAGAAAGTGCTGAAGGAAAATAAAGTAAAAATAATCTGGATAGAAATTCCTTCAAATCCGCTTTTGAAAGTTGCAGATATTACAAAATTGTCACGTTTAGCAAAGAAATATGGGGCACTTTTGGTTGTTGATAATACTTTTGCAACACCGGTTTTTCAACAGCCGTCTCGTCTTGGTGCCGATATCGTTGTGTATTCAACAACAAAGTATATAAACGGACATAGTGATGTCGTCGGTGGTGCGTTGACAACAAGTAATGAAGATCTATATGCTCGTCTTAAATTTATTCAGAACTGCATTGGTGCTATCCTTTCACCATTTGATTCTTGGCTGACACTCCGCGGATTAAAAACGCTTGAACTTCGGATTACTCGTCAGGTGGACAACGCGGAAAAGATTGCGGATTTTTTAAGCACTCACAAAAAGGTTAAGAAAGTGTATTACCCTGGATTCTTCACCGGTGAACAAGGGGAAATTGTAAAAAAGCAAATGAAACGCCCGGGAGCAATCGTTTCTTTAGAGTTACAAGAGAATTATGATCCGCAAAAATTTATTGCAGCACTTACCTATTTCCCGCTTGCGGAAAGTCTCGGCGCTGTTGAGTCACTTATCGATCATCCGGCTTCGATGACACATGCATCAATTCCCAAATCTGAAAGAGAGAAAATCGGATTGTCGGATGGGCTTTTTAGACTTTCGGTGGGGATAGAAAATGGTGAGGACCTGGTGGAAGATCTATCACAAGCTTTGAAGAACGTATGATACTCAAACATATCGATTCAGTAATTATTTGTTGCTGCGCAATTCTCGTTTAGCGGGGTTGTGCTTTTGTTATGGAGAAGGCCCCGCTCAGCGGGTTTTTTTTGTGGGAAAAAGTATGGGAGAAAAAATGTTACATAATTCAAATACCGCAGTAAATTTCCGCAGCGGATGGGCTGGGTTTACCGCTGAGAAATTAGGATTTCGTCCACAAAATGAAACGCTCCATAGCTTCATGGCAGGAAAAGGTCGTCCTGAAGACAATCAATTACAGATGAACGTTAATGGCAGAACAGAATTTTGGCACAGAAATGAGCCGGGATTTGCCGACGGACAAGTGAGGGTGGTTTCAATAGGTGCACATCCCGATGATACGGCATTAAGCGCGGGGCTGGAACATATTCTTGTAAAAAAAGGAAAAGAGAACGGCAAAAAGAACACAAGGCTCGCGGTCATTTCTGCTACACCGGGGCAAGCTAACGGAGATCCCTCGGTACGAATTAATGAAGATGTTCTTGGGACGAAAGCATTGGATGCTGATGTTTATGTTAATTTAGGTTTTAGCGATGGCAATATTGCAAGAGAGTTTGATGAAGTCTATCTCAGATTATCACAGTATTTGAGGGAATTACGTCC
>DATLSZ010000007.1:0-26275 GCA_035533875.1 Candidatus Acidiferrales bacterium
TATGAAAAGAATTGCAATCCTTCAGAAAAAGAAAACTGAAGCCGATGCTGAACTCACCCAACTATATGCCAGAAGACAAACGTTAGTTGAGAAAAATTTAGCCGGAGTATATTCCGATGAAATATTTAAAGAGCAAAATGCAATCATTGAGGATAAAATTCAAGATATGCATGCAGTAAAAAATACATCCCTTTTACAAAAATATAACCTTGAGGAAACGGTAACATTCATCACTGAAAAATTTGCGGATCTAGGGCGAACATATGAAACTTCGAGCCTAGAAGAGAAAAAAGCCCTGCTTGGTTTGATTTTCCCATCAGGAATCACTTGGAACCAAAATGGCATTACAAACCGTGAGATTAGCCCGTTATATCAATCTATTCTTAATTTTACCCAAGGGGGTGTCCACTTAGGTGACGCTAGCGGGAGTCGAACCCGCGATTTTCGGGATGAGAACCCGACGTCCTAGACCACTAGACGATAGCGCCGAAATTGGCTATAAGCTTTTAGTCATTTGTCTTTGGAGAATGAATTTAGCTTTTAGCTGTTGTTATTTTACCCTATTCAGGTTTGGAATACAATTAAATCAGGAAACTATGCTGCAGAGTTTAATTCTAAAAAAGATGGCACCTATCGGCAATATACCGATAGGGTTTTCTATAGTCAGAGCTCACCTGCACTTATAATAGTGTTTAAGAAATGCCTGTCTTCTCAAAACATATTCCAGAGGACTTGGTTGGTAACTTCATGGTGATACAAAATTTCCGAATCTTTTACCAGCGTACCGAGTGCTTTTGGACTTCTATCAGCTGTAGCCTGTTTGAATGCTGCAAATTTTTCTTTATTTTCCTGACCGATTAGTGATGTGATATAGTCACTTGATTTGAATAACCGTATTGCGTCATTGATATTATCCGGAAGGAAACGAAGGCGCGGACGTCTTTCGCTGTTTGTCTTTAATTTATTTCCTTCATTTCCTGTTTTTAAAATAGTAAAGAACACCAAATAAGGATTTGAATCTGGCGCAACTGACCGTATCTCGATCCGTGCAGTTTTTTCGTTGGCTACAGGAATTCGTATCATAGAACCGCGGTCAATGGCGGAGACTTTAATTTGATTCGGTGCTTCAAAATGAGGATCGAGCCTTCGGTATGCATTGACCGAAGAGTTGATGATAAGACAGATCTCGGGTGCATGATTGAGCAGTTTTGAGATATAATCCCATGCTGTTTTGGATAAGCCATCTTGCCCTTTATCATCATAAAAAATATTTTTTCCGTTCTTAGCAACTGAAAAATTGGTATGCATTCCTGATCCATTGATACTCATAATAGGTTTGGGCAAAAATGTCGCGGTCAGTCCCATATTTCTTGCTACCTGTCGGCATACGAGTTTGTACAATTGTACTTGATCAGCGGCTCTTAAGACATCAGTATAGGAAAAGTTCATTTCGAATTGTGAGGGTGCGACTTCTGGATGATCTTTCTCATTTCGGAAACCCATTGCCCGTTGCGCTTCTGCTGATCTGTCGATAAATTCACGAAGTTTATCAAGAGGTAGTGAATGAAAGTATCCGCCTGTTGAGATAAGTTTGAACCCATGATTTACAGCATATTCCTGTTCGGCATGTATTCCGTCAACGACAAAGCCTTCAATTTCTGTTGATCCATATGCCGTAATTCCTTGTTTCTTTTTCAATTCTTCGGTGTAGAGTTTTAGTTGTCCTCTGAAATCAGAGAGATACGGCTTACGGTCTCTTCCCAAGACTGATGCAAAAACAACTACTTTCCCAGGGCCGAATACATCGGCAGGAAGAAAACGAAGTGATGGCCAATCAACATCAAGACGTAAGTCTGATTCATGCTGTGCTGTAAAACCACGGATTGATGAGCCATCAAACGTCAGATTCTCCAAGGAATCTAACAAGAATTTTTTATCGTAGTCCAGCATATGGAATCTGCCTTCAATATCTGTGAAGCAAACAGTTATTGCTTTAATTCTTGTTTCTTTTAGCAAATACGCAATATGTTCTTTTTGGATCTCCTTGCTGGTTGTAGTTTCCGCTTGTTTTTTTAATTCGAGGTTTTTTTCTTCGAGCTTGTCGTAAGGAATTTCAAGAAATGTTTTTAATGATGTATCTGTTCCTGCCATAATATAGTTCTTAATTTATACTAAATAAATATAAAAGTCAATAGCATTAACGATAAAGAAAGAAATTTAAGTATTAATATGTAAAAATTAATTAAATACAATTCCGTTTGTAAATATAAAGCAGAGTAGTATATAATTTAGGCGTGAGTACAATTTATCTTTCCGTTATTATCCCTTGTTATGATGAAATGGCAAACCTGCAAAAAGGTGTGCTTGATAAAATAGCCCATTTTCTCGAAAAAAAGGAAATCGCCTATGAAGTTATTATTGCTGATGATGGTTCAAAGGACGGCAGTGTGGACTTTATCGAACGTTTTACCAAGGACAATCCGCATTTTACTCTCATTAAAAATCCTCACTACGGCAAAGCGGGAGCAGTAACGACCGGCATGCTGCGGGCAAAAGGCGCGTACCGGCTTTTTACCGATATGGATCAGGCGACACCTATTGAAGAAGTAGATAAGCTTCTCCCTTTTTTGGAAAGCAAACAATACGATATCGCAATCGGATCGCGAGATTCGGAGCGGAAAGGGGCGCCGGCTGTACGGCTTTTTATCTCACGGGCAGCGATTATATTGCGGAAGAACTTGATTGGTCTTCGTGAAATCTCAGATACACAATGCGGGTTTAAGTTATTTACCGGCACAGCAACAGATGATATTTTTTCCAGGTATAAAACACTTAAACACGGTTTTGAGAAAATCCAAGGAACCGCTATCACGTTTGGTTCAGATATTGAACTATTATATCTTGCTAAAAAACATGGCTATAAAATTAAAGAAGTACCGGTTGAATGGCTGCATGTAGAAACAAGACGCGTCAATCCAGTGAGAGATTCAATACAGGGTGTGCTTGATCTATGGCGAATTAAAAGAAACGTTTTGACTGGGAAATATAGATAAGTTCAGAGTTGAAAGTGCAAAATGCTAAGTTTCAGATTAAAATTTAAAATTCTATTCTTGTGTTATCTTTTTATATTTTTAGGACTTTTTCTCTATTCCTTCACGCAAATTGATCTTGGGTTGGTAATTTCGCGCTTCCCTTTTTTTTATCAGATTGAGAAAGCATTTCAGTACATCGGTTATTTCAATCGTCCCCTCTCGACAGTTTTTTATCTATTCATTGTAGTTGGATTAACTATTTTATATTTAATTTTTTTACAGTTAGCGGCAAAGAAAAAAATTGAAAAACGTTATGTTTGGAAAATTATTTTTACCGGAATTATTTTATTAGTATTTTCATATAATGCGTTTTCCTATGATTTATTTAATTATTTGTTTGATGCGAAAATTATAACGCATTATCATGCTAACCCGTATATCCATACTGCGCTTGATTATCCCGGTGATCCGATGCTTGCGTTCATGCACTGGACTCATCGGGTGTATCCATATGGCCCTGTTTGGCTAGTATTAACCGTCCCGTTATCTTTCATAGGATTGCAGTTATTCCTTCCGACTTTTTTCTTGTTCAAGTTCTTAATGGTAGCGAGTTATGTTGGGTCGGTTTATTATATCGGAAAGATATTTAAAAAAATAAAACCTGAGAGAGAAATTTTTGGTCTAATTTTTTTTGGTTTAAATCCACTCGTTCTTATAGAAAGTTTGGTCTCTGCACATATCGATATCGTGATGATGTTTTTTTCATTGATGGCTTTTTCGTTGTTACATAACAAAAGGTATATTTTTTCTTATGGTTCATTACTGCTTTCAATCGGAATTAAGTTCTTAACAGGACTTCTGCTGCCGATTTTTTTTGTAATTCACGTTTTGAAACTTAATAATAAGAAGATTAATTGGGATTTGATATTTGGTTTTAGTTTATTATTATTTATCGCTGGCGTTATCATTGAATCCAGACAAAGCGGCAACTTTCAGCCGTGGTATCTCCTCGGACCAATGGCGTTTACCGTTTTTCTTTCACATAAATATTATATCTTTATTCCATCGGTGGTTGTTTCAGTTGTATCGTTATTGTTATATGTGCCGTATCTTTATCTGGGAAATTGGAATCCTCCAGTCCCGCAGATATTGTCTTATATAATGTTTGTCAGTTATGGAATTTCAATTGTTTTGATAGGAGTTTACTCTATGATAAAGAAACAAAAAATTCGAAGTAAATAGGTTATTTTGCTGGTTCCGCTTTTATGTAATTATTCTCCTGGAGTTTTTGTATCACTTCCTGTACATTATCTTTGTTGATATAGAGCTTGGTTTCGAGATCCAGCTGTAGATCTGGCTGCTGGACTGATACATATTTTGTATCACCGTTCTTGTATTGCGTAAGAGTTATATAGTTATTGTTTAGGAAGTTCAGGAAGAACTGTCCGTACATCTCAGGACTGCTGCCAAGGATGAAAAATTGTTTGTCAAAATAGATAACTTTTGGTTTATGCGCTTGGAAATCCGCAAGAATACCGTCTTCAATTCGTTGTGATTTACCCATATCTGGAATCAAGATATGATATTTTGAGGGGATATTGCCATTTGCAAAGAATAGTTCTTCAAACGCAAATGGGCCGATCCACATATAGTCATTCGGCGCAACAACGGCGTTAATTACCGGAGCGATAATTGGCCGATTATAAATAAGCGGTGCCTTTCCCATATATTTATCATAAGCTTTTGTAAACCATTTATTAAAAAGGAAAAAACTAGTGAAGAGCGAATAAACCGAAATTAAAATAAAACAAATTGTAAGGAGTACACGTTTACTAAAATGAATTTGTGTGTTAAGTTCAAAATACAGCGCCGGTATGACGAAACAAATATTGAAAAGCGAGAACATCATATAGACTGCAGATTGGTAATCAGTTTCTTTTGATGTCAATGGATCGCTTCTTGCGTTGGCATAGATAATAAATAAGAGTGTAAATAACGCTAGATAATAATTGCGTCTCAACAGTAAAAAGATTATCAGAGCAAGATTTCCTATGAGCAGAGTGACATTAAAAGGATATGCAAAATTAAAATCCCGTATTTGTATTGCGAGTGTAAAGAAGGCATTCAGTACGTCATGCGCGATAACAATTGCATAGCGGATAGGATTTATCGTGGTTACACCTGGTGCACGGGGATAGTTATATATATAATATTTTTCATTAAAGGTAATTGCCTGATAGATATAGTCGGACAGGCTTCCGGTAACTACCAGATATAAAAGGAAAACAAGATAAGGTGCAAGGAATATGCCGATTACTTCAATAAACGCTTTCCATGACCGTTGTTTGGCAGGCTGATAAAACATATAATACCCGATGCTGCAGAGCGCAATAAAAAATATAAGATAGGTATATGTCAGTGAAGAAAGCTGTGCAAGTGAAGTTAATACAGATATGAAGATGAAGTCTTTTTTTATCAGATTCTCACGATAAAATATTTTAAAGAGTACAAGGACATATACGGGTGTCAAGAAAAAACCCGAGATGCTGTCGGCAAGGAGCATATGTCCCCAAAAATAGGTTGCCGCGATACCGATCACCGGAATGAAATAGAGATATGGCTTGGCTTTCACAATACCAACACGCTGTTTCAAAAATACATATGTCCATAAAAAATAAGCAAGGAGAAAAATTGCATAGACAAGACGGAATTTGACGAAGGATCTTCCACTGAATATCTCAACCAATGCCGCGATAAAATATGCTACTGGTCCATGATGAGTAAAGAATCCAGTATAAATAAGCCTACCATGCAGGATATACCAACCGCCGAGAATGTTATCGAACTCATCGGGATATTGTTCATGCACTGTGTTGATCAAAAAGATCCCGAGCATCACGAGGACAAAAAGCGCGGGGATTATGTTTTCCTTTTTGAATAACTGTTGGGTGTAATGCTTGATTTTTTTCATGGTTCAGTTTGATTATAACATCAGTAACTATATTTCTCTAGTTTAGAGAATACTTGCGTTTACTTACTCCCTGTGTGTATATAAGGTTGCTTCTTGTTCGTATATTTCTGTATAATTTGCTTATTAAGGATATTTATGGTTGGTTTTGTAAAAAAATACTACTTGTTCTTTGCACTGGCCGGTATTATCATTCTCTATTTTTTTACCCGGCTGTATCATATCTTGTCTCTACCGATTTTTACCGATGAGGCAATTTATATTCACTGGTCACAAGTTGCTGCAAATGATGCAAGCTGGCGCTTTATCTCTTTGACGGACGGTAAACAGCCGATGTATGTCTGGATCGCGTTGCTTTTTCTAAAAGTAATCCATGATCCGCTACTCGCAGGACGGCTGGTATCTGTTCTTGCCGGATATCTTTCTTTGGTTGGGATGTTTTTCCTCGGACGAGAAATTTTCAAGAATACCAAAATCGGATTACTGACTAGTCTTCTTTATGTTTTATATCCGTTCTCACTAGTGTACGACAAGCTGGCGATATATGATTCTTTGGTCGCTACGTTTATCATATGGATTATGTTTTTTACCATTCTATTGGTGCGAAATGTGCGGCTGGATCTCGGGATGATTCTCGGTATGGTTATCGGCGGCGGTATGCTGACAAAGACGAACGCCGATTTCGGATTTATTTTACTGCCGTTTTCGTTGCTACTTTTTCCGTTTAAGAAACATTTTGATAAAAAAAGATTGTTTCAATTCATTGTTTTCGCTTTGGTGGCGGTTGTTATCGCCAATGTAATGTATACAATTTTGCGATTATCTCCGTTCTTTTATATCATCGGTGAAAAAAATTTGACATTTATTTATTCATTTCATGACTGGATCCGCGAGCCGTTTGCTTTTTTTGCAGGTAACATGAAAGGACTTGGCGGCTGGTTTATTCAATACATGACTGTTCCGTTTATTGTTTTGGCGTTATCGGCGTTCTTTGTTGATAAGAAATTTTTTAGAGAAAAATTATTTTTGTTGGTCTGGTTTGTCGTTCCATTTGTGGCGCTTGCATTCTTTGGTAAAGTGATTTATCCGCGGTTTATTTTAAATATGACAATGCCGGTTATCGTTCTTGGTGCCTACGCACTCTTTTCACTTCAACAGATGGTAAAAAAGACAGGTTTGCAGATACTTATCTTTCTTGTATTTATCAGTATGTTCTTCATTAATGATTATTTCTTGCTGACCAATTTTGCGTCCGCGTCGATCCCGCAAGCAGATAAATCGCAGTTGCTTACTGGCTGGCCGTCCGGTGTTGGAGTAGGGCAAACCGTTAGATATTTGCAGCAAGCAACAAAGAAGGGGAAAGTATTTGTTGGAACCGAAGGAACATTTGGACTCATGCCATATGCATTGCAAATTTATTTTTATAATAATCCTAATATAACAATTGAAGGCATTTGGCCTCTTGATAATACACCACCGAAAGAATTGCTTGATGCAAGCCGAAAAATGCCGACATATGTTGTGTTTTATCAGTCGTGTCCATCGTGTACAACTATTGGAAAAGCGCCAACTACCTGGCCGGTGACGGAGGTATTCTCTATAAAAAAGCTTGAGCCTAATACCTACTACACGTTATATAAAGTTAATCCACAGTAGATTGATTTGCCTTGAATTCTATGAAATACTGGAGGTATGCAAGATCAACCACAAGTACAATCTGTTCCTCCAAAACAATTTCCATCGAAATTTGATAACCCGCCGCCGCGAAGTAAGGGAAATAAGTTTATATTGGTAGTATTTGGTGCGTTTATTCTCCTCTTTACCGGCGCTGCAGGATATTTATTTGGTTACCAGCAGGGAGGTTCGCAGCAAACAAATAAGCATATGGTTTCGAAATCCGCGAAAATGAAAGTAGCATCATCTTCAGCACGAACAGTCGAAGTCACGAAGGAGACAAAAATCGCAAAATCACTTACTGTTCCTAAATTAGATCCTGAACTTCATTGGGCAAATATTACAAAAACCGCTAGTAATGATGGCATAATGGCTTCAGAGGCTGAGAACCTTAACAATAAAACTTATTATATATCCGTTGCTTTCCCCAAAGGAAAAGTTTATATAGCTACCGGAGCAGCTGCACTCAATCCTGATTTTCAGCTGGTGGACAACTATTATATGCCCCTGTTGAAGAAATTAGGCTGGATAATAATGAAAGACAACAATAGTGAATATCTTCTATTTCATTCATTCCGTTTACGCGGGGTTATTGCAGATAATCCATGCGGTGGAACAACTGGTTATGTTGGGTATAAAGATGGAATGATACGTGATCTGTCAGTTACTTCCTCGTATGCGCCTTGCGTACTTAATAGAAAAGTTGGGACGAAAATCGCTATTACGTATACGGTTTTTGTCAGTGATCCAACTCCTGTTGGCTACTTTGCCGATTACCTCAAAGCTCATGCGGATATAACAGTTTCACCAAGTACCCTTTCGACAGCTTCAGGGCAAAAGAAGTAGTCATCATTTTTGCAGCTTCTCCAAGTAAGTATTATTTTGTGGTTTTGTTTCACGCAGAAAATAGTATAATAGTGATACGATGAGTTTGGTCAAAAAATATCTTGATATTCTCATTATTATCGCGCTGACGATCTTTACTCTTCTGCCTCTGTTTCATCCAGGATTTTTTCCCATGCATGATGACGAGCAGATCGGGCGGCTGTATGATTTACATAAAGATGTGATCGCAGGTCAGATTCCGCCTCGTCTCGCGCAGGATTTGGGATTTGGCTTTGACTATCCGCTTTTCAATTTTTATCCTCCTTTTGTTTACTATATCGGAGAAGTTTTTCATCTTTTTGGATTTTCCTTAATCGTATCAACCAAACTTATGATCGCTCTCGGGTTTCTACTCGCAGGAATATTTATGTATTTGTTTGTAAAAGAATATGCTGGACGTATAGGCGGCATCGTTGGGGCAATTGCCTATACCTATACACCCTATCATTCAGTTGATGTCTATGTCCGCGGCGCAATGCCGGAATTTTGGTCATTTGTTTTCGTTCCGGCGATTTTTTGGAGTATTAATAAATTAGCAAAGACAGACAAAAACGTTTTTATTTTTCTTTCTACAATATTTGTTGCGGGGCTTATTTTGACACATGATCTTATCGCTTTGATGAGTAGTTTTTTTCTTGGTGCTTTTTTTGTTTATTTAGTTACTGTTGCGAAAAAGAAGCGAGTTTTGTTCTTCAAAATTTGCATCAGTGTTGCACTTGGTCTTGCTTTCACAAGCTACTTCTGGTTGCCGGCATATTTTGAAAAGCAATATACTATGGTCAATTTATTGACAGATCAACTAGCCGATTATCATTTGCATTTTGTCTGCATCAAACAGTTTGTCACATCCCCTTGGGGGTATGGTGGGTCACTCCTAGGCTGTGAGGATGGATTGTCTTTTCAGGTCGGGCAAGCACAACTGATAGCAGTTGCCATATCGCTTTTCGTTTCGGCGTTCTTTTTATTCAAAAAAAGAAAGCATTACGGTATCGTATTCCTATTTCTTTTTCTTTTTTTATTTTCACTTTTCATTCAGACGAACCGGTCAGTATTTATCTGGGATAAGATCCCGCAATTTGCCTACATTCAATTCCCCTGGCGGTTTCTCCTTTTTTCAGACTTTACTGCCGCTTTTCTTATAGCATATATGTTTACTTTCATAAAAAAAAGAAAAGTAAAAATGATTTGTGCCGGTATTATCGTTTTATTACTTATTTTTTTGAACAAGGATTATTTCAGACCTGATAGATATTTACCGACTGCTACCGATACAAGTTATACTGCTTCTTCAGTGATCAATTGGCGAACGAGCATCATGTCATTTGAATATACTCCTCGAGGAATTGCAACCAAACAGTCATCCATCGGCAACACAGTTATCAATATCACGCAAAATGAAATTCCCAAGAAGAGTTTTACTGTTATTTCTGGTAAAATGTCAGTTACTCAGTTGCAGGATATTCCGCAGCAAAAGGAATATCATGTTTCGGTAATGCGTCCGGGTTTGCTACAATTAAATACTTTTACGTTTCCCGGATGGCAAACATATATTGATGACAGAAATGTAGCATATACCGATAATAATAAATTTAAATTAATAACAGTACGCGTTCCAAAAGGGGAACATACTGTTAGAGCAGTGTTTACCGACACGCGACTACGAACAGTTGCAAATGGCTTATCGGTTACCTCGATAATCGGTGTTATTGTTTATGGATTAGTAAAAAAGAAACGATATGGCAAAACTTAAAGAATTATCAATTTTCTTTCCTTTCTGGAATGAAGAAGAAAATATTGAAAAAGTAGTAGAGAATGCAAAAGGAATCGCTGAAGATGTCGCGCAAAAGTGGGAGATCATCATGGTCGATGACGGATCAAATGATAATACTTTGCAGATTGCAGAACAGCTGGCAGCAAACGATAAGCGGTTGCGTGTCGTAACGCATCAGCCAAACAGAGGATATGGGGCGGCCCTTGCAGCAGGGTTTGCGAACGCGCAATATGAGTATATTGTCTTTACTGATGGCGATATGCAGTTTGATTTTTCGGAAATTACGAAATTTATTGATAAGATACATAAAGCGGATATCGTTATCGGCTACAGAGAAAAGAGACGCGACACGATGCTGTTCAAACGGTTATTATTAATGTATCTATTGAAAGTATGGGATAGGATGTTATTTAGATTCTCATATAAAGATATCGACTGTGCTTTCAAGATGTTTCACAAAGAGGCAGTGGAACAGCTCATGCCGTTGAGATCCGAAGGAGCTATGGTCTCAACCGAAATCCTTGCGAAGGCCACAATTAAAAAAATGAAAATTATCGAAGTTGGTGTGACCCATTATCCGAGAGTTGAAGGGCATCAAAGCGGTGCAAATGTGCCGGTTGTAATCCGTGCAATTCTTGAAAGTTTTATCCTTTGGTGGGATTTGAAAAATGGAAGATTTTGATTTACAGATGGTTGCGAGAAAATCCGTAAGCGGGATTTTTGCGCTCGTTTCCCGGACGTTTCTCGTGCAGATTCTGACGGTAATTAGCAATTTTGTACTGACGATTTATCTTGAGCCGTCAATGTTCGGTATCTTTTTTATTGTGAGTACAATCAACATTTTCCTTTCCTATTTTCAGGATATTGGGCTTGCCGCACTTATTGTTCAGAAAAAAGAACAACCGACTGTTGAGGAACTCCGGACGACCTTTACTATTCAACAAATTCTGGTTATCACAATAGTTGTTTTTGCGTTTCTCATCTCGCCCTTTTTTGCTCATATGTTCCATCTCACACAAGACGGGTTGTACGTGCTCTATGCATATCTCATTTCATTTATCCTCTCTTCACTTAAAACAATCCCAACGGTACTTCTTGAACGCAAACTCGATTTTCAAAAATTAGTTATTCCCCAAATTGCAGAAGGAGTAGTTTACAGTTTGTCACTCATCATCTTTGCTGTCAAAGGATTTGGCGTCAATACATTTACGATTGCCATTTTACTCCGGAGTATTGTCGGATTACCAATCATATATTACGTGCAGCCATGGAGCATAGGATTTGCTTTTAAAAAAGATCTTTTCAAACAGCTTGTCTCATATGGTTCACCTTTTCAGGGGAATAGTATTCTTGCCCTATTGAAAGACGATTTACTCAATTTATATATCGCATCTGTTTTGCCGCTGACTCAGGTCGGATATATCGGTTTCGGGCAAAAATGGGCTGCCATGCCACTTCGATTGGTTATGGATAATGTCATTAAAGTAACTTTTCCGTCATACAGCCGGATGCAGCATGATAAAGCCGCACTCAGAACACTTGTTGAAAAGTCACTCTATTTAATAGCGTTTTTCATTTTTCCCGTTGTCGCGGGATTTATGGTTTTCTCGTCTCATCTTGTCGAACTGCTACCTCGGTATGAAAAATGGGAACCGGCAATACTTGCTTTGCTGTTCTTCTCTCTTAATACGCTTTTCGCATCAATTACTGTGCCGCTCACAAATTTACTCAACGCCATTGGCAAAGTAAAAATAACACTGCAGTATATGGTGTTATGGACTCTACTTAATTGGGGACTGACGGTATTGTTCATTAAGTTATTTGGTTTCAATGGTGTCGCTGCCGCGTCTTTCCTTGTAGCTGCGAGTGTGCTATTGATACTGCCGCGAGTAAAAAAATATGTGCCGTTTTCATTCTTTCAGCCGATCTGGAAACAATTTCTTGCATCTGTATTGATGGGACTGCTTGTTTTTATTTCAGGACACTTTATTACATCACTTTTGTCGTTGGCGTTTATGATAATCGTTGCCGGTATCGTATACCTTGGAATTCTTTTTCTTATTTCTCAGCAAGAAATGAAGAAGATTTTTCAATTTGTTATTATGAGTATTAGAAAAGAACGATGAAAAATTTATCAGCAGTAATACTTACAAAAAATTCAGAAGATCTGATAGCGGATTGTATTGATTCTGTCTCTTTTTGTGATGAAATCATTGTCATTGATGATTATTCGACAGATAGGACAGCAGAGCTTGCCAAGCATTTAGGTGCAACTGTGTATCCATACACATCTGAAAGTTTTGCCAAACGGCGGAATTTGGGTTTGGGTAAAGCTAAAGGCCGATGGATTTTATATCTTGACGTTGACGAAAGAGTTTCGGATGATTTAAAAAAAGCCATCCAATCTGTTTTAATACGCAAGAAGGATATCTACTCAGCATACCTGTTGCAGCGGAAAAATTTTTATCTAGGAAACAATGAATGGCCGACGATTGAGAAGCTTGAGCGGTTGTTCAAAAAATCAAAATTAGAAGAATGGTATGGCGACCTTCATGAAAGTCCGAGAGTCAATGGTGATATCGGAGATCTGAATGAGGGATATATCAAACATTATACGCACCGTGATCTGACTAGCATGCTTGATAAAACGATCCAATGGTCAAAGATTGAGGCTGAGTTGCGACTGCATGCGCGGCATCCACGCATGTCCTGGTGGCGATTCTTCCGTGTGATAGTCACTGCGTTTTATGATTCTTATATCAGACAGAAAGGATATAAGGTAGGTACCGCGGGCTTGATCGAGAGTATATTCCAAGCGTTTAGTATGTTTATTACTTACGCCAGACTTTGGGAGTTACAGCAAAATACAACGAGAAAAAAAGAATCATAGCACTCGTTGATAAGGTTACTTCTCAATTACTGTATAAATATATGCTGTGTTGACGCGTTTGTATTCTTTTATTTTTCCCGCGTGTATCATATTGGTAACGGCCATTTGAAAATTTGCCGGACTTTCAAGAAGCTGTGTGATCCATTGCGTGTTATCCAGATCAACGACCAGGTATTTTGGTTTCCCGGCAAAATCAAGCCACCAGCAGGTTTCTTTATGACATAATTTTTCCGCTTCTTTTCCTGTTTTTTGTCTTGGCCAAATAAGATATATTTCATTCCGGTGACTCAGATGGGGAACAATATGCTGTGTCGCAGCGACAGGGACATCTTTTGGAACAGAAGGTAATAGTGCATTGATATCTGCCATCCATGGTGTACTTTGCCAATAGATTCTTTTTGATAATTTATCGAGCGGAAAATGGAACGCGTATTGTTGCATAAGAACAAAAAGTACCAGAACGAGTGTGACATAAAGCGGATTGATCCGCCATTTTTTTAGTAGCTTCAGCGCATCAAGAGTCCCGAGAGCCACAAAGACCGCAAGTATAGCACGAAGATGCAGATAGGGAGTGAGCATATGTCCGAATTCATTTGCTGCCGCAAAATATTGTGAAAGATCTAGTATGACTGCAAGAATGCTGCCTGGAGATAAAAGCGGTAAGAATGCAAAGCCGCTGAAAGTATAAAGCCAGACGAGCTGCTTGTCATGGATGTCATAAAATTGTTGTATAACTGTGATAGGATTGCTTGCGATCTTCGGCTGATATTGGTAGCCAACAGGAGAAAGTTTGCTAACGATATAAACCGAAAGCAGTGATACAAGGATGCCCCCGACAAAAAATAATACTGCTTTTTTACGATATTGTTTCTGGAAGAAATAAATACAGCCCAACGATGCAAGTCCAATTCCCATATTCTCTTGTGTTAAGAGCATGAGGATAAGCGTTACCCAAAATAATTTCCATTTTTTCGCTTCAAAGAAATATGCAAGCCAAACTAATAGCCCGACACCGAATATCACAGGATGCCAATCAAAATAAACACCGAACTGAATTCCGTAAAAAATGCTGTAGACAATACTGACACCAAGTGCTACCAATCCTGAGAATTTGCGAAGTCGTGCTATTTTATAAATCGCTATTGTCGAAAGTGTTATCCATACAGCTTGTGTTACGAGTAAGATCCTGACATCATCCCATACCCAAAAGAGCGGCGCGAAGAGTGGCAGAGTCAGGGTCAAATGATCACCAAGAATAAATCGCTCTTTTATCGTATTGTACGGATAAAGAAAATGCGCGTACTGCCAAATTGCCTGATCGAATATGCCGAGGTCAAAGGCACCTGATTGGAAATTATTATGGCGGATGAGAGAAAGGAGCGAATAAAAAATAGAAAGCAGAGTTATCCAAACGGCAAGTATTTTCGGTGCAAATTTCTCTAGTCGTTTCATTTTGAACGTATTACGTTATGTATTGGTTAGGTATAGTTTAGATAAAACTCAGCTTTTCTACAAGTATATGTTTTTTTATTTCTTTTTAATATACCTGCTGGATTGTAATTTCTGCATTGCTATACTGTTTTACGTATCCATATTTTAAATATATTTTTTCCCTTGCAAGATAATCGGGTGTCGGCATATAGAGATACTGCACGATGCGTAGGTGTGGTAACTGTTTGAGAATACTTTTATTGGAGTGCTGGAAAAGCTTATCCTGTACTGCAAGCCGGCTGGTGAGATCAAGACCGCGGTCACTAGGCGCTCCATCAAGACAGACATAGGTATTTCTTTGTGTGAGAAAAGGAATATATTCACAATTGACCCGATTACTTTGTAGGATGACTGCATTTTCAGGTGTTTTATTACGTAAAAAATCAAGCGCAGCCAGCTGATTTTCGTCGATTGTCACACCAATCTGATGATCAATTCTCCATAACGATTGATAATTTTCATAAATAACTCTAGGGATAGTAAGACAGATGATAATAATCGAAAGCACGATTACCAGTAATTTTTTTCTTTTTAATTTCGATGACCAGTATGTAATTGTGAGCGCAGCATAGATAGAGAGGAGAATCATATCATTGATCAAAAATTGGGAAGAATTTGATCCGCCAGTCTTTTGAATGAAGAACGAACCTAGAATAAAACTCAGCACAATTCCTGAAATAAGGAAGATGTTTAGTTTATTATCCAACAGTGATAATGATTTTTTCGTTTGAATCAACGAAATCAGAATTGTCCCAAAGATAAAAACAAAATAATTAATGATGTAGAGGAAATCGTTTAGTAACGCATGCAGCCAATTTCCATGCGCAAGATAAACATATCGCGCAGATTCCATTTTCTGCAGACCGAATAAGCTATTTGCCGCGAAATCCTCAAATCTCCAGAATCCGGTAAAAACAAAACCTCCTGCACCGCTGTTAATAGGCAGGAAAAGACAGATACTTATTAGTAATGCAGCAAAACACGTAATAACCTTTCGGAACTCTTTTTGTTTAAGGTATAACAATGTCAACACTCCAAGTCCCGTTAGCGCAAAAATGCCAAAATATACCTTAAAACCGATAAGACTGCCGAAGGTTACTGCAAGAAGGATATCAAGTATAATGTTCCTCTTCTCTTTCAGCCAGAGATAGAGAAAACTTAACCCAGCAAAAAAGAGGGCTGCACCGTATACTCTGGGAGGACTAAACCATAAATCAGCGGCATTTTCAAGAAACGAGTGATTAAAACTCAATATATGAGTTTGAAAAAAGATAAGGAGGAAAAGTAAATCTCCGCTAAAAAATACGAAGAAAAGAATCCAATAGATATATAAGCGGTTTTTCATAGCAAGCTGCGCAAAGGTAAGAATGTTAAGAATAAAGAGTAACGTTATAAGTAAAATCGTATATTGAAATTGCAAATACATAAGCGGAATATGAAAAATACGAATGAGATCTGCGTTTGTTAGGTTAGCCAGAAAATGATAGTTTTTCAGTAATACACCGCTAACTCCTGGTTCTTTTGGGGGGAAATTATTTATCAATTCATTTGTTAACGCGGTATTGGCGAATGTATCAGGAAATCCGCAGCAAAAATAAAGTCCTTTTGAGGATGTAGCACCATTTGCAAAGGTCATACTCAGTTGTGAAAGGACAATTATAATAATAAAAATAAAAAGTAGAGTGTTTTGTTTGGTAATTTTAGGAAAGACTATTTTTTTACCAGATATGTTCGGTTTAACAACTGCAAACCATGCGAAAGTATTTATTAAAAGATAGAGATACGTCATCCACCTGATATTGAGGTATCCGAACAAAAATCCTTGTAATGCCCACAGCACGATGCCAAAGCTTATACTCAGCGTCATTTTTTGCAGACCTGTAAGAGACAATCTTCTGACGAAAATATTTCCGGGAAGATAAAAAGCCAGAAGAATGGCAACGAGAAACAAAGAGAAATAGAGAAAAAGACCAGAATCCATGTTACTTAGTCTCTTTGATTATACCATTATAGAGGAGGTTGTATAGATTAGCTTTCTATGTCTTTTTTTCGGGGACTTTCTTCACAAAAATTTTTTTCCATGTTTTCATTTCATCAAATGTAAGCCGATTCTTCGCGAATCTGAAAAGATAGACGATCTCAAGAATGCCGATGGTATTGAGAACCAGCATAACAACAAACCAGTTGCGTTGTTTGAGCTGAGATGCACGCCATAACGCAATTCCTTTCCAAAAGAGTGACCATAAAAAGAGGATATAGAGCACTACATTGGTCCATACGGTTGCGTTCATATGTTGTATCGTATCATGAGAGGCTGCGGTATGCAAGAGGAGAGGAAAGCTGGTAGAATGGAGATATGCGAATCGGTGTCTTTGATCCTTATCTCGATGATTTTGGGGGAGGCGAGAAGTATATGATGATGCTTGCATCTTGTCTGGCCCAGCAGCATGATGTCTCTATTTTTTGGGATAATGAGTCGGAAGTAGAAGCACTCAGAAAACGGTTTGGGCTGCCTTTAAAAAATATTACCATTGCAAAAAATATTTTTTCACCTGCTGTCAGTTTTATCGTAAGAACAAAAGCAGTAAGAAGTTACGATGCAATTATTATATTGAGTGACGGGAGTATTCCATTTATTTTTCCTACTAAGTTATATCTTCATATTCAACAGCCACTGCCGAAAAACCATAGCAGGAGTTTTAAAGATAAAATAAAACTGAAGCATATTTCTGCGATCTTTTATAATTCAGAATTTACAAAAAAATTTAATGACCCGATTTTTCCTGGAGTGAAGAATACAGTGATTTATCCACCGGTGAAACTGGATTTAAGATTTAAGATTGAAGATATAAGAAAAGAGAATGTAATTGTGCATGTTGGACGATTTCGGGTAAAGAATGTGGCGGCCGAGGATTATAAGAAGCAGGGATTTATGATTGATGCTTTTAAAAAACTTGTCGATACTGGTTTTAAAAACTGGAAATTTATTATCGCGGCAAGTGTAAAAAATGAGGATATAGACGCGTTTGCTCATTTACAAACAAAAGCAGAGGGGTATCCGATTGAGTTTCATATTAATAAAACAAATAGTGAATTGTTTGAACTCTATAATAAAGCAAAAATTTATTGGCATGCTTCAGGATACGGAGAAGATTTGGAAAAACATCCAGAACTTGCAGAGCATTTCGGCATCACGACGGTAGAGGCGATGGGATCGGGAGTTGTACCAATTGTCATTAACAGCGGAGGGCAGCGAGAAATTGTGACTGACGGAAAAAACGGATTGTTGTGGGACACGCTCGAAGAATTTTTTGAAAAAACAAAAAAAATTGCGGATGATGAAGATTTTCGGCAAAATCTTGCAAAGAACGCTATAATACGGGCAAAGGATTTCAGTGAAGAGAAGTTTTGTAAGTCAGTCCATGACTTGGTCAAATAATGATGAAGAAATTTATTGTACCGGTTTTATTTGCAATTATCATCGGCATTTTCTTTTATCCTTTTTTTCTCCACGGCAGATTGCCTATCCCTTCAGATACTATTGTCGGATTGTATCACCCCTTTAGAGATCTTTATGCCAAAGAATATCCAAACGGTATTCCGTACAAAAATTTTCTTATCACTGACCCTGTACGGCAACAGTATCCCTGGCGAAATCTCGCGATAACGATTGAAAAACAGGCTCAATTACCGCTGTGGAATCCGTATAGCTTTGCCGGTACACTGTTGCTTGCAAATTTTCAAAGTGCAGTATTTTATCCGCTTAATATATTTCTTTTTATTTTTCCTTTTTGGCTGGGATGGTCTTTATTAGTCTTTCTTCAACCACTCCTTGCCGGGTTATTCCTCTATTTATACTTGCGCTACATGAAATTGTCTCTTTCGTCGTCGCTTCTTGGAGGAATTGTTTTTGCTTTTTGTGGTTTTTCCGTGTCCTGGTTGGAATGGAATTCTGTTATTCAGGTTGCATTATGGCTACCCGTTATTTTGCTTGCAAAAGAACATATTTTAAAAAAAGTTTCTTATAAGTGGATGGCTGTACTTATTTTTGCTCAATGTGCAGCATTTTTCGCAGGTCATATTCAACTTTTCTTTTATATGCTTCTTCTTCATGCTTCTTATCTCATCGTGAGAATTATTCAGATAACCCGAAATGAAGGGAAACAAACTCATTTTTGGAAAAGAGCATGGAAAAGATATTTGCCATTTGTTATTCACGGTTTGATTGTAATACTCATTACCTCTTTACAATGGTTTCCGACCTTACAATATATTTTTGAAAGCGCGAGGGGTGCTGATCAGGCGAATAGCTGGCTCAAAGATGGTTGGTTTATCCCTTGGCAACATCTTATTCAGTTTGTTTCTCCTGATTTCTTCGGCAATCCAGCAACATTGAATTACTGGGGAACATGGAATTATGGCGAGCTGGTTGGATATGTTGGCATTGGTCCGTTAATTATTGCGCTCTATGCGATGTTTTTCCGGAAAGACAAAAAGACGTTATTTTTCGGAACTATATTTTTTCTTTCCCTTATTTTTTCATTACCGACTATTTTCGCCAAACTGCCATTTATTTGGAATATCCCGTTCTTATCCACTTCACAGCCAACGCGGTTATTATTTCTGACGGATTTTTCATTGGCAGTACTTGCTGCGTTGGGTTTTGACTATTATTTTCATCATGAAAAGAAGTTTAAGATTATTTATCCGATTCTTTTTATCGGTTTTATTTTCGTTTTGTTATGGTCTTATATTTTGAAGGGTTATATTTTTACGATTCCGATTTCTCCTGACCATGTCTCGATTGCAAAACATAATCTGTACCTTCCGACAGGGTTATACCTTTGCATTTCGCTATTATTGTTACTTTATTCGGCTATTGCGAATAAAAAGTTTCATAAAAAATATTACCTTGCTGAGATTTTTTCATGCATCATTATTCTTATTGTAATTTTTGATGTCTTTCGCTTCTTCTGGAAATTCGATCCGTTTACAGAAAGGCAATATTTATTTCCATCTACAAAAACGCTTTCTTATTTACAAAATCAGCACGGTCAGTTTCGAATAATGGAAACGGATTCACGTATCCTGCCGCCGAATTTTTCTGTCATGTATCATTTACAAAGTCTTGACGGATATGATCCGTTATATCTGCAGCGCTACGGAGAATTGATAATCGCGATGGAGCGAAATAAGCCGGATATCCATACGCCTTTTGGTTTCGACCGAATTATTACTCCTACAAACACTTCATCCCGTCTTATCAATTTATTTGGAATAAAGTATGTTGTGAGTCTTACTGATATTCGTCAAGCAAACTTGGTTAAGGTATTTTCTGAAGGACAAACACAGATATATAAGAATACAAAAGCGTTTCCGCGGGTATTTTTTGTCACTTCGTTAAAATCTGCAGGCAATAAGAATGTCGCGATTCAGTTACTGTTTGACAAACAACTTAATCTTCGCAAAACCGCAGTTGTTGAAGGATGGGATTCATCAATGAAGAATTTCACAAATGGTACTGCTCATATAAACAATTATCAGGCAAATTCAGTTTCAATAACAGTAAAAAGTACCGGAAACACCTTTCTAGTTTTGACTGATACTTATTACCCAACATGGCATGTGACGGTGGATGGGAAATCAGCTGTGATTTACCGAACAGATTATAATTTCCGCGGCGTGTTTATACCAAAAGGTGAACATGCTGTTATCTTTTCGGATAATTTGTTTTAGTTAATATTTATCCGGTATTTATCAATAACTGTTTTGTTAACTTGATTATCGCGGACGAATATTGTTACAACACCGTCTCCATAGACCGGCACCCAGTCCTTACTCTGCAGCAAACCCAGCAAGAAAGGTCGAACTTTTGCAGGATCATCAGTTGCCACATTAAAGACAACAGCATTGATGTTATATTTTTCAACTTGCTGATTGAAAAACTGAGGATCGGATAGCATCCGCCAATAATCAGGAAAAAAAGTCGACGGATATGCTTCAGGCCTCGCGTCCACAAATACCCGCTCCTGCGGATAGAGTCCATAGATTAGATAGTTGCCGATGATATAATTGTTAAAAATTTTCCCCTTTACGTTTGCCTGCTTCATAAAAGCAACTGCGTTTTCTGCGGACGGTTCATATCCAAACCCTAAAATTTTATATGTGATAAGGCCGGTTATATGCACTCCTACCACGATAAGAACGCCGAGAGCGACTATCCCCTTCAGCATATTTTTTGCCTGTATGTCTTTTATTTTTTCTTCAATACGGGTAAAAGTTTGTACCAGTGGGATAAATCCGAGTAGACTAAATAGGCTGATACATCTGGTAAATTTTAGTGCCAGTCCCACTGCTACAGTACCGGAACCCATATGAAATATTTCTTTCCATTGTTTACGCAAAAAGAATCCGACGGCAAAAAGCACGATGAGAAGTTCAAACATCATCACTTGCAGAACGAGTGTGTATGCCGTATTGGTATTGGTGCTGCTGGGATTAAGGATGATCAGCGGGCTTTCATTTTCTTCGACAACAAATCCGTAATTTTGTTGAAACGTAAAAGGAAGAAGCGCTCCACGGATTCCACTTGGATTTATGAGCGTTGTAAACACCAATGTAATACCAATAATAAGGATTAATCGGGAGAATTTCTTTTGTATGATCCATGTTTCTAAAAAGAAAAATACATACAGAATTATACCGATGATAAAGTAAATGTGCATATTTACCCACAGTATTTCCAGAATGGGAAGAAACCATAACAGATATATCTTTTTTGTTTTTTTGTAACGTTCAATAAGAAAAAGGAACAGTCCGATAAAGACATAGCTGAAAAGTTCAGGTAGCACAAAAAATCGCATTGAAAAAATAGTGATACTTACGAGTGAAAAAATCGTTACCCAAAAGAGAGAGCCTTTTTTTAATGCAACAATATATATCAATGTCGTGGCAGCAAATACAAGGATCATCTTTAAAATTAGTAATCCATTCACACCAAATACAGCAGATGTCAGATAGAAGACCACTTCTGCGAGCCATTCATGATTTACGATAGGAAAGTTAGGATTTGTATAAGAAAAAAGATTGGTTTGCGGAACGCAGTGGCACTGAAGAACGACTTGTCCAATTTTGAGATGCCTTCCCAGATCGCCGATCATTGATAGGTCTTTTTGAAAAAGCAGGATCAATAAATAAATAAACGGCAGTAGCGCGGCAATGAATTTTTTATTGAGTAACATATATTTAAATAGTAATTAAAGTATACTACACATACACTGGTAATTTGTTATAATCTCTGCATACTCGTTAGGAATAATGAAGAAATTATCAATTATTATCCCAGTTTATAATGAAGAGAAAACTGTCGGTAAACTTCTTAAAAAAGTTTTGTCAATAAAATTTTCGGTAAAACAAGTTGAATATATTGTTGTGGATGATGGATCGACAGATGCATCGGCATCAGTAATCTCGAAATCAGAAGTTGGAAATCCGAAATTTATGTTTATAAAACATAAAAAGAATCAGGGGAAAGGCGCTGCTGTACGGACGGGATTGAAAAAAGCGACAGGAGATTATGTGGTTATTCAAGATGCAGATCTGGAATATGCTCCGAAAGATATAGGGAAATTAATAGAAAAATTAGAAGAGGGAAATGCAAAGGTTGTTTATGGGACGCGCCTACGACGCTTGCCCAATTTTAGAAGAGATGAACGAACTCTACGATTTCTTATACAATATATAGGTAATAAATGTTTGAGTCTCATCACAAGCATTCTTTATTTTCAATGGATAACAGATATGGAATGCGGGTACAAACTTGTACCTCGTGAGGCATTAAAAGATATAAGATTACAAGCAAGAAGTTTTGATTTTGAGCCAGAAATTACGGCAAAATTACTTAAGAAAGGATATAAGATTGCAGAAGTTTCTATCTCGACAAATCCGAGAAACTATGAGGAAGGGAAAAAACTACGTCCGTTTCGTGATGGTCCAAAGGCGCTTTGGACATTGCTTAAATATCGGTTTGTTGAGTAAAATCAGAGTATATACGGTACCAAGCGGAATGATACGCTGAATGACGCGGTAATTAATTGATAAAATTTCAAGATGAGTTTACAATTTTTTAAAAAGTCTTGGGTTCTACTTTTTCTGATCGTACTTCTTGCAGCAGTGCTGCGCTTTTATCAGCTGGGATCAAATCCGCCTTCACTGACTTGGGATGAAGTTGCTTGGGGATACAACGCGTATGCAATCGGCACTGATGGGAGAGATGAATTTGGAAAATTTCTTCCGTACACATCCTTTGTTTCGTTCGGGGATTACAAGCCGCCGGTATACGCGTATTTGACTGTTGTTCCTGTCTGGCTTTTCGGTTTGACCGCTTTTGCCGTGCGATTTCCCTCTGCGCTTTTTGGGACACTGACTGTACTTGTAACCTATTTTCTGGTGAAAGAATTGTTCGTTTCAGAAAACTTTGAAGACTCAGAGAACCGAAAGATCGGAAGATCGGAAGATCGGAAAAATCGTTCTGGTTTTCCGGTCAATCTGAAATTCTGGCATGCTGAGTTATCCGAGTTTTCTGAATATGTAGCATTGACAGCAGCACTCATTATGGCACTCTCCCCATGGCATATTATGCTATCACGTGCTGCTTTTGAAGCCAATGTAGCAAGTTTTTTCATTGCGTGCGGCGTGTGGCTTTTCTTGTTTGCCCTGAGACGTACACCTATGCTTTTGGCATTATCCGTCTTTTGTTTTGCTGCTTCGGTTTATACCTTTAATAGTACGAGGGTTGTTGCGCCGATATTGTTCGCTTTGCTGGTTGCCGGACATATTAAATCTCTCGTGGAAATAAAAAAGGCGACTATCATATCGTTTATCTTTGGTGTTATATTGCTCGCACCAATTGCTCCATTCCTTTTATCTCCTCAGGCAAGGCTTAGATACCAGGAAGTAAATATTTTTTCGGATCTTGATGTTATTACAACTGCAAACCAGGAGATCGCGAATGATCATGACATCTGGTGGTCAAAGATTATTCATAACCGTAGGGTTGCATATGCACAGGATTTTTTGGAGCATTATTTTGACAATCTTAATCCGAGTTTTCTTTTTGTCAAAGGCGATCCTAATCCAAAGTTTTCAACACAGGATGTCGGGCAGATGTATCTGTGGGATCTTCCATTTTTTGTCATCGGGATATTATTTCTGTTTCGGCAAAGACGGGGAAATTGGTGGATTATACCGGTGTGGCTTTTGGTCGGAATAATTCCCGCAGCAGTAGCAAGAGAAACACCACACGCGCTTCGTACCGAAGTGACTTTACCAACATGGCAGATACTGACTGCCTATGGCTTTGTCACTGTAGTGTTGGCAATTAAACGATATCAAAAAATGATTATTACAGGATTACTTGTGATTTTATTTTTATTTGTCGGTTATTATCTCCATGGTTATTATACTTACTACCCAAAAGAATATTCTCTTGAATGGCAATATGGCTATAAACAAGTGATCAGTTATATTGCTGATCATCAACAGAAGTATGATCACATATATATATCTGGAATGGGCAGGGGATATATCTATACGCTCTTTTATCTCAAATATCCACCGCAAAAGTTCAGAGATATCGCAAAAGTATACGATGACGGATTCGGATTTGTCCATGTTGCCGAGTTTGATAAATACTCGTTCATCGATGAACCTGGAGACGCGAAAACTGATTTCCATTCGTTATATATTGCGGAATCGGATAAATTACCGAGTAATGCAGTTGTGTTACAGAAATTTTATACGCTTGATGGTGTTACTGTGTTGACGGCATATAAGTTGAAGCCGCCAAAAGTCAGAGTAATATCAACATCATTATAATCTATGAATAAAAGTAAAATTATTTTATTCGCAATCATCATCGTTGCCATTGCCTTGCGGTTTTGGTCGCTCGGCACAATTCCTGCTTCACCCGACTTTGATGAAGCGGCTCTCGGGTATAATGCATATTCGATTTTGCATACCGGTCGGGATGAATTCGGATCGTTCTTCCCATTTGTTCTTCGATCTTTTAATGATTACAAACCTGCTTTGTATTCGTATTTCGCGATTCCATCAATTGCAGTATTTGGTCTGACGGTTTTTGCCATCCGTTTTCCATCTGCCGTATTTGGAGTAGTTGGCGTTTTAGTAATATATCTTTTGGTGAAGGAGCTGTTTGGCGAGCGCGAAAACAAACAGAACTCTATACGGAATTACACAGAATGGTTTGCACTTCTCAGCGCATTTTTACTTGCAATTTCTCCGTGGCAGATACAGTTCTCACGAACCGCATTTGAAACCAATGTCGGTTTGACTTTTAATTTATTGGTGGGTCTGTTTTTTCTTAAAGGATTAAAACGGCCATGGATGCTATTACTCGCAGCTCTTTTTGCAGGACTAAATCTGTCTGTCTATCAAAGCGAGCGTGTGTTTACGCCCCTTTTGGTATTGGCGCTTATCATTAACTACCGTAAAGAATTGTTTACACTTCCCAAAAAATATCTGGTTTCAAGTTTGATAATTGGTTTGATTGTAATTCTGCCGATGATACAGTTTATTTTCACCAATCCTGGGTCACTGCAGCGGGCACAGGGGACAAGTATATTTTCCCAACAAAGTCAATTTGTGAAAAATAATGATATCCGTTTGGCAGATGATAGCAAAAATCATGATCAGCTAGGAATGATTTTTGATAACAGACGAATTATTTATGCAAAAGAGATCATCGGCGGCTATCTTTCTCATTTTGATCTGAATTGGCTATTTCTTGAAGGTGATAATCCACGGCATCATGCGCCGAACATGGGTCTGCTTTATCTTATTAACTTACCATTTCTTCTATTAGGAATTTATTTTTTTCTATTCGGGAAATATAGCAAGAAGACAAAATATGTTATTTTTTCTTGGCTGATTCTTGCGCCTGTCCCTGCTTCAATAACCTTTGAGGTACCACATGCGGTAAGGACGATGAACCTCCTTCCTATGTTGTTGATTTTTATTGCTATCGGGTACGTATCAGTTTTTCAGATTTTTAAAAAGTATTTAGTATTAAGTATTAAATATAAAGTATTTACCTTAAGCTTTTGTATTTTATTTTTTATTTTTGCTTTGTTTAATTTTACGTATTATCTCAATCAGTACTTCGTCCAGTTGAATTATTTTGATGCAAAGGATTGGCAATATGGATTTCAACAGGCTATTCCACAAGTAGAAAAAATTCAGGGACAATATAAAAAAATAATTATATCCAATAAAATTCCGATGGATCAGTCATATATTTTCTTTTTATTTTATCTCCGTTATCCACCAAGGCAGTATCAACAACTTACCATGAATGGTAAGAATCAATTAGAGGATAAGCAATTCGGCAAATACATCTTCAAATCATCTTATTGGTATCAGGGAAATATGCAAAATGATGTATTATATGTAGGGTCGACCAGTAATTTTCTCAGCACAGTTAAAACAAAAGATACGATTTATTATCCGGATGGCAAGGCAGCAATCCTATTGGTAGATCATAAAGA
>DATLSZ010000008.1:0-57395 GCA_035533875.1 Candidatus Acidiferrales bacterium
AAAATGGCGCATGTGCATATCGACCAGTTCAATGATCCTCATCAGCGCGATACTGAACTTCTGGCAAAAAAAACAATAGAACACGGATTGCATGGGAAAGTCGTTGGTATTCACGGAATTTCTATCGGTGCACAGCAAAAAGAATACCGAGAGAAATTATATAAACTGATGAAAGAAGCTGATCTCATGATGGTAGCAAGCCCATTGGGATGGATTGATACAAGACGTAATGAGATACTCATGCCGTTTCATAATGCACTGACGCCTCTTGATGAACTGGCACCTGCCGGTATAACCGTTGCAATTGGGACAGACAATATCGCCGATATCTACAAGCCGTTTATTAACGGAAGTATGTGGGAAGAGTTACATGCGTTTCTTGAAGCAGCTCATTTTTATGAGGTTGACGAGCTTGTAAAAATTGCTACTATTAACGGGAGAAAAGCGTTAGGCTTGATTTAAACAAATTTTTCTTCCAGTATATTTGTCAAACAGTGAATGCCGCCGCCGGATTTCATAAATTCTCCGGCATCAATTTCTATCGATTTGTACCCTAAGTCGGTTAGCTTGTCTGTGAAGGATTTATTGTTTTTTTGATGAACCACATGATGGTCCGTGACGACGCTGTTGGCACAGAATCCGTATGCTTCTTCTTGTGAGAATTCGATGAGATTGGGTACTAATTTTTTTAGGACTCCCCTACTCTTCTGTGAAAACGCGGGGGGATAATAAAAAATTGTTTCGTTGTTTAAGGGGAAAAATCCGACATCCAGATGATAAAACTTAGAGTCAATTATCTCAAGTGGAATGACTTCACGGTCCAGAAGTTTGCCAACCACTTTGCAGGTTTTCATATCCGCGCGATATCCAACACCAATAAAAAGTTTATCATTCCATAGGTACGAATCTCCATTGCCTTCGAAATAAACTCCATCTGGTAAATATGAAACTTTGTAATTATTCTTGAGAAACCATTTTTCGTAATGATCGGATTCTTTTTTTCTTTCGTCTTTCCAAAATTTGCTGAGAAGTACCTTTTTGCCTTGCACAATTCCCTGATCAGTCGCAAAGACCATATCCGGACTGCCTTTTTGTTGTTTGATTACTTCAACAATAATTCCTTGATTTTTATAAGCTTGTACAAGTTTTTTCCATTCCTGCAGTGCTTTTTCCTTATTAATTGTTCCTGGTTGCATCCAAGGATTGATGGAGTAATCGAGTGTGTCAAAGTAAAGAGGCTTGCACATGAGGACTTTTTTGATCAGTTTGTGTTTCATACTCTAATGATGTCATCCTGAGCAAGCGAAGCGCGTCGAAGGATCTTACGCAATAAAAGCAACTCGGTGGTATGAGATTCCTCGACTTCGTTTCACTTCGCTCGGAATGACAAGTTACACTCTTGCTGCCTTGAGTTGATTGATAAAGTCTTGAGCGACCGGTACCGATGTTATCAATTTGACATTATGCTCTATGGCTTTTTTGCGGATGATCTTGCCATCAGTTTGCGTGACTTCCCTTTCCATAGGAATATTTATTATCATATCAAACCGGTTGGCATCAAGCAGTTCTCCGAGATTTGGTTTGAGGTGCGGTTGAGATATTTTATTAACAAGGATTGATTCAATTTTGTGTTTGGCCAAAAATTTATGAGTCTTGTATGTCGCGTATAATTTGTATTTCATATCGTAGAGTTTCTTAATAGACGGAAGAAGTTTGATTTTATTGTTCCTTTTGCCGATTGACAGGAGTGCTGTTTTTTCTGATCGCTGTGCTAGCTTCATTTGCAGTGTGTATAATTCAGTAAATCCGGCTGCAGCATTTTGGTTAAAATCAGTAGCACCCGACGTCATAAATGTCGCCAGTTTTTCATCAAATATTGTATTTGGCGTCTCAACGGCAACAGCCTCACAGGATCCTTTATACAACCGTACTTTTACTTTTCCTGTTACTTTTTGATTGACGTTATCAATATAAGCATTGAGATCACTCATGAGTGGTTCATACCAGAGTGCCCCGTAGCAGAGATATGCCCATTTTGTATCAACTGTCCTTTTAAATTCATTTTCCATGCGTGTTGAAACATATTTTTCAAGATCTTTGTGAGCAGTGATAATAATTCTACCGGCTGGATTTTCGTAGAGCCCTCTTACTTTTAGACCGACAAGTCTATCTTCGATGAGATGAACAATCCCTACTCCATTTTTTCCGCCGATTTTATTAAGTTCCAGAATAAGGTCCGATAATTTCATGTTTTTGCCATTCAGTGCGACCGGTATTCCTTTGATAAATTCCAATTCGACAATTGTTTCTTCATCCGGAGCATCTTTTGGATGTGTTGTTATTTGCAGAATTTTTTCCATTGGCGGAATAAGTGCCGGGTTCTCTATTTCTCCACCTTCGCTGGTGACTCCCCACATATTGTCATCATAGGAGTAAGGTTTATCAGCAGTTTGTCTGACGGAAATGCCATGTTTTTTTGCGTATTCAAGCTCTTCAATTCGTCCCATACTCCATTCGCGGACCGGAGCAAGTACCTTTATATCGGGATTCAATGCAAGAGCCGTACCTTCGATACGGACCTGATCGTTACCTTTACCGGTACAGCCGTGAGCAATAGCATCTGCTCCTTCTTGTGCAGCAATTTTTACTGCCCATTTGGCAAGAAGGGGTCTTCCGATAGGTGTGGACATATGATAACCACCTTGATATTCGGCATTTGCTTTAATTCCTTTGGCGATATATTCATTGGCAAATTCATCTTTTGCGTCGATAACAAAAGATTTTACTGCGCCGAGTTTGATAGCTTTTTTCTTAACTTCATCCAAGTCATCTGCAAGCTGGCCAATATCAATGGTGAGCGCGATGACTTCCGCTTTGTATTCATCCTGGATCCATTTAAGCATTACCGAGGTATCAAGACCGCCTGAATAAAGAAGAACGACTTTTTTTACTTCACCCTTTTTCCCTTCGTATGATGCGACTTTGACGTAATTTGATTTTTGCATTATTAGATATGATTTTAAGAAAAATATAGTTTTATTCCGAAAAAGACGCTTATTTTTCTTATATCCAGTCGATTATAAGAAAAAAATGAGAACATGTCAAGCTTTTGATTATATATTCAAATTCTGTAATTAATATATGTTTTGCTCTTAGTTCGCTCGAAACGAAATTTTTTCTTGAATATAGGCTTCATATCCATTCTTCAAAAAAATTTGTTCCTCGCTTACTCTATAAATTTCACTTTGTCTCAAAAGTTAAAACGTAATAATCTCATTATTCAGTATGTTGTTAAAAGAATATCCTCTGATTTGTACCGAAGAAATTATACTTAACGAGTTACTTTCGTATTTCAAGGTGTAATAATTTTTGTGCTTTGAAAATTTGCAGAGCGCTGCAATCGTATCGTTTGCCGCTACGCCTATATTTAGTGCGATAATCTCTTCGCTGTGCTCTTCCAAATAATTTTTTACATTTTCCAATGATTTTGCGGCAGTATTTTTTTGAAGATTTTCCTGCAGCAATGACCAGATTTTTTGTGCACCTGTATCACCCGGAACGGGCCTATTTAGTTTTACTCCTCTTATCGCTCCGTTGAAAACAAAACAATACTTACCAGCGATATACGGCTGGTTGTACGATATATTGCCTTTTTCTTTTGGAAATGTCGCGCTTCGCGCATGAACCGCCAGCATTTTCGTTTCAGGGATAGTTGAAAAAGTATCATTATCTTTCCAGATAGGCTGCAGTGATTTTTTTGACTGCCATTTATTTTTTTTATCCAGCCAGGCAACACCCCAGCCGTCTTCCTGCAGGTCACCATTCGGAGCAATAGCTTTTTCGCACGATGATGCAAATGTTTCCAGTAATCGTTGCGGCGTGAATTGTTTTTTTGAAGACGCGATAAGAAATCTGCACATTATTTGAATACCTCCCGCACAATTTTTATGACCGCGTCGACATCCTTTTCTTTGAAAGTGATTGGCGGCAGAAAACGAATCCCTGTCGCAGCGGTCGGTATGGTAAGAAGTCCCAGATCCTGCAGCTTTTTAATATACATGGTTGATGGTACCGTTAATTCCATGGCTATCATAAGCCCAGAACCACGGACTTCTTTGATAATCGGATGCTTTATAGTTTTCAACTGACTCAAAAAAAATCCACCCACTACATCCGCGTTTTTCAATAGCTTTTTCTTTTGAATGTATTTGATCACAGCTGCTGCTGCCGTACATGCAAGCGGATTGCCGGCAAAGGTACTGCCATGAGCTCCTTTTGGCATGAGATCTGCTATTTCCTTTGTCGCTGCCACAATCCCGAACGGCAGCCCATACGACAAACTTTTTGACAGACAGACAATATCAGGAACGATACCGAATTGTTCGGACGCAAGCCAGGTCCCTGTCCGGATAGCAGACTGTACCTCATCAAAAATCAGAAGAATATTTTTCTCGCTACAAAGTTTTTTCACTTGTTTGAGATAATTTTTGTCAGGGATAATCACGCCGCCTTCTCCCTGTATTGGTTCGAGTAGGACAGCTGCAGTTTCGTTTGAGAGGGCTTTTTTAAGCGCTGTCAGATCGTTAAATGGTACATGGGTAAATTCCGGCATTAATGGTAGGAACGGGGTGCGGTATTTTTCCTGTCCCGTCGCAGCAAGCGCTCCGAAGGTGCGTCCATGATAACTATTCACAGCAGCGATAAATTTTTTCTTTCCGGTTGCTGTCATTGCAAGTTTTAATGCCGCCTCGACCGATTCGGCACCGGAATTGGTAAAGATAATTTTGGAAAGCGTTTCGGGTAGGACACTTGTTATTTCTGAGAGAGCTTCAGCCCGCTTTTCGGAATAAAACGATTGATGCGTACTCGTCAGTGTTTCCAATTGTTCTGCGATCTGTTTTGCAATGTCAGAATTTCCATAGCCCAAAATAGTAACCCCAATGTTGGTCATGCAGTCGATATACCGTTTACTTTCGGTATCATAGACATATATCCCCTTCCCTTTTGCAAGAGCGATGCCTCTTTTCGGATAAAGCGTGACTTCGCTATTTTTTTCTATTGTTGCTATTTGATCATGTGTCAGTTTCATTGAATAAGCGTTCCTTTCTTGTTATGCAGAGCGTTTGTTATCGGCTGATTCGTTCTTCCGTCGCTGATGATTATTCGTTCTATCTTATTCTCGAGTGCCCACTTGCTGACAAGCAATTTCTTTTTCATCCTGCCTTTGGCATACATCAGGTATTCTTCAATTTCTGTTTTTTTAATGATCGGGATAACAGACTTGCTATCATTTACATCTTTAAGCATACCTTCGGCTTCAATGAGAAAAAGTAATGTATCCGCTTTGAGCTCTCGAGCAATATATAACGCTATTTTATCGCCATCCACATTGATGATTTCATTTTCAAATGACAGTACCGGCGGAGTGATAACAGGCACATAACTGTTTTTGATGAGTGTTTTCAGCAAATTTACATTTATTTCTTCAACAGTTCCGGTCATATCGTCTCTAATCACCTTTTTTTTACCATGTTCAACGGTAAGAATTGCTTTATGTTTTTTGCCACGTACCAACTTTCCGTCAAGCCCTGTGAGACCGACTGCGTTGATCCCAGACTGCTGGCATTTCGTGACGATCGTTTTATTCATATATCCCGCGTAGCTCATCAGCATTGTATCGATCATTTCCTGATCGGTATAGCGACTGGTTTGACCATCAACAGATGTAAGCAGTTTCTTTTTGATGCCGAGTTCTTTTATCAAATTATCAAAGACATAATTCCCCCCATGCACAATGATATAGGGCTCTTTGAGTTCTTTGAGATCTATAATAATATTGTCCAGATCAATTGTCTGTCCTCCGCCTATTTTTATAATGATCATAAAATGTTAATTTCCGCTCGACATCAAATGATAGATGTAGCGGGTCCTGCCCCGGGCTCCTCTCTTCAGTGCTCGTTGCTAGTGAAGCCATTCTAGAATTTTAATTTAGGTATGCTTCAACGCACTGCGCGCTGAAGAGAACTCTCCGCCCGTGCCACCCGCGTTTTGAATATCAAACCGGATGCAAGCCAACCGTTGCCAGGCCTGTTGTTTCTTCCCATCCTTTGCGGATATTCAGACATTGCACTGCCTGTCCTGCCGCGCCTTTCATGAGATTGTCAATTGCTGAGATGACCACAAGACGGTTTGATCCTTCTTCTTTTTCAAATCCTATTTCACACATATTGGTACCGGTAAGAATTTTGGGTTCGGGATAACGGTAGATCCCTTTTTGCTCTTTGACAATTCTGATGAACGGATTGTCTTTGGCGAATGCACGGTAAGTTATCCATATATCTGTTTCTGAGATATTGTCTTTGAGAATCACCTGGCATGTCGCGAGAATACCCCGTACAGCTTCAATGCCGGTCGCGGAGAAATGCACTTCCGGTGTCTTTTTTATGGTTAATTCCTGGATGATTTCGGCAGTGTGACGGTGTCCAGTCGGTTTGAATGATCGCATCACACCGCTTCTCTCGGCATGTTGAGATGCTGCTGAATCACTTTTTCCGGATCCGGAGGAGCCGGTTTTTGCTTCGATGAAAATCGGTTCACTAATGTTCAATAAATTATTTTTAACCAATGGATACAGCGCAAGGATACTTGCCGTTGCCATACAGCCGGGTGTTGCTATCAGACTGGCGGTTTTTAGTTTGTCTTTATATAACTCGGGCAGACCAAGGACTTTTTGTTTCAATAACTGCTTTTGCGTATGGGTGAAGTGATACCATTTTTCATAGTCATCAGCATTATTCAGCCGAAAATCTGCACTCAGATCGATGATGACTGCTGCTTTCTTTTTCAGATCTTGTATCATGTCGAAACTCTTCCCATGCGGGAGACATATAAAGAGAACATCAGAGTTTTTTAATTCTTTGAGAGAAACAAATTTGATGGGAAACGAACGGAGATTGGGATGGACGGTTTTTACAAGATTTCCCGCAAAGCGTTCGGAAGTTACCTGTTGTACTTCAACGTTTGGATGTTGAAGTAAGAGACGCAATAGTTCTCCCCCCGTGTATCCAGATCCTCCTAGTATTGAGACTGTTATTTTTTTCATATTTTTTTAAGCCTGCTTGCTGATAAAGCTTACCATGTAGTCAGCGATATTTTTTTCGGTAGTCGTTTGTAGTCCATGGAATTCCGGTGTGCTGTTGATTTCCAGAACTTCATATCCATTTTCAGTTTCAATAAAATCAATACCTGCAATATCAATTGAAAAAATTTCCAAGATTTTTAGTACAAGCTTCTCAAGAGAAGCATCAATCTCGCATTTTTTTGCTACTCCACCCAGCGCCGTGTTGGTGATCCAGTGATCCGATTTCCGGTACATCGCGGCGATGGGTTCTTTGCCCACCGTTAATACCCTGATGTCTCGTTCTGGTTTATCACGATATTTTTGCAGATAAAATACTTGCTGATACGGATTGCCGAGTGCTTCTTTATGTTCAATGATCGTTTGGAGGGAATCTTTGTTATCGACTTTTGCTATTAGTCTCCCCCAGGATCCCATGATGGGCTTTACAACAACAGGATATGTGAGGAGTTCGGCTGCATGAAATGCCTGCTCAAGTGAAAAGACAGTATACGTCTTTGGCATCGGTATCTTATTTTTTTGGAGCACCCAGGTACTTATCGCTTTGTTATTACAAAGCCTTGTTGCTTTGGAGGAGTTAATTGTCCGTAGCCCACATGTCTCAAAATATTTTAAAATTAACTCTGAACGTACCTGACCGATTTCCCGGTTGAATACGAGATTAACTTGCGGCTTGTTACCGCCGTTGAGCATAAGCTCTCTCGGATCAATCTGAATCAGATCAATTTTTGCTTTCCGAAAAGCTTCCAATAAAAATTTTTCTTCTATCCTCATTCGAGAATATACCATCCCAATCATATTTTTTTCGACTTATTCCCCCCAATCTTCCTGTGCTTCAGGTGCTTTTTCGATTTTGAACGGATTTGTGCCGGTGATCTCCAGATCAAGACTGCAGTCAGGGCACGAGATGACTTCACCTTTTTGTGCGTCTGCTGCTAGTTCTATTTCGGCATGACAATCAGGACAATGTGTCTGTTGTTTGTTACTCACGAAGCTCACCTCCCTTTATATCTAATAGAAATAGTATCAATGCCATTTGCGCCCACATTCTATTTTCCGCTTGCTGAAAAACAATCGACTGCTTGCCATCGATTACCTCCGTAGCTACTTCATTTCCTCGGTATGCCGGCAGATCATGCATAAATATGGCGTCTTTTTTTGCTAGTTTCATGAGTTTGGTTGTCACTTGATATGTTTTAAACGTATGCAATCTTTTTTCTTTTTCCTTCTCATCCCCCATGCTGACCCAGGTGTCCGTATAGACGACGTCTGAGTTTTTAATCGCAGTTTCTGGTTTGTTAGTCTCCAGAATTGACGCTCCAGTTTTCTTTGCCAATGTTTTTGCTTGGTCAACAATTTTTTTATTCATATGATAACCAGATGGTGCAGCACAAGAAAAATTTATGCCAAGAAGTGCAGATGCCAGACACAGTGAATGGGTTACATTATTTTCTCCATCTCCAATGAATGTTACCTGGAGTCCTTTCAAATCTCCTTTTACTTCCAGCATCGTGAGAAGATCTGCCAGTGTCTGACACGGATGTTCCAGATCCGAGAGCGCGTTGATGACCGGAACTCTTGAGTATTTTGCCAGTTCTTCAATTGCTTGATGTTTGAATGTCCGTGCCATGATAATTTCTCCCATGCGTGATGCAACATTTGCGATGTCAGATATTGATTCCCTGGTTCCCATGCCGATGTCATTGGGGCCAAGGTATACCGCGTGTCCGCCCAATTTGGTCATGCCGATTTCAAATGAAAGTCTTGTCCGGAGACTGGGCTTTTCAAAAATCATGATGAGGCTTTTATTGGTTAACGAGGCACCGAGTGTGCCAGATTTATTGAATTTTTGTTTGAGAGATTTGGCCAATTGCAAAATATCCAAAATTTCTTTGGACGAAAGATCGGATATGGAAATAAGATGTTTTTGTTTCATCATTTGTATCCGTTTATAATTTATCCATTTTCCCTACGAATTTTTAGAAAAATTACATAACTCTTCTGTTTATATCTTCAATTTTTCTAATTTTTTCGTGATAAAATTAGATTTTGTATATTGTATGGAAAATTCGTTTTTATGTCAATAGAAGCGGTTGTTTTATGTATGTCTTCTGTAACCAGTACGCTAACTGCTGTTCTAAAATTTTTAAGGACTTGTTGATAGTGTTTTTTTTCTGTATCAAGCATCTTGGAAAAATGCTCAAGCATCAAGTTGCCTGTCCCGCCGATATGGTTTGACTGCAGCATAAGCTCTGGTATATTTTTCTGCTCAACATGCTGCAGATCGTTCCCGACTTTTTGATATGCCGATCGGAACGGCATACCTTTGGATACAAGTTCCAGTGCTTGATGGGTAGCAAAAATTTCAGATGTTAATGATGATTCCAGTTTGGTTTTGTTCGGAATAAGATTGTTTATCAATAATGTCGTTGCTTTGATGCTGTCGTGTGTCAAATCCAAGCTCTCAAAAAACGGCTTTTTACTGTCTTGAAAATCCCGATTATATCCTGAGATAAGATTGCTTGAGAGACTCATAATCTGTGTATAGTGACCGAGAAGCAGATGGAGTTTACTTCGCAAGAGTTCCGCGACATCGACATTTTTCTTTTGCGGCATGATACTGCTGCCCGAATAGAGGTTTTCAGATACACTAAAATAATTAATTTCTGAAGAAGTAAAAAATAAGACATCGGTTGCAAATTTATTAATATCAATAAGTATTGCCGATAACGCAGCAATGATCTGCGTCTCTATTTTTCCCCGTGAATTTTGGGAATAAATCGGATTGATCTGGACTCTCGCAAATCCCATCAAATCTGCCGTATATTGCCGGTCAAGCGGCAACGGGACACCATACCCTGCTGCAGATCCGAGAGGAGATTGATCATTTAATTCGTATGCGGTTTTTAACGCGGTAAGATCGTCCAGGAGTGCTTCTGTGAATGCGCTTGCCCACATGCCGACTGTTGACGGCATTGCTTTTTGCATATGCGTAAATCCCGGCATAGCCATCGATTCATACTTATTTGCAAAATGTTGGAAGCTCTCAGTAAGTTGCATGACATCTTCCCAGATGGCAAGCAATTTGTCTTTGCTGTACAATCTCAATGCTGTAAGGACTTGGTCATTTCGAGATCTTCCTGTATGAATCTTTTTTCCTATGTCTCCGTATTTTTCTATGAGGAAGTTCTCAATTTTGGTATGGATATCCTCATCTCCAGCTTCCAATATGAATTGATTTTTTTCTGTTAACGTAAGGATTTCCTTTAGCCCTTCGGTAAGAAGTTTAAGTTCATATGCAGAGAGAATACCTATTTTTTTCAGCATTTTTGCATGAGCAAGGGAACCATAGACATCATAAACGATCAATTTCTGATCCAGCAGCAAATCATCCTTGGTTTCAAAGGTTTCAATAAAAGTATCAAGCATTTGTGTATTTTTTTGCCAAAGTTTTTTCATATGTTTATTAAGGTCTCCGCCCTTTCGCGTTCGCTCAGTGCGTTGCGTCCATAATATTTACCAATAGACGCAAAAAAAAGCCCTTGTAAATCTCCAAGACATGCTTAGAAACTTACAAGGGCCCAATTTCTGGACGGTACCACCTTGTTTATTAGCTCATTATAGCTGTCCTTTCGGACACTATGATGTGACAAAATTGTTGTGTCCCATCAAAAAACCACCTTTCGGTGGATTACAGTTTATAGCTAATGCTCATTATCTGCGCTCCGTTACCGACACGCTTTGTCGTATTTTTACGGGTGACTTCCGGCTTAGTAATGCTTGTTTAAGGCTTTCTCCTAAGCAGCGCTTCGATACACTCAGCATCGAGACTCGTACCCTGCGGGGAACTTTTTATCCTACGAAACTTTATGGGAAGTAGGACAAACGCTTTTATAGATTAAAACTATTGTAACACAAAGAATTTTTATTTGTCAAATTTTGTCAAACCTATACTGTAATGAAAATTTGTAAGTAACAGAAAGAAATGCTAATTATCACTTTCAGCATTTTCGTTCTCAGGCACATATGCCTCACCAGTTGCGTAAGTACGCTTCCCGTCAGAGTAAGTTAAACCTTCTTCAATAAACTTAGCAAAGATATATTGTACCGTTCTCGGACTCGTGCCATATTGAGTAGCTAATCGAATTGCTCCGGGTAGACGCGCATCAGGAGGTAGATGTGAAAGGAGTTCTCTCATACGTATCTCTACCTGCTTCACCATAGGTATATTTTCAGTTCCTACGCGTGTTCCAGCGTTGGTAGAACTGACAAGTCCTTCCTCTTGAAGTGTTTGATAAGCATCTCGTATTGGTCTCGTGCTTGTTCCTAAAATAGCTGCAAATTCCTCCTGTGATGGAAGACTGTCTCCTGCTTGTTGATATCTTATATATTCTCGCATGAGTGCTGCTATTTGTTCAGGAGATTGAATTATTATTGGTCGCATCGCATCTGTTACCGCAAGGTCATATACTAGTGTTCGCACTGAGGGTAAAGGTTCTCCGGCAGGTTGAGAAGCAAGACGTTCTCTTACAAATGATTCTATTTGTGGTCTGTCAGTCACTCGTTCACCTGCAATGTGTGTTCCAAGACGACCACCATGCTCCATAACTATTAATTGATCTTTACGTAGTTGATCATATGCCGTTCTAACCGAAGAATAAGTTGAGTGAAATAGCTGTACAAGTTGATTTATTGTTGGAAGCTGTTCTCCTCCATTTCGAGTCAGTATGTACTCTCGGAGAAATAACGCTATTTCTTGAGCAGATCTCACTGCTTCAGCAGATTTTTCTTCTTGCTGTCTATAATTGCGTAAGAATAAAGCAACTTGGCTAATTGGACTTATCTCTGCAACAGTAGTGCCTTCGACAAGTAGACTTTGTAACTCAGATCCTCGCAGTGCCATGTAAACACTTGATGAACTGGTGTCAAATTGTGAGGCCAAAACACTGTTGCCGGGAACTCTGTCTCCGGGTTTTATTGCCCCTATAGCAATGAGACTTATAATATGCTGTATAATCCTTGTCCTGGCAGGTACCAGTTGTTCGGGAGAAGGGCGATTTTCGGTAACAATGGTTCCTCTTTTTGTTCTTCCCAATATGAGTCCAGCTTCAGTGAGATTTCTGAATATTTTTTGTACTTCTCCTTGATTCAAATTATAGTCTTCAACCCATCTTCGCACCGTTGGAAGTCTATCACCCGGCCTCAGAATTCCAGCATCAATAGCTACTCGTATAGCCGTTTCAGCCTGTACCGTTAACGAAATTTCCCTATTTGGCTCATTGCGGACAACATAGGTACTAGCTGTTTCTGCATCTGGCAAATTCAGTGTAAAGATAAGGTTTGAAGCATGAAGATTTGCTACAGCTGACCTTGTTGCATCTGGATCATCGTGTGGATCTATTCCAAATAGTTCATCAAGATTATCAGGTAAGACAGATCCTCTGATCACTGTTGCAGGGGCATCCGTAATGATACGTTGGAGAATGGAAGTGATTTGATCTACAAGAGGAGGTGCGTTTTCAGCACGGTTCAAAGATGTATCCGCGAGTACCTCTTGAATTCTTTGTGCAACATTTATTCTTCCGTTTCCCTCGTCACCAGCAGCAGGTAGATGTTCTGGAGGAAGAGGTGTTCCTCTCCCCGCTCCTCCTGCAGCAGGTGTCGCCGGACGATCTGTTCCAGCTCTGCCAGGAGCATCTACAACGTCCCGATGATAGACCTCTTCACCGGCTGGTCTCTCAGCAGGTCTGTCCTGTTTTCCGGGCTGATCGCCTGGATCTTTTCCCGCATCTGCTCGTAGAGGAGCAGGTACCGGTTGTCTTCCGGCTTGATCTGTTCTCGCTACGCCGGATGAAGTTACCGGTTCCGCTTTAGGAAAAGGACTTGATCCGGGAGCTGGGATGGGGCCACGAACATGGACAGATCGTCTTACTCTTGGAGCTCTCCCAGGTGCAGGGGGAGCTTCTCTTGTGCCAGGTAACCAAGTGGCAAGATCTGCGCGTCTACTGTCACCAGATCCTCCTATTGGAGTACCCGGTTCTCTTGAAGGAGAGAAACGACTCAAAGCGCCAGTGGGTAATGCACCCTCCTTTATAAATCTCATAGTGTAAAATTATATCACAGTAGGTTTTTTATTCAAGGCTATTTGGTCTGTTTTTCTGTCGCGGTGATTAAGTTTTTCATGAGTATTGCGACGTTGCAGAATCTGACACATGAGGCAGGTGGAAAAGAAAATGTGAATTTTACCTGAGATTCTTTTCTTACGATTCTGGTTCTTTGATATAGGTACCAGAACCTTGCCGTATCTCTATTCGTCCCCTTCTTGCGAGGATCTTCATTGCTTCACGAACTGTGTTTCTGCTAACGTGATATTCTCCCATTAAATCCCATTCCGAAGGAAGTTTGTCTCCAGGATTGAGGTTGCCGGTTTCACAACGTATTAGTATATCATCAACAATCTTACCTTGAAGTGTTTGCCGGCGAGGTGCCAATTTGGTTGGTTTTTTCAAGACAAATGTTCCTTGACCGGGTACTTTATCAATTAATCCTTCGTCTGCAAGCGTTTGCATTGCTGCTCGGAGCGTATTTCTACTTACTCCTAGCGTATCAACAAGATCAGCTTCAGGTGGTATTTGGGTCCCTACTGGAAAAGTACCGTCAGCAATTCTGCCTCGTACCATATTTGCTGTAGCTCTTTGCAGTGTTATTCGTTTTTTATGAGGGATTGTGTCTCCTTCAGCAGGTCTTTCAGCGACAAATGTCCCTCTCCCCTGTAATCTCTCAATTAATCCTCTATCTTCAAGAATAACTAACCCTTCACGTACCGTAGTTCTATCATGACCAAATATCTCAGTTAAGACTGGTTCTGAAGGCAATCTTGTACCTGAGGGGAGTGTAGTAACGACTCTTTCTAAAGCGGCTCCAATTTGCCTATGAACAGGTGCCATAGTTTTTGAATAATCTAACGGATTTGCACGAATCGACTCTTCAATTAAATGTCTTACCACTAAACTTTTACCAGGTTTATCTGCGGTGGTTTCTCCCCCTTGTGGACCTGTATCTCGTGGAGCATCTGTCCTGGCTGGTAGAGTTACAGCTCGTACGGGTCTTGCCGGATGATCTGCTCTAGTTCTGTCGGCTCCTCTATCGTCCTGAACAACTTCTCCTTTTGGTTCTTCAGGCCTTCGGGTATCCGGTCTGTCGTTCGCATTCGCTGCTTGACTGTCGGGTCGACCGCTGTCTTTTCCTGCGTTTGCTCGAAGAGGTGCTGGTGAAAGTTGCCTTCCGGCTTGATCTACCCGCGGAACCTCTTTTGCTTGAGCAGTTTCGCCTGGAGGCAAAGGAGATGATCTGGGAGATGGAGCAAGTTGCCCTCCCGAAGCTGGAACATGGCCACGAACATGGACAGATCGTCTTACTACCTGTATCCTCCCTGGCGGCAGCGGAATTTCATTGCGACCACTTCTAGATGTAAGATCTGTGCGTCTGCCATCGCCTGATCCACCCAATGGACCACCTGATTCTCTTGGTGCTGAGAAGCTACCCAGAGATGCATAAGGTAATGCCCCTTCCCCTATTAGTCTCATAGTAAAATTATGTCACAATAGATTTTTTATTTAAGGTTATTTAGTCAGTGTCTGCTTTTCCGTCGCTGAAAGAAGGTTTTCCATGAGCATTGCGACGTTGACGGGGCCGACGCCGCCCGGGGTTGGTGTGTAATATGATGCGATATCTTTGATCTGTTCTTCATCATAGTCTCCGTGAAGCTTATTATTTCCATCACGATTAATACCAACGCTGATGAGGATGACATCTTTTTTAATCATTTCAGGTATGACGGTCTCTTTTCTGCCTACTGCTGAGATTAGAATATCTGCTTGCTTGGTAATTTTTTGAGGATTTTCAGTTTTGCTATCAATCAGGTGAGGTATAATAGTCAGAGATTTAAGATGTTCAATTATTGGTCCGCCTCCTGTTGGTCCCTTTCCTATAAGAACAATATTTTGTTTTTGTAACCAATACCTGAATCCTGAAGGCTTCTGAGTGGTTTTTAATTTATAAACTTCTTCCAGAATTTTTACGACTGCCAACGGGAGAGGCAAGGTATAAGGTGAATCCGGATGAAATCCATCGATATCTTTTTGTGGATCTGTCAGCATTTCGAGTCGATCAACGTCAACATGATCCGGGAGTGGTCGTTGGATCAGTATGCCATGAACAAAAGGATCATCATTGAGGAGTTTTACTTTTTCTTCAAGCTCTTCAGTTGTGACTGATGTCTCGTAACGGAGAACCGTTACTTTTGCTCCGATATCTTCACCTTTTTTTTGTTTTTGGGTAACATACGCTACTGATGCTGGATGTTCTCCGACGAGGATGACAACGAGATGTGGCACAATATTTCGTTTTTTTAATTTCTCAACCCGCTCTTTGAGTTCTCCGTATAATTTATCTGCAATTTCCCGTCCACTCAATCTCATAGACACTATTATACACGATTTATTATTGATTTGTGGATTCTGGATGAGTTAGATTGTCCTATTCAAAAAACGTTTAATCCTTCATTAGACATGTTGCGGAGGCGATGCCGTCTGAAGCATGTGAGAAACGCATCAGGATGACTCCCTGAGTGTCGCGTGAAAGTTTGGGAATTGATGAAATAGCAAGTTTGACGATCTGTCCTTTTTTGGATGTGATGATAATTTCTTCACTTCCCGGAGGGATGATCTGTGCGACCACAACTTGTCCCGTTCTGTCTGTGACTTTGGCCACTTTTACCCCTTGTCCTCCTCTATTTTGCAGTGGGAACTGGTCAACAGGGGTTTTCTTACCAAGTCCATTTTCCATGATGACAAAGAGTTCGGGATTGTCGCCTTTGGTGATGACGTCCATACCGATTACTTGATCTTTGCTATCGATCTTAATTCCGCGGACGCCCATGGTTGCCCGACCGAGCGGACGGACAGCGTCTTCATTGAATTTGATTGCCTTGCCGCCTTTGGTGATGATCAAAACATCACTCTTACCGTCGGTTAGGTTGCTCCACGCGAGTTCATCGCCTGGATCGAGTTTGATCGCGATCATACCGTTGCGACGGATATTATCAAATTCTTTGATGTGTGTTTTCTTGACTGTTCCATTGCGGGTTGTTAAGAAGACATAATTTTGGCTGACTGATTTTCCATAGACAACGAATGACTCGACTTTTTCACCCGCTTCAATGTTGAGAAGGTTTACAATAGCCGATCCTTTACTCGTCCTGCTACTCTCTGCAATTTCATACGCTTTGAGCGCATATGCTTTCCCTTTGTTGGTGAAGAAGAGGATATTATCATGAGTTTGTGCTGAACGGATATGGAAAATACCATCCTCGTCTTTGACATTCATTCCGGTAATGCCTTTGCCGCCTCGGTGCTGTGTGTGGAATGTGTTTAGAGATTGTCTCTTTATATACCCTGTGTTGGTCAACGTGATAACAGTTGGCTCATTGGGTATTAGATCCTCTTCGGAGAATTCTCCAACTTTGCCTTTATAGACTTTGGTACGTCTGGGATCTGCATATTTTTCTTTGAGTTTACTTAGTTCACTTTTAATTACATCAAGAATTTTTTGTCCATGAGCAAGTAAGTCTTCAAGATACGCGATGGTTTCTTTTACCATTTGGAGTTCATCTTCAATTTTTTGCCGCTCAAGAGCCGCGAGTCTTCTAAGCTGCATATCCAGTATTGCCGTTGACTGGATCTCACTTAACTTAAATTTGGTCATTAAGTTCTGCTTGGCATCTTCTTGTGTTTTGGACGCGCGTATCGTCTGGATGACAGCATCGATATTATCAACTGCGATCTTGAGTCCCTCCAGAATATGAAGACGTGCTTTTGCCTGGCGGAGTTCAAATTCTGAGCGTTTCTTGATAACAGAATACCGGTGCTTGATGTACTCTTCCAGAATAAGTTTGAGATTCATAGTCTGGGGCGTGCCATCAACGAGTGCTACCATATTGACCGGGAAAGTGGTCTGTAGCGCGGTATGTTTGAACAGATTATTCAGCACTTTTTTCGGTACGGCATCACGTTTCAGCTCAACATAAATACGAAGACCCCTGCGGTCTGATTCATCACGGAGATCGGAGATGCCGTCAATCTTTTTTTCTTTGGCAAGATCCGCGATCTTGGCGATGAGGAGTGCCTTATTGACTTGATATGGAAGTTCGGTAATGGTGATGGCGGATTTTCCGTTGCCAATCTCTTCAATCTCGGCTTTACCTCTTATTACAACTTTTCCCCGTCCGGTGATATAGGCGTTTTTAATTTCCGTGATGTCATAGATAGAACCGGCTGTCGGGAAATCAGGACCTTTGATATATTCAAGCAGTTCATCGATGGTTACGTCGCTACTGAGGAATTTTTGTGGTTCTGCAAGAGATACAGTTTTTTCCGAATTGGTTGTTACAACGGGTGCTTCAACGACTTTAGTCGTTTCGGGATTCGCACTTTCTGTTTCCAACCCGATTTTTGTACGGCCGAGCATGAAGACAACTGCGTCGATGACTTCCGTGAGATTGTGCGGTGGGATCTTTGTCGCCATACCCACAGCAATACCTTCGGATCCCATGAGGAGCAGGTTTGGCAATTTGGCCGGAAGGTACAATGGTTCATCTTCAGATCCATCGAAGTTTGGTGCGAAATCAACGGTTTCCTTCTCAATATCGACGAGCATCTCAGCAGTGATTGCCTGCATACGGGCTTCGGTATATCGCATGTGTGCCGGCGGGTCGCCGTCAACCGAACCAAAATTTCCCTGTCCGTCAACGAGCGGATAGCGCATCGAGAAATCCTGTGCGAGCCTGACGAGTGAATCATAGATCGGCGCGTCACCATGCGGATGGAATTTACCCATGACTTCTCCGACGATCTTTGCTGATTTTGCATATTTAGCAGAATGTGTGAGATTCATCTCATGCAGCCCGTAGAGAATTCGTCGGTGGACGGGTTTGAGTCCATCACGGACATCCGGAAGCGCGCGGGCAACGATGACAGACATCGCATAATTCAAATACGATTTCTTCATCTCCTCGGTTATATTCGTTGATTGTAACTTTCCAATTTGTGACATAGCTTTTTGTTATTTGGAGAAGCCTTCTTTTTTGAAGCGATTTATACACTCGCGGACAATCTTCTTTGCTTCTTCAATATCTCCCCATCCGAGCACTTTGGTTGTTCCCGGTTTCTTCAGATCTTTATAATGTGCAAAGTGAAACTCTATTTTTTGTTTCCACCTTTTTCCTAGATCATCAAGTAAATTTATGCTATCTCCCGTATTGCGGTCATCTGAGGGGACACAAACAATTTTGTAATCCATGTCTCCGTCATCTTCAAAATTGAAAATGCCGATGATTTTTGATTTTACGAGGATTCCTGTCGGGATAGGTTCATGGCAGACAAGAAGAACATCCAATTCATCCCCGTCGGTATCTTTTGTTGCCGGGATGAAACCATAATTTACCGGCTTAGGGAAGATATTCGGTTCCGCACGATCCAACATGAAAATCCCATGCTCTCTGTCATATTCTATCTTGAGCGATGAGCCCTCGGGGATATCGACAATCGCATTAATCCATCCTTCGTCTAGATTTCCTGGTGTAAGTATTTTATTAAAATCAGGCATAAATGTTAGTATAATTTATTATAACACAAAAGTTTGCGAGATAAATATTTTAAATATCCAACTCTGCAGTTATTGCATTAGTCTGGATAAAGTGTTTTCTTGGTGGTACTTCATCTCCCATCAGCATGGTAAAGACGGCGTCTGCTTCTTCGGCATCATCAATTTTTATCTGTTTCAATGTGCGATTGATCGGATTCATGGTCGTTTCCCAGAGCTGGTCTGCGTTCATCTCACCAAGACCCTTGTATCGTTGGACCGAGACATTGATATTGCCGGTCTTCATCTCTTTCACGAAGGCATCTTTTTCTTCTTCACGGAAAGCGTAGCGGATGTCTTTGCCTTTTTGGACTTTAAATAGCGGCGGCATGGCGACATAGAGAAATCCATTGCGAATAACATCCGGCAAGTGGCGGTAGAAAAAGGTCAGGATGAGTGTCTCGATATGCTCACCATCGACATCCGCATCGGTCATGATGATGATCCGGTGATAACGGATTTTATCCATGTTGGTAGTGTCTCCTATGCCGGTACCCAGTGCGATAATAATATTTTTAATTTCCTCATGCTCAATCATCTTATCAAGCCGTGCGCGTTCGGTGTTAAGAATTTTTCCTTTCAACGGAAGGATCGCCTGGAATTTGCGGTCGCGTCCTTGTTTGGCACTGCCTCCTGCTGAGTCTCCCTCGACAAGATACAGTTCGGAAAACGCTGGGTTTTTTTCCTGGCAGTCAGCGAGTTTGCCGGGAAGGGTTGAACCCTCCAAAGCACCCTTGCGGATAACTGCTTCTTTGGCTGCTTTGGCGGCGAGACGTGCTTTGGCGGCAAGGTTAATCTTCTCAAGAATCCGTTTGCCATCACTTGGATTTTCTTCAAAATGCGTCGTCAGTGCTTCTTTAACGATGGTATTGACGATGGACTGAATTTCTGAGTTTCCCAATTTTCCCTTAGTCTGTCCTTCGAATTGGATTTTGTCCTGAGGCATTTTAATAAAGACAACTGCAGTAAGACCTTCGCGGGTGTCATCGCCGATAAAGGAATCAGCATCAGTTTTGAACGCGCCGGTTTTGCGTCCATAATCATTGATCGCGCGGGTCAAAGCCATACGAAATCCTGTCAAATGCGAGCCGCCGTTGACTGTGTTTATGACGTTGACATAGGATTCGACATTCTCTGTATACGTATTGTTATATTGGATAGATACCTCGACTTGTACATCTCCATCTGTTTTATTTATGTAAATCGGTTTGATCAATATCTCTTTATTCTCGTTCATTTTTTCAACGAGCGAGACGATGCCGCCTTCGAAATAATAGTTAATTTCTTTTACCGGTTCTTTTCGTTTGTCTTCAAAGTGGAAGAAAAGTTTTGGTACAAGAAATGCCCGTTCTCTGATAATTTTCTTGATAAAGTCAAAATCCCATGCGTAAGATTGCACGCCTTCTTCGGATGTTTGATCAAACTCTTTAAAAATTGATACATCAGGTAAGAATGTTACGGTTGTTCCTTTTTTTAATTTTTTGACAGGAGCTTGATCGACAAGTGTTTCTTTGACGATTTCAACCTCTGTTTTTGGAATTCCACGTTCATATCGTTGGCGGGTGATCTTGTTGTCTTTCCTGACTTCTACCCACAACCAATCAGAAAGAGCGTTCACAACAGAGGAACCGACACCGTGCAGTCCTCCGGAAATTTTATATGCTGAGCCGCCGAATTTTCCTCCGGCATGCAGTTTGGTCATAACGACTTCAAGAGCTGATTTGTTGTATTGGGGCATTATGTCTGTTGGAATACCACGCCCGTCATCTGATACTGAGGCAGAGCCGTCGGCGTTAAGGGTAATCCACACATTGTGAGCAAAGCCGGCAAGCGCCTCATCGACACAGTTATCGATAATTTCGCGCAGCGATTCGTGCAGTCCGTAGACGTCGGTTGAGCCTATGTACATACCGGGACGTTTTCTTACTGGTTCGAGTCCCTCAAGTACCTGGATCTGTTGTGCACCGTATTCTTGATTTGCTTTTGAGGAAATTTTAGTAGCCATTGATCAATCTATTATACATAACCTGCAGATAATTTCAACTACTTAAAAATTAGAGCATATTTTCTAGGGCATCAGATCAATGACAAGCAAGCTCTTTTTATATTTGTAAGTAAAATGGTGGAATACTTTTTCGTGACGTTATTGTGTCAATTACTGGCTTGCAAGATGGAGTATTTCGTTTTACTATATAGTAGTATGCAAGTGAGTGGTGATTTAACAAAAAAGAAGTGTGTTCCCTGTGAAGGTGGAGTCAAACCGTTGACGCCTGATGAATATGGTGCATATCTTCGTACAGAACTTTCTGGCTGGCATGATGTGGATGGAGTGAAAATTGAAAAGAATTACAAGTTTCATAATTTTCAAGCGGCGCTTGATTTTGTCTCCAAAGTGGGTCAAATCGCTGAAGAAGAAGGCCACCACCCGGATATCTTCCTGCATAATTGGAATAAAGTACGGTTAACTCTCTCAACACACGCGATCAAAGGTCTGTCCGAGAATGATTTTATAATGGCTTCAAAAATTGATGCGGATTAATTACTAATGGATGCAATAACAGAACAAGAACAAACCGTAAGAAAAATACCGAGAGATTTTTCTCCGAAAGATTTCACAACTCATGTCGGACCATTTAATATAGATTCTACTATTCCGGTTCCAGAAAACCCATCATCAGGTACGTTTCTGGGAATACGAATGCCTGATCAAACACGTGCCATGCTGAAGATCCATTCGGCAACTGATATTGCACGAGATAAATTAAATATGGAAGCATCAATAATAAAATCATTATCACAACGTACTGATCATGTCCCGCATTTTTTGGGTAATCCAGTAGTTGAATTGGTAAAAGATGGCACTAAAAAAGAATATCAATCTGTAATAGTAGAATATGTGGAAGGCCGAAATTTACGTGATGTCATCCAGAAAAATGGATCAATCAATACGCCCACAATGCTTTCTCTATTGGGAACTGTTGCGGAATCGTTAGATGCGCTTCATGAAGAAGGTTATGTCCATCTCGATCTTGCTCCAAAGAACATCATCTGGCGGGATGGTACAACAGATGGTGTATTGTTGGATTTTGATAATGTCAAAAAAATTGGAGAAAGGATAGGAACAAGACCGGAAGGAACGACAGGTTTTCTTGGCCCGGAACATATCAGACAAGATACAGAAGTAGCTGCATCATTGGATATCTGGCAGTTGGCTGCTGTTGCGTATAATGCAATGACAGGACACACGCTTATGAATCCTCGGCAATATCAGTTTCAATTGCATCACGATATGTCTGAATATAATGAGTATCTAACCAAACAGATTGCGGAAATACCGGAATCTCTCCATACTGTATTTTTAAAAGCGTTAGCATTTGAACCTGAGCAAAGATATACAACAGCTACAGAATTTGTCGATTCTCTAAGAAATGCTTATCAAGGTAAGGATACGTTTTTATATAGAGGTAGACATAAAAAAGAAAAGTATGAAGGAAGACACAGAATAAATTATCACACAGATGTGGCTGAACAACAATCAGATAAACCTGCTATTTTGTCAAATAATGAAGCTGAACAAGTAAAAGAAAATCCTCAAGAGAGGGAAACAACAGTGGAATATCTAGATAGTGATATAGAAGGTATTAACATGCATGGTCCAACATTTTATGATGAAGAAGACTCCCGTAAAAAATTTAATATCTCCGATCCAATGTTGTGTTTAATTACTGCGAATGAGGTAGGAATTGCAACTAAGTGGGGTGTATTTATTCAGCAAGAACGTAAAGGTGAAACAGTAACACACGTATTAAAATTAGTACTAATGCATACCCCAAAAGAGGGGGTTGAACAGAGAGTGGATCTCGATACTGGCAAAGCGCTTCGTCAAGGTGAAAACATTAGTTTATGGGATAGTGGTATATATGCCGATACGAGTTTGGCTTTGGATGAAGAAGGGATACTCCATTTCAAAAGCGTGGGTAATATGAGTTACAAAATTACTGCTAATCGAGATTCTGTTATAGTTGCAACGTAATACTTGTCATCTAAGAATCTCTTATTTCCCTTTTTTATAGTAGGTAAAGGCTTCTTTAAATACTTGCGTTTTGCTTGTGTGCAGTTTTATGATAGAAATGTGAAGAAGTTGACTCGGCATATTGTTGTGTATATCGAAAAACATAAGCTTCTTGATGGACTCGTTCTTTTTACCATCTTTCTCTCCCTGCTTTTTCTCATAGCGTCTGTGCAGTTTGTCGCTGAGAAGGAACTGTTTGCGGGTGCAGTCAGTCGCGGGAACAAGCTCTCTACAACGCTTGAGTTAACAAAGAAAATGTACATCGCGCTGAAAAATCAGGATCAATATAAAATTAATCAAAATCTCAAGGCCGAAATAAAACATATCCATACGTCATATGGCGATTCGATCATCGCGTTTCAGAATATCCTGGATCTTCAGGCGCAAAAACAAAATGTCGACGCGATGAACAAGCAATATATCACGATTGTGAAATATCTATCCGACCAGAACTATGCATCAGCAGATGCACAGTTGTCAGATCTGAAAGGACAGATCAAAACAGCCAATGACAAATTGCAGGCTGCACAGATCGCAGCTGGTGCACCTGCAGGATCCGTGAATGCTCCGGAATCAAACACTCCCCCGTCAAGCGGTTTCAGTCAACAGAAGGTCAAAACCGATGCAGGGACCTTTACGGTAGATATTATTGCGGCGGATCTGAATTCAACAAGGGTTATTGTCGATACCGCATCTGACAGAGACTGCGGCAACAACTGCCCTGTGTTGCCTTTGGGCACATATGTCTCACGGAGCGGCGCATATGCCGGCATCAACGGCGCTTATTTCTGTCCGGCTGATTATCCAAGTTGCGCGGGCAAGACCAATTCATTTGATACGCTTTTGATGAACAAGAATAAAGTGTATTTCAATTCTGCCAACAATGTCTACAGCACAGTTCCGGCTGTTATTTTTTCAGGATCGAGCGCCCGGTTTGTGTCAGCGTCCGAGCAATGGGGACGGGATACCGGAGTTGACGGTGTGATAGCAAATTACCCACTTCTCGTCTCCGGCGGACAAGTTGTCTATGGTTCATCAGCTGACGCCAAGCTCAACAGCATCGGTCCCCGCTCCTTTATCGCGAATAAAGGTTCAATGGTTTATATCGGTTTTGTCTTCAATGCCAATATGGCTGCATCCGCTCAGGTGATGCATGCGATGGGAATGGACAACGCACTCAATCTCGATGAAGGCGGCTCAAGTGCTTTGATGTGGAACGGGAGTTATCTTGTCGGCCCGGGCCGTAGCATCCCCAACGCAGTCTTATTTGTCAGAAAATAAAATTTAAAAGTTTACAATAATATTTACAAATAAGTTGACAATCCCTACTTTATAGGAATAGGGATTTACAAGTCAGGGAAAGCATCTAATGGATCATCTGTAGAATTTGCAGTATCTTCTTTTACTGTTTTTTTTCTTTTTTTGCTCTTCTCATCAGGCAGGCGCCATCGATCAAGCTTTACAACTCTGACGCTGGGGAATAACCTTGCAGGGATCCGGGCATCATCAAGCAGTACATCCTTAGTCTCCGGAGGGGGCATATCAACTTCATGATCTAGCTGAGATATATCTTGGCTATAGAACTTTTCTATTTGAGCTTTTTCATTTTGCTGCAGACGAATGATAATGAATAATTTTATATGGAAATCTGTAATTTCTTTGCGTAATTCACTCTTGGGATATTCTGCCATAATTTGCCGAAGACCTTCTTGTTCCTCCTGAGGAGAAGCTTCAATAAAAGCAGCAAATGCTTGTCCGAATGAGGGAGAATTCCAACGGTCTTTTGTAAGTTCTGCTACTTCGGGAATATAAAATTCTGCAGCACCAACCTCATTTGGTGCTGAGCTCAAAATAAGATGTGGCCTGAACGCGTTGGGAATTACTTCATCCAGAGTAGGCATGAGATATTGTAACATGCCTGACTGAGCTTTTGTTGATATAACACCAAAATCAATTCCGGGATTCTGATCGAATGTGTCATGTAAATAATTTAGCGCATGAACGTAACCGGGACTAAACGCAAAATCCTCATAGACACTCCGTACACATAACTCTCTATGTTGCGCTTGCTGATCTGCGGTCATATCTTCATAGCGCAAATCCGGATACCCGGGTAACCTTATCGGTTCTTTTCTCCCAATGACACTTCCTGCACTCTCATCCAGATCTGAAAAAACACGTACTCGGGCGTGTGAACCTTGTCTTGATTGTGCAATATCAGTTACTTCACGAGTAATGGTAATAAAACGTCTTAATTCTTGATTGAAAGCAGCTTGCGGCCCTAGTGTAACACTCGTGTCATCTCTTATCATCCTTTCACGCTGTGCTGTATAAAACATGCTGAAATCTCGGATAAGAGCCGATTCAACGGCAATAAGCGGAGCATATTCCGCATATTGCCTGGGAACTCTTACACCAAAAGGATTATCCACCGTTATTCTTTCATTCGTAATGGGTTCATGGCCATTAACCCAGGTTCTGACATTATTGATAGCTCGAGTTTTTACTGCAGAAGGTGCCGCTGCAGTTTCCTTACTCAATCCTTGAATATCTCTTAGGCTCGGTCCTGGGGATTCTTCTGCCATAGCTTTAAAAATATACCATGTATTATTGGTGTTGTCATTATAGTATACATACCTATTTTTTCAAACAGATGCGTTTATCGTAACAATACTTCTCCAAGAGTTTGTTTTATCTAATAAATAACTCCAAAAGTTGTCAATAATATTGACGAATAAATTGACAATTATTTTATTTTATCTCTTCCTGATAAAATTTTTTTCCTTTCAATTTTTCCGGTAAGAAGGATTGGTTGCCCTTTGGGCCGACATAATTGGATGACCACGTGTAGTCTTTTCCGTAGTTCAGTTCTTTCATGAGTTTGGTGGGAGCGTTTCTCAAATGCAACGGGATAGGTTCATTGGGAAATTTGTAGACTGCTTCTTTGGCTTTACTCAGCGCATTGGGAACAGCTCTTGATTTCTTGGCAGATGCAAGATAGATGACGATATGTGCAAGGATGAGTTGTGCTTCCGGCATGCCGATTTTATTTACTGCTTCAAACGCTTCGTTTGCTTGTATGAGTGCTCCCCTATCTGCCATGCCGATATCTTCTGAGGCGAAGATTATCATGCGTCGTGCGATAAATTTCGGATCTTCCCCGTTCTCAAGCATCCGTGCGAGATAATAGAGTGCGGCATCGACGTCTGAGCCACGCATAGATTTAATAAAGGCAGAAATTATATTATAATGCTCGTCTGCTTTTTTGTCGTAAAGGCCTGCAGACTTGGTCTGAAAGATTTCCTTGATGGTTTCGGGTTTGATATCTTTATCTTTATATGTCGTTACTGCCATTTCAAGAGCATTGAGCATAATTCGCGCATCTCCTCCTGAGAGCCGTATCAACAATTCTTCTGCTTCAGAGCCTATTTTTTTCTTATACTCCCCTACTCCATTCTTTTTATCGGTAAGGGCTGATGCGATTATTGTTTGCAGTTCTTTTTTCCCAAGACTCTGCAGGACAAAGACGCGGCTGCGTGACAGCAGCGCACTGATAATTTCAAATGACGGATTCTCAGTCGTCGCGCCGATCAGCGTTATCGTTCCGTTTTCAACATACGGCAACAGCGTATCCTGCTGTGCTTTATTCCATCTATGGATTTCATCGATGAAAAGGATGGTTTTGTGAGCGTCGAGCGTCGAGCGTTTAGCGTTTAGTTGTGTTTGTGCTTTTTCTATGATTTCCATAAGGTCTTTTTTGCCGCTCGTAACACCTGAGAGATGATGAAAGTCTGCGTTGACACTTTTTGCGATAAGATGTGCAAGGGTAGTTTTACCTGATCCCGGCGGGCCCCAGAAGATCATAGAGGAAACTGTTTGATTCTCAGTCATCTTTCGGATAATGCCGTTCTTGCCGACAAGGTGTTCTTGTCCGACATAGTCATCAAGCATCTGCGGACGCATTCGATACCCCAAGGGTACTTGTCCTCCGTGAGGACTATCCACTTCGTGGGGTCGCTTTTGCGAAGCGGCGAACGCAAGGTTAGTACCCATTTTGTGCCTGTCCATGGGGTCATTGTAGCATACTTAGTGCTTGTTTTGATTTTTTTCAATAGTGTAAGCGAGGATTAGTAAAAAGATTTGAGTACTGGCGAAGACGAGTGGTGCGAACCTAAGAGCGAACACACTTGAAGTAAGGAAAAGAAGCAGCATAAAGAGAAGAATCCCCACGACTCTTCCCCCATTGAGATATATTTCCTGATCACAAACATATGCATAATGCTGATTTGGATCTTTGTTATCCATATCAATTAAGTCATAGTTGATTGACTGACTGGAAACCCAAATGAAGGGTTCGGAAAGTGCTTGAGAGGCAAAAAAGATCAGAACACCAATTGCAGAATAAAGCGCTCCGAACAAAACTGCTCCAAGGACAGCAATGAGAACACCGATCGCGATTAGATTGATACGGTGTCTTGTCCCTAATTTTTTTCCTAATGTATAGATAAGAATACTGCCTAGAATGGCTGAGAACGACTGTACCGTGCCGAGTGCTGCCTCTTTTCCGACTAGTGTCAACACAAGTAAAACCGGCACAAATGTGACGATTGCTTCTTTCAGTCCCAGAATAAATTCAATCCAGCGGAATTTTTGCCATTTTGCACTCACTTGTTTGACGAGAAGTGTCGGGATAATAATTTTTTGTTTATGTATTCTTTTGCCGATTATACCTATCAGAATAATAATTGCCAGCATATAAAGTACCAAGAATTGATATCCCTGAAGCGGTGTATATAAATGCACTGTGGATCCAAAAACAATAAACCAGCCTATAATCAATGGAAAAAGTACTCCGGTTATATTATTTGAAGCAATCTCAATACTGGAGAAATAAATCCGGTCATGCGTCGTTGTCGTCTTGAGTGTAAGGAGGTTCCGAACTGCCCAATATACTCCTGCACTGATCCCATACATGATGCTGATTGTGATTACCAGCGGATACGTGATCTTTGGCAAAAACATCAATATGGCTACTGCCAATCCTGCCGTAATTAATGAGAATGTATATGGAATTACCGGAGAAAATTTCCGAAGGAAAAATCCATTGAGATAAAATCCGAAAGGAATCGCCGCAAACAAAATCACATTATACGTTGCTATAAGCATAATATCATGCGACTTTCGCCAAAGAAATGCATCGAGGAAAATTGTAAAAAGCGGGTTGATAAGATTGTAGAGAAAAATTGTTGTGATAAGTATTCTCGCATCCTGATGAAGCTTATTGAAATATTCGGTCTCTTTTTTAAACAATAACTTAAACATTTTTTTATTGTACCAAATTACAGGCTCAGAAACGTGTGCTCGATCGCGAAGCGTGGATTGACGTTGGTGGTCTTCAAGAGTGTATGAAGGGATTGGAGTTGTTTAAGAGTATCAAGGGTTTCAGGGGCTTCTGCGGAATAGTTATTTAAAAGTTTTTTCCGGAGGATGAGGATAAGGTTGGCAATCCACTCTATTGCCTTGTCTTTATCTTTGGCCAGCTGCTCAGCGTGTTTGAGTCTTGCTCCGATGGAGAGTTCTGGAAGCGTTTCAATGAATGTATTCAGTTCATCTATTGTCTTTTTTGACAAATTTATTTGCTCTTCTTCAAGTTCTATAATTTGGCATCTGGATAGAATTGTCGGCAGAAGCGCTTCTCGTGTTTCCGTTCCGAGAATGATATGCGTATGTGCCGGCGGTTCTTCCAGCACTTTCAAGAGCGCGTTTTGCGCTTCGGTAGTGAGTAGCTGCGCGTCTTCGAAGATAATAAGTTTGGTTTGGCTTCGCATTGGTTTGAGGAAGATCTTTTCTTGAACTATTTTTATATCTTCGATTCCGATACTTTGCGTGTTCTTTTTTGAAGACTCTTTTTCTATGATTGTGATATCAAACGGGTCAGTTTTCAATTTCGCAGCATACTCTTTGACATATGCTTCACGTTTCTTTTTTTCTTTTGCAATGATGATAAAGCTGACCATGGAGGTATTATAATTGCTAGAGTACCAGATTACTATGCTTATATAAAAGAGCTAATTCTCTTTTTCCTTGACTTGCCTTCGGTTATTTTTTACTATTATAGTAATGCCCGATTCACCTGTACCATCATTACCCGCAGCTTCTGATCTTTCTGCTGATGCGCCTCTTTTGGATATCTTGCATAGCGAACGGTTAATTACCGATGAACAGTATCAGCAAGTAAAAATAAAAAGTGCCACCAACGGTCAATCTCCCGTTGAGATTTTAAAGGAAATGCATCTCATCTCAGATGCTGTCATTGCAGAAACGCAGGCAAAACAGCTGGGCGTACCATATATCTCACTCTCTACTGTTGCTTTTTCCCCTCAAGCATTGAGTCTTCTTCCTCGCACAGTTGTTGAGCGGTTCTCGGTTATTCCGTTTGCCTATGATGATACGACAAAAACGCTATCCGTTGCTATGGCAAATCCAGTTGATTTGGACGCACTTGCTTTTATCAGGCAAAAAACAGGCTTGATCATTAAGTCCTTTGCGGCAGCGCCGGATGATGTAAAAAGTGCTATTGATGAACAGTACCAGCAAGAGCTTGTTGGTGAAGTTGGCGAAGCGATAAAAGAAACGGAAGAATTTACCAAGAAACGTACCGTTGACAGTACACAAATTTCACAAATAATTAAAGAGGCTCCAATTGCAAAAATCGTATCAACTATCCTTGAATACGCGACGAACAGCCGCTCATCTGACGTCCATATTGAACCGCTTGAAGACAAACTCCGGGTCAGGTACCGTATTGATGGAATTCTCTATGATAAATTAAGTCTGCCGAGAAATGTCCGTGACTCACTCATATCTCGTATAAAAATTTTGGCAGAACTGAAAATTGATGAACATCGCATTCCGCAGGACGGACGGTTCAACTTCAAGATAAACAATCAGGAGATCGATATCCGTGTCTCAATTATTCCGACAGTGAACGGTGAGAAAATCGCTATGCGTCTTCTCTATAAAACAGGAGGCATCCCGACTTTGCAGGATCTTGGTTTGAATGGTACCTCTCTTAAGGCACTTGAAACTGCGATGCTCAGACCGCATGGGATTATCCTTGTTTGTGGTCCGACTGGATCCGGGAAAACGACAACTCTCTACTCAGTTCTTTCACGACTCAACACGACACGTGTCAATATTGTATCTCTTGAAGATCCGGTCGAATATGAGATTCCTGGTATTAATCAAGTCCAAGTCAATCCGTCTGTTGGGCTGACCTTTGCCAGTGGACTTCGTTCTTTTTTGCGGCAAGACCCGAATATCATTTTGGTCGGAGAAATTCGTGACAAAGAGACAACCGATCTCGCAATTCAGGCCGCGTTGACCGGTCATTTGGTATTTTCAACCTTACATACTTCCCGGGCAGCAGGGACACTTCCGCGTCTTATTGATTTAGGTGCTGAAAGTTTCTTATTGGCATCGACAGTGAACGCAATTGTTGGACAGCGTATTGTTAGACGCATCTGCATGCATTGTAAGGAAGGATACGCACCGCCAAATCAACTATTAAATGAAGTAAGGCAAATATTGGGCAATCTTTATCCGACAAAAGTTGAAGGGAAATTTTATCGCGGGAAAGGATGCGTTGAGTGCGGTGGTCTGGGATATATGGGAAGGATTGGAATCTATGAAGTTTTGACCGCGTCTGAAAAAATCAGCAAATTGATACTTGAACAAGCGAGTGAACAAGCGATCGAAGATGAAGCTATTTTGGAAGGGATGATCACGATGAAACAAGATGGATACTTGAAAGTTTTACAGGGAGAGACTACTATGGAAGAAGTACTGAGAGTAGCTCAAGAATAATTTTCAATTTGAAATTTTCAATTTTCATTGAAATCACAATGAATCAATGTTTCAAATATTAAACATTGAATAAATGAAAATTGATTGAAAATTAAAAATTGTGAATTTTATATTTAAACTATGGACATACAGGAATTATTTTCATTAACAATAAAAAATAAAGCGTCGGATTTACACTTGATGGTCGGTTTGCCGCCGACGTTCCGTATCGACGGACAGCTCCGGTATCTTACGACGTATCCGGCATTGAAAGCCGCCGATTTAGAGACAATGATCTTTTCTCTTCTGACACCAGAACAGAAAGAAATGCTCTTAACAAATAAAGAACTGGATTTTTCATTCGGCTATCGGGGGAAAACTGCTCAAGAAGTCGGAAGATTCCGTATCAATGCATATTTTGAAAAAGGTGCGATTGCTGCAGCCTTTCGTTTCCTCGCTCCTGGCGTGCGTACGATGGAAGAGCTCAATCTTCCGAAAGTCTGTCATGATTTCGCAAAACTAAAACAAGGGTTTGTACTCGTTACCGGGCCGACGGGTCACGGAAAATCAAGTACGCTTGCTGCAATTATTAATGAAATTAATCAGAATAAATCCTGCCATATATTGACCATCGAAGATCCTATCGAGTATGTCTATCCCAAGGGCAACAGTATTATATCCCAGCGTGAAATGGGGATCGATACGCATTCATGGGCGCTTGCGCTTCGTTCTTCACTTCGTGAAGATCCGGATGTTGTTCTCATCGGAGAAATGCGTGATCCGGAGACGATGTCCGCTGCGATTACTCTTGCTGAGACCGGACATTTAGTGCTTTCTACACTGCATACCAATTCCGCGTCTCAAAGTATTGACCGTATCGTTGATGCGTTTTCTGCAGATCAGCGTTCACAGATCAGAATTCAGCTGGCGGCAACATTGAAAGGAATTATTTCCCAAAGGTTAGTTAATAAAATTGGTGGTGGGCGTATCCCGGCAGTTGAGGTTCTCCTTGGTACTCCAGCAGTTTCAAGCAATATCAGAGATGGTAAATCTCATCTTATCGACTCGGTTATACAGACATCAAAAGATATGGGTATGATTACTATTGATGAATCACTTGCCAATTTGGTCAAGCAAGGTATTATCACCCTGGATGACGCGAAATCTTATGCGATGCGTGAGAATGAACTCGCGAGACTTGTCGGATAATGTAAATATGTATGAGACTATATTACAGAGCTGTAACTCAAGACGGTAAAACCATTCGTGGATTAATCGACGCCAAAGATATCAAGGAAGCAGCAACGTATCTTCGCAACCATCAGTTTGTTCCTGTTCAAATTATACCCGAAACAAAAACCGGAATGGCGCGGTATCTTTCATTTTTCCGTAGGGTAAAGTCATCTGATGTTATTTTTTTTACGAGGCAATTATCCTCAATGATTACCTCTGGTCTTACTTTGGTTCAAGCACTCAATGTCTTAAGGAATCAAACACAAAATGTCGCGATGCAAGAACTCGTACAAAGCATTATTTCGGATATTGAAGACGGTTCAATGCTCTCAAAATCACTTGAAAAATATCCTCACGCGTTTTCAACTATTTATGTTGCGCTTATCAAAACGGCAGAATCCTCAGGTCTTTTAGATAAAGTGCTGGTCAGACTCGCTGACACTTTGGAGAAAAATGATCGGCTTGTCCGTACTATCCGCGGCGCGCTACTCTATCCAATAATTGTTGTTATTATGATGATTCTGGTCATGATTGTAATGATGATTTTTGTGGTGCCGCAACTGACAACATTGTATGGGAATTTGAATCTTTCTCTTCCTATAGCTACCGTTATTGTTGTTGGTATGTCTAATTTTGTAACTGCTTATTGGTATATTGTTGCTGCACTCATCGTTATCATTTCTATTTATATACGGAGTTGGTATCACAAACCTGAGGGTAAAAAAATGTTTGACACCTATATATTAAAATTGCCTATCTTTGGAAGATTATTTCAAGATAGTATGATGGCTGAGTTTGCACGGACACTTTCTATACTTATCAGCTCCGGGTCGCTGGTAGTCGAATCACTGCTTCAAAGCTCAGATGTTGTAGGGAATGTGTTATATAAAGAAGCGATTTCAACAGTTGCCAAACGAGTTGAAAAAGGTATCTCAATGGGTGATTCGATGGAAGCAAGTACCCTTTTCCCCCCGATGATTGTTGAAATGGTTAAAATCGGAGAGCAAACTGGGAAGTTGGACAGCTCGTTATTGAAAGCGTCCGAGTATTTTGAACGTGAAGTTGAGGAAAAAGTAAAAGTGATGACAACACTCATGGAGCCGATTATTATGGTGCTGCTTGCGCTGGGAGTCGGCTTTCTCATTATTGCGATTATCACACCGATTTATAATTTGATCTCGAATATCAGCTAATTTTCTTCGAGGTATTTTTTGACTTGTCCGAGCAAGTCAGCAGGCGTAATGTCTGCCTTTATGATGAATGCGGCTGCTCCCCTGCTCATCGCATCTTTGATCAACGGTTCGTGATCAAGATTTGTGAGAAGAATAATTGGTCCGTTTTTAATTGGCGGAGGGTCTTTCTTTAACGCGTCAATTATCCCAAGTCCATCCATTTTCGGCATCATAATATCCAAAAGGATAAGATCGTAGCCGCCGATTTTTAATTTATTATATGCTTCTTCCCCATTTGAGGCAGAGTCTACAGTATAACCTTCATCTTTGAGGATTTCTTCGTATAATTCGCGGATATATAGGTCGTCATCAATAACGATTACCTTTTTAGCCATGTATCATGATTATTGTGAAATTATCTTGATTTGTCAATAGTATTCTTAATTCTCGCGCCAAAAATTGCCTGTCCGACACGGATAATTGTCGCTCCTTCTTCAATTGCTATTGTAAAATCATTTGACATGCCCATTGAAAGATGCTCCCACCGGGATTCTGGCAATTCGTTTTTCAACCTATCTCGTAATAACCGGAGTGAACGGAAAACCGGGCGCGCATCTTCAGGATTGCCGGAAAATTGCGGTATTGTCATGAGGCCCACTGCAGATACAAAGGTCAATTTTATAATTTCTTCTGCTGCATTGATCGTTTCTCCTTGTGTCATTCCACTTTTATTTTTTTCACCGGTAATATTTACTTGCAGTAGTATTTTTATTACTTTCCCTATCTTTTTTGCATGCAGATCTAACTTTTGTGCAAGATCGACACTATCGACTGTATGAATATATTGGAAATTCGGCACTACTTTATTTACTTTATTACTTTGCAGATGGCCGATCATATGCCATGATACATCTTGTTTCGAAAATGATGAAATTTTTGGCAATGCCTCCTGGAGGTAATTCTCACCGAAATTTTTGATACCGAGCTTGTATGCTTCAATTATTTGCTCAACAGGGACAGTTTTGGATACTGCGACAAGCGTTATCTCATCAGGATTTCTCCCGGCTTTTTTTGCAGCAGACGCGATCTGTTCTCTGACCCGGGCTATGTTATCTGTTAATTCCTGCTGAGTGATCATAATCGTAGAGATAAATACTGCTTTATTTTATACTCTTTTACTCAACGGCGCTATAGTAGCTAAAAGTGTGTTTGTATCGATAATAGTTGCAAATTCGTTTTGCAGACTGACAAGTGCTGCCTCATGCATCATTTTTGCGCTGTACTGTTTGCCATTATATCCTTTACGGTCAAACGTCGCTGTGGCGTCCGATACAACATAAACAGTGAATCCCAAATTACCTGCCATACGGGATGTGGTTGAGACACAATGATCTGTAGTAAGGCCAACAATAACGACTGTATCAATCTTTTGTTTTCTTAATTGTTTTTCTAGATTCGTTCCGATTAATGCGCTATTTACTGTTTTTGTGATTAAGGGTTCTCCAGGCAAAGGCGCAACAATATCTTTAATATCGTTTCCCGACTGTTCGGGACGTAGTGGAGAATGAGGTTCGACTGAATTGTGTTTAATATGAAAAATCGGCTGATTTGATTTTCTCCAGGCAGTGAGGAGTTTGGCTATATTTTTTTCCGCCTGTGGATTATTTCGTTGTCCCCATTTTGGATCATCAAAACCTTTTTGTACATCAATAAGAATAAGCGCAGTATTTTGCGGAATGGATCTATTTTTATTCACTAGCTTGTATTTTATAAGCTCACAGTATTTTTTGTAAAGTTCTTTTTTTGTTACCATTTTTCCCTCTTGCATTTGAAGAGCAATAGTATATAATATAAAGGCCTATAGCAATAGGCCTTATTTGTTTAATTTCTAGTATAAGTTATAGGTTTACTGGCGTGGCTCTATATAACTAAACTAAATATGAAATCCGACATGGCAAAAAAATTTAGAGAGGAAAATCTCATTGCTATCGACGCATATCTTTCTGAAAAACAGAAAGATGTAAGAGTTGAAGATGGCAACCTTACGATACCTCAAATACTCAGTGTGGCACGTCATAGTGCCAATGTTGAAATAACTTCAGATACAGAAATACTTCATAGAATTCAAGCATGTTACGACAAAATGATGCAAGACATCAAGAATGGTGTGCCTATCTATGGTGGAAATACAGGATATGGTGCTAGAGCTTCAAATGTTCTTACTGAGGGAGTTGAAGGGGAAAGAATTGCGGTTGGAAAGAAAATTTCTGAAAGTATAACTCATGTGGATGTATCGGTTGGACCATTGTTTGAGAAAGAAGTTACGAGAGCTGCAATGCTAATCCGTGTAAATATGTTAATGCGAGGCGTTAGTGCAGTAAAAATAGATGACCTGAATATTTATTGCCAAATGCTGAATAAAAATGTTACACCACTTGTCAATCAATATGGTGGTGTTGGTGCTTCAGGTGATTTAGCTCACAATAGTCGTGTTTTAAGCGCGGCCCGACAGCTTCCAGGCGTACGCGTATGGGATAAGGATGGTAATGTAAGAAATGCGAAGGATGTTTTGATGGAGAATGACATCCCGGCTTTGCAATTGGATCCAAAAGCTGGCTTGGGATTAGTAAATGGAGATAACTTCTCTACCGCTTTAGCTTCATTGCTAGCAAAAGATACACTTGATGTATTACTTATATCATTTGTCCATAGTGCGATGGTTATAGAGGTTTTACGAGGTACTAATCGATCTTTTCATCCATTATTGGCTGCCGTGCGTCCTCATGCAGGACAAAAAGAAGCTGCTGATATTTTTAGATATCTTCTAAATGACAGTAAGCTTGCCTATCAAGAAATGAAGGGACATGAGCGACGACCAAAAGGTATCAAAGTACAAGACGCGTATAGTCTCAGATGTCTTTCTCAGTATCAAGCGGTCAATATTGAGAAAATCAAAGCAGCACTTGAGACAATTACCATAAATGCTAATTCGGTATCAGATAATCCATTATGGGTCTCTCCTGAATATGTCACCGAAGGAGAAGAACCATGGAACTGGGTTAGCGGTGGTAATTTTATCGCGATGCATATGGTTGAAGTTATGGATGGCCTTCGAAAGACACTTACGCAGATAACAAAAATTAGCGACCGACATCTTGCCAGAATAATTAATGTTAATGAAAATAATGGGTTACCACCAAATTTATCTGACCCTAGAGCTCTTTCTCAATGTGCTTTTAAAGGTGTACAAATCCAGTCAGGTATGTTTGATGTATACTCGTCTCTCCTATCAATGCCGGTCAGTACCTTTTTTGGAGTGCATGAAGAGAATAATCAAGATATTACTTCTCATGCGCTTACGTCCGGTATACTTGGTCTTGAGAATTTACGCATAACAAGATACGCTCTCGCCCAAAATCTTATGGCTGTAACACAGGCAGTAGATCTTCGTGGTGGTCTAGAATTACTTGCTCCCCAAACAAAACCTGTCTATGAATTTATCCGTAACAAAATTAAATATGTGGAAGAAGAACGTCCACTCAATAATGAGATAGAAACGATTTATGATACGCTTAAGAACGGTGAATTAATGAATGTTATACGAGAACAGGTTTTTCATAATTTCCAAAATGAAAAATAATACTGATACAAATGATTCATTACTACAATCATGGTTGAAGAAAGATATTACTGAAGATGCTCCCCTCCTTAATGACGAGGAAAAGATTACCAAACAAGCAGAAAAACGTGTTCTTTCTCTTTTTACTCAGGCTGCAACGCGAGTGCCCGCATATAAAAAGTTTTTACAAAAGCACGGCGTGAATCCTTCTTTAATAAAAACAATTGCTGATTATCACAAACTCCCTGTTACTACAAAAGAAAATTATATTGACATGTATAATTTCAAGGACCGATGCTGGGATGGTACGTTTGAGTCAATGCATATGATCTCAACCAGTTCCGGTACCACCGGAAAACCGCATTATTGGCCGAGAAATTTTGAAAATGAGATTGAAGGCGCGTATGTGCATGAATTACTTTTTCGCGAAGTTTTTCATATCGATACACAGAAAACGTTATTTATCAACGGATTTGCACTTGGTAACTGGATAGCCGGGACGTTTACTTCCGCATGTGTCAATTTGGTTTCCTTAAAAGGGTATCCGCTTACTATGATGTCGCCTGGTTATGTAACTGATTCGATTCTTGAAGTTCTGGAAGAAGTTGCAGGAGAATTTGAACAAGTTATCATAAGCGGTCATGTTCCGTTTTTGAAAGAGATTGCCGAATTGGCTGCAAAAAAGAAAGTTAATACACAAAATATCAAACTGTTGGGAACTGGACAAGGGATAACTGAGAATTGGCGTGAATATTTGCTAAAGACATTAGATTCATCATCCGATAATACAGTTATCAATTTATATGGTTCGGCAGATGCTGCCTTGATGGGATTTGAAACACCATTATCAGTTATATTGAGAAAACAATTTTATAATAATTCAGCTCTCAATAAACGTTTTTTTGGTCAAGATCGTGTTCCATCACTATATAATTATGATCCACGGTTTACGTATTTTGAAGTCGATAATGGTGAACTTTGCATTACCAAAAATCTTGGTTGTCCACTCTTCCGATACAATATCCATGATGAAGGAGGCATCATATCGTATGAGGAAATGGTTACTATGCTAGATAAATCAGAAGCGTTACCATCTTATTTGAAACAGCTAAGAACAGGAGGATGGAAACTGCCTTTTGTGTACTTATTCGGCAGGGATAAATTTATGGTGAAAATTTACGGTGCAAATATTTATTCCGAGCATGTTCAACATGCGCTTAATCACAATACGTTACAACCACTTATTACCGGAAGATATCTAATGGAAATGAATTATAATGAAGAAAACAATCCAGAGTTGGTTTGTAGAGTAGAGCTAAATCCCGAATTACAAGATTCACCGGAACTTGCGCAGTTAATTGAGCAGGTATTTGTTGACGAGATAACAAAAATAAACTCAGAATATCAAGATGTACTATCAAGAATGGGTCACAAAGTGAGACCAAAAATTAAGCTGTATGAACATGGAAATCAGGACTATTTTTCTCGCGATAAGATAAAGAAGACATCATAACTATAATGAAAATGAAGAGTAGATTGACCAAAAAACAGCTGGATTATATCTTATTAGACTTGTGGCAAAATTCGGTTTTTGACGATGAATGTTTTACCCTTTTAGAGCAATATATCAAAACGCGCACCAATTCATCCGCCGAGACTATTGATGACGCTCTCTTGGACAATATATATCGAGCCTTGGCAACAGTAAGAAATAGAACGCTTATAACATCTGAAGGACAAGACAAACTGAAAAATACCGTTGTCGGATTTTTTGGCATGAGTGTTGGGAGCCATGCTGCGTTGACCTGGATGATGGAATCACGGGCAGATGTGATTAAGATTATAGATCCGGATATCATAACGCCAACAAATTTGAATAGATTGCGGTGGGGATGGGACAGTATCGGAAAAAATAAAGTTGATGTAGTAAGGCAAGCGTTACTCGAAGTAGATCCGTTTGTATCCGTAGTGACAATGAAATCGAAGGCTCAGAAAGATATGAAAGAAATTTTAGAATCTCATCCAAGACTAGATGTTATCGTAGATGAGATTGACGATATTGAAGGAAAAATAGCGTTGCGAAGTTTTGCAAAAGAAAATAAAATTCCTCTTCTCTCAGCAGCCGATGTCGGTGATAATGTTATTCTTGATATAGAAAGGTATGATAGTGAACCGCAAACGCAACCTTTTTTAGGAAGAATACCTTTTATTGATCTTGATAAGTTTTTTCATTTATCAGATCTTGAACGCAGAAATTATATTATTAAATTGGTAGGATTTGAAAACAATAGTGAAGAAATGCTTGATTCATTACTTGCTATTGGTAAATCACTTTCTACATGGCCCCAACTTGGTGCTACCGCAACTATCACAGGAGGTGTAATCGCAACAACAATCAAGAAAATATCGCTGGGTGAAAAAGTAGCAAGTGGAAGATATTACCTTTCTCTTGACGATCTTTTAGTAAAAGACTTTACCAGTGAATTGCGAAAAGAAGATCGCCGCCAAAAAATAGAAAAGATAAAACAAAAATTTAATATCACAGAATAGTATGAGTGATAAAGCTTTTACATTAACTGACAAAGATATTGAGAAGTTATGCACCGCTGGAAGCCGTGCGCCTTCTGGAGGCAATAGTCAGCCGTGGCTTGTCAAAGTAAACAGAAATACACTGTCTATTTATCTTGACCCCAAACGTTCTGAGAGCTTTTTAGATGTTGGTTATTATGCCTCATTTTTTAGTATAGGTTGTTTTTTGGAAAATCTTACCATCGAGGCTCTTTCTCTCGGTTTTGATTTTACAACAACAATTCATGACGAAGAAAATATTACCGAACCTTTAATTACAATGACTTTCCATGGACGAAATAATAAGCAGTCGGTAAATCAATCCTTACAGCCATATATTGAGAAAAGGATAACAAATAGACATATCTATAATGGTATGGCGATTGAAGAGGATAAGATTGAACAGTTAAGGAAAGAAGTACGAAAAAACAACGATTTTTATTTATTCTCTGAATCTTCTCGTTTGGGAAAAGAAAAAATTGCAGATATCCTCGGTCAGGCTGATGCCATTCGGATACTAAATGAAAATACGTATAAAGAAATGATACAAGAATTTCGTTGGGATAAAAAAGAAGTTGAATCTACAAATGATGGTCTGGATATAAAGACATTAGAGATGCCTAAAAACGCAGAAAAGCTTTATCGATTATTAAAAGACTATCCTTCTATTCGTCAACTAATGCCTTGGGAGGCTTTTGCCGGAATGGCAAAGCCATTATTAACTGGATGTTCCCATTTGGGGTGTTTTTATACATCAGGTGCACTTACGCCAAACAATATGATAGTAGCAGGAAGTATTTTTGAACGAGCATGGTTATTGGCAACAAAATTTGGAATTGCCTTACAACCTTGGAGTATATTACCATTCTTTCTTATCCGTGTGAACAAATATGAAGGAAAAGGTTTTACGAAATCTGAAGTTGAGATACTTAAAACTATTGAAGAGAAATTTTATCAACGATTAGGACTTTCATCAAAAGAGACTCCTCTTTTTGTATTTCGGTTATCCTATACCAATAAGCAACCTTCTGCCCATCCATTAAGAATTCCCTGGACTGACTTTACCCATATATCTTCATAGCATAATGATAAAGAGAAGTTTTGTAATACTTGCATTAGTTATTCATAGTACATATCATTAAGATATATGTGGTCTATTGAATTTGTAGCGGTAATAATTGCTATTATTGGAAATATTTCCTTAAGTTTATTCACCTTAATAAAAAATCCAAAAAGTGCAACGAATCGATTATTTTTTTCATTTGCAGCGTTAATTGCCTTATATATTACCTGTAATTATATTCTTACTCATCAAACAACTTCAGCAGATACTTTTTTTTGGGTTAAGATTGTCATGGCTATAGCACCTTTTATAAATATTTCGTTTTTTTTACTGGTTGCAACTTTTCCCAAAACTAAATTTACGATAAAGCCCTACATCTTTTGGCTCTCTTTTTTTTCTGCCCTTATATTTATTCCTCTTTCTCAGTTAAATCTTATTTTTACTTCAGCACCTACAATCGGCGCTGGTGCAGGGACGCCCGGTTCCGCTATGCCTTTTTTTCTCTTACAAACGCTGCTCTTTTTGGGGGGAGGTTTTGTTGTGCTGATTATGAAATATCGAAAGGCACATAGCATAGAAAAAATTCAGCTTAGACTTTTTCTTTTTGGCGCAATAGTTATGTTTGCGGCTATTCTTCTAATTAATTTGTTTTTAATTATTATTTTGCATAACTCTTCTTTGATAGGATATCTCCCCTTATATACATTAGTGTTTATCGGATTTATTACTTATGCAATTGTACGACATAGATTTTTAGATATCCGGTTGATTGTTGCCCGGACTGTTGCATATTTTGTGTTGTTATTTTTTATTGTAGCAACTTTTACTGCATGGTTGTTTATTACTAGTAATTTATTCTTTAAAAACACTATCAGCACGGCTCAAACAGTTGTTTTTATTGTAATAATGCTGGTCATAGCTTTTCTTATAGATCCAGTGAAAGCGTTATTGGAAACATTCACGGACAAGATATTTTTTAAAGGCAAGTATTCTTCTAACGAACTCGTATTTAATTTGACCCAAATTATGGCTTCGACTTTAATGCTTTCAGATTTAACAAAAATTACCCTTAATCGGTTGATGAATACTATGAGAATTACCCGGGGTGCATTTATTCTTTTCAGTGATGATAAAAAATTGCATGTAGCTGATCCTGTTCATGCAGAAAATATCCATATTAATACAGATGCGATTAGAAAATTATTTGAACTCCACAGGGTAGCTATTTTTGATGAAGAAGAAGATGAAAAGATAAAACAAATGATGAGAGATCTGAATATTTTAGTGGCTGTTCCTCTTCATGAAGACGATCATGATGAGGGACTGCTCGTTCTTGGGGAAAAAAAGTCCGGAGAGATTTATTCTCAGCAGGATATTGAAGTACTTGAGATATTCGGTCCTGAAGTATCTGTTGCGCTGCATAATGCTGAGTCATATGAAGAGATAAGTAAGTTTAACATTACGTTGAAAGAAGAAGTTGAAAGAGCAACAAAAGATTTGAAGACGGCAAATGAGAAATTAAAGGCATTGGATAAACTGAAAAATGAATTCGTTTCTGTAGCCTCGCATGAGCTCCGGACTCCTATGACAGCTATCAAATCATACCTCTGGATGGCACTGAATGGCAAAGGCGGCAAGCTGAACGAAAAACAGCAGTATTACGTGGAACGCGGGTATAATTCCGTAGATCGGCTCATACGGCTTGTCAATGATATGCTCAACATCTCACGTATAGAATCCGGTCGAATAACCATAGAATTACAATCGCAGGATATCAATAAACTAGCACAAGAAGTTGTTGATGAAGTACTTCCTCGTGCAAATGAGCTTGATATAACCGTTGTACTGCAAAAGAACGAATCGTTGCCGCCGGTACTCGCGGATTCGGATAAGATAAAAGAGGTATTGCTCAATCTCACCGGAAATTCACTGAAATTTACTCCCAAAGGTGGTACCATTACAGTCAGTTTCAAAGAGGCTGACGGGTTTGTTGAAACGCGAGTGACCGATAATGGAGCAGGTATTGCGCCTGAGGATATAGGAAAATTATTCCAGAAGTTTGGTCTTCTTCCTGGATCATATATCACTAATCAGACCAGTACGAGTATGGGTACCGGTCTGGGATTGTTTATCTGCCGATCGATTATTGATCTTCATCATGGTGAAATTAAAGCTGCATCTGATGGCAAAGGCAAAGGCTCTACATTTTCATTTACTCTAAAAGAATTTAAAGACTCTGATGTGAAAGAACTAAAAACTGAAGTATCTGAAGATGCAAAAGAAAAAGTTGATTTGATACATGCACAAGTTTGAATTAGCGTCTAGCGTTTAGGGTCTAGCGTTTAGTCAGAAATTTTTTTACTAAATGTTTATTTTTTTCTATTTATTGATTTTTATTCTCGGCACTGCTGTGGGGAGTTTTCTCGGAGTTGTTGTTGACCGGATGGCAGGGAAAGAATCCATTTGGAGAGGCAGATCTCATTGTGATCATTGCCGTCATAGTCTCCATGTATTAGATCTCATTCCGATTGTATCTTTTTTTCTTCTCGGGAGAAAATGCAGGTATTGTCATAAAAAATTAAGTTGGTTTTATCCGCTGATTGAGTTTTGTACCGGAGTTGTCTATCTTGCCGCAGGATATTTTATTTTCCAGTCATCAGGATTTTTGCTGTCTCAGCTGCATTATCAGGTATTAGCTGTATATTATTTTTTATTGACCGGTGCACTCATCGCAATCTTTTTTACCGATCTTCGTTATGGCATCATCCCTTTTAAAGTGGTAGTATTCGCGTTTTTGATAACTGTTATTTGGGATTTCTTGCTGCCGGTACTGCATTTTACGCCGTTGGAAATACAGTTGCTTGGATTACAGACAAACGTATTAAGTATCTTGGTTTCAGCAATTGGCGCCGGCGGATTTTTTTTCTTACTTTTTTTTGTTACAAAAGGCCGTGGTATGGGATTTGGAGATGTGGTGTACGCTTTCTTGATGGGAATAACGCTTGGATTTCCCAGAGTGCTTCTTGGTCTGTATATCGCATTTGTGACGGGTGCTGTTATGTCTCTTCTTCTGGTCGTAATGAAAAAGAAAAAATTGAAAGGCGGGACAATACCATTCGGTCCGTTTCTTGTTTTGGGAACAATTATTAGCCTGCTTTGGGGAAATGTTGTGATCAGTTATGTCATACGATACCTTACCTATTGAATCAGCCTGCCCGTTACGCCGGCATCGCAGGCAGGAGTTGCGAATTAAAATCTAAGGGGTTACTATAATAGTAAGATGAAAATTTTAAGAGGGTTTACCCTTATCGAGCTGCTTGTTGTTCTTGGTATTTTGGGGATCTTGGCTGCTGCGCTTTTGGCTACAATTAATCCGGTTGCTCAGCTCGAAAAATCAAATGATGCGCGGCGGAAAGCGGATTTGGAATCGATACAGCATGCACTTGAACTGTATTATCAAGATACTGGAGGCTACCCTGCTTCATCGGGATCATTTCAAATTTTTGTTAATGGATCCTCGGTAAATTGGGGCAGTTCCTGGAGTCCGTATATTACAACATTGCCGAAAGATCCGCTAGCGACCAACAAATATGTTTATTATTCACCAGCGGGTAATGCGGGACAGTCTTATTATCTCTATGCAAATTTGCAGAGAGGAAAAAATGATCCGAATGTCTGCAATAATGGCAATGCATGTCAAAGTTTGTCAGGGGGCGGTGGTTTTCCGGGAGCTGCAGCATGTGGAGGAACCTGTAACTATGGTGTTTCCAGTCCAAATGTGTCACCATGATGTATGAATAAATTTTCAATTTTCAATTTTCAATTTTCAAAGTCCAAAGGTTTTACACTGATTGAACTTTTGCTTGTTATTGCAATTATAGGTGTCTTATCATCGTTCATTATAGCCAATCTTATCGGCGCAAAAGCCCGTGCGAGGGACGCACAGCGCAAATCGGACATGCGGCAAATACAATCGGCACTAGAGCTGTACCGTGCAGATCAGAATACTTATCCCACTGCTGCAAATGTTGTTTGTGGACAGCCTCTGCAAAGCGGTGGTGCAATCTATATGCAGAAAATTCCCTGCGATCCGCTCAATAGGGGACAATATTTGTATCATTACACAGTAAATGGGGCAGGTACTACTTATACAATTATTGCATGTCTTGAAAATACGAACGACCAGCAAAAAGATAAACCGAGTAATAATTCCACCTACTGTGCGGGCGGAACCACAAACTGGTCATTTACCGTCACAAATCCCTAATGAAGTTGAAAGTTGCGAGCTGAAGGTTGATAATAGTAATAGATGAAAAAACTTACAACGTTCCTTGGCGAGCTGTCAGAGCAGTCCCCACTTTCTTATGGTTTTACTCTTATCGAACTGCTTGTCGTTTTTACCTTTATCGGAGTGTTAACTTCTCTTGGGATCGCTGCATATTCTTCATATAATGGAGCACAATCGGTGCAAACATCGGCATCTGATTTCGCGACTTTATTAAATAATGCAAAGTCCCATGCTATATCGCAGGTTATCCCGAGTGCTTGCGGCAGTAATTCACTTTCAGGATATGAAATAGATGTGATTCCGGCCGGGCAACAGTACACATTATATGCCGTATGCGGTAGTAAAATACAAATTTCCACTGCAATGTTACCCTATCAGGTGACCTTTGCCGGCAGTTCTTCACCTTCTGTTTCTTTTAACATTGCTGATGGTACCGTTACCAATCCGGCAACTATCAAAATCAACGGCTTTGGAAAGACAAAAACGGTTGTTATCAGTCAGACAGGGAGTGTGGAAGTACAATAATATAGATTGAAAGTTGAACGTTTAAGTTCAATAATGAAAGTTGATGAAGAAAAATTCATTTTCCAGAGGACAGACTCTTATCGAAACATTGGCAGCTCTTGCTATTATCTCGATTGTTATTACGGCTATTGGGATATCTGTGACTGCTGCATTAAGTAATGCAAAGTATAATCAATTTGTGACACAAGCGACAAAGTTTGCTCAACAAGGATCGGAAAGAATGACACAGATTCGTGATGAAGATTATAATCAGTTTGTAAATTACAACGGTACATACTGTTTTTCAAAAAATCAGACGACAATTAGCAATCCGCCGCAAGGTAGTTGTTCATCGCCTAACGTAGACAATTTTATCCGGTCAGTGGTTATCCAACAAGGAGGGTGCGCTGCAAATGTAGCACGAGTTACCGTTACTGTTGCATTCACGGATGGTAAGTGTCAGGCAAGTTCTTATTGTCATCAGCAAACAGTCAGCACCTGTCTTTCAACTATTAATCCGGTTCAAGTACCATGAAAAAATTTTCATTTTTCAATTTTTTTGGCAAAGCCAGATCTCGCTTCGCGAAACAATTTACCACTGATAGCGGTTTTACCTTAATTGAACTCCTTACTGCAATAGGGATTTTGTCTGTTATTGGGACAATCGCTGTTACTGTTATCACAGTGACACTTCGGGGCACTAGAAAAACAGATCTTCTTGAGTTTGCCAGGCAGAATGGCAGCGCAGCTCTTTCCCAAATGGTTAAAAGTATCCGTTTTGCCGAAAGTCTTGATAATCCCGCAACGTGCGTTCCTACACAAACGGTAAGCTCAATTACCATTACATCACTAATAGATCATGCTCAAACTACCTATAGTTGCGCAGGGAATACCATTGCTTCAAATAGTGCTTCTTTACTTGATGCCAACTCTATTAAAACTTCTGCCTGTTCATTTGTCTGTGTACAGCCAACAGCCAATGATCCGCCAACAATAACGATACAATTTACCTTATCTCCAAAAAATCCAGGAGGCTTTGTGGAGACTAATTTTACTCTCCCTTTTCAAAGCAGCGTGACGCTAAGAAACTATTAGCATGATTAATACTCTCGTTATTGACACCTCAGGAGCAGCTTGTTACGATTAATAAGGAGTATTCTGCGAAGCAGAATTATTTTCTTGGACATTATGGAACTATTCCGAACATTTGGTACTGTATTTAAGGAGATTGATAAGCGGATTTTTGAAAACCGTGATTATCAAAGAGGTCAGATTTTACTCATCGTTGTATTGGTTATGGTAACTACTTTAACAATTGGTTTGTCTGTAGCTGTACGGTCTATTACCAATATTAAGACATCGCAAGACGCTGCAAATTCAGAAAAAGCATTTTCTGCAGCGGAAGCAGGAATTGAAAAATCCCTTACAAATGGGTCTTCAACCACTGGTACCTTTACCAATAATTCTAAATTTTCAACGTCAATTATTACTGTAGCCGGCAATGAATTTCCTCTTAATAACGGATCACCGATATTAAAGGACAATGCTATAGACATTTGGCTCTCAAATTATCCCGCTTATACAAATCAATGGACTGGGAGTTTTACCTTATATTGGGGACAATCATCAGATACCTGCACTCAGTCCGAATCTACAAACTCTATGTCGGCGTTGGAAGTTATCGTACTGAGTGGTCCACAAAATAACCCGCATATGACTCGCTACGCCTATGATACGTGTTCAGCACGCAGTCTTGATAATAATTTTCAATATGTTCCGCCGGGTGGCGGTACTGTAGCCGGCAAGAGCTATCGTTACCGAACAACAATTGCCGTAGCACAAGGGTTGTTTGTCCGTGTTGTCCCGCTTTACGCACCGGCCCTGGTTGCCTTGCAAGTTTGTGGAGCTTGCGCTCAGTTACCTGCACAGGGCACAGTTGTTCAATCTACCGGTACTTCGGACACGACGCAGCGAAAAATAATTACGTATCGTTATTATCCCAGGCTTCCGGGTGATATCCTGCAATATAGTTTTTTTATTCAGTAATAAATAATTATGAAAAGCACTGCCTTTGGACTTGATATTGGTACTACCTCAATAAAAGTAGTCTGGCTCAATCAAGAAAATAATGTCATAACATATAATTCATCCTTGGCCGTATCTACGCCTGTCCAAGGAATGCAGTCAGAATCACCATTTGACCATCAGGAAATGGCACAAGTCATCAATAAGCTTGTAATTGACGCTAAGATAACTACCAATAATGTGAATATTTCATTACCAGAAAATCATGCATATACAAAAGTAATAGAAATGCCGGTTCTTGCGGATAACGAACTCGCGAATGCAATATATTGGGAGGCTGAACAATACATCCCAGTACCGCTTGATACTGTCACTTTGGCGTGGAATAAGCTCCGTAGTATAAAGACTCCTCTTCCTGAAGAAAAGATGCAGGTGTTATTAGTCGCGGCTCCCAAAGAATTGATCAAGCGGTATCAGGCAATACTTGATCTTGCTGGTTTAAACGTAGCTTCAATTGAAACAGATATTTTGGCGGTTATTAGAAGTATGATAAATCCTCAAAACGCACCTACATCATTGGTTATCAGTATCGGTGCTATGAGTACGACATTGGGAATTGTTCAGAACGGATTTCTCGTTTTTAATTATTCGGTACCGCTTGGCGGAGTTGCATTAACTCGGGCTATTGCGTCGGATTTCGGTCTTCAGCCCGGACAGGCTGAAGAATATAAACGTGTTTATGGATTGTCCGATAAAAATTTTGGCGGAAAAGTCGGAAAGGCAATTGAGCCAATTTTGACTGCACTTATGGGTGAAATAAAAAAAGCAATTACTTTTTATTCCGAAAAGTATAAAAATGAATCACCGATTACTCAGATGTTGTTGACTGGAGGAGGAGCGAGTTTGCCGGGTCTTGCTGTTTATTTTGCACAAAATTTGGGTATTGAGTCTGTACTTGCCAACCCTTGGAAAATGCTTAATATTCAAGGAGTTCCGCAAGCGGTAGAAGTAAACGGTCCCGAGTTTTCTATCGCTATTGGACTTGCATTAAAAGAATATGAGTGAAGGGATTAATCTATTAGAACCAAATAGAAAAAGTACAACAGATGTTTTTCTTCGAAGAATTCAAACGACTCGGTTTATCATGGTCGGGCTTTTATTTATCGTTTCCGTATCTGCCGTAATCCTTTTTATCTTAGTTGCCCTTTCACCATTACCGGCACTCCATAGTCAAGAACAATCACTCAGGCAAACGCTAGCGAGTTCAAAAAGCGATATCGTGAAGCTCGAATTGGTAAATGAACGTGCAGATGCTATTGACGGCGTGATGAAAAAAAGGCATGCTCTTGATCAGACAATTGGATTGATCCAAAGCAAACTGTCAAAAGATTCTCAAATTACCGCAATGAAAGGAGACAGTAAAACGATGACAGTAACTGTTGAGAGTAGCTCGCTTCAATCATTGGACAGTTTCCTCAATGGGCTCATAGCCTTGGTACAAGACAAGAAATCTTTTTCAAATGTGACATTAACAGATCTTACGACGGATGATGTAACTAATACATTCTCGGTCAGCATAAGTTTGAATTTATTATGAATATAACAAATGACGTTTGGATAGGGAAAAAAGGATTCCGTTACTGGTATTATTTATACCGGGATTCGAAGTATTATTCGTATTCATTAATCGGTATTACTTTTATCGTCAGTTTTGTGCTGATATTTTATGTGATCATTCCGGAATTGACTAACTGGTTCTCAATCAGAGATGAAATAGCGGCAACCCAACAAAGAATTTCTGTGCTTCAGCAAAACATTTCATTTATAAATAATTTAGATAAAGCAGTACTAAATTCCCAACTGCAAACAGCTACAGATGCTTTGCCATCAGATAAAAATTTCGGATCAATGCTGCAGGCACTTTCCAAAGCATCTGCAGATTCCGGTGTTTCATTGAATGATTTTTCTTTTCAAGTGGGCAATCTCAGTTCATCAACGAATCATACGCATGTGATCGTTCCTCAAAATAATGGGCTTTCAAATATTCTAATCACTGTAGTTGCAAATGGAAATATTAATAGTATAAAGAATTTTATTAAAGATCTTGGTAATAACCTTCCGCTTTCAGAAGTTACAAATATTGACGGAAACGGGGGTAATGTATCGGTGTCAATTCAATTCTTTGAAAAACCATTCCCAAACATCTCTTTCTCGGGTGATACACCTCTGACACCGTTGTCTTCAAGTAAAGTCACATTGCTCCAATCGTTATCAAAAATTGATACAGCTGCAAACGGAAATCAAAATGCTGCAACGGTAGTCAGCTCAGGCTCAGCTGTCCCACTTTTTTGATGATAAGAAGTATTAAGAGATTTTTTTAAGGAGGTCAGGACGGACGCGTTTGGTTTTTTCTAGAGATTTTTCATCTCTCCACTGGGCTATTTTTTTGTGATCACCTGAGAGCAATACTTCCGGAACGTCTTGATTTTCATACCCTCGAGGCTTTGTGTAATGAGGATACTCCAAAAGTTGACCAGGACGTGAGAATGATTCATCTTCAACAGCTCCTTCTGTGATGGCACCTGCAAGAAGTCTCGTTACACTGTCTGCGATTACCATCGCTGGCAGCTCTCCACCGGTGAGCACATAGTCCCCAATAGATATCTCTTCATCAATATAGTGCATGATCCGTTCGTCAACGCCTTCATAGTGGCCGCAGATAATTATCAGGTGATCAAGTGTGGAATATAGTTTTGCATCAGCTTGTTTGTACGGTTTACCTGAGGCGCTCATTAAAATTACTGATTGTTTCATAGTTTCATTGTTCCATTGTTTCGAAAAATTATTTTTTGCATGCTCTATTGCTTTATGCAGGATATCCACCCGCATTACCATCCCTACCCCGCCGCCATAGGGAGTATCGTCAACCATTTTGTGCGGCCCGATACCAAAATCACGGATATTGATGAGTTCAATATCAACAATACCTTTTTCTTTGGCGCGTTTGATGATTGAATGATCAAAAGGTCCTGTGAACATCTCAGGAAACAAGGTAAGAATAGAAATTTTCATAGTACTATTGTAACAGAAGTTAAGGGAATCAATTATGCTTGTGCGGTTTCTGCGAGAGAGATTTTGATGCGTTTGTCATATTTCATTGCTTTTATTTTCATAATATTGCGGATACTTCGGATGACTTTGCCTTCTTTTCCGATGACTTTACCCATATCTTCTTGTGCAACTGTTATCGTGAAATTGAGTATGCCGTCTTCTTCATGTTCATCAATTGCTACCGCGTCTGGGTTATCGACTATTGCTGAAACAATAAAGTGGAGTGTGTCTTTCATTAATATTATTTGACTATTTCCTGCATTGTCAGAGAGGGCTGTGCGCCTTTGCTGACCCAGTATTGATATTTTTTCATATCAATCTGTTTCTTTTTATTATCTTTAGTCTTTTGATACCAGCCGAGCATGTCAATGAAGCCGCCGTCTCTTTTGCTCCGTTTTTCTTTGACAACGACTCTGAATTTGCGCTCGCCTTTTTTGCCTGTTTTGGTAAGTCTGATTACTAAACTCATACCGTATATTGTACCATTATTTTCCCAGCTTCTCAAGGGCTTGTTCTGCAGCCTTTTCTTCCGCTTCTTGTTTGGATTTTCCGTGGCCCTCACCGACTTGATTATCTTCGACAAAAACTCCGATAGTAAAGAACTTTGCATGCGCTGGACCCTCTTCTTTGAGAACTTTGTATACGGGAGAGTTCTGTTTGCGAGCTTGTACATATTCCTGAAGGAGACTTTTTGGATCCTTAAATACTCTTTTTTGGACGTACTCTTCTATTTCGGGGATCAGAACTTCATGGAGAAATGTTTTAACTGCATCAATTCCCTGATCAAGAAATAACGCGCCAATCACAGATTCAAATGTATTTGCCAGTATTGATTCGTTTTCCCGGCCTCCGGAATCTTCTTCTCCACGCGAAAGCATCAGTTGTGAGCCAAAGTCGAGTTTTTTGGCTAACTTTGCAAGACTTTTGGTATTAACGACGAGCGAGCGAAGGTTGGTCAGAATGCCTTCATCAAAATCAGGATATGCTTTATATAAATGATCGGACACGACGAATGATAAAATACTGTCTCCGAGAAATTCAAGTCGTTCATTGGATTCTATCGCATCTTTTGATTCGTTCAGGTAAGAACGGTGAATAAAAGCAAGCTGAAAGAGTTTTTGACTGTTGAAATTAGGTAGATTTTGCATGATTTGTTATATTTCCGAGAACTCCATTGATAAAGGAAGGACTCGTTTCATTCGCGAATTCTTTTGCCAATTCTACTGCTTCATCAATAATAACATTTTGTGGAGCTTTTTTCTCGAAAAGCAGCTCATAGACAGCCAATCGTAAGATCGCGAGATCAACTTTGTTAATCTTATCAACGGGGAAATCTGGAGCCGCCAACTGTATCTTTTTATCAATTTCTGTTGTATGTTTGAGTACTTCACTGCTTTCAGGGCTCACTTTTTGCTGATGAAATTCAGTACTAAAGAGTTCTTGAATAATATGCTGTCTTTTGAGATGACGCGGATCCTGGGATGTCTTCATATACTATGAATTCGTCTGAGAACAGAGAGATTCGTAGTCATTTGTATGGGGTTACAGATTGTTTCCGTATCTCACATGCGAATGGTTACGAAAAAATTTATGCTCTGCTCGCGTTTGCTTGCTTTATTTTTATGACTTGTGTGCCTTTGTAGTACCCGCATGTATCACAAACACGATGTGCTATCTGTGGAGCTCCACAGTTTGGACAAACAACCGAACGTGTGATCGTCATTTTGATACTTGCTCTTCTTTTCCCTTGACGGGCTCTAGAATGGCGTTTCTTTGGTTCTTGTGACATAGTAACTCCTATTTTACCTTATTTCCGCCTCGCATGCAATAACTTCTTGCTTCTTTGGATTTGAATGGGTATTATGTTTTCATTATGAATAAGCACTATGTCTTTATCGCTGGAGGTATCGGCATTACTCCATTTCGGAGCATGCTGGTTGCTTTATTGGAGGACAATAAGCAAATTCCAATTACGCTTTTTTATCTTGCAGCGACTGATGAAGAATTTATTTTCGAACAAGAACTGAGGCAAGCAGAAAAAGAATTGGGTATAACAATAATCTACGTTATTACCGGTAAAGCACCAGACAGATGGAAAGGAGAAACAGGGTTCTTTTCAGCATCGATGCTGAAGCGGTATGTAAAAAATTACCGTTCAAGTGATTATTATCTTTCAGGTCCTCAAGCTATGGTTCTTTCGTACCAATCAATGTTATTGCAGATGAATATCGGTGAGGATCAAATCGTTGTTGACAGTTTTACCGGATACAGTTCGTCAACTTAACGTTTTGGAGATTTTATACTTGACAGTCTTGAAAAGATTGCGATAGACTTAGGACACATAAGCTATGAATACCGATACGCAAAAGCAGGATAATCAAGCTTCATCATCTGAAACGGATAAACAAAATCAAACTGCTGTTCCCTATATTCCCCCCCCACCACCGGAAAATTCTTCTCAAAAAAAATATAGGTCACCGCTCGTTAACGGCATGCTTGTTGCACTGGTGATCTTGCTTGCCGGTTTTATGATGTATCATTATGTCGGGCATCAACTGACACAGCTTGCCGGAGTTTCTGACGTCAAGACAATTTCTCCTACACCAAGTACTGTACCGAGTGTTTCTTCGGTCATATCTCCAAGTATTTCTCCTGCTATCTCACCATCTCCGAAAGTTTCGGCTTCACCATCACAGTGAGATTAATAGTACTTCAATGAGTATAAATAGTTATTATTTATTGTTAAAGCAAAAATGCGCCAAGATATTTCGAGAATTCTTTCCACAGTTCGTTTTTTATACCAACTGTAAAAGCTTTCGAGCTCTCAACGCATTTGCTGCTCTCACGCCATAGCACCAATTAATTTTGTATTTGTTCTGGTTATTTCGATCACTTCATCTTTATCTTTTTGTACCGCTTTTGCTTTATGAAACAACCGACGGTGTCTTTCTTGAAAATAAAACACGAAATAACTATTGAGATACCGATAATGTAGTCTATGTATCATATTGCTCACCCCCCACGCCATGAGAAGTTTTTATTTCTTATTTAACTTTACACGTTATCCCTGTCCTACGCTTGACAAACACTTGGTGACTTTTCTGACACAAATGAAACAAAACCATCAAAGTATGACAAACTATACACTCTGCTATAGAAATGATACTAGTCCGGAGATATGTTTGCGGAATTGGTTTGCTCGATCTGTTGATTGAGTAACGGATAGCGCGAAAGTTCTGAGAATATCTGGTCCGCCGCAGCTTTTGCTTTTTGGATAAGCATTGTATCAGAAAAAGATGCGGCTTTTAATTTCGGTATACCGTGCTGCGCGGTACCATAAAGATTGCCAGGGCCTCTTAGTCGCAAATCGAGTTCTGCAAGTTCTGCGCCTGAATGTGTCGTTTCCATCGCTTTGAGTCTGGTACTCGTCTGAGCGTTTTTGCTGTCAGTGAATAGCAAACAATACGACTGCTTATCCCCTCTTCCCACGCGGCCTCTGAGCTGGTGCAGTTGTGCAAGGCCGAATCGCTCTGAAGCCTCGATCATAATTATTGTTGCGTTGGGGATATCGATACCGACTTCGACAACTGGCGTTGCAACCAGGATAGCAAACTCGCCGTTTCGGAACTGCTCTAAAATGGTATCTTTTTCTTTTGCTTTTTGTTTGCCGTGCAGCAAGCCAAGCTGCAAATCCGGATACACGTCTTTTCGCAACCGTTCATATTCTTGATTGACAGCCCGCACCGTCTGCATGGTTTCTGAGGGTTCGATGAATGGACAGATGATAAACGTTTGGGACTTTGTTTCTTGTATCTGTTTGCGAATCCAGTCATATGCTCCGTTTCTTTTCTCCGGAGGGACGAGCCATGTCTTAATTTTTTTCCGACCGTGCGGCATTTCGTTGAGATATGACAGATCAAGATCACCATACATTGTGAGGGCAACTGTTCTTGGGATCGGTGTTGCTGTCATAGTCAACAGATGCGGGTTGTCGCCTTTTTGCCTGATAACACTCCGCTGCTCAACTCCGAATCGCTGCTGTTCGTCGATGACGACGAGTCCGAGTTTGTTAAACTGTATTTTGTCGGATAAAACAGCATGTGTACCGATGAGAATATCGTATTCATAAGATTTAGGATTTAAGATTGAAGATTTAGGAATTTTCTTTAATTTTTTATCTTTAATCTTTAATCCCAATTTTTGGCTTCCAGTCACTAAATCTGTCTTTACCCCCAAAGGTTCTAAGAGTTTCTCTATCGTCGCAAAATGTTGCTGGGCCAAAATTTCTGTCGGGGCCATGAGGACTGATTGATACCCATTGAGATACGCGATATACATGGCAATTGCCGCAACAACGGTCTTGCCGCTGCCGACATCTCCCTGCAAAAGACGATTCATCGGTGTCTCTTTCGTTAGATCGTGCGTGATCTTATCGAGCGCTGTTTGCTGGGCATTAGTGAGTTTGAACGGCAGCGAATGTATACACGTCTCTATTTGTTTTTGATACTTTTTTATCTCAAACTGCTGCCCTTTTAGTTTTTTTTGCCATTCTGTTCGGCGTTTGTTCGCGGCAAGTTGCATGAGGAAAAGTTCATCAAAGGCAAGCCGCTCTTTGGCTTTTTCTGCTGTTTCAAGACTTTTAGGAAAGTGAATTTCCTGTATAGCATTGGTGAATTCCATCAGGTGGTTCTGCTTTACAATGATCTCTGGTAGGTATTCGGTGAGTTCGTTGAGATGCTGGGTTAGGATGTTGTAGATTTGGCGTCTGAGCCATTTTGATGAGACTCCTTGGGTTTCTGGATACACCGGGATGAGGCGTCCTGTGTGAATGCCTTGCGAGCTGTTTACGAGAATTTCATACTCCGGCGACTGCAGTGAAAGAGTTCGGCTCCTGCCAAACCTATCAGCCTTTCCCGAGGCGGATATTGTTGTGTTTGGAAGAATTGAGCGGGTCAGAAATGGCTGGTTAAACCACGTCAGCTCAATTGTTCCGGTGCCATCAGTAACCGTTGCTTTCTGCATTGTTTTGATCCGGGCACCTCGCATGTATTGAGTTTTTATCTCGAGCACTTGTCCTTGGATGGTGACTGTTTCACCGGTTTGGATTTCGGCAATTTTTGAAATCATGGAATAGTCTTCGTAGCGGCTGGGAAGATGGAAAAGAAAATCGTAGAAAGTCAGGATGCCTAATTTCTCAAGACGTGCGGCATAGAGTTTCATACTTCGATTTCCTCTGGTGATGGGTGAATATATATCCATTATGAAAACTCAAATGTCAAATCTCAAATGGTAAATCTGAATCGCAAATATAAAAACTTTTAAAGATTTAAGATTTAAGTTGTAATTTTGAATTTTGACATTTGCGATTTGAGATTATCACATTACGAGTTTCGCCCAATCTGACTGAAATTCGGTTTTTGAATTTACGTTATTGATTTGTTAGTAACGCGAGATATGGTAGGAATGATGCGGCGATAAGAGCTAATCCTGCGATGATGATGATGACTCTCCATGCGGTTTTGTGTTTCTCAAAGGTTTCCATTTTTTATATTATATTGAATCAGGAATTAGGAATCAAGAATCTAAGACGTTTTGTATTTCGTCTTTGCGAGCGACCGGAGGGAGCGCGGCAATCTTCTCTATGAGATTGCTTCGTCGTGCATTATCGTGCTCTCCTCGCAATGACGGCTATTTTTTAATTTCAAGTTTAACGAATTTTCTTTTACCAACTTGAATTACAGCATGACCATCTTCTGTTAGAGAGTTAAATAGAACTGTCCCATCAGATACTTTTTCATTATTCACAATAACTCCTCCTTGTTCAATAAGTCTCTTTGCATCAGATTTACTTGCTGCCAAACCACTTTCAATTAGTACATCAATTACTGTTTGAGTTTCGTTATAAATTTTTGTTTGTATTTCTTCCGGCATCTCTCCTCCTTGCACTCTTTTTGCAAAACTCTCTTTTGCCATTTCTGCTTCATCGAGATTTGTCAGTTCTTTGGTAATTTCAAAAGCGAGTTCTTTTTTGATCGTCATGGGGTGTTCGCCTTTTTTGAGTGCGTCCTCAGCTTCCGCTACTTCGGTGAGTGAAACATTGGTCGCGAGCGTGTAGTACGGGATGATCAATTCATCATTGATTGCCATAACTTTGGCATAGATGTCCTCGGCAATATCATCAAGCCAGATTGCATTGCCCCAGGATTTGCTCATTTTGCGGCCATCGGTTCCTTCGAGAATGACATTGGTCATGACAAATGACTGCTTGCTGCGCAGATCTTTTTGCAGGGTTCTTCCGGCTTGCATATTGAATGTCTGATCGGTTCCACCGATTTGGATATCTGTATCCATAAAATAGCTGTCATAGCCCTGCATCACGGGGTACAAAAATTCATGAAGTCCTACACGTTTGTTCTCACTAAGCCGTTTGCGGATCAGTTCCCGGCCCACAAAGTCACCGACTGAAAAATGCTGTGTGAGTTTGACAATATCTTCAAATGATAAGCCCTTGAGCCATTCACTGTTATATCTGACCGTTACTTTTGAGAAATCAATGATTTTTTCTGCTTGTTTTTTGTATGTTTGGAAGTTTTGTTCAATTTCTTCGGATGTAAGAACCGGACGTTCGGTATCTTTATCGGAAGTATCACCGATAAGCGCAGTGAAGTCTCCGATGAGAAATGTAACATGATGACCCAGTTCACTGAATGATTGGAGTTTTCTTAGTGCCACTGCATGACCGAGATGGATTTTGGTGCTTGTTGGATCAATGCCGAGATAGATATTGAGTTTTTCTCCTGAGCTGAGCTTATTTTCCAGTTCTTTTTTGCCCGGGATAATGTTGGCTACTCCGCGGGTCAGGAGTTCTTTTATCGTATCCATAGGCTGAGTATAGCATATATTGAAGTTATTAGGACAATTGCAAGAGTGATTAGTAACCGGATGGATTTAAAAATTGAATTATTATTATATTCTACTCTTGCCTGTTCTGTGTCTGTTGTAGGTTATTCCTTCTTTACCTTTATGGGTATTAAAAGTTTTACGTGGTTGTTTTATT
>DATLSZ010000009.1:0-12287 GCA_035533875.1 Candidatus Acidiferrales bacterium
TAAGGAAAGACTCGCGAGATATAATATTATTGTTGACGATTTTAATATCGTTAATTTTGATTTCTCACAAGATTTTAATTCCGCTATTGAGCAAAAACAGGTAGCACAACAGAATCTTGAACGCGCAAAAATTGAAGCAAACACTGCGATAACACAAGCACAAGGACAGGCAAATGCTCAAAAGGTGTTACGGGATAATGGTAGCCTGACACCAGAGTATCTAGAGTATGTAGCTATTCAAAAGTGGGATGGGAAAATGCCCAATGCGACAAACGGCGTTCCTTTTATCAATATCCCAACCAAATAGTTTTTTGCTAAACTTCTATACTAATATTATGCCTCAAGAACGATTTGAGAAGATACAAAGATTCGGAATACCACTATGTCGTCCGGAAGATGGATTAGAAGTATATGATAACGGTCTAAGTTTTGCTGCTCCATCAAGAAGTATCCCTGACGTAGGTGAAGTATTACTATCAGGGTCACGAGTGGGAACAGCTTTTCCTCCAGGACAGACTGAGGCAATGGCACTAATGGGAAGTGAACTGGTAACAGGGCCTTCGGTTTACTTTCATAGGGAGGGATTATATGAATTACGTGTGAGGCTGGAACGAACGGGACGACCTCTTTCGCTTGTTTGTCAGTTATCACTTCCATCATATTTTATGAGCTTGGAAAGCCCTTTTGACTTTGGTGTTGATGATATGCAGCCAGATCCAATGAAAAAATATAATGGTGCTACTGCTCTCTGGAGTAGGGGGGCACAAACTGCATCGTATGTTCTTTTTGCTCCTAAGGATACTCAGGTACTTAGTCAGCCACTTTTTCGTTTTCATTCCTAAATAAGAAGCAACTGCTCTTAATGGAGTCAAGCCGCAAAAGTTCTGCTAGAATTAGCTTCATAAGAATTTAGTAATGTTTATTGTTCCGAAGTCATGGATACTCTTGCATTGCTCTTACTCAATTCACTTCAAACTCCTATACACGAGGTTTATTATATAAATATGATCGAAATACTTATTATTGCAGTTATTGCCGGGATCGGGATTGCTTACTTTGCTATGCAAAATCCGACTACCGTATCGGTCACACTTGCTTCTTATCACTTTTTCAATATCCCGCTTTTTATGCTTGTCGCGGGAGCTCTTTTATTTGGACTTTTAGTTGCCTGGATAATCAGCCTTTTTGGCTCTTTGGGAAACTCATTTTTATTCCACAAACAAAATAACAGGATTCAAAAAGATAATCAAATAATTCATGATCTGGAAAATAAAATTCATAAGCTCGAAATAGAGAATGTGCGCCTGAAAGAGAAAAGTTCAGATACGAGCTCACCTCCGCAAAAAGTTACTGAATATGATCATCCATCTCTACTAACCCGGATCAGGCAAGCATTTTAGAGAGGTTATCCTACTTTTTTCATTCCCCTTTATTTTTTGACAGTGATATAATTAGTACCATGAATCTTAGTTGCGGTATCGTCGGTTTACCCAACGTTGGGAAGTCGACGTTGTTTAATGCTTTGCTTAAGAAGCAGGCGGCTCTTGCTGCCAATTATCCTTTTGCTACCATCGAACCCAATGTCGGTGTCGTGCCGGTGCCGGACTCAAGACTCGAAAAGTTGGCCGAGATTACGGCAAAAGAGATTGCTTCGTCGTCTTCGACTCCTCGCAATGACGAATTAAAATTGCCGCCGATAAAAAATGCCCTTATCGAATTTGTTGATATCGCAGGACTCGTCAAAGGCGCATCAGAAGGAGCAGGACTTGGCAATAAGTTCCTTTCCCACATCAGAGAAGTGAAGATCGTCGCGCATGTTGTCAGGGTTTTTGAAGACGCGGACGTCATCAAAGAAGGTGCTGTAGATCCTAAATCTGATTATGAAGTCATCCGGGCAGAGCTGATCATCGCCGACCTGCAGACTGTTGAGAAGCAGCGGGAAAGTAAAGCAGTCAAGACTGACGCTACCAAAAAATCTGCCGTTGAAAAGCTTTATAGTGGTTTGAATGAAGGGAAATCGGCTTTCGAAATTGCATTAACCGATGAAGAACGGGCATCAATAAAAGATTTGTTTCTTCTCTCAAATAAGGCGGAATTAATAGTTTTAAACGTTTCTGAAGAAGATTATACCGCTGAAAAAATTCCTGAGATTATTGAAAGATATAAAAAGCTTCTCGGGATTGCCGCGTCGCCTTCAGCTCCTCGCAATGACGATAATATGGTTGTTATTTGTGCCAAGATCGAAGCAGAGCTTGCAGCGTTGTCAGATGAGGAAGCGAAAGAATATCTTGCGGATCTGGGTTTGGAATCTTCCGGTTTGGAACGGCTAATCCAAAAAGCATATGAAGAACTCGGATTGATCTCGTTCCTCACAGCAGGGGAGAAGGAAGTCAAAGCATGGACTATTGATAACGGTTTGGACGCACAGCATGCGGCGGGTGCGATCCATACTGACTTTATCAAAAAATTCATCAAAGCGGAAGTCGTTTCATTTGAAGATTATGTTGCTGCCGGCGGACGGAAGAAAGCACGGGAAGTTGGCAAGGCGAGACTTGAAGGGAAAGACTACATTGTCAAAGATGGTGACGTGATCGAATTTAAGATCGGGAGTTAAGCTGCCAAAGCCACTTGTTTCTTCAGCAATGTTTTTGTGATCGGATGATGGATATCATATCCCAAATATCCTAAGAGAAAGACAATTGTATAATCGTGAGGAATATGTTCGCCTCGTTCAATTCTGCTGACGAGATTGCTGGTATAGTTTCTGTCTTTAATACTTGCGGCAAATGCTTCCTGCGTAAGTCCGAGATTTTTTCTCAAAACACGGAGTGCCTGTCCGATACTCGATGCTCTCTGTACTTGACTATCCAATCGATTTTGAGCCGTCGAAAGGTTGATAGGTGCAATCTTTATCGATGTATCTGTGAAAAGATATTTATCCTGGGTGACTTTTTCAAGCAACGCATCATCAATTTCTCCTCTTGGATTGTGCATCTTTTGTGAAATAACGGTTGCCAAAGCACTTTCTTCAGGTAGTTTTAACCAAAGACCAGTGATCATCTGTTCATGAGTACTCAGTGTAGCGTCACCGCCAAACAATCTGCCTATTTGCGACTTTGAGAGGAACGTTTCATCTGCAACTTCTTTTCTTGTTTGGCCTTTGAGTATTCGTATATATTCACATATTTCTGCGACAGAAGCTTTCTTAAGCTGAGACGTCGTCATAATGGCCATTTTATTGCTCTTCAACCTGAGTAACTGTGCCGCTTTGCCGTCACTTTCGAGCATTGATGCCTCAATAATTTTATTGGTATTAATTCTGCTCGCAGGCCTTTTGTTACGTTCAATCTCACTGAGCCTATTTGATGAAATTCCGGCATTTCCCGCAAAAGCAACTTGGGACTCGTTGAATGCGCATCGGATATACATGACCGCTTGCCCAAATGTATCTGCCCGGTATATCGTGTCATACCATTTTTCTTCTTCAGTTCGAGTACTTTGATATTCAAGATACGGATCTCCATCTTTTGTAAATATTATATGTCCCTGAAATGGTTCAACCAGTTCTGCAATTTGTTGCCCCTTTTTGGGGCCAAGTTCTCTTGCTGTTAATAGTGTAATAACAGATTCAGCATCCTGATCTCCTTCTACCGTTATTTCTCCTAGTGTGGTAATTATTCTGTCAGCATTGACTCTGTTTACTCTTCCTTTTGTTTCAGCAACATCATAACTTGAATGGGGTACTCCTGCTCTGTCTGCAAATGCATTCGGAGATAATGATAATTTAGTTCTAATTGATCGAAGATATGCTTCAAGATTGCTACGGATTTTTCGGCAGATCGGATATGAAGAGTGATCGGTGGCCGACGTATTTTACCGACCATAGCTCTTTCACTTTCTTTTCCCGCCATAAAGTGATTTTATCACGTCGTTCTTTTCCCCCTTGAGTTCACGTTTGAACGTATGGTAAAATACACTTCATGAGGAAATATGAATTTGTGCTTGTTGTGAAGTCTTCTGTCAAAGAAGCCGACAGAAAAAAGCTTATTGAACAAATAAAGGGATGGCTCGGGGACGTGAAAGTTACCAAAGAGGAAGATTGGGGACAGAAAGCTCTTGCTTATCCTATCAAAAAAGAAGATACAGGACACTATTATCAATTTTTACTGGATGGTGAAACCTTCCCGACAGATTTTGAGACGAAAGTATTTCAAAATACGAGTGTTCTAAGACATTTGTTGTTGAGAACGAAGTAAGGACTAGGGATTAGTTTTATAAGGTATGGCTAGGAGTTTGAATCGAGTACAGTTGATAGGGAATTTGACACGGGATCCGGAGTTGCGATATACGCCCAACGGAAATGCCGTATGTACGTTTGGTCTTGCGACCAACAGGACATGGACAACTGATTCGGGAGAGAAAAGAGAAGAAGTGGATTTCCATAGAGTTGTTTCTTGGAACAAACTAGCCGAACTTTGCAGCCAGTTCTTAGTCAAAGGACGCAAAGTGTATGTCGAAGGCAGACTTTCGACACGAAACTGGACGGGACAAGACGGGACGCAAAAAACGACAACAGAAGTTGTGATTGATGATATGATCCTTTTAGACAGCAAACAGTCTGGAGGAGGGCAGCATGCATCACGAACTGAGGAAGTTGGAGGACCGGATAGTGAACCGGAAGGCGAACAACAGGTCCATTCGACAAGTTCAGGGCAGACAAAGGCAACCCATTCGGCGAGCTCAGGGCAAGCGAAGCAGGTGAAGAAAGAACATAACGAAGAAAAAGAGAACGAACCGGAAGGAAACGACGAAGAAGTCGCACCGGATGATATACCTTTTTAGTTAAAAGTTTAAAATTAAAAGTTTAAAGTTTTTAAAGTAATTTTACATTTTTAACTTTTAATTTTTTAACTTGAGCGACTGAAAGGAGTGATTATGGCTGAGAAACGAAGAATACCAAAAAGAAAGATAACAGTACCGAAAGAGTGCTTTTTCTGTGCGCAGAAAAAAGAACCGGGGTACGCTGATGTCACAAGCTTGCAAAAATTTGTTAGCGATCGCGGAAAGATTATCGTGAGAACTCGATCTGGTCTCTGTGCCAAACACCAGCGCAGGTTGACTATTGCGATAAAACACGCGAGACATCTGGCTCTTATGCCGTTTGTTGCAAGAGACTAACGAGCGTATAGAAAGTTAGCGTAAAGCGTTTAGAAAAAAACTAAACGCTAACTAACTAGACGCTAAACGCTTAAAATTATGACCTCGCTGCCCATCGAGATTCCCGAAGGATTTATTGCTCTCGTAGCAAAAGGAGATACTGTGACGCCTGGTCAGGTATTGGCACGAAAAGAAGCCCCGCAAGACGAAATGGTCAATATTCTTCAAGGTCTCAATATCTCCCGAAAGCAGGCAAAAAAAGCATTAAAGATGAACCCCGGCGACACGATCAGTCCTGGAGACGTTGTTGCGGTCAAGACCAATTTATTTGGGAAAGTCCAAGCGAGTATCATCAGTCAAATATCCGGAACAATACTCCGCTATGAACGTGACACAGGAAATTTGGTTGTCCAGACTGATCTGGAACCTTCATCACTTGAAATTATTTCTCCGGTTGCTGGTACGATAACTTTATGTAATAATAAAGAAATTGTTATCGAGACAGAGGGAGTTCTCGTTACCGAAGGAGTTGCTCTTGGCACAACAGGAGAAGGAACACTTTTTGTTTTGCAGGAATCCTTCGGCAAATACAATTCGGACATAGATAGTTCGATCTATTTTCTTGATGATCGGGCAGTAGGGAAGATTGTATTGGTAAAGACGCTCACCCGTGATCTGATCATAAAAGGCGACAGTCTCGGTGCTTCGGGTTTCTTAAGTAATGTGATATCAGATGAAGATATCGAATATGTTCAAGAAAAGGAGATAACACTTCCGGTACTCGAAGTAAACGATGAGCTTGTATCAAAGTTGCATTCATGGGAAAATAAAAAAGTGAAGATTGATATTACCAGCAAGTCTATCATTCTGCGGGAGTAACGTTTTCCAAAGTTTTATATTATGAAAGCCAGAACCATACGGTTGATTGTTATCATTATTATTACGTTTTTAATCGGTTATTATGCCGGTGTCAGTAAAATTGCGTTTGATTGGAATAATTTCCAACCCAATATGCAAATCTCCAGTAAAGAACCTCCACCAAATGACCAGTCCATGGATATGAGCCGCATGTGGACAGTTCTGGATAAACTTGAAACCATGTATTACGATAAGACGGCAATCAACGCCAATAAATTATTGGATGGAGCAATTGCTGGTATGGTGAGCAGTTTGGGTGATCCGTATACCGTATATCTTCCACCGCAGCAGAATACCGATTTCAAACAAACGCTCGCGGGACAATTCGAGGGCATTGGCGCTGAACTCGGGATGAAAGGAAAAGATGTCGTTGTGATCGCTCCTCTGGACGGGAGCCCTGCAAGTAAAGCCGGAATTAAGGCAGGAGATATTATCATAGGAGTAAATGATCTATCAATTGGCGGCATGGATCTCAATTCGGTAGTTAACAAAATACGGGGTCCAAAAGGTACGACTGTAACGCTCGCGATACTGCATAAGGGATCGACCAAACCGGAAGATGTAAAAATAGTACGGGATACGATAACGGTTAAGAGTTTGACAACGTGGACAAAGAAAGTAAAAGATATTGACGCGATTAATAACAAAGCGGATGGTTTGGGTCAGGCAGCAAACGACAAGGTAGTATATATACGACTATCTGAATTTGGTGATAATACCAACACTGAGTGGCAGCAGATTGCATTATCGGTCAATAACCAACTGAAAGCTGATAAGAGTATAAAAGGTATAGTATTTGATCTGCGCAACAATCCTGGCGGGTATCTCAACGACGCGATCTTTATTATATCAGAATTCGTCAAAAGCGGTACGGCTGTTGAGCAAGAAGACAGTGACGGAAAGATAACTGCCTATCCGGTGAACGGTAAAGGAGTGTTAACAGATGTGCCGGTTGTCGTTTTGATCAATAAAGGTTCGGCATCGGCAAGTGAGATCGTCTCTGGTGCTCTGCAAGATCATAAGCGTGCGACATTGGTAGGAGAGAATTCTTTTGGGAAGGGGATTATAGAACAAGCCGAAGATCTGGGTAACGGTGCGGGATTGCATATTACCATCGCGAAATGGCTGACCCCGGATGGTCACTGGGTCGGAAACGGAAAAGACGGTAAAGGGTTGACTCCTGATGTGAAAGTCTCTCTTGACCCGAAAGATCCGTCACATGATATGCAGCTTGAGAAAGCAGTAGAAGAACTCGTCAAATAGATTCGAATTAATACGAATTATTAATACGAATGAATGCGAATATTACAGTGTTTACATTTTGATTTATTCGGATTAATCATTCAAAAGTATTCGTATTATGAAAAGATTAATAATTTTAATCGTTGTTTTAATTGGACTTCTTGTTGTTATTGATCTGGGACAACAATATCTTCCTTCCATTTTTCATCAAAGTAGCACAGGTAATTCGGGAACTCCAGAGAAAGTACAAATTGTCACCGAAGAATCCGTTACGGTAAATATTGTGAAAAAATTTGGTCCGTCGGTCGTTACGATCACCGGGACAGCGACGCAATCACAGCAATCATCGCCTTTTGGTTTTGGTCCGTTTCAGTTTTTCGGTGTAAATCCGGGGGGACCAAACGTCCAGCAGCCTGATCAAAATCAACCTCAGTCGATCGGGTCAGGATTTATTGTGACAAGTGATGGAATGATTGTGACCAACAAACATGTTGTTTCAGATACAACAATGACGTATCAAGTGGTAACGAGTGACGGGAAAAAATATGCAGTGAAGAATATTTATCGTGATCCTCTGAATGATGTAGCATTAGTGAAAATTGATCCCAGTCAAAATTCTGATGTGAAATTGGCACCATTGACTCTGGGAGATTCATCACATCTGCAGGTGGGACAGTATGTTGTCGCGATTGGGACTGCACTTGGCGAATTCCGCAATACAGTGACAACGGGTGTCATCTCCGGTCTCGGGCGGGGGATTACTGCAGGGAGTCCTTATGAAGGATCTGTTGAGCAACTTAATAATGTGATCCAGACTGACGCGGCGATCAATCCCGGCAACAGTGGGGGTCCGTTATTCAATTCCTCCGGACAAGTAATTGGTGTGAATACAGCAGTTTCACAGAATGGACAAAATATCGGCTTTGCTATTCCGATAGATGTCATTAAGGACGTACTGCAGAATTATCAGCAAAATGGACAGATAAAGCGGCCGTATCTTGGTGTATCGTACACATTATTATCTAAAAATATCGCAGTACTCAATAATCTTCCCGAAGGCGCGTATATTCAGGAAGTTGTGTCCGGGTCACCGGCGGATAAAGCTGGGCTGATGCAAGGTGATGTCATTGTGAAAATCGACGGAGCGCAAATAAACGATAAAAACACTCTTGCATCTATGATCGCCAAAGACAAAATAGGGCAGACAATTACATTAACAATATACCGGGATACGAAGACTCAAGATATGCAAGCAATACTTGAGGCTGCTCCGCAACAATAAATAACAAAATAGTACTTGCAAAATCAATCCAGATCAGTCTATAATACAACTCATGGCAACAAAAAAGACAACGACGAAGACAGCAACAAAAAAGTCTGCTCCCAAAACTGCCACAAAAGCTGTGACTAAAAAAACTCCAAATAAAACAGCACCTAAAAAAACAGCGATAAAATCAGAAGTAGCTGTTACGCCAGAAGCAGAGAAACAAGAGAAAAAAGTAACCCCACAACAAAATACCGTAAAGTTGCGTAAACCATACGTTATATTAATTATCGTTATCGTACTTCTTGCTGCTGCGCTTTATTATTTCCGTGGATTATTCGTCGCAGCAGTTGTCAATGGACAACCGATCAGCCGTCTTGCAGTAGTCCAACAAGCGGAAAAGCAAAGCGGCAAACAAACTCTCGATACGCTCGTACGAGATGCGCTTATTGAACAAGAAGCGAAAAAAGAAAATGTATCCGTAAGTGATAAAGAAGTTACTGACGAGATATCGACACTGCAAAATAATTTGAAAAAACAAGGACAAAGTCTTGATCAAGTCCTATCAGCGCAAGGAATGTCACAAGATGATTTACGCAAGTTGATCAGATTGGATAAGCTCGTTCAGAAAATGGTCGGCAAAGATGTGAAAGTCACCGATAAAGAAGTCAATGATTACATCGCCAAAAATAAAGATTCTCTGCCAAGCACAAATGAAGCAGCGCTAAAGAAACAAGTAAAAGCACAATTAACGCAACAAAAAACAAATGAAGCAGTCCAGACTTGGCTAGCAAATATCCAGCAAAAAGCCAACATCGTTTACTTCGTCCAATATTAACGGTAAATCTTCTTCTACTTGACAACACCTATATTAGATTTGTATGCTAGTTATAGAGGTATTCTAGATGAAAAAGAAAAAGGTTGCTCCAAGAACTTCCAAAACAAAAATTTCAAAATCAAAAAAACGAACTTCTGCTGGTGTAAATGTCTATGCAACAGAACATGATTTCATTATCATTGCCGGTGGAGGACTGGTGGTTATGCTTCTGGTTACCTTATTTATGTTCGGAATAATTTAATTTTTTTCCTATTTGCCGGATTCTTCAGATACTGCCGCAGAATTTTATAAATATCCAAGTCAAATACCACAGCTGGTAATTGTTTTTCATTTAGATTTCCTTCGTTGTCTTCATGTACAGTCCCCAAATAGCACCACTTGTCGATAATAAAATATTCTTTTTCCCCCAGCAGTCCAAATGTATCACTGACTCCATAACTCTCTTGGATAATAATGGCTCCTTCAAAAGGCCAGGGGAGAATTTTGTTTTCCGAAAATGCTGTTACTAATTTGAGATTATGGACGACAGCTTTTTCGCGGCCGATACACGCGCCGCTGCAACGATTGAGGCGGTAGGCAAAGCATGCGGTATCTGTTTTTTCCAGTCCCAATAATTTTTCACAAAGTAAATAGGTTTTTGCGATGTCGGCAAGCGCCGCTTTTGCTTGTTTACGAGACCTGTAAAACCCGAGATACTCTGATGCATTATCCGGAGTAATGATAGAAATTGATTCAAGATAACATTCATCGTATCCTTGTTGATTTGTTCTTTTTTTTAATCCAATCAACTCCCGTTTTATCCGTGATTTTTTATTGTAGATCGGGAGCAGGTCTTTTATTAATTGTGATTCGAGCAGTAACGCACCAAGTTCTCCGGCAGTAGGTATTGTTTCTATCCGTTTTATCTGCTGCGCGATCTGCATTTCAGTCGGTGAATTGATATCAGATGAGAAATGACTGAGAACGCGATTACGGATATTGACACTTTTACCAATATAAAGAGGCACTGTACCTTTTATTTTGCCTTTTTTAATTTCGGAAAACTCGGAAGACTCAGACTTTCGGATATTCAGACGGTCTGATTGTCTGTTATTCTGATTTTCTGACATATCTGATTTCTCTGAGTTTTCAGATCCATAAAATATATACACTCCCGGTTTCTCCGGTAATTTTTCAATTTCTTCGATCGGCAGATGAAGGGGGAGTGATGGTGTCCTCATTGTCTTGGCAAGCGCCTTTTCAAGTTTTTCTAACGGCAGTGTTTGGACGAGTTGTTGATAAAAATCGAAAAGCACTTGCGCATCGTCATAGGCTCTGTGACGGTTCTGGCACGATATATTACATTCTTTCATGAGTGTATCCAGATTGTGTCTTGGCCATTGTGGAAAAAGCATTCGTGAAAGTCTGACGGTGCAAAAATGTTTGGATGTATATGGGATGTTTTCCCGCAAAAATTCATGTTTGAGAAACGCATAATCAAATCGTACATTATGCGCGACAAAGGTACATTCTTGTATCATTTCCAAAATCTCATCTTTTACCGATCTGAATGTTGGCGCATGATCGATATCCTGCTGTGTGATGCCAGTAAGCATGGTGATTTCTTTGGGAAGATATACTTGGGGGTTGATTAGCGTTTGGTAGGATCTAACAAGCTTATTATCTTCAACTCTGAGAATGCCGATTTCGATAATTCTGTCATAAGATGACCGAGTACCGGTCGTCTCAATATCAACAAAAGCAAGCTTATTTGGCAGCATAGTGTAGCACATACTAGCAAATTCAGAAGTCTCGCGCAATCTTTGTTTCAAGAAAAGCTAATTGACTGTTTTATAGGACTTATGTTATAATTTTCTAATTCAGAATCGAATTCACATCTGTTCTGAAAAATTGTTGAAGTTATTGAATATTTTATATGAGTTTAGGTAAAGAAAAAAAAGTTATCGGTGTTTCTGAGATCAAAGGGGTAGGCGGACTTGGCCATAGAATGAGGGTCACGCGTGCTCATACACATGTTGAGATTAGAGGCCTTAACGGTCCGATTGCTGTTTTATTTAAAGGTAAACCGTTACTAAATAAAGTAGAGGTACCAACAAAAGGTACGATTGAAGAAGCTCAGGTGACTGTTGCTCCTACACTCGCCATGGGTAAAAAAGGAAAAGAAATTCTGCAAAACAGAGCTCAACATGCAACTCAAGGTATGTTTGTCCGTTGGAAAAAGGTAGGCTAAAGTGGTATTGCTTACAAAGTGTCTATCTGTTCTTCTGGTATGTCTCCTGCAAGTATCCCTGGTAAGTTCTTCCATGATTTATTGATCCGATGATCCGTCATCCTATCCTGTGGGAAGTTATAAGTCTTAATTTTTTCAGACCTATCTCCTCGTCCAACTTGTGTAGAACGGAGTGAATCAATTTCATTTCGTCTTTTTTCTATCTCAATTTCCCAAAGTTTGGCACGAAGTAACTGCATGGCAATCTCTCTATTCTGCAGTTGAGAACGTTCTACTGATGTCGTTACGACCAATCCTGAGGGTTTGTGCCGGAGTCTCACGGCTGTAGAAACCTTATTTACATTCTGTCCGCCATGGCCGCCGGATCGGAACGCTTCAAATTCAATGTCATCGGGATTGATATGCAGGTCAATATCGTCAAGCTCGGGAAGAATCGAAACCGTCGCTGTTGACGTATGAACGCGTCCTCGCTTTTCTGTGGTTGGAATTCTTTGTACACGATGGACACCAGCTTCATATTTGAAAGCCCCAAAAGCGCCATTGCCTGTTATCTTCAGAACACCATCCTCAAGCATCTCTGTCCGGAATCCTTTTTTTTGCGCAGCTCGTGTATACATCTGTAATAACTCATCAGCCCA
>DATLSZ010000010.1:0-2677 GCA_035533875.1 Candidatus Acidiferrales bacterium
TACTAAACTTGCTACTGATAAATTTCAATGATCTCGATCACATTTTCTGTATATTCTCTTATAATTCGCTTATTATAGCCTACAAAGCATAGTGAGACTTTTGGGATTCCAGAATAACTTGATACATTCCACCTCACGGATAGAATGGCTTGCGCATACCTGGGGATGTTCGATTTTTGGTTACTATTGGTTTCTCATTCCTATTTTTGGTATAATCTATCTTACGGAAAGGAGGATATAATTTTATGACAGGTACAATAAAAACGAAAATGGATAAAGGATTTGGGTTTATCAGCCGAGAAGGCGAACAAAAAGATCTGTTTTTTCATTCAAACGATTTAAGAGGCGTAACTTTTGACGAAATTCAAGTTGGTGACACAGTCACTTTTGAAGTTGTTAATGGTGATCGCGGACCAAGTGCAAAAAATGTTTCACGAGAGTAATCATTTTCGACTTGGTATGAAAAAGCTCATGTAATCATGAGCTTTTTTTGTGGGATACTATACAAATCGGGTATTGTCAGAAGCTGCGAGGTACGATAAGATTGAAGTCTGAAAGGGGGTGAATATTATGACTGATCAAAAGACATATGTCTGTCTCGGCTCATGCCAGGGGGTTGTCACTGAAGAACAATATAAAGAAGGGTTGAATACATGCGGCACCGAAGGATGCGAACTTAAGGGACATCCACTCGTCCCGGGGAAAAAGAATCCGGAGACCGGCAAAAACGAAGCAACAGAAACAGAACAAGAATAATTTATTCCGGTTTGGCTGTGGGGAACCAAAGAGGATTTTTATTCTTTTTCTTTCCCTGTACATAATTAACCGTTATCTCTTCATCCTTTTGGATATCTTTTATCGCGATAAAATCAATCGCCTGCTCCTTCTCCTGCTCTTTATAGCTCGCATTTGGCGTATAGGTGTGATTGTAGATCGAACCAAATCCCAGAGCCACTACCATCCGTTCTTTTTTCTTTCCGAAAAAATAAAAATACGTAAGGAGGATACTGTGCGATAGCGCAGAGACATCATGAGAAGGAATTGGGATAACCGGACACCGCTCGATAAGCTCGCCTTTTTTAATAGCAATCCGGGCAAAAACACCGCGTCCTGCATCCGGCATTTTTGATAAAGAAACATATAGATTGTCTGCGGAGAGGATGTTTTTGATACATTATTATAACATAGACACGTTGCCTTACTTTATTTTATATTGTATCCCTATCTCGTAGTCTATTTCTCTTTGCATCAATTTCAGCGGCTGCAATTCCTTAGTAATAAGTTTATCGAAATATCCCATAATTGCTTGTTCTCTTACGTTTTTCTGACCCCATCCATATATTTATATTATCGAAATAACTTATAATAAACTAATGAATGAAGAGTACCCGGAAAGACCGTCTGAAAATACACCCACTGTAACGAGACAAAGAAGTACAGATTTGTCGGATGAACAATATAATACCGTAAAGGAACCGCAAACCTACCAGCAAAAGAAAGCGGTAGTTCGTTCGTATAATATCATTTGGTTTTTTATCGGATTGATCGTTGCATTACTGGCATTCCGCTTTGTTTTTGAACTTCTGGCAGCCAATCCTGGCAATGCCTTTGTCCAGATGATTTATACCCTCAGTTATCCTTTTGCTCAGCCGTTCCGTTCTATATTTGGGACGACCAATGTCGCCTATTCTACCTTTGATTGGTCGCTGCTTGTAGCAATGTTCGTCTATGTACTGATCGGCTTTGCACTTATCCAACTGTTACGCATCATCAGACCTATGACACCGGAAGACGTCAACCACCGAATCCGCACAGTGTAAAAATTAAAAACTGAAATAAACTATTATTCATCCGCATCGCAAACCTTTTCTTACATAATTTGTGCAATTACTGTGTCATGCTGACCTCACTTAAGAGAGGGGGTGAAATGAATGAATTTAAAAAAAACACTAATCGGAGCAGCAGCAACAGCAATTATGCTTAGCTCAGCAGCAATTCCTGCCTTTGCAGCCGGATCATCAGGATCACAAGCATCAGCATGTGGCGCTGTTCATGGCGCATTCGCCGATGTTAATGGTAATTTCGGCTTCCTCGGCCAAGTAGGCGGTACACCGGGATATCATGATGGCGCAGTGGGACAAGAGCCGGGAGCAACCGGATCAAATAACTCATCAACTGACTGTCAGTCTCAATAAACCACAAATTGAGTATAACAACAACCCATCGGCATGCGGTGGGTTGTTTTATTGTTGCAAGAAAAACAGTATGTTATGATAAAAATAGCTATGGAAGAGAAAGAATTGCCACCCATACCAGCAACCGTCCCCCCACAACAGCACGGGTATACTTCGGTGCCGCAGTCTCAAAAGAAAAAGAAACTTCCCTATACGTGGCTCACCTTTGTCTTTCTTGTTGTTCTCGTCGGCATTGCTGTTCTCGTCGGCTATATACTTGGCGCGAAAAAAGCTGCCAATCAATCTCTGACGTATCAAAACACTGCCAATCAGCAATCATCTCTTTCCGAAGCCCAATCACCATCCGGCACTTCCCTCACAGCACCGACACTACAAGCAGCACACACCATCAATGTCACAGCACTTCCGCTGGGTGACGGCAACGTCAGCAGCTCACCCAAAGTCGGCTATATCTATTCCTGCCAGACGCAATTCAAAGGCGG
>DATLSZ010000011.1:0-18884 GCA_035533875.1 Candidatus Acidiferrales bacterium
ACCAGCTTATCCAACTGCTGATTCCATCCCATTTCCATACCTTGCAATGCCATACCTGCTTGTGGCATAACAGCTTTAGTGACAACAATATGGACTGTCATTTTTGTTTTATCACCATTTTCTTCAAAGGTAACAGTGGTAAGGTGCTCCAAAATTTCTTTACCGTTTAGAATTGCGTTGCCGGTAAATACAAGTTTTGAAGGCTTTTGGACTTCTTTAAACTCCCCGGTCATTGGCCAATGCTGACCTGCAAGCGGGCCAAGCTCCTCTCCTGCAATCATTACCAGATCAATTTTGCCGCCCGGATGAGCACTCCATTCATTTATTTGATTGGTAACCCCTTTGGGTGCCCACCATTGTTCAACCAATTTCGGATCGGTCCATGCTTTGAAAACCAAATCTCTCGGTGCGCCAAATATTCTAGTAAGTGTTAATTCTTTATTATCTGCCATAATATTTAAATCAAAATTCAAAACTTTTAACTTTTCATTTTGAACTTTTAACTTTTTTCACCCCCTTTTGTTTTTCTCTTTGCAATAATGCATCAAGTCTGTCAAACCGCTCAATCCATAATTTGCGGTACTTCTCAAGCCATGCATCTATCTCCTGAAATTTTTTTGGTGATAGTTCGTAGATGCGCTGGTTGGCAAGAGGCCTGACCTCAACAATACCAGCGTCTGCCAATACTTTAAGATGTTTGCTCACTTGCGGCTGTCGGATATGCAATGTATCAACCAATTCTCCAACCGCACGCGGCTTGTCACGAAGTAATTCGACGATTTGAAAACGATTCGGTTCTGCAAGTGCACTAAACGTTACTGGATTCATAATACAGTCAATATATCATATGGGGAATATTCCTGTCAAGGAATATAGTAAATTATTTTTATTTTCTTACACTTTTCAAAACAGCTGTGCAGAAGGGGCACCTTGTTGCTTTAATGTTAATTTCTGAAAAACAATATGGGCACTTCTTTGTCGTAGGATCAATCGTCTTGCCTGATCGTGAAAGCTGCTGCAATTTATTCATCGGTAACACAACAAAGAAATAGACAACCGCTGCGATAATTAAAAAAGAAATAAGCGCGTTGATGAAATCTCCATAATGCACCTGCACCCCATTGACAGAAAAATACAACGCGGAAAAATTGTGATTTCCCGTTACGATAGCAATGATCGGAGTAAAAAACCCTTTCACCAAAGAAGCAACAACCGAATTAAAAGCTGCACCGATGACGACACCAACTGCCAGATCAACAACATTTCCCCGTAAGATAAATTTCTTAAACCCTTCCATCTGCTTTACTATAGCTTATACAGATAGGCTAATCAACTATTTATTTCTTCAAACTGCTTTATACGGAGTTTGGCTCTCCGGTAAATCTCATTAACCGGCGCTTTCAATTCTGTCACAAATCTCCCGGCGACTCTTTGCGAAAATGGATACGGAAGATGCTTTTCGATTTTTTTGAACAACGGTTTGTGACTCCCGATAATTATTTCATTAACATGATTTCTCTTTGCGAATGCAGCAGCTTTTTCGCCAACGATAAGTAAATGCCGATGCAAATGATCTTCAATATGACGAAAGATTTTATCCTGCGCGTCCCACAAATTATCACCATGTTTCACTATTTGTGGTACTTGTCCATTCATCAATTCTTCTTTTGCTCCAACTATTCCGTCCTTAATGGTGAACATTTTTGCGTGTTTCCTATCGGCAAGAAGGATCATGTAGATCTTTGATTTCATACATTTAATGATAGTATTTATTTTTATCATTTATGCAAGAAAAATGCATTGATATGAGTCACGTACTTAATTTGAAACTTTTTTTAACTGAAACGGAAATCACTGCTCATCCTAAAACCGAGATCTGATCCTCTAATCACTATTTACCAGCGGAAGCGAAAATGAGAATCTGCTTCCCTTCCCTTTCCTGCTCTCCACCCAAATCTTCCCTTTATGTCTTTTGATAATTTGTGCACAGATATACAACCCAAGTCCAAAACCTGCAACTTTTCCTTCATCTTTATCTTTCGTTCGATAAAACCGTTCAAAAATATGAGGAAGATCTTTTTTGCTGATTCCATATCCAAAATCCTGCACAGTGACAGTAGCGAATTTCTTATCATTTGATAACTTGATCATTATTTTATCCGCAACTGGTGAGTACTTTACGGCATTCGTCAATAAGTTGACAAGCACTTCATCTATACGATTTTCATCGCCCAGTACGTTTCTCTGAATACTACCTATTTTGGTAATGACATGGGTATCGGTTGTGTATTGAAAATCTACAACGACTCTTTGTACTAAAGCATTCAAATCAAACTCCCTAAAATGAAATTCCAATTTGCCGGATTCCAGCCTGCTCACATTCAGCAGATCATTTATCAAACCGTTCAGCCTGTCAGTCTGTTTCTTTATATTTTTAAGAAAATATTTATCATGCTCGCTGATCTTTTCATCAAGCCGCTTTTCTAGTATCTGAGAATACGCTGAGAGTGTCGTGATAGGTGTTTTTAATTCATGTGATGCAATACCGATGAATGCGTCTTTTTGTTTTTCGATAGTTTTACGATGAGTAATATCATGGAACATCTGTACGTAAAAACGAATTTTATTTCCATTTTTAACAGGATAATATGTCGCATGGACTTGGAATTCTTGTCCTGTTTTCTTTTTATTAATTATCTCGTCTGTACTAAATGTCTGTCCTTTTAATAGCCTCTTCCATAATGTTCTATAAATTTTACGGGGAGTTTTACCACTTTGCAGCAACCGTGGGCTTTTCCCTTTTACTTCATCAAACGTATACTCTGTCAATTTTTCCCATGCAGGATTTACGTAATAAATCTGCCCCTTTGTATTGGTAATCAGAACAGGATCAGGAGATGCGTCGGATAATTGAGGAAACTGAAGCTCGGCTCTCATCGAACCTTGTAAAAATCGAGGGATAACCCGTCTTAAGCTATGTGTACCCTTTCTACGTAGTTGCATTGTTCATTAGAAACAAATAGGTCAATAAAAAGTGACATAGTCATATCTATAGTATATCAGATACACGCAAATGGAGAACGTTCAGAGAAAAGGGTTAAAACGCAGAAGAAAATTACTGGATATTGTTGTTCTTATCAAGAATAATTCCATAATCATCTCGGTAATTGAGATCTTTATCCTGGCCGGCTTTATCATCCGCAGGAGTCTGCTCAATAAAATAAAGAGAATTACCTGGCTTAACAATATACTGTTGACTTTGGTCATCTGAATCTGTTGGAGTCAGTGAGACAGTTAGTGACCCGTCGCTTTTTTTGGTGGTCGCAATTTTCCATCCTGTGAGCGCTTTCTTTGCAGTGTCGGACAAAGTCCCTGGTGCAATTTGATAAGCGTATTTAAATATTGGAGATGTTTTTAAATTCATTCCTTTGCTCAGCATAATCGGTGGACCACCGTGTCCGCGAGCATTCGGTCCTGCTGGTGGAAAATTTTTGCCGCTGGTTGTTTGTGTCATGGCAGTCTGCTGAGACGCGGATGAATGTTTGAAAAGAAAAAAACCTTCTACTACAGCAGCAAGGATAAGAACAACAATGACAATATTCTTTATCATAATTATGTAAGAGAATATCATGCCTTAGCTATATTGTCAAAACCAAAATGTTCATGTTGACAAATAAAAATAAAGTAGTTATCGTTAATATATGGACGAGAAAAAAGACGAATCGCAACAAGACACTTCGCAAACTCCAACGATTGCACCTGACACGCAAGTCCCTGCAGATACCAATAAAACGGATGCAGCTCCTGCTGCACAAACACCGGAGCCTGCTGTCGGTGAATCAACAGCAACAACAGAATCTACACCTGCCTCACCGGAAACACCTTCTGAAATAGCTACTCCACCTCCTACTGAGACTCCGCAGACGGCATCGCCGACTACGCCAGTAGCAACCACAGCAGTTCCCACGGCCGGTGATAAACCTGCTACACCCAAAGGAAAATCAAAGATGCTAATTATTATTATCATCATTGTTCTTATCATAATTGTTGCTGCAGGCGCATATCTTTTCCTCACAAGGAAAGCATCACCACAGGCAATGAATACTCAAAACACTACGCAAAAAACAAGTATGGTATCTCCTGCAAAACCAACAGCCGAAGTCACCCCAGTCACCGCTGCAAATGTTGATCAAACACTGAATAATACCGACTCGACAGTGCAAAGTGCAGTGGATCAGGCGAATACGGATCTTAACAGCGTGAGTCAAGTGGATTCATCGCAAGACAGTACAACAGGCCTATGAAAAAACTACCCTACAATATTACTGCAGCTTTTGCTATTTCGGGAGTTATCCTGATGCAAAGTGTTATCCCGACGTTTGCTGCAAATACGTTAGGCGGCCAACGGATAGTAAATGCAGTCGATAAGATGCAAAGCCAGGCAAGCAAATCAGCCGACCGGCAGGCAAATTCCCTTCAGAATATTATAAAACATTCTGACACACTAATAACCAATCGGGTAAATACACTCAACAAACTTTTATCCAAAATCCAGGATGATAAAAAATTATCAGACACTGAAAAAAGCAGTCTCACTTCAGAAGTTCAATCACAGATCAGTGGGCTGAATACACTAAAAACAAAAATTGACGCTGATACAGACGTGACTACTGCACGTGCGGATGAAAAACAAATAATAACAAATTATTATGTCTATGCTGTTTTTGAACCAAAAGTCCGACTCTTGGTCATTATTAACAATCTACAAACTGTCACGACAAATATCCAAGCTCTGGTTCCACAATTGCAAAACCTTATTAATACATATAAATCACAAGGAAAAGATGTAACACAATTGCAGACCCTCCTTGATGATATTTCATCACAACTGCAGACAATCAATACAACGCTGTCCAAAGATTCGTCATCAGTCCAGGATGTTTCGGTTTCATCCAAAGATACTGCCAAAACAACCTTCACTCAGGTGCGTCAAGACTTAGCTCAAATTGTACGTACAGGCTTTGCCAAGATCAAATCGGATTTTGCACAAATGAGACCATTGTTCAAAGATATAATAAAAGCAAATAAACCAACAGCATCAGGGTCGGCAACGCAGACAACCACGACTACTTCACCATCGCCTGAAGTCTCCCCCACAGTTAGTCAGTAACATGGTTTTCAAAAAGTACAACGGGTAATTTGTTATGCTAATAAGTAGCTATGTTTAACCCAAACCTTATCATTCTTATCTGCTGGCTTATCTTTCTGAGTTACTGGATCCTCAACTGGAACTTAGTCAAACCGACAAAAGAAACCAGTTGGCGTGCACCCGGGTTCCGCTGGACGTTTCTGTGGATGGTTATTGTAATCATACTAGTATCACATTTTCTTCCCAAAAAAAATATTCCTCATTTCAACATAATCGTTTCCGCATCGTCATCTTTCCCGCAAATAGCAGGCCTTGTGTTAACTATCATTGGATTATTTATTGCAATCATAGCAAGAAAAACGCTCGCCGATAATTGGAGCAGTAATGTCGAATTGAAAAAGGACCATACGCTTATCACAACAGGCATCTATAAATATGTCAGACACCCTATCTACACGGGCATAATTTTTATGGGCATCGGCACTATTGCTGTTGTCCAATCGATAATTACTGTATTTTTTTATGTGATAGTGACAGTATTTTTGATTTACAAATTCAAAAAAGAAGAGCAGCTTTTACTGAAACATTTTCCGAAAGAATATCCTGAATATATGAAAAAAACCAAAGCCCTTATCCCTTTTATTTATTAACGCTTTTTCTTCAAGACATGCTTTTGTGTGACATCATGAATAATCCTCCCGTCAAGAAGTTCGATATCGCGGTCGGCAATCTTTGCATAATCCCGCTCATGTGTTACCATGACGATAGTCAAACCGCTTTTGTTTAATTTAAGAAACGTATCAAGAACATGTTTGGAAGATTCGGTGTCGAGATTGGCAGTCGGCTCATCGGCAAAAAGGATCTTCGGATTATGCGCGATGCCACGTGCTATAGCAACACGCTGCTGCTGTCCGCCCGACAGCTGACTTGGAAGGTTGTCAAATTTATCAGGCAAGTCGGCACTCTTCAGCGCATCCAGTGCTTTTTTTACCGCGTCTTCTCTGCTCAAACCCTGCATAAGCATCGGCAGAATAACATTTTCAAGCGCGGTCAACGTCGGAAGAAGCGCATATTCCTGAAAGACAAAACCGAAATTATCCCGTCTGTAGATAATTCGGGCTTTATCATTAAGATTTGCGATATCCTCCCCATCGATAAAAATATCTCCACCTGTAGGCTTATCCAACAAACTGATATTGTAAAGTAGCGTACTTTTGCCGGCACCGGACCGCCCCGTAATCGCGGTGAATTGACCGGTAGGAATCTCAAAACTTACATTATTGAGGGCTATCAACTCCGACTCCCCCATCCTAAATTTCTTTATTAAATTCTTAACAGTAATCATAATTATGTATTAAGTATCATGTATGAAAAATATAAAACAAAATTTATACTTGATACTTTATTCTCATTCACCGTCCCAATATCGCGTCCAGAGTATTTTGTCTTGTCACCAGCCACGCTGGAATAATTCCTGAGATAAAAGATGTCACTGTCAGAATAATACCGCGGATTGCCAAATCTGTTGTCGTTATTGCGAGCGAGCCTTTTGCGACTGGGAATTCAATTGGATGAATTATAAAGTATGGGACAAACAGCCACATTGCCAAAGCACTTGCGATAAGAATCCCTGACACAGCATAAAAAAGCGCTTGCAAAATATAGGAAATTTCAATCGCCCGACTTGATATGCCAATGCCTTTGAGAATACCGATATATTTTCTGCGAGTGACGGCATTGACGAAAATAACAATAAAGATAGTGATCGCGCCGACAATAAGCGCGATGCCTCCGACAATATTTCCCAAAATAGTAAAAGTCTTGATAATATCCGACACTCCTCCAGGGAGCGCGTCCGATGCAGTTTGAATCAAGATATCTTGATCATTTGGGATATTCTTCTCAAAATATTTTTTTGCATTCTCCTCAGATGCGTTTGGCTTAAGAGTAATTGCAATTTCGCTTCCATTCAAATTGGTATTACCAAGCAGCTCACGTGCGGCAGTATCAGTCATAATAATACGGTTATCAATATTTGTTCCATCAGTTGAAACAATTCCCTTAATAAATACCTCTCGTTGAATACCATTAACAGTTATACGAATTTTTGACCCGACATCGGGGGTTTTGAGAATCTTTGCTCCAAGATTAGTGACTGATCCTCTTAGTGATGCATATTTTTTAATAAGACTTGCTCCAATAAGCACTTGGTTAACATCAGACTCATCAAGATACGAACCGGCAATCACCGCTTTTGAGAGATGTGTTACACGCTCCTCCTGAACAGGATCAATACCTGTCAATAATCCTTCCGAGCTTTCGGAAAGATCAGTCTGACGCAACTTATTTTGATAACCATATTCAACAAGTGCCGGAGCTGTATAGCGAACCGAAGCCGCTTGATATGAAGAGAGACTATGCACAATAGACATAATAGTATCGGTGTCCACAATATCGTTTTTACTCGTTGCAGGAGTAATAAGAACATCTCCTGAATAATATTGTTTGTATGAGGTAACGACTCCATGAGCAATTCCGATCAAGACACCGCCGACGAGATTCATATTAAAAAACGTCAATGTCATGACAAAAACTATAAGAGCAGTTGTCCAAGGATTGGTACGTCGTATCTCACGAAGCGCAAGGAAAAAGCCTACATATAGTGAGTTATCTTTTAAAAACATAACTGAATAATTTTCAATTTACAATTTTTAATTTTCAGTTAATGCTACAATGAATCAATGTTTGAAAATTAAATCATTGAAAATTCATTAAAAATTGAGAATTAGTTCGGGTTTGCCACTATTACTGTCCCCGTCGTTAACCCTCCGGTAATCTCCGTCTTAGCAATTCCCTTTGTTCCAAGCGTCACAGGAATTTGCTGATGTGTATTTGCATTGATAACATAGGTATTCCCCTCTTTGATAATAATCGCGCTGTTAGGAACATCAATAACATCGTCTTTCCGTAATGTTTCTATGGTAATAAGTGCCGTCATGTTTGGTTTGATATTGGACGTAATACTGTCAGCAACAATGCGGGCGCTATACGTGACGACTCCGTCTGTTGTCGTGCCGACAGTATCGATATTTTGTACCGTGCCAGTGAATGTCCTGTCTTTGAGAGAATCAAACACAATCGATGCTTTCTGTCCCGGCATGACCCGAGCTGCGTAATCTTCACTGATGCTCGCCGAGATATATGGATCGGAAAGGTTCGCGATGACAAGAACTGCCTGCGGCGTTGTTGAAGAAATAGATGCCTGCCCGGAAGATGTTCCTTTAATCGTTACTGCTGTCTTCGGCGCAGTTACTTCATCACCGACATTTTCCTCAAGATTGACTACAGTTCCCGATGCAGGTGACGTGACCGTAGTACTCTTTGTTTCATCATATGCCTGTTTGGTCTGGGTTACTTTTGCTTGTGCCGCCGTGACTGCGACACCTGCAGTATTATACGTTTGCTCCGCTGCTTGGAAATCTTTCTGTGTCTGAGTAACCGCATTATTTATCGAAAGTTTTTCAAGATCCGTATAATTTTGTTTTGTTACTGTATTAATGGAATTATTATTCATATACTTTTGTGTGTTCTGGGCACTGATATATGCTTGTTGTTTGGTCCACATCGTGGCATCAAGACTTTGGACATTATTTTGCGCTGTCTGAAGTGCGCTCAATGCATTTTCATAATCGGCATATGCTGATTCTAGTTCATCGATGGTTGCGGTACTTTCGACATGGAACAGCGGTGCACCTTTCTTGACATACTCCCCATTCTTGACATATAACTGCGTAATAATCCCTTTTGCCGGCGATACGACCTGCGTTTGTGCTGCCGTAGTATACGTGCCACTGACCTGGACGGTATCGACGAGGTTTTCTTGTTTGACGGTATAGTCAATTTCTGGATTTGGCTGCTGGAGGAGTAGTGTACGTACAATAAGAAAAACACAAATTGCAACAAGAGGAATCACAAATATTTTTTTCGCGCGAAGTTTGGACAGAATATCATGCATCACTTATTATTATGTACGAGTTATGCAGTAATTTCAACGTTTGAGCCTGAAGAAATTTTTAATGTAGCTTTTCTCCCTTTTTCATCATTCCTAGTAATATTTCCATCCGTTTTTTTCTGGTCTCGGGTTTCTTTGCCGTCTGTAATCTCCATGCAATCGCATAGGTATTTGCTCTATTTAATGATCGAAAAAATTCCTCAGCTTTTTTGTCTTTGGCAAGTTCTTTGAGAAAGTCTTCAGGAACCTCCATCTCTTTTGGAGAATCATATGAGACATGCCACCTACCGTTTGCTTTGGCTTTATTGACTATTCCCAAACCCGGTGGCTGCATCTTCCCTTCAGTGGTCAGCTTCTCAACAATTTGCTGATTTCTCTTTGACCAGACACTCTTTTCTCCGCGGGGAGTAAATCTCGTCAGATAATACTGTTCATCATATCTGTTGATCAATCCGTCAATCCACCCATAACTGAGTGCGCCGATCAGTGCTTCATCGTAACTGATCGACGTCGCGCCGCCATTTTTCTTGGCAACTTTCATCCAAATCGCTTGAACGCTGTCATGATTGCTTGCCAACCACTCCTCCCACTCGTTTACTGTTAAGAAAACATACACGGGAATATTTTTATGAAGCTCCATACAACAATTATATCGCAGAAAAATACGTTATATCCAAATACTAATTTGCATAACCTGAGGTGTTCCAGATAACACTTGCCATTGCACTATATCCTGCAGCGTTGGGATGGAAGTCTGAGAGGCTTGAACAAAAGTTCGTGAGCGAACAGACATTGCTAGCATTAAAAATATCGTATGTATCTGCTTCTCGCAAATTCCGTGATGATGCTTCATTATCAACGATAGTATTAATCCCATTCACCAGAGCATCAGAACCATCATAATAAACAGGGTCGGGAGCTTTTACCAATATAATTCTTGACTGGGGAGCAGCTTTCTGCAAAGCACCAAGAATTGTATCGTAGTTCTGCTGTACACTTGACAGCACACCAGCTGTACGCTGGTTATAACAATTTACCGGATTGCTTTGCGCCTGACAAATATCCGAGAGATTAATCGCATCATTGACTCCAATATCAATCGTCACAACACTCTGAGGATGTGTTTGCATATAACTTACTGCTGCCTGTAACTGGGATTGACTCACAGGATAACTACTATGAAGCGATGACGTACTTGAATGAAATGCGCACCCGCCATTCACAAAACTTGCTGTCGTCTCTCCCGGACAGGAATAGTTCACCTCTGTAATGCCTGATAAGATTCCCTGCAGATCACGGTAAAAATCAGCATCATATCCGTCGTTAAATGACGATGGATTATAGGTGTTATTTGCAATCTCTTGGTTGTATTGCGCCAGATGGAACCCAAATGCGAACGAATCTCCAAGCGCGAGAAATGCAGACGTCGATGAAGTTGGCGTCGGGGTAGGAGTTGGTGTAGCTTTTGTTGATGGTGTCGGGGTCGGGGTCGCTGTCGGTTTGACCGTCGGGGTCGCTGTCGGTTTGACCGTCGGGGTCGGGGTTGCTGTGGGCGTCGATGAACTGCTGTAACAAGACCATGAATACGGATTGCCTGCTGCATCCTGGCTTGCAAAAGCTGACGGATTGTATTGCCATTGGCATGCGGCATTCATATTGATCGCGTTACCCGTTGTTGAACAAACCCACGTTGAGCCATTGAGACTTGAACCGCCCTGTCCGAGACTCTGACAGTAACCATATAAATTCATTCCGCCCAACCAAATAGTAGTAGAACCTGGTGTTGGTGTTACAGTCGGCGCTATTATGGAAGTTGGTGTCGGTGTCACCACGCTTGTTGGTACCGGCGTTGCAGTAGGATTCACACTCGATGTTGGAGTCGGTGTAACAGAGGTCGTGCCAGCATAACAATTCCATGAATAGGGATTGCCCGGAATGTCTTGTAATGCGACTGCGTTTTGTCCTGGATACTGCCACTGACATGCACTTGTCATATTAATGGCAGTACCGGTAGACGTACAGATCCATGTTGAGCCGTTGAGATCTGATCCACCTTGACCGATACTTTGACAATAACCGCCGAGATTCATTCCCCCGAGAAGTTGTCCTGCTGCATAGGCAGGCTTAAAAAAACCGCTAATAAAAGCGGTTATACTGATAGTAATAATGATAATAAAAACCTTAATGATGGATGGCAGCGTTTTCATTGGTTTATCGGGCAAATGTAAAGAAACTACGATGATAGTATAACTTTTTTGAATAAAATGCAACAGCAAAACTACAGGAGAAATTATGCCAAACCATTAAATACTCTTTTTAGCAGGAGATTTTTGCATGCAGTACCAGCCGGCTATCCCTAAAATAATAACTTCCGTTATACTGACAGCCAAAGAGATAATGATACCTACTCCATCCATCCGCACCAAATAATACAGTATGAGATTACTGAAGATAATCACACCACCGACAATGATGATAATTCTCCTTAATTTCATTTTATTTCCTCCATTATTCCTAAGCAAACAGTTAATCATATTATCCTGACTTCCTTTACTGCCTGATGATCCTGATCCGTTTCGTTTATTTCTAAAGCTGCATTTTCATAATCATCGCCTTGATTGAAAGGATCCAATGAATGACCAGTGTCATATCTTATCTGCTCTCCATCAAACCAGAATGTCCTGCAAAAATCACAGACATGTGCTATCCTCCCGGTCTTGTTAAATTTAATTTTCTTCAGTTCTCCTTCTTCACATTTTACACACTGCATAGCAATCACCTTCCCTCTTGAATGAAAACAAACTATTTCTTTGCTTTTTGTTTGCTGATAAATTTGATATATCCAAGCCATATTGAAACAACTAATCCGACTGTGACAACGAAGAACCGGAACATATTGTCTTCACTTTGGAACCCCCGGATAATACTGTAAAGCAAAGTAACGACGCCTCCAAGCAAAAGTCCATCAGCGATGACAAGTATTTTTTTGAAAAAGGTTAAACTGAGAATTACAATGATAATCGCTGCGATGAGTGACACAATAGAAACATTACGATTATATACTTGCGACTCCAGCTGATATTGTTGCACTTTGAAATCGTAGGCTTGTGCGTCTTTTTTAAATTCAGCGTATTTTGACGCGCTTTGTGCTATTTCGGGAGCACAATACTTTAACAAAGCCGGCTGATCCGGAAATTTTGGCCCAGTATAAAATGCGGCAATCCCTACTCCGACAAATGTCGCAAGTAAAATTCCGATGAAGAATATATAAATAACTTTGAGTATCATACAAGAACACTATACTGCGAGGCACTAATTTTTGCAGTGATCTGAGTCAATAACCGAGGATCAATCTTCCTTTTTTTTCAATATGATAGTTGCCAGGGTAAACGTTGTCACCATGTCAATATCACAAAGAATGCAGACAGGACAAATGACATGCAGCTGCGCGAGTTCCCGGAAAGCAATCCAGAGACAAAAAAACAAACCAAACGTTGCTACGCCAAGTAACAATTTTTTCTTTCGGTAAACTGCAGCCAGGAAAATAGTGATGTATCCTGCCAAACCATAAAGTGGCGTCGGTACGCCCAACGTTTTTGACACAGCTCCGGAAATAATGGCATCGCAATTGACGCTGCTGTTAATACTACATGGTTGAAATGTTGGATGAAACAGCTGTTCCCACAAAAGATATATAGCGAGGATTATCCCGACTGATGCAAGGATTTTAACATAAAAATAAAGATTTGATTTCATAACGATTTACTTTTTTCTTTATTCCTGTCTTTTTGAAAAAACAAAATATATATGATCGGCAGGATGCCAACGGTATTAAATATCGCGATTGCGATATACCAATACAGTTGATTCCTTCGAGCGGCTTTCCAAAACGCAATAACTTTCCAAATTATTTCCCAAATGACGATAAGAATAATATACGGACTTTGGAGTAATGATGTTAAGAATGTCTGTTGCTGATCTGGGCTCATACTTGACCTCCTATTCAAAATCAATCATACAATTTTGCGTATACTATAGCTGTGACACAGATCAATACAGTTTAAACCGAACGCTAGACGTATTAGAGGCTCTTCTCTACTTCCTGAATCTTCAGTGCGGTTTTGAGAACCGTATCGGGGCTGAGGGAGACTGAATCAATACCTGCTCTGACTACGAACTCGGCAAATTCAGGGAAATCGGAAGGTCCTTGACCGCAGATACCGACTTTAAGTCCTGCAGCATGCGCTTTATCTATCAGCTGTTTTATCGAACGGTGAATCGCTTCATTATTCTCATTGCCGATATGAGCTATGAGCTTTGAATCTCGGTCCATTCCCAAAGTAAGTTGTGTCAGATCATTTGAACCGATAGAAAACCCATCAAAAATCTTGGCATATTCTTCAGCCAGAATGATATTCGAAGGAATCTCTGCCATGACCCATACATGAAGATTCGGATCAAGTTCTTGATCATAATTATTTTTTGACTTATCGTGAGACAGTCCATTTTTCTTCATCTCTTCCAGAACTTTTACGCCTTCTTCCGGAGTCCGGCAAAACGGAACCATAACTTGCAGATTATGCAGACCCATTTCATCTCGTACCCGCTTCACTGCCTGACACTCCAACGCAAATGCCTGCTCAAACAGCGGATCAGTGTAGCGGCTTGCTCCACGAAAGCCAATCATCGGATTCTCTTCGTGTGGTTCATATAATTTACCGCCGATGAGACCCGCGTATTCATTGGATTTAAAATCACTAAACCGCAGCAGTACCTCATGCGGATAAAATGCTGCCGCTATAATCGCAATGCCATAGGATAACTTATCCACATAATAGGCAACCTTATCTGCATATCCTACTGTTCTTTCATCAATTTGTCTTTTTACATGCGCATCCTCCAGTTTGTCATAGTTCAGAAGAGCATTCGGATGAATCTTTATGAAATTTGAGATAATAAACTCCTCACGGGCAAGACCGACTCCTTTGTTGGGGATAAAAGAATAATTAAATACGAGCTCCGGATCGGCAACGATCATCTTGATCTGTGTCTTTGGCATTGAGAAATCGGAAAGATCGGTGGTATTTACTTTATATTTTAACAGCCCTTCATAGACTCTGCCGTGTTCTCCATCCGCACAAGAAACAGTGATTTCCTTTCCATCTTTCAGGACTTCAGTCGCATTACCACATCCGACAACTGCCGGGATACCGAGTTCCCGGGAAACAATCGCTGCGTGACTTGTCCTTCCACCGGAATTGGTAACGATAGCGCTGGCAATCTTCATAATCGGCTCCCAGTCGGGATCGGTAATCTCCGCCACCAATACTTCCCCTTTCTTAAATAATCCCAGGTGTGTAGGATCTTTGATGAACCGTACGTTTCCTTGACCAATTTTGCGCCCGACCGATGCTCCTTCTACAAGAACTTTCCCTTCTTCCAAAAGCACGTAATCTTCCAATACTTGGGTGTCTTTTTTCGCGACAACAGTTTCCGGCCTTGCCTGGACAATAAAAAGCTGCTTGGTCTGCCCGTCAAACGCCCATTCGATATCCATCGGCTTTTGATAATGATCTTCTATAATCATCCCCCACCGCGCAAGCTGCAAGATCTGTTCATCGGATAAAACGAACTTCTGTTGATCGACAGCATTCACCGGTAATGTTTTGGTCGGCGCTGTTCCTTCGACAGAGTAAACCAACTTCTTCTCTTTACTGCCCAATTTTTTACTGATAATCGGTTTAAAGCCTTTCTTGAGTGTCGGCTTGAAAACCATAAATTCATCCGGCGTCACAACACCTTTAACGATAAATTCACCCAGTCCCCAAGCGCCGTTGATCAAGATCGCGTTACGGAACCCACTTTCTGTATCCAACGTAAACAGCACTCCGCTTGCTCCCCGGTCACTTCTGACCATCTTCTGCACAGCTACCGAAAGCGCGACTTTGAAATGGTCAAAATCCCGGTCAACGCGGTATGAAATCGCGCGGTTGGTAAACAGTGAGGCAAATGATTTCTTAATTGCTTCGAGCAAATCATGCTCTCCCTTTATATTAAGATACGATTCCTGCTGCCCCGCAAAAGATGCATCCGGCAGATCCTCAGCAGTTGCGGAAGAACGGACAGCAACATCAACAGCTTCTTTCTCATTGAGCCGATCTGCCAATTCATGATAGGCAGACAGTATGGCTTTCTTCATGTCTTCGGGAAAATCAGCGGAGATAATATGAGTACGAATTTTTTCACCAACCGATTCAAGTTGGACAATGTCACGGGTATTGAGATCTTTTAAAAGTTCCCTGATATGTTTGTCAATTTCATTTCTTTCTATAAAATACCGATATGCGTAAGCAGATACGGCAAATCCAAAGGGCACTTGCAATTTTTCATCGGGGAACAAATTGCTTTGCGCTTTTACTAATTTTTGATACATCTCTCCGAGGTTGGCATTCTTGCCGCCGACATATGGAATATCATCCTTATTAATCTGATCAAACCATAGAATAAATTGCTGTTCTTTCTCACTCATACTATCTAGTCTACAATAAAAATTTTCAAACTACAAACCCAAATTTCTAAAAATCCCATTCAAAATCTTAAATCCTTAATCTTTAATCCTAAATCTCTTCATCTTCCCCGTCACTGCCATTCTCATGATAGTGCCGGCGTATCAATCTCTTTCTCTCAACGAGATTTGGAACGATCTCTTCAATCACTGACGCATACCGCATCGGATTATGGATGAGGTACATTTGGGCATATTCTACCCGCCGCACATTCATGAGTGAAATTGTGCCATAGTTAAACATCCGTCCGAATAACCCTTGTTCTACTTCCACAAACTTAATATCCTCGATTGGGTATTCTTCAGATCTACGAAAAAAAATCCCTCTTCGATGTTGTATCAACGACGCTGATATTTCATAATATTCATTCAACCACTGCATAATGAGATATATTGTAATAAATGTTTTAAGGAATACTAAGAAAATAAGTACCGGCAACCCAATTTGTACAATTAAATGCAATAGCGCAACTGTATTTACATAAACAGCCAACCCAATATGCCAAATAATAATAATTGTACCCGCAACAAGCTCAATTGAGACTAACTTCAAAAGCAAAAAAAAGATACTCTGTCTGATATTGACATGAGTAACATAAATTCTTTTCTTTTCATCCGCCATGGTATTCCTTTCTCTAGGACTGCTTTGCAAAAGTATTATCGCTTTTCCTGAATGAAAACGCAGTGATGTAAATCACTGTAAATATCAACAACACAGACTACAATCTTTTTATGATTAAACTATTACATGCTGGAACATATCATTTAATCGAAACCCGAGGACATACCAAAATTTTGACCTTAAACGGAAAAAGAACGTATGCATGGATCTTTGCCGGAATTATCGGCGAGATTCTTGTAACATCGCATAAAACACATCGTGTCGATCACACGTTGGCGATCGGTAAATACCGACTCTATGATGTTAAAAATGAAATCGCACTCAGAGGAATGCAACATCTGGAGCTGCTGGTCGGGCAAGGAGTATGGCAAGGGTATACGCTTCCGACTGGCTTGCCGACCGACACAAAAAAACGGAATAGAATCATTCCTACCAATGAAATCATAACGAGATCACAACATTCTGGATCACATCATTTTCCTATAGCTTTTGTTTAGTTGTGTGCCTGCCTACCGCCAGGCAGGCGCTCAAGTAAGCAAAAACTAAATGTGAACCGATAAAAATTTCGGAAAATTCTGAATACTCAGAAGCCAGAATTTCAAAAATATCAGAACACCAGATAATGATTCTGAATTACTGATTTTCCGATATGCTGAGTCGTCTGATTTTTCTGAGAAGAACTTTATCCTAGTAAATATTGAGCGTTAGAATTCTCTCTCCAGTTCTTTTTCCAATTTTTCAAGACTGCTGACAAGCAACACATTCTTCTGAAACGTGACAAGTCCTTTATCTTTCAGCACCTTCATCTCCCTACTGACAGTCTCGCGAGTCATGCCTGCTGATGCGCTAAGGTCTTTTTCGGTGATAGTAAACTTAATGCCATCATCTCCTACTTTGCCAAACCGTTTTGAAATAATTAATAACTCGGTGATCAGTCTGGTATAGGCGTTGCCGTTCATCAAATATGCCATGCGCGTCAGAACTCCGTCAAGCCCGCGATATACTCGTGCGAGTAAATCATATACAACATCGGAATTATTTTTCAGAAATGCCAAAACTTCTTTTCTGGATGCACGCCATACAATAACATCATCCATCGCTTCAAAATAGTATAGATTCTGTGTACCGTTTATCCCCCAAAACATAGGAAAAAATGAAATCGGCTTGAAAAGATTCAAAACCTGTTCGTCACCGTTTCGTGAAATAAGGTACATTCGAACGGTTCCCTGCTGAAGGTAAAAAATACCGGGAGGATCATCGTCGGCACGTATCAATATCTCCCCTTTTTTAAACTGCTGTTTTTTATACTGTGTAAAAAACATTTCAAGCTTTTTCTGAATAACGTCATCCATACAAAGCAATTATACCACTTCCATACTTTATTCTTTTGCAAAGTGCCATGGGGATATTGGGTTTGGATAATTATTTCTTGATTATGAAAGTAAAAGTCGCAGTTGTTCCGTCCTTTGAAACGTTCACTTTCTGCATCTGGAGAGTCGGATCATAAATCGAATCCTGCGCGTTGGATGTCAGACCCGGAATATAGAGCTGTGTTGTAAGGATAGGGCTATTACTGTTTGCACGGACTTTTACATGAATATGCGGCGTTCTTCCCGGATATTCACCGGGTATAACGGTTACTAATGTAAACTTTCCCTGAGCATCTGTGTATTGATGTCCCCTCAATGTATAACCGGAATTATCATAATGACCATTGCCGTCTGCCTGCCAGAAATCGAGCCATGCATGTGCTTTCGGATTGCAGTTGGTATCCAATACATAACCGGTCAGGGTAAACTTGGTACCGGGAATATTTTTATCATAGAGATTTGTCCGTTCAGGTGAACCTCCTTTATAATATGGTCCTTCCGTCTCAGAAACAGTCGGTGTACTACTGCAGGAAATTTGAGGATTCGAAACAGAAACGCTGGACGCCGGCGGAGGTTGAATAACAAATGAGGACTGCATTCGGACATAATTAAGCATCAATCCGGCAACAACCAATACTATTCCAATCGTAATAAAAAATTTGCTCCCCATTGCCCTTATCTTACCACAAACCGCAGAAACAAAAATTTTACACTCCACCATCACCGGCAATTTTTGCGATCAGATCATACGTTTGCCGGCTACCAAAATGCAGCATGTTGTGTCCCCACACAGGAAGCGTATAAAGAGTATTTCCTTTCATCAAACTATAACTTTGCGGAACCAATTCGTCATATGTTGAGGTGAACGTCACCATTTTCCCCGGCGGAATATGAGTCTCTTCAAGGCTTTTAACAAATTTGCTTCCGGGTAGTATATCTCTTCCTTTTCCAATAAAAGATATATAGCGCGCTGTCGGTGAGCCATGCATTGGACCGCCGACATTAATAAATGTGTGCACTTCATTCCATTTTTTATACCGTTTCAGAAAATACAAACAGACAACGGCGCCGGTACTGATACCAACCAATGTATAATTCTTGAGTTTATGCTCTCCGATAAACTGTTTCAACCGCAAAGCTGTACTCTGAAAATCTTCAAAGAGTAA
>DATLSZ010000012.1:0-49173 GCA_035533875.1 Candidatus Acidiferrales bacterium
GCGTAGATCGTCCTGAACTGCTGACTCGCTGTCCCCAGATCGACATTACCGTTGGTGTTGGGTGCAACAAAAGACCCTGCTGCTCCGTTCAATGGAGAAAGCGTGATATTCCCTGTTGTATTCCCCCCGATGGTCAACGTCTGATTTGCTGTTGCCTGCAGCGTCGGCGTTGCACCTGATAAGGCAAACTCTCCCGAGACAGATGCTGTGCCGGTGACATCAAGCTGTGCTGTTGGATTAGATGTATTTATACCCACAAAACCCCCTGGTTGTATCGTCAACCTATTGGTATTATTTGTTCGTATGCCAAACGCGGTATTTGTGATCGTACCGATAAAAGGATTCACATTGCCCGTCGATGGAAATCCAATTCCCATCGAATTTGTTCCGTTAGAAATTTGTATGGTACCGTTTGTTGCTGATCCCTGAACACTCAAGGGTCCGGCAGGGCTTGTCGTTCCGATACCGACATTGCCGCCTGTTGCCAGATAAAGACTCGAAGTCGTTCCACCCGGCTCAAATTGGATATCACCTGTCGTGTTGCCGCCGATAGTCAGCGTTCCGTTGTTCAAACTCTGCAGCGATCCGTTACCTGCAATGGCCAATCCCGTCCCTGTACTTATTGCCGATACACTTGCTGTCGGCGTCCCTGAATTCACATTGATGAAGGCGAACTTTGCACTCGATGTTGCAGTCCCACCGACGATCAGATCTTCGGTGCTGTTGCCCGGATAGATTGTCCCATTTGACTCTACCCAGCTTGTGTTCCCCGAAACACAGGTTCCCCATGTCGGTGTTGCTGCTCCTGAAAGCAGACAAAGATTTGGCGTAGTGGTTGATGCTGTTGTGATGAATGTTCCGTTTGCGCTGGTCGCATAAAGAACTGCATTGCTGCTGCCGGTATATGCTGCATCACTAATCGTTCCATCATTGGCGATGGTGAATTTGGTCGCGCCTGATGCCGATGCACTGAAGATATCTCCATTGTTCTGCTGATTGATGATTGCTGCTGCATTGCTGCCGTAGGACCCATTGACCTCAAGCGCTGAAATCGCTGCTCCTCCTGTCCCGATTCCCAACAGACTGTTGCTATTCTGCCAATACAAATTCGAATTGGAGGTGATAGTGTTTGTCCCGTTAAAGAATGCTACCTGCCCGCTCGTCCCCGACCCGGTGACTCCTCCTCCTGACCCGGCACAGTTCCCAAGTGCTACGAAACAGAGAGCATCTTGTCCTCCGACACTTGCAAGATTTGGTATATATGCCGTCTGTGTTCCTGAAGCACTCGACGATAGCGTATTGAGAAATCCTGATCCGCCGGTAAAAGATACATTCCCGTTGTTTGACACAGTGAATCGGGTCGCCCCTGAGGCACTCGCCGAGAAGATATCATTATTGCCTTGTTTGTTCACGATCAATGCTGCCTGCCCGCCGGCGTTTGGCGCGACCACCAGATTGCCTGTTCCCGTTGTATCACCAAGTGCCAACACGAAATTCCCGAATGGTATGCTTGTTGCTTTGGTAAGTGCTCCTCCGAGTTCAACAGTATTTGAATTATTGGTTATGCCGTTATCAAACGACAACGGCACCTGGTAATCCGTCCCTGCTGCTGCAATAGACAATGCACCACTTGTTGCCTTTACCAGCCCGGATGCCAGGGTTGAAACTGTTACTGTCCCATTCAATGCAATCCCACCCGATCCGGAAGTCAACGATACTCCGGTCACTCCGGTATTGTTACCGATACTGATGTTCCTTGCTGTCGCGTCTGTTCCTATGAAGATATTCCCAGTCGTTGTTGATCCGACAGTTAATGCTTGTGCGTTGGTTGTTGCCAGTGTCCCATTTCCGGTGAGATAGAGTGAGTTGCTTCCTGATCCGGCAGAGATTGTCTCGGTTGGTACGCCTCCCGCATTGTTAACGAAGGCGAACTTCGCCGAACTCGTGGCAGAGCTGCCAAGCAAGAGATCATCCGTGATGTTATAAGGAGAGAGCGCACCTGAACTCTCCTGCCAGAAGTTGAACGTTCCTCCGGCATTGGACCAACTAGGAATACCTCCTGCGGAAACAGTCAATATTTGTCCCGTTGTACCGATACCCAGTGTACTCAAAACACTGGGGCTATTGGAATTTGCGAATAATATATCTCCTTTGGCATAGTTAGTTACCCCTGTACCGCCATAGGCAGCGCCGACTGCGTTTCCGTTCCATGTCCCATTGGTGATAGTGCTGTTATTGATTGACAGACCATTGATCAGCCCAAGTCCATAAATATTTTTCCCATTTCCATTGATATCACCAAGAAGATCAAAACCGCCAAGCTGCAGAGTCCCGGATGATGTGCTTATGATATGATTTCCCGTGCCTGAAAAGGCTAATCCAGCTCCAATGCCGCTTGCGCTAAATCCTGTCGTACCTGTTGCCGAAACATTTCCGGTCACTGACAGGTTGCCGCCCGTTAAAAGATTGGCTCCCTGAGCAGTAAGCGCAATATTACCTGCAGAATTTATCACAACATTGCCGGTATTGGTACCGCCGATTGTCAATGTTCTTCCGTTGGCGGATTGAATTTGTGCGGTCGTCCCACCGAAAGTCAGAATGCCCGCTGTTGTTGCATTCCCAGTTGTGCCGGAGATCTGGAAAAGGGCAGAGGCTGTGCTCGTCCCGCCGATTGCGAGATCATTGGTGATACTTGCCGGCGCGACAATTCCGCTTGAGAACTGCCAGTAATTGGTCGCAGAGCTAGTCTGCCAGGTAGGAGTACCCCCCACCAAGGTAAGTACCTGGCCGTCAGAGCCGGTAGCCGTTTGTGTCACAACTCCTGAATTTGCATAGAGTACAGCGCCTGTATTGTTAAATCCTGTCAAGGTAAAATTTTGACTTGAAGCAACGGTGAGGCCGCCATTGGCACTGAGAAGCGCAGAGGCGGAAAGCGTAGAAAAAGCACCACTGCCAGCAGTCCCCGAGCCGATGCTGCCCGGCGCGGCAAATGTTGCACCGTTCAGCGATGATGCATTGATGGTTCCCGAGCCTGTGAAATCAAGAGATGCGCCTGTCCCTACAACCATTGACGCCTGGGTGTTGGTCCCAGACGTTATGATAGAGAACGATGGAGAGGTCGAGGAATTCGACACCCAGGAGGGCGGAGCATTCGGTCCGTTTGACTGAAGCACATATCCGGAGGCACTGGCAGCCACGGTCGTAAACGTGTTTGATCCTGTAGCATACAAAACACCGTTCGTCGAAAGCCCGGATGGTGCCGATGGATTTGTTATAGTAATTTTCTTAGTGCTCGCATCTCCTGTCAGGGTAATTCCTGAACCTGCTGCAAAAGTCAGCGTATCATTGTTGCTCCCTGCAGTGATGTCGGTAGAACCGACGGTGAATGTCTTGAAGATATTCTGTGCCGATCCGGTGTCGCTGTTGGTGATGGTTGTTCCCGATACAGATATTCCACTTCCCCCCGTCAATGAAACCGCACCTGTCGCTCCGCCGACAGAGAGCACACCGCTGTTGGTAATTTCAAGTCCATTGAGACTGATTCCTGATCCACCTGTCAAACTCAGAACACCTGTGGTTCCCTGCAGTGAAGTAACTCCGGAAGCTGTTGTAGAGATTGTCGGATTCTGTTTATTGCCTGAAATGGTAATGTTTGATCCGGCAACGATTGAATAAATCACATTTGACGCAGTCAGCTTGCCTGTCCCGGCGTTTATATTCGCATTATTGGTTTTTATCCCTCCACTGAGTGATGCAATACCGGTAACCGAAAGTTCCTTTTTTATATCGACGTTATTAAGGAATACTACAGGCTTACCAAAGAAACTCGGGATGTTGACTCGCAGCTGATAACTGGGTGTCGCGTCATTTACGGCAAGTACTTGTTTGCCGGCTGATTGACCCTGCTCTTTTACCCGGGATGGACTGGTCAGTAGAGACATGCTTTTCTGGAACACCATCCCTGCTGTCTGACTGTTCAGCAACATCATCGCCAGAACCACAAACAATACGATTGCGAATGAAGTACCGGTAAGATATCTGCTCATAAATCCCGGTCTCTTTTGTTGATTCGAAGAATGTGCCGCAGAAAAACTTGGAACAGATGCGTCCTGTAATATTGGTGTCGGTTGAACAGATTTCTCTTCGGGAGATTGTGCGGATGAGGTGACTGCATTAATGAGTTCTGGAGTAATTACTGGCTGAGTCAACGGTTTTGCTTTGCCTTTCTCTTTGCTGAAGAGTGTCGTGAGCTCTATTTTGCTGTAGCGTCGCTGGTTGCCAACTGTCCGCTGTGGTTTGATATGTCCTCTTGCTTCCCAGCGCCTGAGTGTTTTGGTTGAAACGCCTAATAATTCGGCGGCTTGTTGTATTGTGAGTAATTCGTCTTTCATGGGCAGCAGAGTCGAATTTGTTTATGGTCAAAATGGACCATTTTGTCCAAGTTTGTCCATATATTAATTACTACATATATTAATAAGAATGTCAAGGCTGAGTATTCATATCTTAACCATATCAAAACAGACAGTAACAGCCTCATAAAAATAATGATGAACTTGACTAATAAAAACACGTCTGTTAGAGTAAGCCTTAATTAGATTAAAGATTGAAGAGATAAGATTAAAGAATTCTTTAATCTTCAATCCTTGATCTTAAATCTCAAAATGCAGCCCATAGCATACACCATGTCTCCATATCTGCTCCGATATCTCAATCGTCTTGAAACGATCCGGCAGCAAATTATTCTCTATCCCCTCTCACCCAAAAGAGAACTCGGTCTGCAATTTCAAGCAACTGTTGACCGGGTTCGTTACGGACTTGCCTTAACCGATCAACAAATTTTGCCTGATAAAATAAAAACAATTCTTGAAAATCAGATAGTTTTTGCTATGCAGGACAAGGCTAAAGATAAAGATCTGGTGCAAAATAATATTTTACGATACAAACTCTCTCTTGACTATATCAAGAGAGAATGGAGATTATCATCGCAAAGAATCACTGTTGCTACATTACTTCATCTTTATTCATTAACCGGAAATCCCAAAATTGCCATCTCTGAAAAAGAACTACAGGATATTATAAACTATCTCCATGCCAGTGCTGATAACCCTTTTATACAAGCGGCATTGGCAAAATTACAGATCCGCAGACTCCTTGCTGACCAAACACAAACCGAGTTATTTTCTACTATGTCAAGCTATCTCTTTCTGTATCAATCTGGTATGGACTGTCGCGGACTGTTAATCCTTGAAAAACCGTGGGTAGAAGACAGCAAACTCTTTAAAGGGTACTATGCAACAGCAACAGCCAAACCCAATGTCACTGGCTGGCTGGAGTATTTTGTAAAAACAGTATCAACTCAGTTGGAGCTTACTTATCAATCTCTCGTCCAATCGCAAACAAGATTGGAAGAAGAAAAAATCGGCAAATTAAATGAACGGCAAAAAGTGATCATGACACTGCTTGATGATCCGCAGGCAATTATTACTAACCGGACAATTCAAAAAATATTTCATATTTCACCGATCACTGCATCAAGAGATTTGGCGAGACTTAGTATGCTGGGCCTTCTCATCCAACAAGGCAAAGGGAGATCAGTACGATATACGAGGATATAGAAATAGACCTTAGATCATAGATTTAAGATTTAGGATTAAGGATTTCTTAAATCTTTAATCTTCAATCCTTAATCTAGGCTAGATGCTTGACTCCAATCTCAATCCCACGTACTATATAATAAGGTGTTAGGGACTTGGTACTAGTAATATTGTATTAGCTAGTTCTAAACCCTAGTCCCTCGTCCTTATGTGGAAATCTGCCTTACTGATACTTCTCTTTGCAGCTATATTTATCTATAGTCCTCCTGTATATGCACAAATTCTTTCAAGCGGCGATGCAATTGGTATCCAGATACAGGGTAAGGTTGTCAATGGCGACATCATCACTACTGCAACAAATGGATACAAACTCGCAAATTCTCCCTATGACCCGCAAATTTTTGGAGTCGTCAGTATCAATCCCGCATTGTATTTCAAAGATACCACTGCAAAGAACGATGTGCCGGTGGTCAGTTCTGGGAATGTAATGGTACTGGTCTCCAGTCAGAACGGCAATATCAGTGCCGGTGATTTTATTACTTCATCAACAACTCCCGGAGTAGGAGAAAAAGTAACAGACAACGGTTATGTGCTCGGTCGTGCGGAACAAAGTTATGCAAGTAACGATCCAAAAAAAACCGGCCTGATTCTCGTTACGCTTCAACCACATTTTGCCCAGGTGACCAACAATATCATCCACAATGGTTTTAGTGCACTTACTTTTGGATTCAACGCGGCATTCACTTCCCCGCTCGGTGTTATCAGATATTTCATCGCAGGGCTGATCACACTTTCATCATTCTTTTTCGGATTCCGTTTTTTTGCCCGTGCATCCAACCGAGGCGTTGAAGCAATCGGGAGAAACCCACTCGCGAAGCAAGCAATACTTCTGAGTGTTTTTATCAATACTGCTATTACGGTTTCTATCATGTTGTTCGGTGTTGCGATATCATACTTAATTCTAGTACTATAAAAGAGAACCGGATTTAGGATTTAAGAATTAGGATTAAAGAATTCTTAAATCTTCAATCCTTAATCTTTAATCTAAAAATGCTTATCGATCCGTTATCATTAATATTTCTGACTGTTGCCGTTACGGTGCTTGCTATTGTGTTGTTCTTTCTCGCCAGAGCGTATACCAGGTCTGCAGAAAAGCTGCATGAAATGGATAAAGTGACCAACCAATTGCAGAATCAGTTGGCTGAAAAGCCTATCAAACTCCTCGAACAAGCTCATCAGCAAGCGCAAGAAATTATCGATAAAGCAAATAAGGAAGCCTCCGAAATCCTTGCAAGCACCAAAGGATATGAAGATAATTCCAATAAAGCGTTGAAAGCAAAACTTGTAGAGCTGGAGCAACAACAGGCAGCTGTCTTTGCCAAAGCCTCAGAAGATATGAAAATTGCCTATCAAAATATGATCACCCAGATCCAGGAACAAGATATCAATACATTAAAAACTATGACAAAAGATATCGAATCCGATGTTATCGCGGATTTTAAAGAATTCCGGGATGTCCTGGAAAAGGAAACGATAAATTCAGAAAAAGTTGTCAAAGAAAAAATTGATGAAGAATATCTCGCTATGGAAAAAGATTTGGAAGATTATAAAAAGCAAAAATATCAAAAAATCGATGATGATATTTATAAGATCCTCTATCGGGTATCGGAAATGGTCCTTAACCAAGGCATTACCTATGACAAACATAAAGAATTAGTTATTGAAGCGCTCGAAACAGCGAAGAAAGAACAAGTATTCCAGTAGCTGGATTTAGGATTAAGGATATAAGATTTAGGATTAAAGAATTCTTAAATCTTCAATCTTTAATCTTTAATCTATACTCATGTCTAATTCTGCCCTATTTGATCAAATCATTGCCTTACTCCGCACAACGTCGGAAGTAATGCAAGTGCTTACCTGCTTGGAAGAACTTACCGAAACATTCTTTTCATCAAAATCTGCCGGTGACCACCAGCAAGTATTCCGCAAACTTCCCAAAGAGATCTCAGCAATTCTTATTACCGGACTTGCCAGCGAGCCAATCACCCCCGAAAACCAAATCTCCATCAAACGGAAGATTGATGAACTTACCGACAAACTCCGTACGTGCAAAAATATTCAGCTTACGATAGCTTTTCAACCGGATGAACAAACGATAACACTTTTCTCCGATTGGATTAAAAAGAATGTCTCACCCGAATTGTTAATTGACATGCAGTTTGATAAGTCAATCGTTGGTGGAGCGCAGATCATCGCCGGAGGTGTCTTCAAAGATTACACTGTACGGAAAAGCCTCGCTAACAGATTCCGAATCCAACGGGATGACATAATGGGGTTACTAAATTAAAAAGTGACGAGTGACGAGTAAGTTAGTGAATAGGAAAACAACATCCTAATACTACTCACTTGTCACTATTCACTTGTCACTATTTATGAAAACATTTCAGCAGTATCTGACAACAAATGAAGAAATCGGTTTTGTCGAAGCATGCAATCAGTCTATAGTATATGCAAGCGGCCTCCCTAATGCAACATTACAGGAAATTGTTATGTTTGAAACCGGAGAGCTTGGCACTATCCTCTCTCTTGCACGGGAACAGGTCGAGATACTTCTCTTTTCAAAATATTCCGTTAAGGCAGGCATGAAGGTGACCCGGACCGGAATCAAACAGGAAATACCGGTCGGATTTGAGCTACTCGGTAAAGCAGTCAATCCTTTCGGACAACCGCTTAGTGCCAGCGTAACAATTGAAACACCAAAAATATCACGCCCCATTGATATCAGCCCATCAGGAATTAATACCAGAAAGCGGATTGAACAATCTTTTGAAACAGGAGTAACACTTGTCGATATGCTCATTCCTCTGGGGAAAGGACAGCGAGAACTTGTCATCGGAGACCGAAAAACTGGCAAGACAAGTTTTCTTTATCAGACCATGTTAAAACAAGCAAGTCTTGGAACCATTTGTATCTATGCCGGCATCGGCAAAAAGAAAACAGATATTAAAAAAATCGAAGCGTTTTTCCACTCAGCTGGTATTGAGAATAATACGGTCATTATCGCGACAAGTTCTGAAGATCCTGCAGGTGTGACCTTTCTTACCCCCTATGCAGCTATGACACTTGCCGAGTATTTCCGTGACGAAGGTCACGATGTCCTTGTTGTTATGGATGACCTTTTCACCCATGCGAAATTTTACCGCGAAATTATGTTGATCGGCAGACGCTTCCCCGGACGGAATGCTTATCCTGCAGACATTTTTTATACACATGCCAGACTGCTGGAACGGGCAGGAAATTTTGTCCTACCCAATGGCAATGAACACGCTATCACCTGTCTTCCCGTTGTCGAATCGATTGAAGGAGATATCGCAGGGTTTATTCAAACCAACCTTATGTCTATGACAGATGGTCATATATATTTTGATGTCGATATGTTTACCAAAGGAAACCGACCTGCCATAAACCCCTTTGTGTCTGTCAGTCGTGTCGGAAGGCAGACGCAAACGCCACTCCGGTTGACGCTAAGCCGCGAATTAACAAGCTTTTTATCGCTGCACAGGCGGCTAGAAAGCTTTAGCCACTTCAGCGCAGAAGCAGGATCAGGGATCAAACGTACTCTTGCTGTTGCCGAGAGAATCTTTGCATTTTTTACTCAACGAGCAACTGAAGTAAAAAATCTGGACCTGCAGATTGTAATTTTTTGTCTATTATGGACTGACTATTGGCAGGATATTCAAAAAATGGAAAAAGATATCGAGACAATCAGTCAAACATATAAAAATTCCATGGAAGCTCAGTCATTAGTCAAATCATTGGTCAGCAATGCGCAATCGTTGAATGAACTGCTACTTGCCGTAAGAAAACAACAAGACAAAATTCTCAGCTTGTTTGGCATTCAGGTAGTCAATGTGACGAATATATAAAAAGTGACGAGTGAATAGAAATTAGTAATTAGGATAATCTTTATTTCCTATTCACTAGTTACTAATCACTATTCACTTTACTGTAACTATGAATTACTTAAAAACAATACTGACACAAATTGAAGACTTGACCGGTATCAAAGATATCGTTGGCGCATCTGAAGAGATCGCCAGTATGAAAATGCGTGCCATCCGGAACAAGGTACTGTTAAGCCGTGATGTCAATGATGAGCTTACCGAAATTTACCGTGAAGTTACGATTTCATACAAAAATCAAATTGTCCAGCTGATGCAGGAGAAAAAAGGGCATAATATTTTTGACCAGAATAACCCTCATGAAGCATCTTTGAAAGTCGGGAACGGCAAGCTTGCTTGTGTCTACTTATCAGCAAATTCGGGATTGTTCAGTAAAATACTTGAGAATACGTACAATGAATTTGTAACGTATCTTAATGCTCACAAGGAAGCAGTTCCGATTATTATCGGAGATTTTGGCAGACGACTCTTTATGGAAAATTATCCCGGACGACAATTTTTCTTTTATCCCCTTGCAGAAGATCAGTCTAGCGAGAAGTCGGTCAAAAAAGTGACCGAGGACCTTACGAGATTCTCAAATGTTATTATCTTCTACGCTCGGTTCGAGAGCATGTCTTCGCAAACAACGACCGTCCTGGATGTCTCAGGACGAGATTCTTCGATCAAGGAATCTGTCGGCAGGCAAATACTAACTTCCTCGGTACATTATCTTTTTGAACCATCGCTGGAAAAGATTATTGCATTTTTTGAATCCGAGATTTTTGCGGGCATCATCCAACAGACAGTTACTGAATCTGAACTCGCACGGTATGCATCCCGTATCACAACGCTCGATATGGCGCGAGAAAATATCAACCAGCAGCTCAAGACAGTTAACCTTGAAAAGCGCTTTGCCTTACACCGCATGATGAATAAAAAGCAGACAGATGCAATTACGGGTATATCTATGTGGAAGCTGGCATAATATGAAGATTAAGGATATAAGATTTAGGATTAAAGAATTCTTAAATCTTCAATCTTTAATCTTAAATCTCAACCCATGAGTTTAGTTACCGGAAAAATTGTCGCAGTAAGAGGACAAGTTGTCGAAGTATCCTTCACTGGAGAAAAGCCGACTGTCCATGATGTGCTCATTTTGGAGAACAACCCGCTGGTCAAAATGGAAGTCTATACGTCATCCGGTCCGGATAGCTACTATTGTCTCCTTCTGACCGAAGGATCAACGATTGCCAGAGGCAACGGAGTTATCAATACATTGAAACCGGTCACTATTCCTGTCGGGCCAGAGGTGTTAGGCCGGGTTATTGATTTATTCGGCAACCCCCGTGATAAGGGTCCGCTCATTCAGACCAAAGATTCATGGCCAATTTATCGTGACGCTCCTCTTTATACCGATATCACCATTCCCACACAAATTCTCGTCACCGGCATCAAAGGAATCGATCTTTTTTGTCCAATTCTCAAAGGCGGAAAAATCGGATTATTCGGAGGAGCGGGTGTCGGAAAAACAATTTTGCTGACGGAAATTATTCATAATATTATTCAAATGTCCCCTACCGGCACCGCACAAAAAACCTTATCTGTTTTCGCCGGCATCGGGGAACGTACACGTGAAGGACAAGAGCTGGTCGAGTCTCTTGCCGCAGGAGGGGTATTGCCGTATGCAAGTTTGGTCTTCGGTCATATGGGAGAAAATCCGGCACTCAGATTTCTTAGCGGTTCAACCGCAATTACTCTTGCCGAATATTTCCGTGATGTCATGAAGAAAGATGTGCTGTTCTTTGCTGATAATGTTTTCCGTCTGGCCCAAGCCGGAAACGAATTGTCGCTACTCATGAATTCGATTCCGTCCGAAGACAGTTATCAGGCAACGCTGAGCTCTGAGATGGCTTCCTTTCATGAACGACTTGCTTCAACCAATACGAATTCAATTACCAGCATTGAGGCAATTTACATTCCCAATGACGACATTTTGGATCAGGGCGTCCAGGCAATATTGCCGTATCTTGATTCAACAATTATCTTATCCAGAAATATTTATCAGGAAGGGCGTCTCCCGGCTATTGATTTTATTGCATCAGCTTCCTCAGCCCTGGCTCCTGATTTTGTCTCGATCGCGCATTACAAAACAGCACTCCACGCGCAAAGTGTTATGAAAAAAGCTTTGTCACTTGAGCGGATTGTTTCATTGATTGGTGAGAATGAATTAAACGCGGATGACCAACTGCTTTATAAACGGGCAAAAATGCTCCGCGCATATTACACGCAGAGCTTCTTCACCGTTGAAAAACAAACAGGCAGAAGCGGAAAATTTGTCCCATTGGAAACCACCATAAAAGACACGGGAGATATCCTGAACGGTATGTATGACAAATTAACAGAAGATAAATTTATGTTCATCGGCGAAGCAAAAGAAGCAACGAAATAAGATTAAAGATAAAAGATTGAAGATTAAAGAATTAATAGAAAAAATAAGATCATGGAAAAAATCTTAAATCTTTAATCCTAAATCTTCAATCTCATTAAACCATGGCAGATGCACCACAACAACCACAGATTCAAACACAAATACCCGCTCAACAGCCGGCACAACCGACGCCATTATCTGCATCTGCTGAAAAAATACATCTGATGGTACGTAATAGAACGCAGATACTCTTTGATGAAGAAGTCAAATCGGTTTCATCCAAGAATGATACAGGCGTCTTTGATGTTTTACCGGAGCATTCGAATTTCATTTCCCTGATCAGCAGTCCATTGACCATTCGCAAACTTGACGGTCAGAAAAAAGAAATAACGTTCATCAACGGCCTTATCAAAGTCAAAGATAATGTAGTCCATTGTTACATTGATCTCCTTTCGCAAGGAGCACTAAAGTAATACTACATTTTTTGATCTCTTTTGAGAAATATATTTTCTATTCAAAGTGTATCAGATTACTAAGAATGCAGTAAAAAGTAGTTACTCTTCATCTATTATCCGCTAACATATTACTCTGAGGCACAATCTAGATACATCGAACGGTTATTTCTTCCGTTCTTCTTCGAGGTAGATGTGGATATCGTCTGCTTTCTGCCAGTCAAAAATTTCTTCACCGGCAAAGATAATTTTCCGTTCTCTCTCCGCTGCCGTAACATCTTCGGATGCATGAATGAGATTGTATTGCTGACTCATCGCGAAATCACCACGGATCGTTCCTGGCACAGCCTCACGAGCTTTGGTGATACCGATCATGGTTCTGACGGTTGAAACGACATCGATCCCTTCCCATAGCATCGCGATAACCGGATATGATTTCATATATGATTTGAGGCCCGGGAAGAACGGCTTATCTTTATGATGCGCATACCACTCATCAAGAATTGCGTCCGTAAGCGAGATCATCTTGACCGAAGCAAGCTTCAATCCTTTGTGCTCAAAACGGGAGATGATCTCACCGACCAATCCCCGCTGTACACCATCTGGTTTTACAAGTACTACTGTCTGTTCCATACTTCTTCAGTGATTAGTGAATTAGAAACGAGTAATTAGGAAAAATAATTCCTATTCACTGATTTCTCGTCACTATTCACTTCCTTACAATTTTAGCAAACTCTCAAGCTTCTGTCCAGCATCTTGCTCTGTGCCGGCCGAAGAATCAAATTTGCCGATCACCGCGAGATTCAACGTCTGCTCAGTAAAGAACTCTTTCCCGACAGCTTCAACATCTTCTTTGGTAACATTATCTATTTCCGCGATCACTTCATCAGGGTTCTCAATCTTCTCTTCAAGCAGCTCCTGATGGGCATAGAATCCCGAAACCGACCTGCTGTCTTCAAGATCCAGCACCAGATGACCTTTGAGGAATTCTTTTGCCTTTGTGAGCTCTTCATCAGTCAGTCCCATCTCTCCCCGTGCAACGCTGCTGTACTCAGATACCATGACTTCAACTGCTTCATAGACGCGTTTGGGATCTATACCGGCTGTTGAGACAAATGTCCCGGCGTCGGCATATTCATCGGAACTCGAACGGACATAATACGCAAGTCCCCGCTTCTCCCGAATTTCATGGAAAAGTCGTGAGGACATACCACCGCCGAGAATTGCCGAGAGTACCGAAAGAGGATACCGTTTGGGTGAGCTGATCGGAATTGTCCGTACACCCAGGGCTATATGAATCTGCTCCGTCTGCTTTTGTTTGACGAGTACCGCCGGCTTATTCTGCTTTTCCTGCAACGGTTCAAAGGCTTTGGTCGTGAACTGTTTCATCGGGCTGAAGTATGTATCTACTTTTTCAAATGTCTCTTCAGATTCAATTCCTCCTGCAACCACAACGGTCAAGTTGGAAGCACTATAGAGTTCGCCGAGATATGTTAAAAAGTCACTTCGGGTAATGCTCCTGATAACATCCTTGCTTCCAGCGATGTCCCAACCCATCGGGCTGTCGCCATAGAGCAACTGTTCATAGATGTCCCCGATCTTACGTGCGGGCATATCTTCATAGAGATTTATTTCTTCAATGATCACACCTTTTTCCTTTTCGATCTCATCCGGATCGAATTTAGAGTGCATGAGCATATCGGACAATACGTCAAGTGATGTCTCTACTTTGTCTTTGGCAGATTTGATGTAATAGCCGGTCGTTTCTTTGCCGGTGAAGGCATTGAATTCTCCACCCATCCCGTCAATGAGACTGGAGATATCCAGAGCCGTCGGACGCTTCTGAGTGCCTTTGAATGCCATATGCTCCAGAAAATGTGATATGCCGCTGTTTTTTCGGGTCTCGTAACGGCTGCCTGCACCCGCCATGACCAGCACTGTTGCGCTTTCTAGAGACGGCATGGGGATGGTAATAACCCGGAGACCATTACTGAATACTTTTCTGTTGAATGTCATACGAGAATCTTATTGTAACATGATACTGAAGGATTTCAAAGGAGAAAAGATAAAAAGATTGAGGATTAAAGATTGAAGATTAAAGAATTCTTAAATCCTAAATCTTATATCTTTAATCTTATTTATTGCCCTCCGACGTTGGATAGCTCTCTAAGGAATAAGTTATAATCGAACTGATTTACCGCACCGTCATCATTGAGATCCGTGAGTACATTATTGGTCGCATTGCAGTCTGTTGCCGGCAGCAGATCGCTGTAACAGCCGATGAGAAGATTGTAGTCAACGATATTAATCGCGTTATCACCATTGACGTCACCGGCTACCAATGTTACACCAGGAAGCGTGGTCGTCTGACCTGCGTTGATTGTTTGGATTCCCGGGACAATTGACCGCAGGAACTGGTCGGTCTTAACTTTAACCGTGTAGAGTCCTGTGGTGAAGTTTTGTCCGAGATTGACTGTTCCACTGAATTTGCCGCTGTTGCTGTCATAGGTTACGGTCCCCTGCTGACTAAGTATTAACTGATTTGAAGCATCATAAACTTCCATTGTTATGGTCCTGCTAGACCTATGAGGGCTCATATTGCCTTGAGAGTTTGGATTGGCACTGTCACCGCCGTTACCGATCCCATGCAGCCCAAGGGTAACCTTGACAAGAGTACTTCCAGCAGGTGGCGGCGGACTTGATGGTTGATTCGATGGCGCATTTGACGGCACGTTCGAAGGTGTGTTCGAAGGTGTGTTTGATGGTCCGGGTGTGGATGTAGGCGTGGGTATCACTGGGCACCAACCCCATGCCGGTTCTGCGATCAAACATCTCGGTATTGTATCCAAACAAGGCGGACGTGGTGCGCATGAAGGTGGAGGTGCTGTCGTTGGTGTTGGCTGAATTATTGACCCATTGACCGAGAAATTGACATTATCTATCAATACAACACCGGTACTTTTTGCAAGATTAAAGCCCACAAAGACATTTGATTGCGATGTATTTGCCGTAAATGTATAGGAATACTGCTGCCAAGAGGTTGTTACACTGAATTCGTGATCTGCATAAACAGCATATGGACTCACCGTCTGCTGCACGACATTCTCGAATTGTCTGCTGGTTGATGCTTTCGCCCAAAAGCTTACGGTATATGTTCGGCCAGACTGCATAGGAAGACCGCTTTGTTTGAGTTGCACATACCATTGATTTGCGCTGCCACTAAAGACTAAGACTTGTGCTGAATAATGACCATCCTCAGCAGTACTAGAGCTTGAAAGCATACCGATACCTGGACTGGTATTAGTCAAACTCCAATATGCAGTCCCGCTTTCAAAAGAAGGATTCTTTAAGAGATTGCCACCAGGAACGGTTGGAGGAGTAGGCGTTGGAGTAGCAGTAGGAACAGGCGGAGGAGGAGAAGATGTAATATCGTCAAATTTCCATTCATTACGTGATTCATTATTAAAAGCATACTGACGGACATTCAACCCTTGTGATGCAGAACAGGCATAAAGACCAAGTGCCAACTTACTATTTCTCCCTACAATTTTGTAATAGCCGTTACCAAGATTTGTGATAGTCCACTGCTCATCATAGAAAGGAGAATTCGTACCTCTATACTGAACAATTTGTGCTCCTTCTAATTTGGAATCCCCGCTGACATCTAAATATCTTGTGCTACTCAGTGATTCGATTGAATAATACCCATTCCCTAAATCTTTTATGATCCATTCCCGGTCTTTATTCCATCCGCCGATCGTCCAGGGCCACTGGATAATATGAGCGCTGTTATCCATAGAGTTATTGCTGACGTCCACCGCCTGGCTAAGGCTGCATCGATTACTAAGTCTATAGACATGGCCGGATATAATACCATTTCCCGATGCGTGACTGGCAGTATTTTGTTGCTGCTGCAGTGCGCCATTCACTGTAAAGAACACCGCGCCAAGAAGTATTACAACCGCCAAAAGAGAGAATTGTGAAGCCTTCGATAAGGTGTGTATCTGTGGAATTTTCATGGCAACAAAACTATTCCGTGAAAAGAATAGCTATTATAAGTAGAGCAGATGGAATGAGAGTTTGTCAATAAGCTACATTCGCTCTGGAGCTTGTATGCCGAGGAGATGGAGACCTTGCTTAAGAACGATGCCTGTCGATGCAGTTACTTGCAGTCGGAAATCCCGGACTGCATCTTCCGCTTTTAGAATTTGGAACTTCTGATAAAACAGGTTAAATGCCTGAGCCACATCAAACAAATAGGTGCACAATACATGCGGCGCAAAGCGGTCAGCAGCATCTTCAACAACTTCCGGGAATCTTGCCACAAGCCGCAGCAACTCCCGCTCCTCTTTTTCCAAACTAACATCTACATCTAAACTTTGCACTTTGTCGCTGGGATCCCCTTTACGGGGAAACTTTGCACTTTGCACTTTTCGTAAAACGCTCTGTGTGCGAGCGAACGTATACTGCAGATATGGCCCCGAGTTGCCTTGTAGGGAAATCGATTCTTCCAAATCAAAAGCAATTTCCTGACTCAGTCCGACTTTTAGAAATGAATATTTGACAGCACCAACGGCCACCTGTTCAGCTATTTCATCTGCGCTCTCATAAGATTCCTGTATTTTCTTTTTTGCTTCATCAAGTAACCATTCACCCAATACGACATTTCCGCTGCGGCTACTCATTTTGCCATGCTTAAGTTTCACCCACCCATAAGACTGATGTTGTTCTTTCCCTCTCGTCTCAGGGAAAAGTTGAGCGAGAGCTTCAAAAATAACCTGGAAGTATCCCGCTTGTTCCGGTCCTACAAGATGAATAATAAGATCTGGATTGTAATCCTTAAATTGCATAGGAGCCAAACCCATATCTTTCCCTTCATAAGTTGGATTCCCTTCACTTGTTATAAATACTCGGTCATGTAATCCATACTTTGATCCCGGGAAAATAATTGCTCCCTCACTTTTTTGAAAAATACCATTTTCAAGTCCTTTTAGTACATTCTCTTTGCCGCTTTCATAAGCCATACTTTCAAAATAGTATTTATCAAAATGCGTATATACACGCTTATAAATCTCTTCAAAATAATCAAGACTCCATTGGCGGGTAATTTGATATACCTCCTTATAGGGTTTATATATTCCCCAGTTATCGGTATAAATGGATTTATTAACCTCCTTTATTGCAAGCATTTCTTTTCCATTTTCTTCAAACAGTTTACTCCCATATGCGTATGCCTCGCCCAATAAAGCTATACGCTCTCTCACATTTCGTGTGCTTAAAGCTTTTACAATAAGCAACACTCTTTCAATTTCATTAGAAGAATTTTCAAATTCTAAACCTTTCGTGTCTATTTTCCCTTCGCCTATCAGCATTGTTAAACCAAAAATAGCTTTTGCGATATGCATGCCCACATCACCCTGGTAGTTTGCTCTGATTACGTGAACGCCTGAGGTTTCAAGAAGACGGACAATTGATTCTCCCGTTGTAATATTGCGTAAATGCCCGATATGAAATGCTTTATGAGTATTCGGATGTGCATACTCTACGATAACTTTTTTATCAGTTAGATCGCTTTTGACTAGAACAAACTGTTCTTTATTATCAAGCAATGGGTCAATAGCCTCAATAAATTTCTCAGGCTTTATCCAAAAATTAATAAACCCCGGAGGAGCAACTTCCACCTTTTCAAACATTCCTAAATCTTTAATCTTCAATCGCAACTCTTCTGCAAGCTCCACTGGTTTCTTGCCTAATTTTTTTGCTGCTATCAACGCGACATTCGTGGAATAATCTCCGTGTTTGGCATCAATGGGATAATCGACACTTGGCACTATGTCCAATCCGAGATCTTTTACCACGACCGTCAGTTGTGTAGTGAGTTGTTGCTTCAGGGACATATCAAAAAGTATCAGGAGTATCAGGAGTATCAGGAGTATCAGGAGCTTTTACGTATGTTGCCCTTGATACCTTTGATACACTTGATACTTTTGATACACTCTTATTATACACCACTATCCCCTCTTTATTACGTAATCATTACATAAACATGAGCATCCAGGCTCAATGCACCCCTTGCTTTTCTCAAAAATTCCTGCTAGCCTATGCTTTAGGGACGAGGAATAGCAAGTATTCCTTTTTCTAGCCCCTAATTTAATGAAAATCTTAATCATTGATGATGACCAATTAACATCCACAACATGGGCCATGGGTCTGAAGAGTGCCGGATTTGAAGTTGTTAATGCTTCAAACGGTCAGGAAGGTATCAACCAGACAAAATCCCAAAAACCCGATCTTGTGCTGTTGGATCAAATCATGCCGGATATGCTTGGAAATGCCGTACTTGCGACATTGAAGCAGGACCCTGAGACTAGCTCAATTCCCGTTATGCTTATCTCAAACTACAACGAAAACCAGATGATGAAAGACGCAATAGCACAAGGTGCTGTTGATTATATTCTTAAATATCAAATCGAGACGAAGGATCTCGTCGACAAAGTTCAAAGCCTACTCAGCCAGCTGAATAGACCCGGATCTGCTCCAGCACCATCCCCCGCAGCAGCACCAGAAGCAAGCATTCCTTCAGTTCCGGCAGGGAATCTAATTTCTCCTGATACGCCCGGTGACAATAATAACCCCACCGGTAATGCGTAATTACCATGAGTGACACTGCCCAGGATTTCCAAAAACTTCTCACTGAAGCGATTCGAAAACAAATAATAATCCTTGGTCCTCAGATAACACTGTTGAAGGCACATAACGTCCCAGGAATGACGGTTAGCGAAGATGGTACCGTTATCGCACTTTCGGGTAATCCAAGTGACGTGGTCACTCAATTCCTGGAGCAATTCCGCGAAATCTCCGGCCCGCTGTTGAAAAAAACGATGAAGCCGCTCCTAAGCACTTTGAGTCCGAATCAACCGGACTCTCATTCAGAAAACTCAGCAATATCGGAAAATCAGAAGACCGGTTCATCAGCAAGTCAGATAAATCAGAATCACTGATCTTCTGATTTTCCGAAACACTGACAAACCGACACTCTGAGTTTTCCGAGTATTCCGAACCATGTTACTCATCATCTCAATCATCGCTATTGGTGCAACAATAATTTTCGGCATCGCCGCCATTATGTATTCGATGCGCGAAGAAAAGGCTATCAAACAGCTCGTTGATAATGAATTGAAGCAAAAACAGCGGCTCTTTGAGATCACCATGATGAAAGAGATCCAGGATCGTATCGGCTATTCATTGGAAATTGAAAAAATCATTGATGTCATCACCGGAAGTCTTGATGCGCTGCTTAATTATTCTTCCGTCTCAGCATTGGTTCTCGAGAAAGATCGGCTGCAATTTAAGACTCATGTCAAAGAGGCAGTCAGCAAACAGTATATTGAAACGATCCGGTCCTCGCTCCTCAGATCCTACGCGACAATCGAGAATCTTGACACACCCACTATTCCAGAAGGCAATATATCCGGCGTCGCACTTGACGATCTCAATCACGCGCTTCCAGTGTCCTCTTTCAACGTGCCGATGATTGTCAATGACCGAGCCGTCGGTATCATCAATATCTCCTCGACCAAACCGAAAGGCTTTACTGAAGCGGAAATGACTACGCTCTACAAAATTGCAGCACAGACCTCAGAAGCCCTCTCCCGGCTTGAGAATATTCTTACCGTTGAAAAAGGAAAGCTTATGGCCATGATAGGCAGTCTCGCGGACGGACTTTTTATGGTGGATGTCAATGGCCAGCTCACGATCATTAATAACGCGGCAAAAGAATTCTTGGGTATTCCTGTAGACAAGCCGTCAACAATTGACCTCTTAAGCGCGCTTCCGAACACGTATGATTTTTCAGGCAAAATACAGCGAGCTATCAACCACAAACGTGTTATTGAAGAAAAAGAAGTTACCATCGATCAGAAAATCTTTCAGATCTTTATCACTCCAGTGTTTGATGTCAGTATAACAACGGAGAAAAAAGTCATCGGCGTCTCGGTACTCCTCCATGACATCACGCTTGAAAAGTCGGTTGCCAAGATGAAAGAAGATTTCACCAATGTCATGGTGCACGAGCTCCGCAGTCCGCTGACAGCGATCAAAGCAAGCTCAGAGATGCTTATCGCTCCTCCTGGACCGCTTTCTGAAGAAGAACGGAAGAAAATCATCGGGCTTATCGCGCAGCAATCACGCAAGATGCTTGATGAAGTCGCATTGATTCTCGATGCAGCCAAGCTGGAAGCCGGTCTCTTCACCATCCAAAAAATCCCCGGAGACCTCAAACAGCTTATCAATGAACGCGTGCAAATATTCCAAGCACCGGCGCATGAGAAATTTATCAATCTGACAGTCGATATTGACCCGTCAATCCCGATGTTTAACTTCGACCCGATCCACATCGGACAGGTGGTCAACAACCTGATCTCAAACAGTCTGAAATTCACGTCTTCCGGCGGCACAATAAAAATTACGGCCAAACCTGCAATCGGCAGTGTCGTTGTTTCTGTCTCAGACACCGGAGCCGGTATCCCCAAAGACAAACAACACCTGCTCTTCTCCAAATTTACCCAGCTCAGCGGCGCCGAACACGGCAGTGTCGGCACTGGTCTTGGGCTGTATATCGTCAAAGGAGTTGTTGAAGCACACGGTGGGACGGTCAATCTGGATTCTGAAGAAGGCCGGGGAACAACAATTACCTTCAATCTTCCCATTGACGGAGCCAAACAGACAGCACCAGACCAACACCCGACCATTCTCCCGGCAAACAAACCGCCAAAGCTGGTAAATTGATTACGTCTTTATTCTGCAAAAATATTCTCATGATACAATAAGTTGATGAAGCACAACAGCACAAAAAAAGGCATCCTACTACTCCTACTTGCCGCATTTCTGTACAGCATCATGCCGGTGCTCATCCGAATTTTGGGAAATAACGGCATCCCTCCTATCTCACAAGTTTCTCTCCGATATACTGTTGCCTTTCTCTGCGCTCTCTTTTACTTTGTGGTCATAGCCAAAGCCAAATTCTCGCTTCCCAAAAAGCATATTCCGCTTCTTCTCTTTGCCGCAATCTTTGGCTATGGCATGACCAATCTTTTTTATACAGTCGGCATCCTCAACACCCTGGTGAGTACGACACTGTTTCTGATGTATACCTATGCGATTGTCACACCGATCTTGGGATTCATCATTCTCAAAGATAAGGTCAATAAATTTAATGTCATCTCGTTAATCCTCAGCTTTGTCGCTCTATTACTGCTCTTCCAGCCGACATCATTCATCACTTGGCAAATCGGAGCAGGGTTTGCCTTTCTATCCGCACTGGCAACCGCTTCCTATCTGATCGCGCGGAAAAAACTGCATGAGTATCGTGCGAGTTATATGATGCTGGTGAATACCTTTTTGGGGATGCTCTCCGTCGGTGCTTTGGGACTTATCCTCGAACATCCCTTTTATTTTCAAGGAGGGATTACACACGTCTCCTTCAATACGTGGTTGGTTACGATTCTTTTCGGGATCGACAATTTTGTCGCGTGGCTTGCGATGACAAAAGGGTTTGAATATTTCCGCGCAACATCAGCAAGTATTATCCTGCTTTCCGAACTCGTCTTCGGCGTATTCTTCGCATTTCTCTTTTTTCAAGAAATACCGACTATTTCGACATTTATTGGTGGCATTCTCATCCTGACTGCGTCAGTTTTGGTAATTTTAAAAGGAGAAACGTAAAAAAGAAAATCTTTTAAGCCGCTATCTTATCTTTTTCCTCCGCTGCTGGTGCGCCCGCCGCTGCGCTATCTAATACCGCTTGTGCTTCTTGCGCAGTTCCTGTTGGTCCTTGCCCTGTTTCAATAGCGTGTATGCCTGCTTCCGCAGCCTGAAGTGAAGCAGCTGCTACATCTGCTGTCGGTGCTACCTGTGCTGCTTGAGCACCTGCTTCTCTTAGTCCTGTTATGCGAGCTTCTTGTGCAGCATCACCTGCCGGCGCTTCTGGTGCCGGTACCGCCGCTTCTGTTGATTGATCATTAGCCATAAATTCTCACCTCCTTTCAATTAGATATAGGAGCATTGTATTACTGTTTAATCACAAGCACCTGATATCTGCCTGATAAAATCATAACACAATTATCCGCGATCCTTACTGTCCAATTGCAATATCGGTTCATTCTTAATCTGCAGTTTCCTCTTCTGTAATAAAACCACCGATCCGAGAAGCAAGTAATATCCTATCCACATTGCCATTGGCAGTGGACTGGTGTGAATGACCCAGCCGCTTGTGCCGAAGAACGAAACCACCGTCTCAAAATATAAAAGAAACGGGTATACTGGATACAAGAATACATGGCCGACAAACGGGAACAGCAGCCCGATTATCGCTGCGATACTTCCGATCACCATAATAAACGGAATGGTCCACAGGACAAGCGCGTTAACAAGGATTGACAGCAGCCCGAACTGTCCGAAGACACTCAACAGAATCGGCAGTGTCCCAAGTTGTGCGGCAAGTGTTGTCGTCACCGTTTCCCCGCCAAACTCTCCTATCTTTCCGAGTTTTACCAAAGGCCGGTCCAACAGCGGTTTGAGGAACATGATACCGACTGTCGCCATAAAGGACAATTGAAATCCCACATCAAATAAATAATTCGGCTTCCACAGTAGTAATACATATCCGCTGACGAACAAAGCAACAACAGCGATATGCTGCCTGCCAAAGAGCGCCGCGCCAAAGGCCAAGAGCCCCATGATGCTTGCCCGAAGAATTGAGGGCTGGAACCCGACCAAGAAAACGTAAAAAATAATACTTACTCCCCCGATAACGATGGCCGGACGCCGCTTTAAAAACAGTCCTAATGTAAAGAGTAACGCCGCGGAAATAAATGTCACATTCATTCCGGACGCAGCAATGACATGCAGGACACCGGTTGTCTGAAGCGCTTGACGGAAACTATCCGGGAACTTCTCATTCGCGCCAAAGATCATCCCCATCAGAAGACTTGCGGAGATTGGCGGCAGGGTATCTTTATATATCAATCTTGTGTGTGCTCTGACTGCATTCGCGGCCGCGGCAACCGGGTTGTTAGCTTCTTTTTGTAGTGTTATCGCCGGCCGGTATAACGTAAGTATTGTCTGTCCGTCAGGAAAAGTATATGCCTGCAATCGTCCCGAAACCACAACAACCTGTCCGTAGTGATACCGCGGATAGGTATTTGCCGATACCGAGATAAGCTGGTTGGTTGGTGTTTTGATCGAGAACTTCTGTCCTTTGTACGTCTCATCCGGCTCCTGCTGAAGTGTCGTTGTCAAGGATATTTTCTGCCCGGCATGGTATGGTGGATTGGAGTTATAAAACTGCTGAAAACGAATTGCCAGCGATAAAAGAAGTGCAATACAAACAACAATAATTTTTATATATTTCATTTCTCAATAAGGGGTGGCACAGGAGGAGCCCGGGACATGACCCCCTCTTAATAAACACTAACCATATCTTTGATCTTTCCAAACTCACTTGCCCCTACTACTTTCTTATCCAGCAACTCCTGTACACTCTGGTACGGCCGGTTGTCTATGATCTTCTGCGCTGTTACAGGCCCAACCCCTGGCAATGCGTCCAGCTCCGACTCACTTGCTTGATTGATGTTGACCATATTCGACCCGCCTGCAGTTGTTGTTCCGGAAGAGGTATCAGACGTTCCTCCTGAAGTCGTCATTTGCTCACCAACAGCCGGAATGTAAATCTTCCCCCCATCTGTAAGGGAGGAAGCGAGGTTGAGCGTCTGCGCGACGCGCTTACGGTCGGCACTCTCCGCCAATCCACCCGCAGCAATAAGAGCATCCTGCACCCTGCTGTCTGTGGGTAGCTTATACACCCCTGGTTTCAAAACGGCTCCCTCAACATCAACAATAATCTGTTTGATAACCGGTGAAATGGTACTTTTCACAGGACTTGAGGCTTCCTGACTGGGCTGAAACTGCGAGGCATTGCTGTTGGATTGCGGAAACGATAAACTGATCAAACCATAGCCTAAGAATATCAAACCAGCCACACCGAGCCCCAAAGCGATTGCATGTTCTTTGAGAAACGGAAGGATATTTTCTTCAAAATCCATTTCTTTAGCGTACAAAAATATAGCTCAGCTGTAAAGAGGAAAATATATTCTTCTAAGCATAAAATGAGAGTTTGGTATGCTCATTTTACAAAAATCCATTTACCTGAAGACGTGGGTGGCGGACGTAGAGGGACTCCCGTCGAGCGCCCGCAACGAAGTGAGGACGTCGGACGGGAGAAACGTCCGACAGGACCCATGTCGAACCTAAAAATAGCAAAAACACTTTTATACCACAAAATTGAGGATCTTGCCGGGAACGAGAATAACTTTTTTAACTGTACCTTCAAGGAATTTCGCGACATGCTCATCTTCCCGTGCCATCTTCTCAAGCATTGCTTTATTATCGTTATCACTGACCGAAACCGTCACTGTCCCCCGTAATTTCCCGTTCACCTGCACGGCAATAGTCACACTCTCCTGTTTGAGATATTTCTCATCATACGTGGGCCAATCGCTTGTATGGATAGAAAACTGATTCCCCATCTCAGCCCACAGCTCTTCAGTCATGTGCGGCGCAAACGGCGCGAGGAGCTTCAGATAGACCTCCACTTCATCTCTGTGCAAACCTTGCTGCTTGGAAAGGAAATTATAGTACGTCATCAGCTTCGCAATCGCAGTATTAAACCGCAAATTCTCCAGATCCTCTGTGATCCCTTTTATTGTCTGATGCATCATTTGAAGAGCCGCAGGACTCAGTGGATTTTCACTGAAGGCATAGTTTTGAGTTACTCCTTCGAGTAATCTCCAAACTCTTTTGAGAAACCGACTCATCCCGTCAATGCCGCTGTCCCTGAAGTCGCCGCCCTGATCAAATGGTCCCAAGAACAACAGGTATGTCCGCAGCGTATCGGCACCGTACTTATGGATATAATCGTCAGGGTTAATGATATTGCCTTTGCTCTTACTCATTTTCGCGCCGTCTTTGATGATAAGCCCATGCGCATAGAACCGCGAGAACGGCTCTTCAAAATCCACATATCCCATGTCTTTAAGGGCCATGGTAATAAACCTAGCATACAGAAGGTGCAGCACCGAATGCTCCGCCCCGCCGATATAGCTAGTAACTGGCAACCATCGGCTGCGGCTCTTTACCTTTTCAGAATACTCAGAATATCGGATAGTCTGACCGTCAGATTTTCTGACTTTCTGATTTTCTGATTTTTCCGAGTGTTCCAAAATGTACTTCTCCGAAGGAAAAGGAATATCCTTCCAGTCCGTAGCCAAGTACCGCAGAAAGTACCAACTTGAATCTAAGAATGTATCAGACACATCCGTCTCCCGGATTGCTTTACCTCCGCAGCGTGGACAGTTCGTCTCGTAAAATTCCGGGTGATTGGCAAGCGGTGCTTTGCCTGTACCAAGGGGCTTGAAATTTTTAATGTATGGCAATTTTACCGGCAGATTTTCTTCCGGATACCAACCCGCCATTGCTTTTTCATCATTCATCTTGTTACCTTTTGCTTCTTTTGTCGTAAACCACGAATCGCCTTTTGCAGCACACACTTCGCAATGGATCATAGGAATCGGGGGCCCCCAATACCGTTGCCGTGAAATCAACCAGTCACGCAAATGGTACGTCACAACACGGCAGCCATAACCCTTTTCCTCTATATAGTCCATGATCTTCACCAAAGCCTTATGGATATCCATACCGTTTAGGAAGCCTGAATTGATCATTGTCCCCTCATCTTCTTGCACCTGCTCTATCTTGGTAATCGGCGATATATCGCCGTCTTTGCCGACGACTACTCTAATAATTTCCAAACCAAATTTGGTTGCAAACTCAAAATCTCGCTTGTCATGTCCCGGCACACCGACCAAGGCACCTGTTCCGAATCCGCCGAGAACAAAATCAGAGACCCATACCGGCATCTGATAGCCAGTTAATGGGTTGGTAGCGTACAGTCCGGTAAAGACACCTGTCTTTTCTTTCCCTTCCGCTTGTCGTTCTATCTCCGACTTGTTCATCGCTTTATCAACATATGTTTTGATTTTCTTTACTATCTGAGTATCTGTTGTGATGGTGCCGTTAAGTATCTTTTTTACCAACTCCTGCTCAGGAGCAAGCGCGATAAAGGTCGCGCCGAAGTTGGTATCAGGACGTGTTGTAAAAATTGTAACAGTCTCGTGAAAATTATCTATTTCGTACGTTATGTTAATCCCTTCTTTCTTCCCTATCCAATTTCGCTGTGCAAGTCGTACCTTCTCTGTCCAGTTGAGATGTTCGATATTAGCCAATAGTCGCTCTGCATACCTCGTAATATTGAAAAACCACTGCTCCAGATCCCGTTTCTCCACAACAGAGTTGCAGCGTTCACATGCACCGTCAATGACCTGCTCATCAGACAAAACTGTCTTACAGGACGGGCAAAAGTTAACAGGAGAATTCTTCTTATATGCCAAACCTGATTTAAAAAGTTGCACAAAGATCCACTGGGTCCACCGATAATAATCAGGATCATATGTCTCAACTTTATTCTTCCACGCGTAAGAATTGCCAATTGCATGCAATTGTCGATAGAAATTTTTTTCCGTTCTTTCCGCATGCTCTATAGGATGCGTATTTGTTTTGATTGCGTGGTTCTCGGAATGGATTCCGAACCCATCCAGACCAATCGGCTCAAAGACTTGATACCCTCGCATCCGTTTAAACCGTCCATAGACATCAATTCCTCCGAAAGTATAAATACTCCCGACGTGTAACCCTTCGGCGGAGGGATACGGAAACATCATGAGGTTATAAAAAGGTCCGCCTTTTGAAGTTCCAGTGACGGAGTTTTTTCCAGCCTCAGAACTTACGCTTCCAGCTTCATCATTCTTTCTTTTTGATCCTGAAACCGGGCTTCCGGCACTCATTTTTTTCGAACTAGAATCGTCAACTTGATTAGCAGCATCAAGATCCGGCTGATAGATGCCTTCCTTTTCCCATTTAGCTTGCCATTTCAACTCAATCGATGATGTGTTGTAACTATTTCTCTTCTCCCTCTGTGAATTAGCCTTAATTTTTGCCATTTGTTGCAGTATAGCATACTCTCCAACCGTAAAAAAGATGAAGATTATGCCAGCTAATATCGCTTTGATAGCGACCAACAGAATGACCTGTAAGAAATATCTTCCTTACGCCTCAATTTTAGATAGATACATTTCGATATCTTTAGTAGTAGTAATTGTGAAGCTGAAATCGCCAAAATCTAGTTCTTAGAGTTCCCATGTTACGCCTTCAGTCAAGATATTAATCCTGTAAGATAGCTCTTGTGGTTTGCACCAAAAGATTCTCTTATAATCCTTTTATAATAGTATGCATTATTCTATAATCTATTCCTGCTAATTCGACAGTGGTACCCTTGTCTTTTCCTTCAAAATGAACTACCATGAAGGTAGCAAAATGAATCGGCTATTTGTTTATTTGGTTACTGGATTATTTGTTTATTCTCTTATTTGCTTTTTCCCTCAAGCAACTTTTGGCGATACCGTTTCTAATGATAACTACTCCATCGACATAGGAAACATTGACACCAATCCTCAACCAACTCCCGCTCCCCAAGTCCTTGGAACACAAGAAAAAAGCCCCTTTACAACTGGCCCCAACTATACCGTTAATACTTCCAACGACTCCTTTTCTGTCACGCTTTCTCAAAACAATATCGATTACGGTATTCTTTCATCAACAAACCCTGTTGTCCGTACATCTGATATTATCTTTTCCAACCCGCAATCAGGTGCTGAAATCCTCACTTCAGAGGATCACCCATTGTTTTTTCCACCCCAAAATCTCATCCAAAATACTACTTGTGACAATGGCGCCTGTACATCGACAACTGCTTCATTATGGACAAACACCTTAACCTATGGATTCGGATACCGCTGTGACAGCCAGGAAGCCAATGTTTGTGATCCTCAATTTTCTACATCAAATTACTTCAAACAATATCCAAATGCAGCTGCTGGTCAAAATCTTGTGCCTGTCATGATCGGTAGTGAAAATACAAGCACAAAAGCTACAATCACCTATAAAGTAAATATCTCGGGCACGCAAAAAGCCGGAGGCTATTATGATAATGTAATGTACCTGGCTATACCGAACTTTTAATATACCGACGTAATTTAGCCTTGTGAACTACGTTATATAAAAACTGATGAAAACTGAAAATTTTATAGGCAAATTAAGCCTAATTATTCTATCAGGCGCAATTATTCCCTTATTTTTTCCAAAAAATGCATGGGCGGATGGTGTTTCGCTTAAGGTTTCCCCTGCTACATTTCGGATTGAGGCCAAACCCCCGGCCGATGTTTGGGCTCCCTTTACAATTGAAAATTATAGTAATCAGCCAATCCACCTTACGATCGGATACAAACCCTTCAATTCGCTTGCATCTCAGAACGGGAGTATTACTTTTCTACCAAATAATCAGACAAATTTTGGTAAAGATAAGAAAATATTTCAAAAAATGCAGGTTGTTGACGATAAGAATATTTCACATGATACGATAGATCTTGGACCTAAGCAAAAAGAACATCTACGTCTTCGGATTAACCTCCCCGACCAGGAACCAGCAAATGACTATTATTTTTCACTCATCCTTTTAGAAAACCCAGTTCAATCTGATCAAAATATTACAAAAGGGTCCAAAAAGGATCAAAAAAGCTTTTCCGCGATTCAAACTGGTATCGGAATCAATGTTTTGTTAGCTATTGGTGATAAAATTTTGCCTCAAGGAAGCATTGGTACGTTTACAACGACTCCCTTTCAAGAGACTGGTCCTATCCCTTTCACACTTACTGTATTCAATGACGGATTACATTTTTTCAATCCTAAGGGAACAATTCAAGTTAAAAATATGTTTGGGCAAACCGTAGGGAAAGTTCTCCTCCCATCATCCGTTATCCTTGCTGGGACAGGCCGAACGTATACTAGCAAATACTCACAGTCGTATGCTAACAATTTCTGGGACTTAACAGGTCAGAATATGTCACAACAATTAATTTGGCCGGAGAATTATCCTCTTGGAATGTATACGGCAACTCTTTCTCTATCTCTCTCTGAAAAGGGTCCAACTTTTACGAGAAGTATTCATTTCTTTGTATTCCCTCTGACCTTTCTATTCCAGATGCTGATCGCAGTAGGAATTGTATTCTATATAATTCATAGAGTAAAAAAGAAGCTCTCAAAATAAAAATCACCCCAGTATTGATTTTACTCTTAATAAACTCTTACTAGTTGAAGAAAAGCCACAATAAGTATTTGTGCCTAAAAGAGTGGAAAAAAAATTTTAAATATAATATTAGTGTATCAAATTAGATCATTAATAGACTAAAGGAAATAATTAAATATTTTATTGATAGTATAAATAATCATCTTTTAAAAAATAGAGGCCTTAAATCGCAAATAAAGGGCAATGTTTTTTACTGGTGGGTAAAATATGCGTTTAGACTGTCATGTCAATCCAAAAGATAACTATCACTGAGATCGCATGATTGCTACCAATTTTTACTTATTTTCTGTGGTAGAAGACAAAATTTCTCTTGCAGAATTACAAATAACAATACCTCATTAAAAAAAATTACAACTTCTTTGTTTTTAAAAAAGATTATATATTCTCAGATAATAGTTGCGTTTGTTTTAATTCTTCACTTATACAGAATGCCCTTAAAAAAACTATAATCTATATCACAATAATTACTTTATAAGTACCTGAAGGTTTTCTTCCTATGAAACCAAGCTATATGAAGATTAGAAAATATTATCATCTTCATTAGTGCTTCTTAGGTTCAAAATATATTGTTGTATATGTTCTAAAAGAGCGTGAGGAGGAAAACAAGCACTTTCCACAGAGATAGTGGATTTCAAGGCTAAACTACAGGACTATATATAGCAGCCTTTCATCTTAACCGCCAGGTTTCCCACCTTCCAAACTAGACTATAGACACAATAGAAGCCTAAGGCTCTTTATAAGGCTTTTCGGGAATAATATATAAGACTAGTATAATTAACGAATTAGCTATCGGTATTTCCAGCTCCAGGGAAAATACTATAGCGAGGCTTTTTTTAACGATATTTTTAGCCTTGCTTCAAGGCTAACCTAGACAAACTGGACTTTTTTAAGCATTTTTACAGTAGTATACTATTAGTGAACATGTTGTATGGCTCCCTATTTTAATGTAAGAGCGAGCGTCCAGCTTAACTTGGAGCCTAATTAAGAGTAGTTAGCCAGGAAACCTTGTATCAATAATTTTACTTGAGAGAAGACAGCCTTAAGGAAATATTTCCTATATCAAAATTTGATTTTACGACACCAAACTGTATCCGTTTACTTTTAAGAAATAACTCTACATCTTGCTTACCGTTCATCACTAGTCTGCTCAGTGATTTTGACTGAAAAAACAGGCTAAATACAATTTATAAAAAGCTATCATACTAACCTATCTTCTGCTAATTGCACGCCTTCACCCGTTTCTCTACTCATGTCTTATGACATTTTGCTATTATAAGGACTATTTTTATCAGATTTTCTCTATCGATAAAAAGACCTAATTCCCCTATTTTCTTAGCTTTGGACATTATTTCTATTGTGCAAATATAAAGACGAGAAAATATTTTCTCTTTTTCAGCCTCAAAAATATCTTATATTATCGAAAAATACGTGTAAACACCTCTTTTCACGGATCATTATCTCCTTTTCATAACCTTTTCATGGAGTTATGGTACAAAACTGCGATAACGTTAGTATGATTAAAGATAAAGAAGTATATCATTTGTCGATTTTACCGTATTGACAAGACAACCTCTCTTTTCCTATCCTGGATACAGGCAAGAGAATTTTCGGTGATAATCGGTATAATCAGTATAATCTTGAAGCTAAGTCAATTTTAACCAGTAAAATTTCTTTGCTCTTTTTCACAAAAGCAGGATATGGATATAGTAAACGCATTTAAAAACTATTTATTAACCCAAAAAAATCCACCAAGTAGTATAACGATTAAAAACTATCTTTCGGATATACGTAAATTTATTAGTTGGTATCAATTAACCTTTAATCAAATATTTTCACCAGATGAATTAACCTCAAAGATAATCGCTCAGTACCAATCAGACATCCAATCAGGAGACCACCTATCATTAGCAGCCGCCCGATCAACAAAACGATATATATCATCACTCAGGAGATTTGCGGCCTTTCTAGAGGATTCTGGGGCGATCATGATTAATCCGTTCTCAGTTAATCAACAAAAGCCAATTCACACAGACCCGCTTTTTCTTAATGAATTTAAAAGTTTCCTATTTACAGAACATGCAAGCAAATTGACGATAAAAAATTATCTTGTCGATATCCGTCAGTTCCTTGCATGGCTTGAGCGTGTTACAAATACAAACGCTACGACGGATCAAATAGCACTTCTTGAGAAGATTGACAATTACGCCTTGGAACAATATAAAACAAGGCTCTATACTGAGGCCAAACTCTCACCGGTATCAATTAACCGCAAATTATCTTCCTTAAGAAGATATATTCGTTGGCTTGGAGAGAAAGGGATACTCAGTGTTGCAACCATCGAAAAAGAAGTTGAAAAATCTGAACCACAAATTAAAGAAGAACCCGAACAAACCATTAACCCAATTAAAAAAGAGCTTCCGTTAATTGCCCTAAAGGGACTTGCCGAAGAAAAAGCCGAGGGGAAAAAACATTCTTATTCTCCTTTCGGACCCATCAGACTATTTCAAAAGACGTCAAGAATTATCACTCTAGGAGCTGATTTGCTATTTTTTAATCCTATAACTCATTCTGCCGAAGCTATTCATTATTCGCTATGGAAAAAAGGAAAGAAAACTATCTTTGCTCCTGTCAGTACTATTCTTGAGTCTTCTTCATATATTCCCAAAGGTGTTTCTATAAAGACGATCATTCCAAAATCAGTAAGCATTCAACCACCTAGATCTGCTAATCCAGCCTCGGTTATCGAAAAAGTCATACAACTTGGAGCAACAACAAACCCTGATACGGTACATAATTTCACCAAAGCGCTTTATGCTCCTTTAAAAATCTCAACCAAGCAAATGGACTTGAAAGAAAGAATTTGGCATCAGCTTCGTTATGCACGGCCGGCTTGGTACGCAAAATATCACTCACTTTCATTTGTAACCTATTTCCATTATTCAATCATGATTATTACGATGGTCATAGCAGGAGCGACAATCTACCAAGCATGGATAGGGCCAACTGGTACACAAACGGAAGCTGTTCTATCAGCACAGGCAATGGCGCCGCCTCGGACGCTTTCCTTTCAAGGAAGACTACTTGACAAAACCAATACCCCGATTACCGCAGAGACCCCTCTGCGGTTTGCGCTTTATAATAGCCCCACAGCAACTGGCGCCGCGCTTCTTTGGGAAGAGAAGCAAGATATCAAACCTGATCATAGTGGATACTTTTCCGCTACTCTTGGTCAAAAAGCACGGCTTGACCAAAGCTTGTTCACCGATAATCCTGATCTGTATCTCGGCATCAGTGTCAATGGCAATCGGGAACTATCTCCACGGCAACAGATCCCTACGGCAAACTACGCTGCCAGTGCTAAAACGGTTGAAGGCCTCAAGCCGATAACAGATACTCCCGATATAGCACAAAATGTGCTGTTGGCGCTGGATTCTTCAGGTAATTTGACTATAGGTGGAACCGAGAGCCACACCTTTCAAGCTACCGGAGGTCAACTCTCAGTCTCGGGACAAACGCTCTTACTCACTACAAACGCAGGCACAAACGGGAATATAAAAATAATCCCCGATGGCTCGGGAATTATCGACCTCGAGAAACCATTACAAAATATGTCAAACTATAGCAGCCCCGGTGGTGTTCCGGGTGCTGTAGAGGTCAAAGATATTCTTTCCATTTTAGCCACCACAAGTAGTCGATCAGCCCTTGTTATCAACCAAAACGGCACAGGCGATATTATTAGCAGTCAGAGCAATGGAATTGACAAATTTAGCCTCGACAGACAAGGCAATGCCTTCTTCGCAGGCAGCATCGTCACTAAAAGTGATACTATAGGAACTACTTCGACTATTTTAGATATAGGAGGATCTAATGTGAAAAATCTTACTCTCGGAGAGAATACATCCATACTTTCACTTGGAGGAAAAGCCGGAGCTACTTCAATCAATGGCAGCATCTCGATCTATGGACCAAATGTACAAGGAGGTTCTTTAATTGAAGCATTCGGCAACCTTAAAGCAGATGCCGGCATCATTATACCCGAAGGTCAATCAATTGTATTCAAAGATTTTCCTGCCGGGGCTATCCCCTTTATCGGCGGGAATAATCAAATGCAAGCAGATGAAAATAATTTTTCCTGGAATGATGATACTAAAGTGCTTACTGTGAAGGGGCAATTTGTAAACCCTCATGCCGACCTTGCCGAGAATTATGTCTCATCCCAAAATCTTGAGCCTGGTGATCTGGTCGTTCCGGAAGGCCAGGGTAACACCATGGCTATCGTAAGATCAACATCACCCTACCAGCACCAGCTTATCGGCATTATCTCAACCAACCCAGGCGTCACACTCAATTCTGAGGCTTCGACGGATGCACAGCATCCGCATATGTATCCGCTTGCATTACAAGGACGTGTGCCGGTCAACGTCTCAAGCATCAATGGCACAATCCAGGCAGGCGATGATCTGACATCCTCCTCTATCCCTGGTGTTGCGATGAAAGCAACAGACTCAGGACAGATCATCGGCAAGGCTCTAGAAAGCTATTCAAACTCAGATCCCACTGCAGTCGGCAAGATCATGGTCTTTGTTAATCTCTCCTACAATACCAATCCTGCAACAATCACTGGTACCGGCAATCTCGCGATCGCGACAGAGTCAGCGTTACTCTCTGACAACCAAACACAAACAGCAACACCAAGTGCTCTTCTTCAATCGATAAATGATACGGTAAGTACTATTGGTCTTGGCTTTGTGAAAGCTCAATCAATTACAACGCAATCTTTCCAAGTGGCAACTGACAATATCATGATCGGCGGACAGACACTGAAGGACTACATTACCACGCTTGTACAGCAGCTTGTTGACCGAGAATTTGATAAACGCGTTGCCCAATTGCCTCAAAATCAGCAGCTGATAAATCCAATTGCCAGCAATTCTGCCAGTACAACAGATCAAAGCATATCACCTTCTACTACCCCAACGCCTGCCGGCAGCAATAGCGCAGGTCTGCAGCTTGCCAATATTGAAACAGCAAGCCATTCATCAGATCTTTCATCCTCTATATATAATAGTATAGCAAGCAGCAGTGCTGCTGCTTCTCCTTCCGCAGCACAGACATCAAGCGAAATGATATATTCGGCAAGTGATTCAGGTGCTTTGGGACAGAATAGTACTCTGCAAAGTGAAACACCAAATGGAGCTCCTTCTCTGCAGAATCCTGATATGCTTAATACCGATAACAATCAGTATGCATCTATTGCCAGCCTCAGCAGTCAACTTACCTATGTCCCTCATTTGCAATCAGACTATGCAACGTTCAATCAAGGACTGATTGCCTTGGGCCCGACGAGCTTGACTGATGTCGCAGTGAGCAGCAGCATAAGCATCAATAACAACCTCAGAATTACCGCAGACTCACTTGATACGGTGGGTACTGACCTCAACATCGAGCCCCTGCGCCAGGGAACTATCCGCTTCATGGGAGGTTTGGTGGCAATTGATACGCAGGGCAACTTGCAGGTCAATGGCAACGCACACTTTGCACATAATGTGACTGTTAACGGTCAATTCGCGGCCGGGATCATCGCGCCGGTGCCCAATCAAGATCTGGTTATCAACCTGAAAAATAAAAAGGACAAATCCGGATCATCACTCATTGTCACCAGTGCGACAGGAAGCGGGGTTTTCCGTGTCAACCAGGCAGGAGATGTCGCATCATCAGGTGAAGCTAGCTTCAATACTATAGCCAGTCATGGATTTACTATCATCCGTGGCGCTGAAGCAGACACCTCAATGACCAGGACAGTCGCAAACAGTTCGGCCGGAAACGGGGTCATTACTGCCTACGAAACAGAGCGGACTATTATCACGCCATATGTTACTGCTCATTCACTTATCTATGTAACCGCAACCTCAAACACAGAAAGCGCTACTCCTTATCTCGCAAGGCAGACGATTGAAGATCCCGCAAACGGAACACAAGGCTCATTTACTGTCGCAATCCCAAATGCAGTCACAAAAGATATCGGTTTTAACTGGTGGATAGTCAATTAGCTTGTTATAGTAATATTATGCTTGACATTATACAAAAGGTCTTGTTACAGTAATAAGAGGTCTTATTACCAAAAACACTTATGCCAGAGAAAAAGAAAGAATTTCTGTCCTATTTCGAGAATCTCAGCCTGTTGCTTGTAGGCATACTCTTTGTTCTGTTCCCTATCTTCTTTTTGAGCAGCACAACCGATGCATTTGTCATGCCTAAGCAACTGCTTCTTATCATTCTGAGTACTCTGGCTCTTCTCATATTTGCTGTTAAAACGTTATTTGACGGCAAGTTACGCTTACGTGTCTCTCCGTTTGATATCCCTGTTACACTATTAATAATAATAACTCTTGTGTCTGCGGCGTTTGCAACCAACCGATATGATGGACTTATTGCTGCTGCTCCGATGCTGTTTCTCGGATTCCTCTACTTTGTGATCATCAACACAGTAAAAACACAAAAGCAATTGCTCTTTCTCCTCGGTGCGCTCACCTTGGGAGGAGTGTTGGCAGCGTTGTTAACGACCTTGTCATTCTTTAAGATTTATCCACTGCCTTTCTCTTATACCCACGCCACATACTTTACAACGTTCGGCTCTCTGCTTGACCAAGCATTATATTACGCACTTATCTTACCGATCGCCGGATACTTCGGCTATGGATACATTAATACAATGAACAAAGCCAAACAGCCAGCTAGTTCTCCGTTCACAGCTCCAGCAGCCACTGCAGGTGCTCATCATAAAAAGTCACCAAATGTCATGATGGGATTTGGTATAGCGTTTATCATCATCGCAATCGGATTGGGTCTGACTGTCTTTATGCTCTTTACCAGCCAGAAACCACTTATCCTCCCGTTTGGTACCGGATTGCAGACTGCATTTGCGGCTATCTCACAAAACAATGTCTTTAAGAGTTTGCTTTTGGGAAGCGGTTATGGAACATACCTTAACGACTTTACGAAATTCAAACCTGCCACCTATAACGTAGATCAAACCCTATGGGCATTTACCTTTTTCAGATCCAGCAGCTTTGCCCTTGAACTTATGGCAACAGCCGGACTGCTGGGGATTGGTGTATATGCGTTCCTGATCTACCGAATCTTCAAAGAAAAGAACTATTTCCTTCCGCTTATGCTTGCTGTTCTGGCATCACTGGTGCTTCCCTTCTCCTTTACTATGGTAGCACTTCTTTTCATCCTACTCGCGCTTTTCGCAATAGTATGCATTCACAACAATCCGCAACGCTTTGGTGAGGCAGAATTTTCATTACTGGCTTTCCGGAAAGGATTTTTAATACAAAATCACGAGCGTGGACAACAAAGCACTGCAGAACGGAGATTCAGCAAGGTCCTTCCGAGTATATTCCTACTGATTGTTGCAATCATTGTTGCGTTACCATTATATTTTATAACCCGATTTACGCTTTCAGACCTTACTTTCCAACAATCTCTTGTCGCGGAGTCACAAAATAATGGATTGGCAACCTATCAACTCCAAACAGCCGCAATAACTATATTCCCGTACCGGGACATCTACTACCGTGCCTTTGCTCAGACCAACCTTGCCTTGGCAAATGCGTTGGCAACTCACCAGCCAAAGAATTCATCACCAAGTGCTCAGACACAAAAGGACATCTTGACGCTTATCCAGCAATCAATCAATGCAGGAAGAGCTGCTGTCACTGTGGCTCCTGAGACATCATTTAATTGGAATAACCTCTCCTCTGTCTATCGAAGTCTTATTGGATTTGGTCAAAATGCCGACCAATTTACTGTCCTTACGCTCAATCAGGCGATTGCGCTTGACCCAAATAATCCACAGCAGTACATTGATCTCGGCGGGGTCTATTATCAGCTGGGACAATATGACAATGCTATCAGAGAGTTCCAGATAGCTATCAATCTGAAGCAAGATTACGCAAATGCATACTACAACCTGGGACATGCGTATGAACAAAAAGGTGATTACACAAATGCGATGACTGCATTTACAACGGTCAAGCAGCTGGTGGCAGATAACGCAGCAAACACTAAGATCATCAGCGATGATATAGATACGCTCAATAAAATAGTCGCAGCAAAAAGTAATGGGCAAGCAGCACAACAGCAACAGACACAAGCTAGTCCCTCAGCGCAAGTAAGTCCGGTGCCACAACAAACGCAACCGATTACAGTAAATGAGCCGAGTACCCCTCCGCTCCCGACAAGAAATCCGCGAGAAAAAATTCCTGGTCCATCGGTAGCAGCAGCTTCACCAACACCGGGTAAGTAGCATCAAATAAGCTGGGCGAGCTTATTAGGAGCGTTTATTTTATTAGCTCCTCATCAATGAGGAGCATTTTGATTTTGTTATAACACTCCTCTCCTATTTATAATCAATGTCACAGTTTCTAACTTTTCTTTCTGACACTCTATAACAAATTGACCTTGGATAAGTGATATTATACATAAACAAAGCATGCTTAGTAGGTAATACTATAAAGAAATGGGTAAATAGATATCAAGTTTTTCCCTACAAAAAACGCCCCGTTGTACGAGGCGTTTCAAGATAATCTAAACTATTTGTTTAGGATTATTATTCCCGCTGTTTTCTGAAGCAGTCACGGCAAAGTACCGGTCGATCGCCTTTCGGCTCGAATGGTACAGTGTCTTGCTTGCCACAATTAGAACAGGTTATTGGAAATGATTGTCTTGGTCCACGATCTTGACCACCATTGTTGAAATTCGCGCGAGCTTTTACTCGGCAATCTTTACAACGGAGAGGTGCATTAAAACCTTTTTCTTGGTAAAATGCTTGTTCGTCTGCGGTCCAGACAAAGTCTTTACCACAATCTTTGCATTGAATCGTTTTATCTTGTGCCACTTAGGATTCACCCCCTTTTTGTTTCATTTTTTCTCCCCCTACTGGGGTTCCGTTACGAATCCTAAGTGAATTGCGAGTCTACGAGAGAATGAATTAGCTTAGAATACCGGATGACTCACCACTATTATATAAATAAAAGCTTGAGTCCAGACGTATTATATCATTATTTTCCCAAAATAACTAGCAAATCAGCATTGGCAGGCTTGGTCTCACCCGCAGGCAATGTGCCTATCTTGCCTTTCAATTCTTTTGCCAAAGCTTGTGCAGCTAAGGCATTTTTGCCCGTTAAATCAACGATAATGGGTGTCATATAGGTAGATTTTTGCGCATCTGCTTTGGTAACAACGGTAACACTTGGCATGTCTTCTTGAAGCTGTTTTGCAACAGTTGCTGCCAAACCAACAACGCTTGTACCATTATATAAGGCAACGCGAACCGGAGACAGCGTCGGTCCTGTTCGTGCAGCAGCAACTGCCGCAGGTACAGGCGTTGCCTGCGCGACTGAAATCGGTCCAACTTCAACGATTTTATTGGCTATCGGATCATATAAGATCGCCTTTTGAGCCTTTGTATAGATAAGCACCTTATCGCCATTTCTGGCACCGGTAAAGAACGGTTGTCCTTTAAGTTTGCTAATATCCGAAACAGTTGCGATATTTGGCTGCTCTCCTGTGGGCAAAACGATCAACTTACCGACTTCCCTAACTAACGCCGCCTGTTCGTTAGATTGCGTTGTCCTGTTAAGCTGATCTTGTGTGTTTTGATATTGCAGATAGAAATAAACCGCAGTACAAATTGCCGTTACGATTACAATACCAAACGTCGTTACGTAGATGAGTGATCGTGAAGTATAACCAAGCATTGCTGTCTTTTTTCCGGTCTTTTCAACATCTTGCGTGACATGAGGCATAGTAGCACTATTATGAAGGACATGCAAAAGGCTTGTCAAGCCGCGTCCGACGCGGTCAAGCAAAATAACGATCATTCAACCGTGAACGCCTCTTTTCCTTGTACCATTATGTCTATTTTGTATTGAAACACAAAGGGACAAGATTTATCCAAACCGTTCGGTATTATATCTAGTAGACAGGTGCTGAGAATAAAATTCGAATATCCTCAAACAATCGTTGTAATCGGCTCTTAATCAATTCCATGGTACTCACCCCCTTCCTTTAAGTACAGTAATTGGGTTTCTTCATGAGTAAGAGAGAACTCGCCCAGATATTCTCTCTTCCCATGAGTCTCGGGAACGAGATGTGCATATATATCTTCAACTAAGTGCCCTGTAGTTACACAGGCAGTAAATGATGAAATAAGGACGGATAACTTTCCGGTTGTTGCAACGGTTTGATAATACGTTTTGCTTGTTCTTTCAACACCTTCATCAACTAGACCATCCGTTAGCACAACCATAAAGTCATTGCCAGCAAGACTTTTATGCTTTGCGATCAAATCAATGTATGACATAGTATGTGTGCCTGTTGTATTTGAGAGTGAAAACTTACTCTTATGTGGCTGCGTATAGTACCCCCAGTCAGCGATAAATGGTTGTATTTCAGCTTCAGAATGATCTATAAGTGCCTTGGAAAAAGAAGCGAAGTACTTTTGCCTGGCATACATGCCCCTGAGAGAGTCTGTCCATGTTTGTAAGAGAGGTTTTACCACCCCTTTATATAAAACAATGTTTCTGAGTAGCTCTTGTAAAATCATAGTACTTATCTACTATAATAGTAATTCTTGTGAAACGTCAACTTTTTTCACAAGTTGTATACTATTGCATAAATCTGTTAACTATTGTATATTAAATTAGGTAGTAAAAAAGAGACTCTTTACACTTTTTTACGGACGGTCTATTCTATAACTGTCTTATGAATAATCTGCTCAGTGTCAAACAAGTAGCCTTCATCTTACGAGTTCATCCCTTGACCGTCAGACGGTATATCCGTGATAAAAAACTAAAAGCAATAAAAGTTGGTGGCAATGTCCGGATTGATGAAAACACACTGCAGGATTTTCACAAAGAAGTATCAACAGCTGAACAAAAACCAAAGATTTTCAAAAACACCCGATTATTGGACAAGCAATTTACCCGGGACGATCCGTTCCTTCGGTTACAAGGACGAGGCGCGGGATTGGAGTTGAAATAGCGTTAGGTATCGAGAGATTAGTAATTAGCTATCTATTTCTTAAGCAAACCTTAAGATAACAAAACAAACTAACTCCTACTCCCTAAACGCTAATCCTTAACGTGTATGGTCAGCAAAAAAGTATATATAGCACCAGATGGATTAACCGCTTTTATCGACCGAGCGCATAAGAAACATGTGCAGGCAACAGCTTTTTTTCGCTATTTTGCACAGGAGCAATGCCAGCTCTACAGCAGTGTCGTCAGTGTCCATGAAACATATATGACAATCTATAATACTATTAGTCCATCGCTTGCCCGGGATTTTCTCCGCGCGTTATCCCTCAGCAATATTAATGTCGTTAATCCGGAACCGGCTGACATAAAATCGGCAATTAAAATTATTGAGACAAGTAATTCAGTAGATCTGACATTTGCAAAAGCCCTCGCGGCGGTAATATGCAATAAGAAGAGTATTCCGCAGATTATGACGTATGAGTATTTACATGCATTGTATGGCTTACAGTTATTCTATCTTCCGGTGTAGAAAGCCAGTTTAGTCATTAGCTTTTAAAGTAGTATTCCTTATTACCAATGTTCAACGACTAAAGACCAAAAGCTAAACTGTGGACCGAAGGAGACTCGAACTCCCCACCTCAGCAATGCGAATGTCAAGATGCCGCACACACATGTGTGGACTTACCGAGAATCGAACTCGGGACTGTGCAATGCGAATGCACCGGTATACCACTTACCTATAAGCCCGGATTGGACGTCAGTCGTTGGTCTTTGATCATTAGCTTTATTAAAAATATTCCTTATTACTAACGGCTAATTTGTGGACAGGTTCAGCTTTGCTCACTGTTCCACACTGAGCTTGTCGAAGTGTGGACCGAAGGAGACTCGAACTCCCAACCCCCTCCATGCCATGGAGGTACGCTACCATTGCGCCATCGGCCCTTTTCCGTTGGATTATTGTACCAAAAAAGATGCGTTCAAACCAGCATTGAACAGTCTAATAAATCGAGATAAACAGAGCGAGGAACAAATTTTTTCGCAGAATGGATAACGAAGTCTGTATTCAAGAAAAATTTTCGTTCCGAGCGGAGTAATATCCTACTGCAGATATGGCAGTGGGTTTGTTAACGCACCGTTCACTTGGATCTCAAAATGAACGTGCGGTCCTGTTGTGTGACCCGTCAGTCCGATCCATCCGATAACGGTTTGTCCGCCGGTAACATGCTGGCCGATTGAGACATTGACTGCTTCCATATGCGCATAATGATATCGTGTTCCATTGCCTTTATTGACCCAGACATTATTTCCATAGCCGGTATCATAGGTCCCGGTACTTACGTAATCAACCGTTCCGCTGCTTGCAGCAACAAGCGGTGTCCCATATGGCGCTGCGATATCAAGCGCCATGTGATACCACGATGCGAACTGAGTAACTTCTCCATTTACTGGCCAGGTGAAACCACCGCCTGTCACTGGAACAGGACCGGTTACGAGATATACTTGCGGTTTGATGGTCTGCTGCGCAGACGGTTCAATTCCGTCCGGAACAATGAGGATTTCACCGGTGACCAGGGCAAAACTAGTCCCGTTTCCGGCAAATTCATTAAAAGGAAAATCCGCAATCTTCTGTGCATTGGTATTGTATTTCTTGGCAATACTATAAATAGTATCTCCCGACGCAACTTTATAGGCAATGCCGGTAACAGGCAATATTTCGAGTGAATCCCCTATGCTTAAATCGTCACTTTTGAGATTGTTCTGCCACCGTATTGTATCTTCCGAAACACCAAATTTTTTCGCGATCGATGCCAAGGTATCACCGCGTTCAACTTCATAGGTGATGATTTTATCCCGGGGCTTTTGTGAGATGTCTGTTTTGAATACTTCCTCCCCTGTCAGTGCTGACTGCTTCTCGGCGGATGATGATGCAAGAGACAGTGTTGTATCCTGCGCTGCGAAAATTGGGAATGTGTTGGCCAAGAAAGGAGCAACTAAAACACCTACTCCCAACACGCCCATGGTCGTTAAATGCAAAAACGGCCGGTTATAACGGCCGCGTTTCATAAGAAAAAATTTGACGAGCTTATTCTTATTCTTCTCAAAACGGACGGAGAAATTGATCAGCTTTTTTTTGCCATAATAAAAGAGAAATTCCGAGAACTCCTTACCTTCGCGGGCAACGATCTTAAGCCACAAAGCGTACTTATGAGAAGAGCCTTTATGCATACGCAGATTTCGGCGACATTGTCAGTACAAGAGTGTACTGGTTCCAACTTGGACTTGGAAAAAGGGACAGCGCCGGTATCAAAGACTGATATTAGCAAATTTTGTGCGTGCCGTCAACTTTTGAGGCCGGAAAGATGAGTAATACTTCTCTGTAACTATAACCTCGCCAGCTCCAATAAAATAGTTCTTGATCATACAAAGTATTTTACTATAAGTTGAGGTTTTGCTATAATTACCACTGATGAGTAAGAATTCATTTCAAGAAGGCGATGGATCCTCAGCTCCAGGCAGACAGAGATCTATCCATTCAGAAATCACCGGGCTTCCCACCGGCGAACGCGGAGTACAAGCAGGGCAATCCAGTTCTTTAACTCCCAGAGTGACTCGAAGCGTTGCCGTACGGGGTTTAGAAATAGGACATCCTAATGGAAAAAATGCAAGCTTGCACGTGCATGAACGTCCATCTGATTCCGGCCCATCTCTCACTCCATTTCCGCAGCTTGCATCCCCTGTCCCTGAAATCCCAAACGATTTTTGGAGCCGAGGAATTGCCAGACATGATCTTGATCAAGGTGCTCTTTTGACAGCAGATCGGATTGGCCCCTATCGAACCGATCCTCATGACCGTAGCCGACTTGAATCAGATGATGGTCGTCATGCTGTCGTAGTTGGAGCAGTAACCGCTGGCGGAGAAAACCTTGCTATAAAAGTGGGCAGATCTTCCCATCCCGTCGCACATCAGGTATTTGGCAGAGAAGCCTACTTCCATCACAGGGCACACGAATTAAGCCCGTTGGTACCTGAATTACTTGATGCAGGAACAATTACTTTACCAGATGTTTATGGGGGTGAACAAGCATATCCAATTCTCGTTCTCAGAGCAATTGATGGAAGAAATCTTGAACAAAGTTATCATCCTCTTCCCATAGGTGACGTTGAACAACTTTTTATGCCCTTAGCGGAAGCTGTTGACGCCTTTGGTGCTGAAATCGTCCATCGGGATCTCAACGCATATAATGTACTTGTAGAACGAGGTGGCGTTGCAAGGCCTATTGATTTTGGATTGGCAGCACCTGTCGGTACGAGAACTGATATACCATTGGGAGCTCCTCACTATAGAACACCTGAGCATTGGGAACGCGGGGCAGAAATGACTACTGGTACAAATACCTTTCAACTTGCGAAGGTTATCGAAGGAGCAACAGACTATGAACGTGCAGAACAGCCGGTATATGCACGAGCTTTTGCAGATGATCCCGCGGAGCGTCCTACTGCCACTCAGTTTGTCACAGATCTTGTGGCTGCAAACAAACAAGCAAATAGAACAATTATTTATTGATCTGCGTATCCGTGAGGAATCTTTTCGCAGGAGGCAGCGCCGGTATCAAAGACTGATATTAGCAAATTTTGTGCGTGCCGTCAACTTTTGAGGCCGGAAAGACGAGTAATACTTCTCTGTAACTATAACCTCGCCAGCTCCAATAAAATAGTTCTTGATCATACAAAGTATTTTACTATAAGTTGAGGTTTTGCTATAATTACCACTGATGAGTAAGAATTCATTCCAAGAAGGATATGGATCCTCAGCTCCAGGCAGACAGAGATCTATCCATTCAGAAATCACCGGGCTTCCCACCGGCGAACGCGGAGTGCAAGCAGGGCAATCCAGTTCTTTAACTCCCAGAGTGACTCAAAGAGTTGCCGTACGGGGATTAGGGATGCTCAAAAACAAACAAGACACACTCCTCCCTCCAGCATCTGGTCAAGAAGAAGCAAGAGCAACAGCACAGTCAGTCGTTGGTTCTGGCGATACCGTTACTGGAAGCGCAGTTACTGGAGGTGACAGCAAGGTGAGGGAAGGAGATCATGCAGGCTCTGCAGGAGGAAAAGGAGAAGCACATCCTGTTGATGGAGGAGCGGTGCGAGCTTCGGCGGCGACACCTGGTAGCGGCCGGGATGAACGAGATGAAGGGCCACAGACAGCATCTGGAGGTGGAACTCGTGATGGAGGACGCTCTTCAGGAGGAATAGGAGGAAACCCACCTGAGGAAAGAGGCATAGCAGCTGCAGGAGATGGAGGCGATGGCGAACCTCGTGAGCCGGAGAGAGCAGGAGCAAGAGCAGACGGTGGCAATCTTTTTCCAAGAGAAGAACAACTCGGTAGTGCACGTCAAATTTTACGGACACTGGTTGATGTGCATGAAAGTAATTATACTGAAGTTTCTGCTATCATTGCTGCTTATTCAGGTGATGAGACGAGAAAAGCAATGAGACTCCTCTCTGATGAACTGATCAATACACATGATGCCCTATCTAGAAAAGATATTTTTAATGATGCAGCAATTACAAGAACAACTGTCCAAGGCACGTTTCATCTTGTTGTTGATGCTGCAAGTATCTGGGTAGATTTCGAAGGAAGAAATAGTGAACGATTTGTACGAAATCAATTTTCGACTATTCCAATTACACCACTTGATGAACATATTGCTGAAGTTACAGGTTTTGGGGATTCTCTTTTTGAAGAAAGAGTAATACTTTTTAGACTTGAGCATGATCAAGCATATATAGATAAATATAGAACGATTTTAAGAGGTGCACGCTGGACAGCTGCAGTTCTCCTTAATTGGGATAGTGAAAGAATTCCTATGCCAGAAGACCTTCATTAGGATTTGCCGAGCGCTTCGAGGAAGGCGTCATTTGATTTTGCTTTTCCGAGCCGTTCAACAAAGATACTTGTCCGCTCATCCGGACCAAGCATATCCATCATCCGGCGCATAGTAACAATCTTTTTATATGCTGCTTCATCAAGAATCCGCTCTTCTCCGCGGGTACCGGAGCGCTCGATATTGATCGCGGGGAATATACGGCGTTCCGCAAGCCTACGATCAAGATGCAATTCCATATTGCCGGTCCCTTTAAATTCTTCATAGATCAGATCATCCATGCGTGAGCCGGTCTCAATGAGAGCCGTACCGATAATCGTGAGTGATCCGCCTTCCTGGCAATTGCGTGCCGCGCCGAAGAATCTTTTCGCAGGATGCAGCGCCGCAGGATCAAATCCTCCCGAGAGTGTCCGGCCGCTGGGTTCAACAGCCAAATTATACGCACGTGCGAGTCTGGTAATCGAGTCAAGCAAGATCACAACATCTTTGCCGAGTTCTACCATACGCTTTGCCCGATCCAGAGTGATCTCTGCGACGCGGGTTTGATTTTCAGGCGGTTCATCGAAATTTGACGCGACAACTTCACCTTTGACTGACATGCTGATATCAGTTACCTCTTCCGGCCGTTCACCGATAAGAGCTGCCATCAAATGAACATCGGGAAAATTCTTTGAGATGCCTGCTGCAATATCTTTCAATATCGTTGTTTTTCCAGCTTTCGGCGGTGATACGATCATTCCCCGCTGACCGAATCCGATCGGTGCGATCAGATCAATCATCCTGGTAGACAGTGGCGTTTCATCGGTTGCCAACCGCATCTGCTTGTTGGGATAAATCGGAGTCAAGTCATCAAAGTACGGCCGTTTTAATGCGTCATCAGCAGGAATATCATTCACCTTTTCAACTTTCAATAAGCCATAGTAGCGCTCGGTATCTTTTGGCGGGCGGGCAATCCCCTGCACCAAATCACCAGGCCTGAGCATAAAACGCCGGATCTGGGATTGGGAAATATAGATATCGCGGGCTGAATGAATGAATTTCGGACGCAAGAACCCATGCCCTTCAGGCTGAGTATCAAGAAATCCTTTTACTTCTTCTGTCGGAGTATTCTGCTGTGTCTGATAGTGACTGTTGTACGAACCGTTTGATGGAGCGGATCCGTTATCTCCTGCTCTCTCTCCGCCGATATGAATTCGATGAGGTCTTGCTTGTGCCGGCTCTTCATGCTGTTCCTCAGGTGATGGAGCATCCGAAACTGGAGCGACTTTCTTTTCGTCTACGCTCACTGTATCATCTGCAGCAGCTTTCTTCTCCTGAATCTCAGGCTCATTAGGTTTGCCGACAAGCTCGTCAACCGCAAGTGTTTTGGATGTAGTTTTTTTATTTACCATAGGGATATATCATTGTAACAATCAACTATCGTTTTGAGATGTGCATTATAAAGTCATGAGAAGTCAATTGTTATCTGTCAGTAAATCTCTGGTTACATGTGTACGGAAAAAAGTTATACCGAAGGATCAATGCGTGATATCCCCTGTATTACATCATATTTTCTGTTTATTGTCAAGCATGCAATCGGTTAAGGCTCAGTTTTTATTGCAACAATGTCGGAAGCGACATTGACGTTATGCCTTGTCCTGTCAATACATAAAGAATTAAGCTGACGATAAAGAAAGCTAAAAGCGCGATTACCAAACCAACAATTGCAGCAGTGAGTGTCGATCTTGCCTGATCAACTTTCCCCTTATCCCCTCCCGAAGAGATATATCTGACACCGCCCCAGATCAAATAGAACAACGCAAGGATAATCGCAATGATAAGCAGAACTTGAATCACTGCTCCGACAATATTCCCTGCTTTACTCGGCTGTAAATTACATAAGTTGCTGAATTGTCCTTTGGGACAGATCGACGCAGCATATACGGAAGCAACTGGTGCAAGGATGACCGAGACTATGCTGCTGGATAATGTGAGGGCAAACTTTTTCACTCTACACTAATAGTAGTAACTCTATAGCTAGGATGTCAAGGATGATTAAAAAGCAAATTAATTAATGAATGCTCCAATATGACTTATAATGTGATAGCTCATCTACGTAAAAGCATACTATGGGAGCCTCGCAATTGTTCAGTTTTGGCCTCATAATTCTTATAAGACGCTTTGTAATGTCCGTTCCGCTGCTTAACAGTAAATATAGTATCAGGATAAAATATTACTATGCCTGCCTTTACTGTCACTAAAAAAACACCCTCCTAGCTTACTTCTAAACAAACCATTACAAAATAGCATTACTATTGACATTTTTTGACTTCTCCTGTATTGTAGCCACAACCAACTATGAACAAAAAAGCTACATTCACAGTAATGTTTTTTATGGCTGCAATCTCATTTCTTGCTTTGTTCCCGGCATCGACACACGCATCAGGAGGTTGTCTACCGCTCCTCAACGGGGGTGTAACGAATAAACAATATTGTCAGTCCCCTACACCTATGCCTTCTGCGAATTCAGGGTCACAAACAACTTTGGGACAAAATACAATACAGCAAACCGGAACACAAAAAGTCTATCCGGCAGCAAAGAGCAAATCAACGCCGAATACCGGTCCCGAAACATGGTATCTTTTCGCCTTCGTTATTGCGGGTGGAGCCGGATTGCTATTAAGAAACAAGGCTAATACTTGACAAAAAAAATAAAATTGTGTAGGATGTCATCTCTGCCACATAACGTACTTCTGCCCTCATGAGCTCTACAAATATCTACCCATTATGAAACTCAAAGATTCAGTTGTTACTGTTATTCTCCCTGTGTATAATGCCAGTAAATTTTTGCCGGATTGTCTCAACAGCCTCTCGCTGCAAACCTACCAAGATCTGCAGATTATTGCGATTGATGATCATTCACGGGACGATTCACTGAAAGTACTGCGTAAATACAAGAAAAAATTTGCTTCCTTCGAAATCTACCCTAATAAAAAAAGGTATGGTTTGGCAGTCTGTTATAATCGAGCGCTAAAACGAGCCCGCGGTAAATATATCGCGTTTATGAATCCACATGACATCAACGCAATCAGCAGGTTCAAGCGCCAAGTAAATTTCCTTTTGAATAACCCAAAAACTGTCGCTGTTGGCACTCAGTATACCAGTATTGATGAATCCAATAAAAAGCTTGAACGCAGCGATCTTCCTGAAGAACATGAAACAATCTATGACACACTGATCCACACATCATCTCTTCATCCGGAATCAGTCATGATCAACCGCGGTCTTCTCCCTAAAGATCTTTTGTATTTTAAGAACAACAAGTATCCTTTTATCTATACCGAAGTATTCGTGAAGTTCTTTCAGTACGGCAAAGTCGCCAATATCCGCCAGTCACTCTACTTCCATCGTGAAGGAATGAAACGTCATGGACGAAAGCCGACGAAGATGAATCAAATCGTCTCGATGATGAAACTCTGGCTCTCCTCCCGCTCCGAATATGATTACAAGCCGTCCCTCCGCACTTCCCTC
>DATLSZ010000013.1:0-19304 GCA_035533875.1 Candidatus Acidiferrales bacterium
ACGAATTAATGAAGATGTTCTTGGGACGAAAGCATTGGATGCTGATGTTTATGTTAATTTAGGTTTTAGCGATGGCAATATTGCAAGAGAGTTTGATGAAGTCTATCTCAGATTATCACAGTATTTGAGGGAATTACGTCCACACATAGTGATCCTTCCCGATCCGGATGACCTATCTCATCTTGATCATGTTGGTATTTCATTGGCGGCGACAGCAGCCTTGCAGGATAATCACATGAGTCCTCTTGTGCTTTATACAGATCATCAGTTTGGTGATAATGAAATCGGGGACGGGTCTTTTGGTTTTTCGCTTCATTCCGGAGAGAAAGGAGTTGTTGAAACAGCATTTCTCAAGCATTCTTCCCAAACTGCAACGTTGTCTGCTGATGTCGTACGGGTAATGTCCAGACCAGATGCCAGAGCGCAACAATTTTATCCCGGTGATCCGGATATAGAATATTTGGGTATCGGTAGACAAAATTTGGATCCACGATTCTCGCAAGAACCAATATCGTTTTATTTAGGAAGCAGTCATGTGCCTTTGCGGCCAGTGGAAACGATTGTGTTCCAAATATGAGTTAAATAGGTATTAGTGGGCCTTTTGGATCGCGTCATCAATCTTTGCTTTGAAGTCTGTGTAGGCAATCCCTCCTTGGATTGGGACGCCGTTGAGGAAGAAGGTCGGCGTTGCATTTACACTTACGGCATAGCCGTCATTGACATCCGCTTGAATTTTATTTGCATATTTTTTACTGTTAACATCATCCGTGAACTTTTTCATATCAAGATGCAGGGCTTTTGCGTAGGCCGTGAAATATTTCATTGGGTCGGTTGTTTCACCCCAAGTATTTTGGTTGGTATAGAGCAAGTCATACATCTCAAAGAATTTGCCTTGCGCACCCGCTGCTTCTGCGGTTTCTGCTGCTGCTTGGGCGTTTTGATGCTGCGGTAGCGGGAAGTTGCGGAATACAAAATTGATCTTGCCTTTATAATTCTGTAAAATCTGCGTGATGATCGGATATTCAGCACCGCATGCCGGGCACTGGAAGTCACCGAATTCTACCAGTGTGACTTTGGAGTGTGCGTTTATCTGATGACTGTCTTTATGCACGAGTGCACTGATATTTGAGATCGGTTTGGCATTTTGTGATGAGGATGACGATCCTCCGAAAAGCATCGCAGCTCCTACTACGAGAACTAAGGTGATGACACTGATGCCGATGATTAATTTTACTTCATTGCTCATACGTATTTTTTTAATTATTTCTTTACAACCTTATGATTTACTTTAGTTGACGGCTCTTTTGTCAACTTCCCATATAATAGCATAGAAATGCTTATCAGTGCAAAGGCCAGCATTGAGCCAAGAGGAATAGTGATAAATCCAAGAAGGACAATCGGCTGCTGTACACACGAAACTCCCGCGGTGCATGGCGCAATGGTTTCAGGGATTATTTTCCAAATGAGGAGGTTTTGATAAAAACCAATAAGAAATCCTATGATACTCAGCGGCAGGATGTAATAGTGAAGATCTTTTTGTTTGCGCATGATACTGATGGCACTGATAAATACCATGGGGTACATAAAAATCCGCTGATACCAGCACAATACGCAGGGAGTAAATTTAAGTATTTCACTGAAGAACAGACTGAAGATTGCTGAAAGCAGAGCTACAATAAAAACAACATAAGGAAGATACGGAGTGTAATTTTTGAGCTTCATGCAGAGTATTATAACATAGAATTTTTCGTAAATAATTTATTTATTTTTGGTTATCTTTAATAAATTTGTAAAAGAGTTAAATTAGACATATAATACGCTGACTATGCGTATGCGTGGAGATGGATCAGGTCGTGGCTTTACTGATGGGGGCTTTGTACCTGATAGAGGTGTTGAAGCTAGAGTAACCGGGTCTTCTTTTTCTCAGCCAAAAGACCACATTGAAGTACGCGGTGTGTCTAGTAGAGCTACTGGTCTCATTGTTACTTCCAATTATCCTGGTTCAGAAACTCCAATATCTCCATCACCCGGTCTACCACGGAGCATACAGCGTTCTAGCCCTGATAGTCTAAGAACTGCTTCTACAGGTTATGATGGCAACGGCGGTGGAGGGATCTTGCCGCCAACTTTGCGTGGTGAAGCTGGAGACGATCCAGAGAAAAGAACTGCACATGTTTTCCAGTTACTTGGCAGAAAGGCGCATCAATTGTTTTCACCCCGCACTTCCGAAAGAGGAATTACTCCCCGAAGAGAGGAATCGCAGCAAGGAAGAATAGCACAGGAAAATCAAGCGCCCAGACCACGACGATATGTACCGGAAGGACATACGGAACGTCTGGAACAGCTTCATGCTGAAAGGAGGAAGGCTATTAGGGAGGAGGAAGATATTGGACATAAGATTCCTGAGGCCATACGGGAAGCAATCTTTTTATCACTAGATGAGGAAAACTCTACGGCATTTACACGAGGTCGGTATGGCGCATACAGACGGGCTTTAGAAAAAGATCACTGGTATCGCATGGAAGTGTATCGGGAGAAGCAAAACGCTTTGGAATTTCTTAAAAAAATGGCTGCTCCATACCTGGTGGAACCACCGGAAGGAGAGAGAGGGACCATTCAGGTACGCGAAGGCGATGGGAAGAGATCCGTTCCCGTACCGTTTGACAGAGACGAACTGCCAGCGATTGCGAAAGCAGAGGAGGCATACTGGTATCTTCGGCGTGATGCAGCAGTGGGGAGTGGCTACGGAAGAGAATTTGCTATGGATACCATGAATTGGCCCTCGGGCACGAGGCTTCTGCAAAGAGACAAGGCAGTGCTGGGTATTTTCCTAACAGCACAATACGCAGAGGGTGAACTGTTGCGAGATCATGGCGCCCGGGGCATCACGCCTGATATGATCCCGCACCTTACAAGGCTTGCCAATCTTCCGGATCGACTCATCCAGCATGCTCCACACAGCGAAGAGAAAACCCCGTAGCGTTAATTCTATGATAACCTCTTGTAATTCTTAATTTGGTTTGTGTATAATGTCCTTGATAAAAATATGAATGGCCAAACACATTTCGGTATCTCTTCCAAAATTAGCTAGCGTATCTCACGCCTCAAAAAGGAAGCATCTTGCTTCCGATATTTCTCGTTCTTATAACTCACTCTATGATCCCGGCTTTGAACATGATGCCTGTGGGGTCGCTGCAATCGCTGATATAACCGGACGGAGATCACATGCCATCATAACCCAATCATTAATTGCGCTCAATAATTTAAAGCATAGAGGGTCACATGGGTTTGAAGAGAACACCGGTGACGGTGCAGGAATTGTTTTGCAAATCCCTCATACGTTTTTCAAAGAAGAGACCAAACGTCTTGGCTTTGCACTGCCACGGCAGGGTGCGTATGCGGTTGGCGTTCTTTTCTTGCCAAAAGTTGCAAAAGTCAGAAAACAATATGAAGAGATTTGTGAACAGATCATTACGAGAATGAAAATGGATGTCCTGGGGTACAGGACTGTTCCAGTCAATAATAGATCTATTGGCATGACTGCAAAGAATAGTGAACCGTTTATCCGTCAGATTTTTATCGCAAAAGGCAAGGAAATAAGAACAATAAAGACGTTTGAACGGATGCTTTATATCACCCGGCGGATGATAGAAAATGCTATTGCTCAATCTGACTTGCCGTATCAAGAGTCTTTTTATATACCAAGTTTCTCGGCAAAAACAACGGTATATAAAGGCATGCTTTCTTCAGAACAGATCGAAGCCTACTATCCGGACCTGGTTAATTCCGCGTTCAAAAGTGCGTTTGCAATCGTGCATCAACGGTTTAGCACCAATACATTTCCCTCCTGGGCGCTGGCACACCCTTTCAGGTATCTTGCCCATAACGGAGAAATTAATACCCTGCGGGGAAATAAAAATTGGATGCATGCCAGAGAGCATCTTTTTGCGTCACCGAAGTTTGGAAAGTATATGAAGAATATTTTGCCGGTAATCCAGGATGGATCCGATTCATCAAGTCTTGATAACGTCTTGGAACTGCTCATACAATCGGGGATGAGTCTTCCGCATGCCCTTATGATGCTTATCCCTGAACCGTGGCTCAACCATAAGACAATGAGCAGGACCAAACGCGCGTTTTATAATTATCATTCTTCATTGATGGAACCATGGGACGGACCTGCTTTGGTTGTCTGTACTGATGGAGATCTCGTCGCTGCTGTCCTTGACCGGAATGGGTTGCGACCGGCGCGGTATTATGTCACAAAAAATAATAAGGTAATTATGGCGTCCGAGGTAGGCGTTATCCCTCTTCCCCCTCGGCAAATCCTAACAAAAGGCAGACTTCGTCCGGGAAGGATGCTGCTTATCGATACCAAACGGAAAAAAATTATTGCCGATGAAGAATTGAAAGAAACAATAGCGATGCAAAAACCATATAATGAATGGCTGACCAAGTACCGAATCCGACTTGAAGATATTCCAAATCCGAGACCGCAAAAAATAAAGACAGAAAAAGATCTTGTTCAGAGGCAGCAGTTATTCGGCTATACCGTGGAAGAACAGCGGATTATTCTGACACCGATGGCTAAGACAGGAAAAGAAGCAATGGGTTCAATGGGCAATGATACGCCGATTGCTGTTCTTTCTCAAAAGCCCCAGATGCTTTTCAATTATTTCAAACAGCTTTTTGCGCAAGTTACCAATCCTCCACTTGATGCGATCCGGGAAGAATTAGTTACTTCAATGCAGGTACTGTTGGGTTCTGAACGAAATTTGCTGCGGCCTACAGCGAAAAGCTGTCGGAGAATTGAACTGTTATCTCCTATTATCTCGAAAAAGGATCTGGACAAACTGATCGCTTTTCGGAAATCGGGATTCAAGACAAAAGTCTTGCCAATTCTTTTTCCCGTTAACAAAGGAAGCAAGGGTCCACAACAAGCAATGCAACAGCTGTATTCGGAGGCAAACCGTGCGATACGAAACGGATATACGATACTGGTGCTTTCGGATAAAGGAGCTAATCGCCAGTTGGCTCCGATTCCCAGCCTTCTGGCAGTTGCCGGGCTGCATCATCACTTGATACGCAGCGGTATACGGGAAAAAGTAAGTATTATTGTTTCGTGTGGTGATGCTCGAGATATCCACCATTTTGCAACGCTTATTGGGTATGGTGCATCGGCAATAAATCCATATCTTGCTCTGGCAACGATCAGACAGATGATCAATGACGATATAATTTCCCTCGATAAAGAAGTAGCAATGCAGAATTATATGAAAGCGGCATCAGATGGTATCTTAAAAGTTATGTCAAAAATGGGAATCTCAACACTCAATGCGTATCGGGGCGCTCAGGTTTTTGAAGCAATCGGTCTCAACAAAACGGTCATAGATATGTATTTTACCAACACGTCATCTCGTATCGGCGGTGTCGGTCTTGAAGAGATAGCGCGTGAAGTTCTCCTTCGTCATGAACAAGCATTTACTAGACGTGTTGTCAATAAACGCGAAATCGATATCGGCGGTGAATACCAGTGGCGTAGAGGGGGCAGAAGGCATTTGTATTCTCCGGAAGTTATCGCCAAACTGCAGCACGCAACACGGACAAACCAATATAGCACCTTCAAAGAATATACCGAACTTGTTGACAATTTATCCAAGAATCAAGCAACGCTTCGAGGTTTGTTTGCTTTGAAAAAGAAAAGAAAGCCAATCCCGTTATCCGAAGTTGAATCAAAAGAAAAAATTATCCGCCGGTTTACCACGGGAGCGATGTCTTTTGGATCACTGAGTCCCGAAGCGCATGAAACAATCGCGATCGCGATGAACCGACTCGGTGGAAAAAGTAATACCGGCGAAGGTGGCGAAGATCCGGCCAGGAATATCCCGGATGACAATGGGGATCTGCGTCGGTCGGCTATCAAGCAAGTTGCCTCAGGGAGATTCGGAGTGACAAGTGAGTATCTGGTTAACGCATCGGAGATCCAAATTAAAATGGCTCAGGGTGCCAAGCCTGGCGAAGGTGGTCAACTGCCCGGGGAAAAAGTATATCCATGGATTGCCAAGGTGCGGCATACTGTGGCAGGAGTTGGGCTTATTTCTCCGCCGCCGCATCATGATATCTACTCAATTGAGGATTTGTGCCAACTGATTTATGATCTGAAAAATGCCAATCCGACTGCCCGGATCAGTGTCAAACTCGCAGCTGAAGTCGGTGTTGGTACAGTCGCGGCAGGAGTCGCCAAAGCTTTTTCGGATGCTGTTATCATCAGCGGACATGAAGGAGGAACAGGTGCGGCGCCAATGACGAGTATTAAATCAACAGGTATCCCGTGGGAGATCGGTTTGGCCGAAACACAGCAGGTGCTAATGAAAAATGGTCTCAGGTCGCGGATTGTTGTCCAGACGGACGGGCATCTAAAAACTGGCCGGGATGTAATTATTGCCGCGCTTTTGGGAGCGGAAGAGTATGGATTCGCAACAGCTCCGCTTGTTGTTCTAGGATGTGTCATGATGCGAGTCTGTCATTTGGATACCTGTCCAGTCGGGATCGCCACACAAAACCCCGAGCTCCGCAAGCGTTTTACCGGACAGCCGGAGCATCTTATCAATTTCTTCACGTTCCTTGCAGAAGAAGTACGGGAGTATATGGCACAGCTTGGCTTCAGGACAATGGATGAGATGATTGGTAAGGTGGAAATGCTCGATTTTCAGCCGGCGTTATCGCATTGGAAAGCAAAAGGGTTGGATCTTACTCCCCTCTTGCATATGCCTACAGACAGTACTGCTCCAAGACGCTGTATCGTCAAACAAAATCACGGGCTGAGGAAGGTGCTTGATCATCAGTTGATCAAACTTTCCCGTAACACGCTCCGTCATCCCAAACGGATTCGGAAAACCTTCCGGATCAAAAATACTGATAGGACTGTCGGGACCATGCTTGGGTATGAGATAACCAAACGGTATGGTGATAAGGGATTGGCTGATGATACAATCAGACTCACTTTTACCGGATCAGCGGGCCAAAGCTTCGGAGCTTTTATTCCGAAAGGTCTTACTATGGTTTTGCAGGGAGATGGCAATGACCATGTCGGAAAAGGCCTTTCAGGCGGCAAGATCATTGTGTATCCGATCAACAATAAGCGTTTTATTCCTGAGGAAAATATTATTATTGGTAATGTGGCACTGTATGGCGCGACAAGCGGCGAAGCATATATCAATGGCATTGCAGGTGAACGCTTCGCGGTTAGAAACAGCGGCGCAGTAGCTGTTGTTGAAGGAGTCGGCGATCATGGGTGTGAATACATGACCGGCGGTACCGCTGTCATATTGGGTGAGGTAGGGAGAAATTTTGCAGCGGGTATGAGCGGTGGTGTCGCCTATATTTTGGATAACGCGAATTTGATAAAACAGAACTATAACAGCGCAATGGTAGAATTGGAAAAGATAACGAGTGAGGATGAAAATATTTTGCAGTCGCTGATAACCCGTCACCAGAGATTCACAAAAAGTCCCAAAGCAGAAACAATCCTCCAAAATTGGGATGAGTTCAAACGGTATTTTGTGAAAGTCATCCCGAAAGAATATAAGCAGATGGAAAAGACGAACCAATCGGAGTCTGGTGAGACAAGCCAGATATACAAACAGATAGAAAAAGATTCTGTCAAAAGTTTTAAAGCAAAAGAATAATATGGGAAATATAAAAGGATTTCTCACAATTGAACAGCAGCAGCCAAAACGGCGTGTTATTGGTAAGCGAATTGATGACTGGAAAGAAGTCTATCAAAAACCTGGTAACGAATCTGTGGTCAAGCAGGCTGCTCGCTGTATGGACTGTAGTGTGCCGTTTTGTCATTCGGGTTGTCCGCTCGGCAATATCATCCCTGAATGGAATGATCTTGTGTATAAAAATCAATGGAAAGAAGCGTATGACCGGCTCAGCAGGACCAATAATTTCCCTGAATTTACTGGGACGCTCTGCCCTGCTCCTTGTGAGCCGGCTTGTGTCCTTGCGATCAATGACAAGCCCGTTACCATCAAACAAATTGAGCTGGCAATTATCGATAAGGCATTTGAAAAAGGATGGGTTGTACCCGTGCTGCCAAAAAAACGGACCGGAAAAAAGGTTGCCATCATCGGATCGGGCCCGGCAGGACTTGCCGCGGCACAGCAATTGAACAGGCTCGGACATACTGTTGTGGTGTTTGAAAAATCAGACAGGATCGGTGGATTGATCCGGTATGGAATTCCTGAATTTAAAATGGAAAAAAGAAGACTTGATCGGCGCTTGCGGATAATGAAGCGAGAAGGAATAACATTTATCACCAACTGCGACGCAGGAAGTTCGATTACAACAGCTCAGCTTGAAAAAGAATTTGATGCCGTTGTTCTCGCTATAGGTTCAACTAGCCCGCGGGATTTGAAGATTCAAGGACGAGAACTACAGGGTATTCATTTTGCGATGGATTATTTGACAGTACAAAATAGAATTTGTGAAGGAGACCGCGTCGCCAAAAAAGATATGATTTCGGCAAAAGGAAAAAATGTCGTTATCATCGGCGGCGGAGATACAGGATCTGATTGTCTGGGTACAGCACTGAGACAAAAAGCGCAGACTGTCACACAGTTACAGCATCGCAGCATGCCTTCTGGTATCCGGACGATCAAGAATCCCTGGCCTGAGTGGCCGCAGACATTTTCTATCTCATCTTCTCAGGAAGAAGGTGGCAAGCGGGAATTTTCCATCGTTTCGCAAGAATTTATCGGCAAAGATAACAAAGTCACAGCGATCAAAGCGGTCCGGGCAAATCGGACGAAAGATGCTGCGGGCAAACGGGTCATTGAAATTATTTCAGGAAGCGAATTTGAAATCCCGGCGGATTTGGTGCTGATTGCGATCGGATACACCGGTCCTCAGACAAACGGTATTGTGAAGGATTTCGGGTTAGAGTTTGCCCCTAACGGTGCTCTTTTGACTGATGAACGGAAGATGACGAGTAAAGATGGCGTCTTTGCTGCAGGTGATGCTGCTCGCGGACAGTCATTGATCGTCTGGGCGATTGCCGAAGGAAGACAAGTAGCTGATCATGTCGATGCATATCTTATGAATCAGTCGTTTTCTTCTGTTGCAGTTTCCGCCGCTGCATAAGCTGTACCATCCGAAAGACATTGATAACCCCGCTGACAAAACCGACCACTATCCCCATGATCATATAAAGCGGTGCCGTATGAAATATCTTATCTGCGAAGTAGCCGAGTACCAACAGAATAATCACCGGTGAGACAAGCAGTATTGCCGTACTCATCCCGATAAGCATGAAGAGCGTATTTGATCGCTGCTGGGGTTCTATTTTCTTCTCCACAAGTAAGTTATAGCAGTAGAATCAGGAGGTGTAAAGTCAGGGGGTAATAGAGCGTAATTCCTTCACTTATATTGACATGCCTCTACACCTTTTCATACAATCAAGCCACCTATGCCCGAAAGTTCTCCCCAATCCGATAATCAGGCAGTTCTCGATAGACGAGCATTTTTAATTGGTAAAGCTCTGAAAATCCTTACTTCTCCACCCTGCATCATTATTGCCTTAGGGTTTATCGTTTTCTCAAACTGTCTCAATAATGGTTTCGTTTGGGATGATATAAATTACATCATCTCCAATCAAGCATTGCATCATCCATTATCTTTTTCATACGTCTTCAGTAAAGCTAACTTTTTCAATAGTCAGGGAATGTATAGGCCTTTGATGACTATCTATTTTAATTTCTTATATTATCTCTATGCTGATGCTCCTTATCATTATCACCTCATTCAACTATGGATTCATATAATTAACGCCTACTTAGTTTACCTATTATTTAAACGGTTTTTTAATAAGACTCTATCTTTTATTTTATCTCTAATCTTTCTTGTTCACCCACTGCAAGTGGAATCTGTATCTTATATTTCAGGAACTATTGAACCGGTATTTTTCTTATTTGGTATTAGTGCATTACACGTAAGCTTATCAGATAAACTGAGCTTATTGCGATTGGCACTTATAAGCTGTTTATTACTACTCGCATTGTTTACAAGTGAAACATCGGTTTTATTTTTATTCCTCATAGTACTGTACAGAATTGTTTTTCATAAGAAACAAAAGATTACTCTTTTTGCTACTACAGGATTAATATTTATTATTTACGTTTTTATGCATTTTTATATTGCAGACATATATCCCGTCCCAATATATAACGGATATCCTTATATCTGGACACAACCGTTAGGGATAAGAATGCTTAATATACCTGCCATTTGGTTTTATTACCTCAAGAATTTCTTGGATCCGAGTAATATAGGGATCTATCAAATTTGGGTTGTCAAACAAATTGACTTCACTCGTTTTTATTTACCACTCATATTTGATTTTGTGTTTCTTGGAATCCTTCTTTTCTTTGGGAGGAGGGTCGCCACTACAAGAAAGAATAACCTACATGTTTTTACCTTCTTCTTTGTGTGGCTAATTGTCGGGCTTCTCTTTTATTCGCAACTTTTTCCTCTTGATTCCACCGTTGCTGATCGATGGATGTATTTTCCTATAGCTGGGTTACTAGGGACAATAGGAGTGAGCATACAAAACCTGAATAGCAAATCGGTAAATGCAAAAATAGCAGGAGTAATCCTGGCAATAATTGTTATCAGTTTATTATCATTCCGGACAATCAACAGAAATAATGACTGGAAAACTGACTTTGGTTTAAATTTACATGATTTCCATAATAATAATGACATCACATCTCAAGAAGTACTATTTAACCACACAATCTCACCAACGCCGGCAATATGGCAAGCACCCATTCAATAGCTTTTGCTAATTGACAAAACCTCAGCTGATGAATTATAAAAAGTAAAGTGAGCAATAAAACAGTTACATTCAAACATCTCATTCGCAAGTACACTTTCTCCAGGTTACAATCTCTCATTCCCGCTTTTATTGTCATGATTGCTTGTGCACTTATAATAGCCGTACGAGTAAATGCAGACCCAACTAACTTTTTTACTGGATGTTTAAGTACATCTGGAAAAACCGCAATGTATAATGCTCAACTTGGCACCTCACCATCTTCGCCGTGTAAAACTGGTGATCCTCAAGTATCCGCAGACTACGGTGATATTACCTCAGTCATTGCAGGTACTGGATTATCAGGGGGAGCAACACAAGGTGATGCTACTTTATCGCTGGCAGACGGCGGAGTAACTACAGCCAAGCTCGCAGACAATGCTGTCACTGCTGCCAAAATTGGTTCTGGAACTGCTACTAGTGGACAGGTATTAACTGCTGACGGATCAGGTAATTCAAGCTGGCAAACACCATCGGGAGGATCTTCTAATCAACCACCACCCATTTACTATGCTGCAGTGTTTGACGACAACAATGGATTTGCCGATCGATTTAAAGGAAAAGATCTTACAGATGCATTTATCAGTTCCTCAGTACTTCAAAACACTGACTCAACTGGTGCCATTTTCGATCGTGTGTCATTTTATGGAACTAGTATAAACAGCAATAATTTTAGTGGTGATAGTTTTATAAACGTGACAATAAATACTTCGACAGGTGGCAATAATTTTACAAACACAAATTTTACTGGCGCAACAATTAGTAGCAGCGTTGGTGGCAATGATTTCACAAATGCAAACTTTACTAATGCAAATCTTAATGGTTCTAACTGGGAACTGAATATACTGACGGGAATTACATGGTCAAATACCACTTGTTCAGATGGAACGAACAGCGATAGTGACGGAGGTACTTGCGTTGGTCATCTAGGCCTCCAGTAAGCATCTCCTTTCACGGCTTATTGCCATCTAATTCAACCTTTTCCTGTAATCTAGTTATTCATATATGCTATGAACCGTATCATTTAATGAGACCATATCATAAGTTATTCTTTACACTTGTTAACCGGCTTTTGTTTAATTTTTTTCAACAGAATTTATATTAAAATTGTCTGTTTTCTGTTTCAAAACCAATTTGCTTCTTGACACAGCAATTCACGGATGATAATATCCTAACCAATCCTGCTCGATTATTTTTCGTAATTTATGAAAAATCTTGCAGCGAATTTATCAACAACAATTGCTAACTTTTTCAAATCTTCAACGTTGGCAATGACCGATTATTCATCAGGATCTTTCCATTCCAACACCCAAAGCAGTTCTTTCCAAAACAGCGGCATGCAATTTAAAAAAATCAAACGATTCTTCAGAAATTCACCATATCTTCCTTTTGTTCTCGTCGGTGTCGTTGTCGTCATAATAGCCGGTGTCGTCATCGGTAAATTTGTCAGCAATCAATCCCAGTCTTCGACACAGACACTTGGCGCGGCAGCAAATAACAGCAAACAAGTAACCGTTGCCAAACCGATCGCAATCCAAACATTAAATAAAAATTTTGATTTCCCGCTGAAAGACAGTACCGGTAAAGAAGTAAGTAAAATTCATTATCAAATTCAAAGCGCAGAGCTTGATAATCAAATCGTCGTGCAAGGACAAGTCGCAACAGCAGTACAAGGAAGAGTATTTTTAGTTCTTAATTTAAAGATTACCAATAATTACAGCAAATCCGTGCAGTTGAATACGAGAGATTATATACGGCTCATTGTCGGTAATTCCAGTGACAAACTAGCAGCAGATATCCACAGTGATCCGGTTGATATCGAAGCAATCGCGACAAAATACACAAGGCTTGGTTTCCCGATTGACGCGAATGCAAAAAGTCTCAAACTTGAAGTTGGTGAGATTTCCGGTACCAAACAGACAATCAACCTCAATCTGAAATAAGATTACAGATTTAGGATTGAAGATGTAAGAGAATAAAAGTATGAAAGATTATTCGACAAAAGAGATAAATAAGCAATTACTCGGGGAGATTGTTGAAGCGTTACAAAATATCCGTGGCTGGGGAAGCGTTGAAATTTTTGTTCAGGATTTTAAAGTGGTACAGATAATAGAACGGAACATTAAAAAAACAACGACACAAGTTCAAAATGCAGTGAAAACTGGGTCTTGACAAGGTGATTTAGTTTAATATATATTGTTACGTATAACATCAATTAAGTCGGTAAAATTTGACAACTAAATAATACAAGCTGACCGCAAACGGAGGCATCTTTTTCTTTATAGAAAAAATTCTATAAAGGAACGGGTGCCTTTTTTGTTGGCCTAAAAAAATAGATAAGCAATATGTACAACGAACTATTGAAAAATAATAAACCAAAGAACGGAGATAACTTCACCTATTAGGTGTAGATGAAGTAGTCTCCGTTTTTTATGAAACGGAGAGAAGTGTTCTCGGCTAACGAGAGATTATCTAACGGAGGGAGGTGAAAAGATATTATGACTTTTAAAAGACGAATTATAACAGCTATAGCAACCGGAGCAGTCTTAGTTAATGCTTTAGCACCAATGGCATTCGCAAACACCATTACTGTCAGTGGAAACGGAGAAAATTCAACAAGTAACGTTTCTCTCAACAGTAACACAACAACGCAAGTTGTTCAGTCAAACAATGCCAACATTTCCAACAACGTTGATTCAAGTTCTTCTACAGGTGGTAACAGTTCAAATGGTAACACCGGTGGTAATACTTCAATCACGACTGGAAGTGCAACATCAAACACTACTGTTAGTAATGCAGCTAATTTGAATCAAGCTAACTTGTCAAATTGTGCTTCATGCAACAGTGGTGCAACAGATGTTAATGTCACAGGAAACGGTGAACACTCAGACAACACTGCAAATGTTAATAACAACAGTGGTGTTTTTGTAAGTCAAACCAATGCTGCAGATATTAGCAATAATGTTGACGCAAAAGCAAAAACCGGTGGAAATGATGCTACATCAAACACCGGAGGTAACACTTCGATCAATACTGGAGCTGCAAAAACCAACGTTACTATCGGTAACGCTGCAAATGCAAACGTTGCACAAGTCGGAAACGGCGGTAACGGAAATTCAGGTGGATCTAGTGTAACTATTTCTGGAAACGGTGAATACAGTGACAATGGTGTCGTGTTGAATCAAGATTCAGCAGTTGTGCTGACTCAAGTTAACGAGGCCAACTTTGACAACAAAGTCAAAGCAGAAGCTAAAACTGGATACAATACAGCTAACGGTAATACCAATGGTACTGTAAGTATCACAACAGGAAGCGCTACATCAAATGCTGCAGTAGATAATGCTGCAAACTTTAATAGTGCTAGCCTCGACTGCGGTTGTGCCACAAACGGCGTAGGCGTAGATATAAACACAAACGGTGAAGACTCATCGAATTATGTTACAGCGAGTTTGGATAACGCGATCGCTCCTTCACAGGTTAACGATCAAGGATTCTGGAACGGTGTATTCAGTAATTCTAAAACAGGAGGAAACACATCTATAAGTAATACAGGTGGAAGTTTCGATCCTTCAGTCACTACCGGAAACGGTACATCAAACAACACTGTTAATAATGCTGGAAACGTAAATACTTTGGGAAACCTTGGTACATTTACATTCGGAACAACCTTTGACTTTAGTGGTCTTTGGGGATTCCTACACGGCTTTATGATCTAAGTTTTTGTTGGGTAGCGGTGCTTTGCTGGCACTTCGGTAAGGCACCCTACCAACAAGACAAGTAATTAGTGAATAGTGATTAGGAATTAGGAATAATTATTTATCACTGAGCATTAAGAAAAAAAATATATGAATAACATTAAAAAATACATAGCGATTTTTGCAACAATTAGTTTGCTTGCTCTGCAAGTACAGCCGGCTGTTGTTCTGGCGGATGATACAACGCCAACACCTGCTCCTACATCCGTTCCTGCAGCTCCAACAGCACCGCCAATTCCAACAGCGCCACCGGTAACCGTAACAGTACCGCCTATTCCAACAGCGCCGCCGCTTACGGTAACTGTTCCGCCAATACCAACGGTACCGCCAAATCCAGCGAAACCATCGCCGACACCAACGCAGGGAGTTTCTCACACAGACAATAGCCCAACACCTACCCCAACACCAACAACTGATCCAGCTGCTGGTACACAAGGCTCAACCAGTAATACAGATCCAGCGTATCAAACGACCTCAAACGGTAATGTCGGTAATACAGCAATAAATTCCGGAGACGCCAATAATTCAGCGACTGTCGTGACAACGGCAAATACCAATGGCGCAAGTACTGGTTCAGGTGCTAGCGGAGCAACTGTCGGTGACGGATCATCGGGAGCGGTCGTGAATAGCGGAAACGGTACCGGTTCGAATAATAACAGTTCATCTGCGACAGTTTCTAACAGCACTACCAATCAAAATAACAGTGCAACAGTCGGAAATAATCTGAATCAAACAAGCAACAGCGGTAGTAATCAGTCATCGGGTAATGTCGGCAATACCTCAATAACCACCGGAAACGCTAATGTATCGGGAACTGCAATAACGGATGTAAATACAAATTTGAGCGGTGTGTCCGTGTCACAGTTTAATGTGAACGGTGATCAGAATGGCGATCTTGTACTGACTCCTGATGCGTATGCTGCAAACTGCATCATCAACTGCGGAACAACAGGATCAAGTGCAGCAAATACGGGAAATGGGAGCAACTCAACGAATAATGCGACAGCATCACAAGTTGTTAATGGGACAACGTTCCAAAATAATGACGCATCAGTTGGCAACAATCTGACACTTGCTGCAAATTCCGGAACCAATGATTCATCGGGCAACACGGGCGGCAATACGACAATCAACACAGGTAATGCCAATGTTGATGCCAATTCCCTAACGTTTGCCAATAATAATATAGCTGGCAATGTGACCCTTGGAGTTGTCAATATCTACGGCAGCTTAAACGGAAATATCGTACTCCCTGAGTTTGCAAGTGGCCCGACAACAGGTACAACAACTGGTACGACTGTTGCCAATACCGGTAACGGATCGGATTCAACCAACAATGCTGCCGGTAGCTCTAATACCAATACAACGACCAACCAAAATAATGCTGCAAACATCACCAATGATCTCGTGTTGAGCGGCACAACAGGCGGTAATTCCTCAAATGGCAACACAGGCGGCGATACAGCAACCAACACCGGCACATCAAACGTTACAGCAAATACGTTGAATATTGCCAATACCAATATCGATGGAGGCAACTACTGGCTGGTTTTGGTAAATAACGCAGGACAATGGCTTGGTGAATTGGTCGGCGCGCCTGGATCAAATATGGAAGGGTCAGCGGGAATGTTCTTCACCGTAGGTGCTGATGGACAAGTAACTGCATCCAATACTGCTCCCGGAGCATCCAACACCGGAAACGGATCAGGATCGACAAACAATGCACAAGCGTCATCGACAACCAATAACACAACAACACAAAATAACACTGCCAACATCAACAATACCCTGAATTTATCTGCTAACACCGGCGGCAACACGGCAAACGGTAACACCGGCGGAACGAGTGCAATCACAACGGGAAATGCCAATATCATCGCCAACTTGGTGAACTTCGTCAACAACAACATTGTCGGCAACGGACACTTGAATGTCACACTCGTTAATGTATTCGGCAGCTGGCTCGGCAACTTCTATGGCCCGGGACAAACAGAACCCACGAAAACAGATCCAACAACCAGTGTCGCGTCATCAAATACAAACACTTCGGGTGCTGATTCGAATAATAGTTCCAATTCGAATAACAATAACTCATCGAACAATACAAATAATTCAAATTCGTCAAATCCAACGCCAACAAGTGGTCCTGCAACAAATGTTGTATCGACAGATAGCAGTAATTACGGGTTTGGTTATTCACTGAATAAATCATTTATCTCAACAAACGGGAATGGGACCGCAACGGTAAGTGCGCACGGTAACTTCCTTGCAGCGGCATTCCTGGGTGCTCACGACAGCAAAAAAGAGATTGTATTCAATCTTGCCTGGTTAGTGCTTATCATTCCCTTATTCGGTATCGGACTTCTTGGAAAGAAATTATTGTCAAAAAGATTAGCACGGAAAGTCGTTGCACCCGCAATAACCGGCTAGCGTAAGCGAAAGAGAAAGAGATTTTGGATAAGTCTAAGGGAAAAAGTTAGATATACTGCTCCTCACGTTAACTGCTCTGCGAGATACTACTACTTTTGGACCAATGTCTTAGGTTAAAAGGAACAACATGAATAAACAAACAAAAAATATAACAATCATAACGTCCTGCGTAGTGATGCTGCTTGGTTTAGTGGTGAGTCCTCGGGTCTCTTCTGCTGATGAAATAACCGTTTCCGGGAACGGTTCTAGTTCTAATACAACAGTAAACGTAGCAGCCACTACTCAGACAACGACACAGCAGACAAATACCTCAGACGTAAAAAATAACACCAGCACAGCTGCTTCAACCGGTAACAACAATGCCTCAAGTAATTCGGGTGGGTCAACAAGTGTTCAGACCGGAGATGCCAATGCTTCCTCAGCAGTTACTACAGCGGCAAATTCTTCAACAGTAAATTCTCCCTGTTGCAGTACGCAGGATACGACAGAGACTGTCACCGGCAACGGAGAAAATTCAACAAACACAATCAATTCTCAGACAACTGATACCACAAATGTTACAGTGAATCAAACAGCCAATATTACCAACAATGTCACACAAAAAGCCATTACAGGTAACAATACCGCAAATGGCAATAATGGCAACGTCACTATCAAAACCGGCAATATCAACGCAAGCATCTCTGTCAAAAATGGTCCGGTAAATGTGTCCAATGTATCTGTCCCGTCGGACAGTAATGGGACAACTGATATCAAGATATCAGGTAACGGAGAGGGATCCGTAAATACTGTTTCAAATAATAATACCAACACAAACAATATTACCGTTACTAATTCCGCAACTATTATTAATAATTTGAAATCTATTTATCTCACTGGCGGGAATACCGCAAACAGTAATAACGGCAATGTCACTATTGTCACTGGAGGTATAACCAGTGTTATCAATATCGAAAACGGGCCGATCAACGTCTCAAGTGTCACCGTGTCTTGTTGCCAGAAAGTACAAAACAAACCGACTCCCCCGCCCGCACCGACACCACAGCCGACAAGCGGTAATGTGCCAACATCGTCATCCTCACCATCGTCCTCATCGACGAGCAACTCATCGGGTGGTTCATCATCAGGCAGTACAGGCTCAGTACTGGGTGCTGCTGCAAGCAATCTCCCGGTAACCGGAAGTTACTGGTTCTTTATCGCGCTGATCGGGAATATATTGATGATGCTTTTGGGTGGATATTTAAGACTGCGATCCGGGAGATCTCCAGGATTCGGATTTACTCTCTAATAAGAAAGCCCCGCTTGACGGGGTTTTTTGTTATAATCGGACAATCAGAAAACTCAGACAGCCAGAATATGAAAAGAAATATAACACAACATATTGGCAACATATTATTACTTTTGGCGATGGTCGTATTCCTCTACCTCTTCTGGCCAATAGTCAGAATTTATCTTTTCCCTCCAGAGATTCAACAAAATCTTCCCTCGTTTGGAACCTATATCACTATTCCAAAGATTCATGCCCAGTCGCCTGTTATTATCGGAGTTGACCCGGCCAATCAGACTGTATATGATGAAGCACTGAAGCATGGTGTCGCGCAGGCAAAAGGTACTTCCCTCCCCGGACAAAAGGGAACGGTGTATCTCTTCGCTCATTCCTCAGGTCCGATTTGGGAAGAGAATTATTTTAATACGATTTTTTTGCGCTTGGGTGAGCTCCAAAAAGGAGATTTGATCATCGTCCGCCGGAACGGCAAAGATTATGATTACCGGGTACGCGAAGAAAAAACTGTCGACTCGACGCAAGTATCCTATTTGCTCAATAATAAAAAGACACAACTGATTCTCCAGACCTGCACCCCAATCGGAACCTCTTTATATCGTCTGCTTGTTTTCGCAGATCCTGCATCTGGTTTTTAGAAAAACTGAAAAATTACATAATTGAATATTGACCTATAGTTTGACATTTTTTCGTTTTTATGGTATATTTTTTAAAATAAGACATAAAACTCATGAAGGAACATGCAACATGGCGTGGTGCATTGGCTAAGTCGAGTCTTGCGGTATCGTTGGGCATGTCCTCGTGCAGCTATCCCGTTTCTCCAACATATCTTCCGGATAATCCGTGTGCCTCATTACAACCTCTCAATACGGCAACACTACATCTTCAAAGTTTAGAAGCACCGGGATGTAGTAGCTTCCTAAATGCTGGTAAAGAAGTTATTGTTGATTTTGCCCATTTG
>DATLSZ010000014.1:0-8235 GCA_035533875.1 Candidatus Acidiferrales bacterium
AGCTAGTAGTTAGTATTGAGTGTTTTGTATTGAAAGAACGTGATACCGCATACTAAAAACTAGATACAAAATAGCATATACTAAAAGAATGAATGGGATATTTGACACACTTCGTAACAGTTTTAAATCACCGGAAGTAAGAAGAAAACTTCTTTTCACCCTCGCAATTTTTTTTGTATTCCGGATTTTCGCCCACATTCCTGTCGCTGGTGTTAATGTCGCAGAACTCAAAAATCTTTTTGCCGGCAATCAATTTCTTGGTTTTCTTGATATCTTTTCAGGCGGTACGCTTTCCAATTTTTCCATCATGGCATTGGGGCTGAATCCGTACATTAACGCGTCAATTATTCTGCAGCTTTTGACAATGGTGCTTCCCAAACTTGAAGAGCTTTCAAAAGAAGGCGATTCGGGTCGGAGGAAGATCAATCAGTATACCCGTATTTTGACAGTACCGCTTTCAGTTCTGCAGGCGATCGGTGTCTTTGCTTTGCTGAAGAGTCAGAATTTGGTAACAACACTCACACCTGTTGATCTCATTTCATTTATCCTGACACTGGTTGCAGGATCAATGCTTCTTGTCTGGCTGGGTGAGCTGATCACTGATCATGGTGTTGGGAATGGTATCTCTCTTTTGATTTTTGGAGGAATCGTCGGAAGACTGCCGGTTGCGTTGGGTCAGACATTTTCAACAACCAATACCCAAGCGAGTCTCGGTCTTATCAGTTTTGCCGTGTTGAGTTTGGTCGTTATTGCAGGGATTATCATTGTCAATGAAGCAACAAGACAAATACCCGTACATTATGCCAGAAGGATGCGGGGGAACAAACTCTATGGCGGGCAGTCAACGCATCTACCACTCAGGCTGAATCAAGCAGGAGTTATCCCGATTATTTTTGCAGTCTCTATTGTACTTTTGCCATCGCTTATTGCAAATGTCTTTTTGACTTCGCACAATGCAGCCATGCACAGTATTGCTGAGGCAATCAATCTTTGGTTTACCCCGACCGGTTTTCTCTATAATGGTCTTTATTTTGTGCTGGTTGTTGCCTTTACATTTTTCTATACGGCAGTTGTCTTTAATCCAAAAAAGATAGCAGAGGATATCCAGAAATACGGCGGATTCATCCCCGGCGTCCGTCCCGGCAAACCAACGTCAAAGTATCTCAATTATATTCTCACCAGAATTACGCTGGTGGGTGCGTGTTTCCTGGGACTCGTTGCTATTCTGCCTGAGATTACCCAAGTCGCAACGGGAGTTCAGACACTTCTTTTGGGAGGAACAAGTATTCTTATTGTGGTGAGTGTTGTGTTGGAGACCTTTAAGGCAATTGAGGCCAATCTTGTGATGAGAAATTATGAAGGATTTCTGAATAAATAGTGATTAGGAAGATAATTATGAAAATTATTTTAGTCGGCATACAGGGATCGGGTAAATCAACACAAGGGAATTTATTGAGTGAAAAACTTGGCGTTCCTTATCTCTCAACGGGGCATATCTTTAGGGAACTTGCAAAAGAGCGGACGCCGCTGGGACGGTATATTAAAGAGACAATGACAGCAGGATATCTGATCCCCGATAAAAAAACGAATGAAATCGTCAGTGAGTATCTCTCCCGGCCAGAATATGAAAAGGGATTTATTTTGGATGGCTATCCCCGGACAATTTCGCAAGCAAAGTCATTTAAAAACGGTATCGATAAGGTAGTTTATCTTGAAGTTTCGGATAAAGAAGCGTTGTGGCGGCTTTCGTATAGAAATGGTGATAACGGAGAAAAGCGGGAAGATGATACGCTCAGTGCGATACGTAAACGTATTGAACTCTTCCATAAATTCACCGAGCCGGTACTTGAATTTTATCGGTCGAAGGAAAAACTGTTAACATTTAATGGTGAAGAACCGATTGAAAAGATCCACAAAGAGATCATGGATAAGATTAGTCAATGAACGAAAAATAACTTATGAAAAAAGGATTTATTATCGCCATTGACGGACCGCTTGCCTCAGGAAAGGGAACCATAGCAAAAAAACTTGCCCGTGTTCTTCTTGGTGTTGATTTGTACACGGGAGCAATGTATCGGTGTGTTGCTCTCTATTGTATCAACAGCGGGATTAATTTGGAGGACGGAGCAGCAGTGACTTCCCAGTTGGGAAAGATCGTTGTTGGGTACATAGATGATAGGATAGTGCTTAATGATACTGATGTTACCGATGCAATCCAGGACGGCGCAATTGCCGAAGGCGCATCGATTGTCGGTGTCATACCGGAGGTACGTGCCGAGCTTGTCAGGAGACAGCAGGAAATAGGACAAGAAAAAGCACAGCAGGGAAATATAGTAATTGTTGAGGGAAGGGATATCGGGACGGTTGTTTTCCCTGACGCGGCCTTAAAGATATTTCTCACCGCGACCGAAACAATTCGTGCGAACAGAAGGATGGAGCAGTATCACAGGCGAGGAGACATACGAACGTTTGTAGAAGTGTTTGAACAGATCAGAACGAGAGACAAACGGGACACAAAACGTGAAATGAATCCTTTGACCAGTGATCCGGAAAAGCAGGGGTATTTTGTATTGGATAATTCTGATATGAATGAAGAACAGACAATTAACGAGATCCTTGCAGAATTACGCAAGCGCAAATTATATGATTGATTATAAAAACTCATCCCAAATCGAGATAATGAAGCATGGTGGCCATATTCTGGCAACAGTACTTGGAGAAGTAATGGATGCGGCAGTACCTGGCGTAAGTGAGCTGGAACTTGATCAATTGGCAGAGAAGCGGATTCGTGAACTCGGAGGAGAGCCAGGGTTCATGAAGGTAAAGGGGTATTATCACACGACGTGTTTTTCAACCAATGATGTCGTCGTGCACGGAATTCCATCGAAGTATGTGATAAAAGACGGGGATGTCGTCGGTATTGACTGCGGTGTGTATTACAAAGGATTGCATACTGATATGTCGGAATCAAAACGAGTGAGAAGTTCAGTTTTTAACGGTGATAAAGATGAGATAGATACATTTTTAGCGATTGGAAAAACGGCACTGGAAGAGGCGATCAATCAAGCCGTTATAGGCAATAGGATCGGGCATATCTCACAGACGATCCAGCGGATTGTTGAAAAAGAAGCAGGATATAGTGTCGTGAGGAGTCTGATCGGCCATGGTGTCGGTAAAGAACTGCACGAAGCGCCCGAAGTGCCGGGATATTTGGTGGGGAATATCAATAGGACACCGCAACTCATTGAGGGAATGACAATTGCAGTAGAAGTAATATATAATATGGGGAAACATGATGTTATGCTTGATCCGGATCACTGGACGATACGGACTCATGACGGCAAGCTGTCCGGGCTCTATGAGCGGACGATTGCGATAACGGACAAAGGCCCATTGGTGTTAACAAAGTAATTTATTTTCAGAAAAATCGGAAGACTCAGAAATTTAGAAGATCAGAAAACCGGAAATTTATTATTTTTCTGATACTCTGAATTTCTGATATTCTGATATTCCGATTTCTCCGATTTCTCTGAGTTTTCGGAGGTTGTTGCTCTTTTGAGCCTATTTTGCTATAATGCTCCAATGGCTCATCAAGGCTCATTTGAGAAAGATGGCATAGTAAAAGAAGCACTGCCCAATACGTTATTTCGGGTAGAGCTTGATGATGGATCACTGGTATTGTGTCACCTCTCTGGGAAGATGCGGATGCATTTCATAAAAATTTTGCCCGGCGACCGGGTCAGAATTGAAATGACGCCATATGATCTGACAAGAGGCCGGATCATGTATCGATATAAATAAGCGTATAGAGAGTTAGCGTTTAGCGTATAGAAATAAGAACTAAACGCTCAATAACTAGACGCTATTCACTAGATTATGAAAGTACAAGCAAGTGTTAAAAAAAGATGTATCAAATGTAAAATTATCAGACGCCGGGGCGTAGTACGTGTTGTGTGTGAAAACCCACGCCACAAACAGCGCCAGGGATGAGTAAGCGTATAGAGAGTTAGCGTCTAGCGTATAGAAATAAGAACTAAACGCTCAATAACTAGACGCTAAACGCTAAATTATGAGAATTGTAGGAGTAACTATACCAGATGAAAAAAGAGTCGATATCGCATTGTCATATATCTATGGCATTGGGAGAAAGAATGCAGTTGATGTTTTGAAGAAAGCTGAGATTACTCCCGAGAAGCGGGCAAAGACATTGACTGAAGATGAGATCAAACGGCTGACCAAAGTACTTGAAGCATACAAAATCGAAGGAGACCTTAAAGCAGAAATAGCAGGGAATATACGGCGTCTTCGTGATATCGGCAGTTACCGTGGTATGCGCCACGCACATGGATTGCCTGTGAGGGGTCAGCGGACCAGATCAAACGCCCGTACCAAACGAGGCAAACGTGTCACAATCGGTGCGATTAAGAAAGAAGTAATGGCGAAGATGGAGCAAGCCCAAAAGGCAAAAACGACAGGAAAGTAAGCGTATAGAGAGTTAGCGTCTAGCGTATAGAAAAGAGAACTAAACGCTAATTATCTAGACGCTGAACGCTAATCATTATGGCTAAGCAAACAAAAATAACAACAAAAGCGAAAAAGAAAGTAGGAGCAACAGTAACCGATCACGGCCGGGTATATATTACTGCGACGTTTAATAATACGCTTGTTACCGTGACCAATGATAAAGGTGACACACTTGGCTGGAGTTCATCCGGATCACGTGGTTTTAAAGGCACACGAAAATCAACTCCGTATGCTGCGAGTGTCGCAGTTGAGGAAGTTGTCAAACGCGTTGTTGCGAAAGGAATGAAATCAGTTGACGTTTTTGTTAAAGGACCGGGCTCAGGACGTGATTCATCACTTCGGGGCATCAAAAACGCCGGACCGGTGATCACATCTATTTCTGATGTAACACCAATGCCGCACAACGGCCCGAGGAGTAAGAAGAAAAGAAGAGTTTAATGAGATTAAAGATTGAAGATTTAAGATTAAAGAATATTCTTAAATCCTTAATCCTAAATCTTAAATCTAAATAAATGGCACGATATACAGGACCAAAACATAAATTAGCACGAAGAGAAGGCATAAATTTGCTTGAGAAAACCTCGGCAAGCTTGATGCGGCGTTTGAATATCCCGCCTGGTGTTCATGGCAGAAAAGGAAAAAGAAGACCATCCGAGTTCGGTCAGCAACTTCGTGAAAAACAAAAGGCAAAAGTAATGTATGGTCTTCTTGAAAAGCAATTCAGAAAATTGGTTGAGAATGCGACATCGCAAAAGGGTGATACGGAAGATATCCTGTTGTCTCTGCTTGAGAGGAGACTTGATAATGTTGTCTACCGGTTGGGTTTGGCAAAGTCACGGATGATGTCACGTCAATTTGTTACTCATGGTCATGTCTTGGTGAACGGAAAAAAGATGACAATTCCATCATATACCGTACAAAAGGGTGATGTTGTCACGCTGGATAGTATAATACAAAAGAATCCGGATGTTATAAAAGTAATGGAAGAGACCAAAGAGACTCTTGGATTTCTTGAGAAAAAAGGACCGGCAGGCAAGCTAACTCGAATGCCGGTGGCTGAGGATATTCAAGTTCCATTCAGTACAAGACAGATTATTGAATATTATTCACGATAATGATATAATACATTTCTATGGATGAAATTAACTTTAAAGTAAAAGAGATGACGCTCGCTCCGGACTTCGGAGAATTCGTTATCGAACCCCTTGAACCGGGTTACGGTCACACGATGGGAAATGCACTCCGAAGAGTGTTATATACCTCAATCGAGGGCGCAGCAGTGACATCAGTTCGGATTACCGGTGTCAAACATAAATTCTCAACGTATCCTGGTTTGAAGGAAAACATTGTTGATCTTCTCTTAAATATTAAAGAACTCAATCTTAGACTGCTAGACAGTAAAGAAAGCGCGACAGTCAAACTTTCAGTAAAAGGTGCAAAGCGGGTTACCGCAGCAGATCTGGAACTGAGTGACGGTGTTGAAGTTGTTGATAAAGAGCAATATATCGGATCCCTTTCAGGTGATAAAGCAAAACTTGAAATGGAATTAACTGTCGAAAAAGGATTTGGATTTTCTCTTGCCGAAGAGCGTCGGTCAAGCGCACTTGGCGTGATGACAACAGATGCAGTCTTTTCTCCGGTCCGCCGGGTAACCTATGAAGTGACTGCAACTCGTGTGGGACGGCGTACAGATCTTGATAAATTGACATTGAAGATTTGGACAAATGGTACTGTCAATCCAAAAGATGCACTCTTGCATGCGGCAAAACTCCTGACATCATATTTTATGCAGGTGTATGAGCCAAAAGAAGTTGCAGCATTAACAGATGCACCTGCAGCATCATCGACAGTTCCTCAAAATCTTCTTAATATGACAATTGACGAGCTCGATTTACCGACACGAATCTATAATAGTTTGCGCAACGGTGGTATTGAAACAATTGAACAGCTGCTTTCGACACCGCGAAAAGAACTGGTTTCTATGCGCAACATGGGAGGCAAATCAATTTCAGTAATCGAAGAAAAACTCGGAGATAAAGGAATCAGTCTAAACGTATAGAATCTCAAATCTTAGATCTCAAATGGTAAATCTGCATCTGTAAATCTCAAATTTTGAATGATTAAGATTTAAGATTTGCAATGTAGCTTTGCGATTTGCGTTTGGAGATTTGAGATTTTTAGTATTATGAGAAAACATGTATTCGGAAGACATCTGAAGAGGGATGCCAATGAGCGGAAGGCACTTTTTAAAAATTTGCTGACGTCTCTTGTCATCGAGGAGCGGATTACAACGACTGAAGCAAAAGCAAAAGCCATCAAAGCAGCAGCTGATAAGCTTGTTACCAAAGCAAAAAAGGGCGGACCGGATGCGTTCCGCAGTCTTGCACCGGACGTACGATATGACGCTGTTGCTAAATTAGTAAATACGATTGCACCTCGGTTCAAAGATCGCCAAGGTGGCTATACCCGGATCATCAAAGTCGGACGTAGGGTTGCTGATAACGCGCCGCAAGTTGTGATGGAATGGGTTGACAGAAGTGAGCAGATCGCACTGAAAGCCGAAAAATCAAAAGAAAAGGGTGCAGAAAAAAAGAGCGAGAAAAAAGAAAAAACAGTAAAAGCAAAAGATACAATGAAGACAACAGCACCAGTCGCAAAACCTGAGAAAGAAACAAAAGTATCACGAACATCAGCACTGAAAAAATTAGTGACAAGACAGAAGAAGGGTTGATGAGATTAAAGATTGAGGATTAAAGATTAAAGAATATGAATACAACTATAGCGACAAAAGCAAGCGACATTAAAAGAGAATGGCATCTGATCGATGTCAAGGATCAGACATTGGGTCGTGTTTCAAGTAAGATTGCTCAACTGTTGATGGGCAAGAGCAAGCCGTACTTTGTCCGCAATCTTGACTGCGGAGATTACGTTGTCGTTGTCAATGCAAAAGCTGTCAAGACAACAGGGAATAAAGAAGAACAGAAAAAGTATTATCGTCACTCCGGGTATCCGGGTGGTTTTAAAGAAGAATCTTTGAAAGAACTGCGCGAGCGAAAGCCTGAGAATATTATTACTCATGCAGTCAAAGGTATGCTTCCTGATAACAGGTTGCGTGACCGGATGCTGACGCGGTTATTTGTTTTCGCAGGGGAAGAACACAAGTATAAAGCTAAACTAGCGGCTAGAACGTAGCGGCTAGCGTTTAGAAAGAATAACTAAACGCTGATAAAATATGGCAGAAGAAATACAACAAGTAAAGAAAAATAATAAGAACGGCAAGAGGGATTATCTCTTTGCAGTAGGCCGTAGAAAATCATCTGTTGCCCGGGTACGGCTGTATCAGAGTGTGAAGGCTGATTTGGTATGGGGCGAAACACCTATTAAAAAAGGTGAATTGTTCGTCAATCAGAAGCCGATTGCCGATTATTTCTCCGGCGATATTGCACGCAAGCTCTATACCGAACCGCTTCGGATAACCAACGCGCATCAACAACACTTCGCGTTTACTATCAAAGTCGCTGGCGGTGGCCCTTCCGGACAACTGCAGGCAGTGATTGCGGGAATTGCCAACGCGCTTGATTCACTTGATACAGATAAGTATCGCCCGACACTGAAGAAAAAAGGATTTTTGACTCGTGATTCACGTGTGCGTGAACGCCGCGTTGTGGGTATGGGTGGCAAGTCCAGACGCAAGAAACAATCTCCAAAGCG
>DATLSZ010000015.1:0-8229 GCA_035533875.1 Candidatus Acidiferrales bacterium
TTCTAAAAATAAAAAAGACACTCTCGAGGAGTGCCATAACAAGTTTAAAACTTATACTAATGTGGCTCCTCGGTAGGATTTATGAATTGTCTCGACCCTTCGCTACGCTCCACCTACTGTCTTTGGACTTCAGCTATTATAGCAGGTGAGGAGGAGTCTGTAAAGAGATACTGTTATTTATTTAAAAATATGAGGGAATAAAATAGTATATGTTATTTCGTCAATACTACCGTGACCGATGCATTTGGCGGAGCAAGCGGACCACCGTTTGCCCAGACATGAACCACCACGGTTCCACCTTTTGTTAATCCATTTTCAGTATACGTTAACGCTGTAGTAGTATTGTTTCTGATTTGTGAACCACTACGATAGACCGCAACAGTATAACCCTTGGGAGCTGGAACTCCTCCTTTGATAGTCGGTTTGGATCCAGTAACTTTATTCCAAACTACAGTTAAGGAGTTCGCAGAATGTTTTGTAGCTTTAAGTCCAGTAGGCGCCAGATACGCCCATTTCGTAGTTGTCGTTCCACCGCCTCCTGATGATCCTCCTCCTGATGCCACTCCAGAGGTGTTCCAGCTCCAGGCCTGGTTTTTCCCACCAGTGCAATGGTAGATTTCAAGATGTGTACCACCGGCAGTTGAGGCCTTTGTAATATCAAGACACTTGCCAGATTGTTTACCGACAAGTTGTGTCAATCCCTTTGCCGCTCCATTTGCAATGGTAGTAAAGTTCCATTGCTGATTTGTCTGGCCATTGCAGGCTGAGATACCGACAGTACTATTGTCTGCCGTTTTTTTATTGGTAACGTCCAGACAATATTTGGTATTGGTTTTGATTTGGATAGTCCCGTCACTTTTCCCAACCCACTGCTGTGCTTTATCCGATGGAGCGCATTTGGCTGTCACCACAGGATTACCATTTGCTACTTTGTTGTTAGCATTAGCCATACAGAGATTTGTTGTTGTTGATCCGAATTTAAGATTTGATACAACGGTTCCCGAATTGGTTGTCCCGGTTGGCGGCTTGACAGAGGTAGCCCCGTTCCAGCTCCATGCCTGATTATTCCCGCCAGTGCACGTGAAGATCTCAAGCTGTGTGCCGTTGGTTGTCGAATTAGCTTTCACATCAAGACATTTATTCGATTGTTTACCAAGCAATTCTGTTAATCCGCTTTTTGCACCGGCTCCAGTCGTCATGGTTTGGAGTGTCCACTGCTGGTTTGTGCCACCATTGCATGTTGAGATGCCGACGGTGCTCCGGTCGGCTGTTTTTTGTCCAGTAACGTCAAGGCAGAATTTTGTGTTGTCCTTAAGTCGGATAGTCCCGTCGCTCTGTCCCACCCATTGCTGTGCTTTATCAGATGAATTGCAAAGCCAGATAACCACGGGGTTACCCTTGGCTGCTTTGTTTTTTAAATTATCCATACAGATAGAACCTTTTGCGTTATTATTTCCCGCAGTAACATTTGAAACGAGTAATCCTGTTTGGTTGGTTGTAGCACCAGACGGCGATGGCGAAGCAGATGCTGAAGGAGATGGGTTCTGTGAAGGCGAAACTGCCGAAGAAGGTGCATTTGACGGCACGGGTGATGTTCCAAAAATAGTAGGAGTAGGAACGGTACTTGGAGTAGTTCCGGATGGCGTGCCTGAAGGAGAAGTTCCTGATGGCGCGTTTGAAGGAGAAGTCGACGGTGAAGGTGTTGGGCACGGATTTGTTACTGGGAATTTGACACCGAGCTGCTGGAAAAGCAATTGCAGGAGCTGTAATATCAATTGGAACAGTTGCTGGAGAAGCCCTTTCTGTCCGGCAAAATGTTTTTTATTATGCTTTTGCAACGCTTGAACTGTGCCGGTGCTTTGGGAAGAAACTGAATTGGTCGTCGTGCAAGGGGTAGTTGAGGGAGATGGATTTTGTGAGGGGCTCGGGCTGGTTTCGGATCCTGATGGCTGTGGGTTGGTTGAAGCAGTGGGGCTTGTTGAAGTACTCGGGATGCTGGATGGACTGGTACTGACAGGAGCAGGGGAGACTATTTGAGAAGGTGCAATAGTGACGCAGGGAGGTTGGGAATTATTACCGACACAGTAGAAAAGTGAAGGGAGTGGTTGAATGGCTTGTGCATAAACAACAGAATTAAATGAAGTTAGAGGAAACAATAGCAGCGGTATAAACAATAGATATTTCACGGACAGATATCCCTTATATCTATTAGCTTACTTAAATTTCACAAGAGAAGTCAAGGTCTATTTGGTAATTCCATTGTTTGGTAGCAATTATGGAATGCAGCAGACGTCAGTAGTAGCTATTTTGCGGCAGACGGCTTGTGCACTACTATTAGTACTCTGATGATAGCCAACACCATGACAAGATTGTGCATTCATACAGCCTCCTTTTACTTTCTGACACGCCACTGTTGGCACCCAGCATTGCCATTGAGAAGAGCCTGGACATTTGCCCTGAACAAATATCCCGCCAGTCTTCCCAGGACTATAAGTTTCACATGTACCACCTATATTTTTGCACGCAGAGGATTGACCACAATTAGTCTTGCAAGTAGAACCCCCGCCACCGCCTCCACCGCCGCCGCCTCCTCCACCTGAGCTTGATTTTGTTAATACTACTGTGACCGATGCATTTGGCGGCGCAAGTGGACCACCATTTGCCCAGACATGGACAACTACCGTTCCACCATTGGTTAATCCACTTTCCGTAAACGTCAATGCTTTCGTCGTATCTTTTCTGACAAGTGATCCACTGCGATAAACTGTGACAGTATAGCCTGATGGTGCGGGAACCCCGCCTGCGATACTCGGTTTAGAACCAGTAACTTTATTCCAGACTACTGTTAAAGAGTCGGTAGTATGTTTGGTGGCTTTAAGTCCGGTAGGTGCTAAATATGCCCAATTTTTAGACAACGTTACGGTAACCGATGCATTCGGTGGCGCAAGCGGACCACCGTTGGCCCAGACGTGAATGACGATTGTTCCTTGTTTGTTCAATCCATTAATCGTATATTTTAGTGCTGTTGTTGTATACTGAGCTACTTTTGCTCCTGCTCGATAGACGGCAATGGTATAACTCTTGGGTGCAGGAACCCCTCCTTTGATAGTTGGTTTGGAGCCGGTAACTTTATTCCATGAAATAACTACTTGGGTCGTGGTATGGCTAACAACCTTAAGACCGGTTGGAGCCAAGTATGCCCATTTTGTTTTAGGAGCTGTCGACGGAGATGAGGAAGGTGATTTCGATGGAGATGATGAGGTAGCTGACGAAGGACTCGGTGACTTTGATGGAGATGATGATGGTGATGGTGCATTTGACGGCTCAGGTGATGTTCCAAAAATAGTAGGAGTCGGAACGGTACTAGGAGTAGTTCCTGATGGCGCGTTTGAAGGAGAAGTCGACGGTGAAGGTGTTGGGCACGGATTTGTTACTGGGAATTTGACACCGAGCTGCTGGAAAAGCAATTGCAGGAGCTGTAATATCAATTGGAACAGTTGCTGAAGTAGTCCCTTTTGCCCGACAATGTGTTTTTTATTATGATCTTTATCATGATCAAGTGCCTGTACAGTACCGGTGCTTTGGGAAGAAACTGAATTTGTCGTCGTGCAAGGGTTAGTTGAGGGAGTTGGATTTTGTGAGGGGCTCGGACTGGTTTCTGATCCTGATGGCTGTGGATTCGTTGAAGCAGTGGGACTTGTTGAAGTACTCGGGATGCTGGATGGACTGGTACTGACAGGAACAGGGGAGACTGTTTGGGAAGGTGCAACAGTGGCGCAGGGAGGTTGCGGGTTATTGCCTACACAGAAGAAAAGTGAAGGAAGAGGTTGAATTGATTGTGCATAAACAACAGGATGGCTTATAAAAAGCGAAAAGATAAGAAGAATTGTGGGCAGAATATATTTCACGGATAAACTCCTATGCTTAGCTTAATGAAAAATTAAGGAGATTGTCAAGGAGATATTCAAATGAGATTCAGGATTAAAGAATAGCAGGGATAAAAGGGTATCGCTTTTTAAGTCAGTTTAAAATTAGATACTTGCGGTTTCGATCTTGATTCCAGGACTCATGGTAGATTTGAGTGTCATGGATCTGATATTTTTTGTTTTGACTGCATTGACAGCTGTTGTTATATTGTCCTGTAGTTTTTTATCGCCAAATGAAAGTTTGCCGACTGCCAGATGGAGAATTGGAAATTTTGCTTCGGTTTTGAAATTAAATTGTCCGCCGGCAAATTTTTTCGCGACTTCGTCAGGCTTTTGCGTTACCGTGCCGTTCTTTGGATTTGGCATAAGTCCTCGTGGTCCGAGAACCCGTGCGACCTTTGCCAATTTTGGCATGGTATCTGGTGTTGCGATAAGGACATCAAAATCGATTTTGCCAGATTCAATCCTTTTAATAAGGTCATCAACTTGCTTTGGATCTACTGCTGCGTTAGCGATCACAACACGTGTTGCTTTTCCTGTACCGTGAGGAAGAGTAAGGCTTCCTGAAATTCCTTTTTCTACTGTGTTGATATGCAATTCGACAGTTTCATCAAATTTTGCCCGTTTGAGTTTTTCAAGAAGAGGTAGTGCTTCAGCAAGTTTGTATTTTTTATTTTTATCAACGAATGCTACTACTTGCTGATAACTTTTTGATTTTTGTCTTTTTGCTGTTGCTTTTTTATATTCCTTTTTCTCTTTTTTTGTTTCTATTGGTTTTTTTTGATTTGAGGTTTCAGTTTTCTCAACTGTTGCTATTACTTCTTCAGATTGTTGTTTGTCAGTTTCATTTGCGCTTTCCGCTGCTTTTCGAGCTTCAGCTTCTTCCTTGGCCTTTTTTGCCTCAGCACGAGCTTGGGCCTTCTTCAGGTCTTTCTTTTCAAGTTCTTCGTCTCCGATTGTTTTAATTCTTATTTTTCCCATAATTTTAAGCGTTTAGTAAATTAGCGTTTAGTTTTATTCTACTGTTATTCCCATCGAGCGGGCGGTGCCGGCCACGACGCGGGCTCCCATCTCGACATCGTCGGTATTGAGATCTTCCAGTTTGTCTTGTGCTATTTTTCTTGCTTGATCCATTGTCAGTGTCGCGATTTTGTCCCGACCCGGCTTTTGGCTACCTTTATCTTTGCCAATCGCTTTTTTGATCATCTCGGCTACAGGTGGTTTTTTTGTAATGAAAGAGAAGGTCCGATCTTCGTAGACGGTGATCACTACAGGAATGATATTGCCTTTAAGATCAGCTGTTTTATCATTGTACGCCTTGACGAACTCCATGATATTGAGTCCATGAGGTCCGAGTGCTGTACCGACCGGCGGTGCCGGTGTCGCAGCTCCCGCAGGGAGAGCAATTTTAATTAATGTTTTTATTTTTTTTGCCATCTTTCTCCTTATATCTTCTTGACCTGTAAAAAGTCGAGTTCTACCGGTGTTTCCCGTCCGAAAATACTTACCAATACTTTGACTTTGCCACGAGCCTCGTCAATCGATTCAATCGTACCCAAAAATTCGGTGAAAGGACCGTCTGTGATCTTGACTGCTTCGCCGACAGAGAACTGTACCTTGTACATCGGCTCTTCCATCTTCATGAATTTCTGGATTGCCTCGACTTCTTTTTCAGAAATAGGTGTCGGTTTGTTCCCCGCACCGATGAAAGATGTGACACCGGGAGTACTGCGAACCATGATCCAGGTTTCATCATCAAGAATCATTTTGACAAGAACATAGCCCGGAAAGATTTTTTCTTTAACGGTTTCTTTTTTGCCTTGAGATACCTTGATCGTATTTCGGGTAGGGACGATGATATCAAATACCCGATCAGTGAACTTCATTGATTCGACCCGCTGTTTGAGTGAGCGTTCAACTTTGTTCTCATGTCCGGCATAGGTATGAATGATATACCATTTGCCCCGATCTGATGCCGGTTTGGTCTTCTCTTGTTCTTGTTTTTCTTCGTTTGGCTGTGATGTTGCGTCCATATTATTTTACTATCAATTGTATTGCCTGACTAAAAACCCAATCAAGGCCACCGATATAAATTCCCATCAAAACGCTTAAAATGATAACAATACCAGTAAGTCGAATGATTTCATTTCGGGATGGCCAAACGATTTGTCTTAATTCATCGTACGTTTGCCGAACAAAAGTTACCGGTGTTATCATGACTCAAATACAAAACTCCCATATGCATGGTGTCAAGTCTCCGTATTTTATCAAATCCTGCGAGGCATGTAAAGCAGCGATTATCTATGCATGTGAGAAGTAATATACTTATTGACTATCATAAAAAATTTAATATAATAATTGTAAGCTCTACAAGAATAAATCTTGGTGAGATAAGGTTTTCTATAGTTTATGAGAATAAGATCAGCGGAAATGAGATCGGGAGCAGAAAGTGCTGCATTATTTGCTAGAAGCTTATCAGGGCAAGAGGCGCTGCAAAGAGCAGGTGGAAGATCTACCCTTACAACCAGAGTTGCCGTGAGAGGTATAAGTTCAGGACAAAGTCACGAGCAAGGAAGAACTACTGTCCCTACGCTCCTAAACTTTATTGCTGGCAAAGCTGGTGTACGTATGGATGAGGGGAAGTATTCCGCAAGCTCACATGATCATCCAAGAAGACATCACTCCAGTCCTCGATGGACAGGCGGGCCTGTCCCTACAGTAAAAAGAATGCGTTAAATAAGGCTCCTTTTTTACAGTTGAGAGTTTTTTATTTCACAGTAACCGATTTTGCCCTTCGACAGGCTCATGACGAAAAGCATTTTATTTAACTGTCACGCTTTTTGCCAGGTTACGGGGTTTATCCGGATCTTCAATCCCTCTCGCGAGAGCGAGGTTGTAGGCAAGAAGCTGTGCAATCGCGACTTGAGGGAGAAGTGTGGCCTCTTTACAATCAGCAGTCTCCAGAAATCTATCAAATACTTCATTATTTCTTGGACCAATGCCGATAATGAACCCACCACGCGCTTTGACTTCCTGCGCATTTGAAATAATTTCCTCATACGTTTCATCAAGAGGAGCAAAAACGATACATGGTGTTCCTTTTTCGATCAGCGCGATGACGCCGTGTTTGAGTTCGCCGCCAGCAAATCCTTCGGCATGAACATAACTTGCTTCTTTCATTTTTAGTGAGGCTTCAAGAGCAGTTGCGTATGAAAGGCCGCGGCCGAGGATATAGATATGCTCACGATTTTTGATCTCGGCTGCGAGTTTTTTAATAGTTGCTTGGTAGGAATCCTTCAAGATTGCTTTGACATTGGCGGATGCATTAAGCAGTTCTTTTTTCGCGACTCCCGCTTTATTTATAATTGTATATGTCGTCAGGAAGAGGATGGCGAACATACTCATAAAGCTTTTGGTCGCGACGACTGCTTTCTCCTGACCGGCGCCGAGAAGAAATTTATGATCTGCCTGCCGATACAGCGTTGATCCGAGCACATTGACGAGTGCTGCGATCGTGGCGCCTTTTTGTCTTGCTTTCTCAACCGGTTCGACAACATCGATCGTCTCACCTGACTGGGAAATCGGGATGACAAGTGTTCCTTTTTTGACATAATCTTCAAGATATTTGAATTCCGAACCGATAGTGAAGTTAATGTGCTTTTTGGCGATTGAGGAAAAAAGATATGTTCCCGCGAGTGCTGCATACGAAGCAGTACCGCAGCCGAGCATAAAAGTTCCGAATGCTTTATCGATAAGGCTTGCGAGTTTTTTTGCCTCCTCAGCGTAGGTGAGTGCGATCTGCTCAATAACTCGTGGCTGTTCATGGATCTCTTTCAGGAGAAAGTGCGGATAGTTACCTTTGACGGAATCTTCAAAATGCCAGGTGAGGCGGGTGATCTCTTGTTTGATCTCATTTCCTTTTGGGAGCTCAAGCAGCTTTACCGTTTCACCGAGAATGACCATCTGGTGATCTGCAAGAAAAATAACATCTTTGGTATATTTTGAAATGCCGGCGGCATCCGATGCTATCAGTAGTTCGTCCTTGCCGATACCCACCACCAGCGGCGAGCCATTTTTGGCCGCGACAATTTCACGGGATGGTGCATAGGCAACAACGATCGCGTTCATGCCCTGAAGCATGTTAAAGGTATCTCGTACTGCGGTTGCAAAGCCTTTGCTGCCGCTTTTCATTTCTTCTTCAATGAGATGGGGGAGGACTTCGGTATCTGTTTCTGAGATAAATTTGTGACCCTTTTCTATCAATTCTTTTTTGAGCTCTTGAAAATTTTCGATGATGCCGTTA
>DATLSZ010000016.1:0-43736 GCA_035533875.1 Candidatus Acidiferrales bacterium
GCTGCTTCTCGCCCTATTTCAGGATCTCCACCCGAACCAAGTCCTTTGGTGAAATTTTCTCCGATTTGGATTTTGGTGTCAGCTTTATTGAGAAGCAGTGCCTGAGCGTCTGTGTTGACGGCGACAAAATCAACTCCGTGGATATTGCCAGCTGATATCATTGACCCGATAGCATTGCTTCCACCACCACCAATTCCCATTACTCGTATCTTGGCAAAATTTGTAGCTTGAGGTCTAATTAACATAGTAGTCAGTGTTGCACAAATCCTACCAGATGTCAAAAATAATTGCAAGTGGGGGAATCAGGGAATGAATGACTTAATCATGTTGATAATCTTCTTGATCATTTTTGTGATAACCATATTGCCACCGGGAAGACCAAACCGCATTGAGGATTCACCCGATGAAGTCGTACTCATACCATACCGTACCAACCCGACAGCAGTAGAGAAAGCCGGATGCTGCACCTCATCAATTATTCCTTTGACATCTGTCGGCATGCCGATCCGTACTGGCATGGCAAGTGTTCGCCTTGCCGCATCGCGCAGACCGACTGTTAACGCACCACCACCCGTAAAGACAACACCCGCAGGAGTTTGTGCCGCAAACCCACTCTTCTTTATCTCAAGTGCGATCATCGTACAGATTTCATTGAGTCTCGGCCTGATGATACCGTCAACCAGCGTCTTTTGTGAGACTTTGCGGATGTCCTCAGATAAATTCAATGAAGAGAGATCGATCTCATCGGATGGCTTCTGCTCTTTTGATTCACCGTCTTCTGTTCTGACAATTCGTTTTCCTTGCGTTTGTGAGAAATAGAGTTTTATTTTTTCGGCACTCTCAAGAGAGATACGAAGTCCTATCGCCAAGTCATTGGTCACATGTCGCGCACCAATTGCGAGAACCGATGAATATGCCATCGACCCTTCAGTATAAATAGCAATATCAGTAGTACCTGCACCAATATCTACAAGTACGACGCCGAGCTCTTTCTCTGTATCCGAAAGAACTGCCAAGGAACTCGCATACCCGCTGAAGGCAAAACTATCTACATCCACGCCTACTTCCGAAAATGCTTTCTCAAGATTGCGAAGTGAGACAGTATTGGCTGTCACAATGTGAGTATCAACTTCAAGACGGGTCCCTGCCATACCCACTGGATCTTTGATGCCCTCCTGTCCGTCAACAATATAATTTCTCGGAAGCACATGAATGATATCTCGCGTTGAGGGAAGGGATATTGCCTTTGCAGCATCAATCACCCGCTGCAGATCGCTTTCATTTATCTCACCATTTGGTGTAGCAACGGCAACAACACCGCGGGAATTTTGGCAGCTGATCTGACTGCCACCGAGGGAAACAAATACATGTGATGCTGAATAGCCGGCCATCCGTTCTGCGGCCTCAAGCGAACTATTAATCGCGTGCACAGCTTCTTCAATATCGACAACCTGCCCTTTTCGGATGCCTTGCGATTTCACTTCCGAAACGCCGAGAACACTTATGACATTTTCTACAACTTTGGCAATAACGGTTACTATTTTATAAGTGCCGACATCAATTGCGACAATAATTCTACCTTCCATAATATTATATACGCGGAACCAAACCTAACGCAAAATAAAGCAGAACCATCCGCGTCTTTCCGCGTTCAGTTTCACGTAGTTCTGCAATAGACAGTCTCTATATCAGTATGTCTTTATGGTTTTAGTACAATGACCGGTTTATCAAACCTAAGATCCAGCATACTGAACTGTCTCCCTTCCATTGTAAGATGTGAAAGGATATATTGTAAAGAGGCTATTTGCGACATTATATCTTTTTGTGTAGAAAAAGTCACCTTTCCATCGTTCTGCAAAGTAACAACATACGCGTTATTCCCATGGGTGATTTCGGCATAATCAATTTGATCTTTTGTAAGACCTGCCTGTAATTCACTATATTTTTTATCATCTTCAGCTGCCTGAACCGCATGCATACTGGGTAATGGACTGATATAAAGCGGCTTTTTCATTTTTACCACAAAAACGTATAACGTTATACCGCACAGCACTAGCACAAAAATACTTAATGAAACAGATAGATAGATGATCTTTTTAAGATACCGCTTACGTTTACGTGGAAACTCTTTTTTCTTTTTCATAGCATGAGTCCTTCTACAATTTTTATGATTTTCTCTGCCGCATCAGGATGAATAAGTTTTCGCGCAGCATCTGCATGCTTTCGGTACGCAGCTAAACCTGTTATCATGACATCAATTTTTTTGAACAACAAATCCGATGTCATCTCCTGCTGATCAACTATTTCAGCCAAGCCTAGATCACGTACAAATTCGGCGTTGGCAAGCTGTTCATTATGTTGACCATACGGCAGCGGGATGAGCAAACTCGGCTTACCCAAGTAGAGAATCTCAGTAACCGTATTTATACCTGACCGCGAGATGATCAAATCTGCTTTTGTCACAATCTCCATAACATGTTCAGGATCAATAAATTTCTTTATTTCATATCGTTTTTGAAGAAAGGCAGGTAATTTTGATTTGAATTGTTCCAAACGTTCAAAGTCATTATATTGCTGCGCATCACCTGTCTGATGAATTATAGAAAACTTTTCCAAAAGTTTTTCCAAACATCCTTCAATGAGTACATTAATCCCATGCGCTCCGCCACTTCCCCCAGTGATGTAAATTAACGGCAAACTGTTATCAAAGTTCCTAATCCCTAGTCCCAAGTCCCTAGTTCCTCCGAGAAACGCTTTCCGCAGCGGATTGCCAATCAGCACGGTCTTTGCCTTCGGGAAATATTTTTCCGAATCCTGCCAAGAGACACATATTTTGGTTGCAAATGTAGACGCAATTTTATTTGCCAACCCCGCATGCAGCGTTTGCTCATGAATCACAACTGGTATCCGCAGTGCCGCAGCTGCCAACACAATAGGCACTGAGACATAGCCTCCGAATGATAGGGCGACATCTGGCCCAAAACTCCTCAGTATCTGAAATGCCTGTGCCAACCCAACGGGCATCTTTATCAACGAAGTTACCGAATGTTTACTTATTTTTCGCTGCAGCCTTCCCGTTGTTAATGATTTGAAGCGTAATCCCAGCCGCTTTGCTGTCTGATATTCCAGTGATAAAGCAGAATCACCTTCAAAAGCATATTTGCGCCCAACGAGCAAGATTTCCCAGTCTTCAGGCATCCGCTCAATGACAGCAAGAGCTGGTGAAAAATGTCCGCCGCCACCCACGGCAATCAATACCTTCATATATCAAGTATAACATTGTTGTGAAAAATAGAAACTGAACTAATGATAATTGAGTATCCAAATTAACTCCTGAATAGTACGCTAGACAAATATCAAAAGCTCTTAAGCAGCTAATGCAAGTTCTCGTTGAGGCACTTGTTGCAATCGTCCTATTTGAGCCTTTTGGAATCTAAATGTTGTAATTATTGCCCGATGATCTGATTGAATATCAACGACTTCGGTATTCACAGGTTGAATACCTTTTCCTCTATATAACATGTCATCAAGTTGACCACGAAGACGATAGATGAAGGTTTCTTTCCCTTGAAGATCTACTGATGATAATTTATTCTGTTCACGCACTTGAATGTCAGCTGCTTCAGGACCTGGACGATGATTAAAGTCTGCACCTATAATAAGCATATCGTCATCATCAAAATTTTCTAATATTCGCCCCATAGCTCTTACCTGCTTCCTTCGAGCGCGATTAAATGGTTTAGTAACTGGATGTAAGGTAGCAGTCTTAATTTTCTCTCCTGTTGGTGTTTCGATCTCTGCCACAATCATATTTCGCAAACCAAAGAGTCTTCCCATTCGGTTAGTTGCAAGGAACCGTTTAAAAGGTCCATTTCTCGTTAACGGATATTCTTTCGTTGAAATTACTTTATAGCCTTCTTTGACAGCTATTGCTAAATCTAAATTGTCAGAGTAGGCAAGATGAAAGCCACCTTTTGCTAAATTTTCTTTAAGGTTATCTCTTCGAGGTTTTACTTCAGAAAGTAATAACACATCAGTATTACGAAACGGGGTCAAACCATCAGCACTTCGTATCATATGACCCCTCTGAGCATTCGCGGTAGCAACAGTAATATTCTCAGTTTCCATAAACTAACAAATACAATGATTTAAACATCTGTTTGATTAAAAAATAATTATGTATACATATTACCACAGGTTATCGCTCAGATTATTAAGTTTTGCCGATGCATAGCCATCTGACCATCGTCCTATCGTAACAAATATCTCCATTTGATATATCATTCTACTTGCTACTTTTTGAGCATAGTACTATTTATAAGTTCAATGAGTTCATCATGTATAACACCGTTGCTTCCGACAAATCCTTTCATCGGCCTGTCATATCTCTGTTCATTGCCGTATAGATCTGTCGTCTTACCGCCTGCTTCATCAATGAGCAGCTTGACCGCAGCATTGTCCCATGGGTTATTTTTCAAGAAAATTGATGCAATAAATTCTCCACGTGCGACTTGCAAACCTTCATAAGATGTACTCAACACAGAATACATCCGCACACCTTTTTCATCCAATGCCTCACGGAACTTTTCAATAGCAAATCCCGACCGTAACATTCCTTCGATACCAATATGTTGTCTTGCAAACGATGATGCAGGAGAAACATGTATTACCTTCCCGTTAAGATAAGCTCCCTTACCCTTATCTGCAGTATACATTCGTTTCATAACAGGATCATAAGCAATAGCGACAATAGGTGCACCCTTCTGTGTCAACGCAAGGGAGAACGTAAATGTGGGAATCCCATGAATAAACGGAATCGTGCCATCAATCGGATCACACACCCAAACATACTCACTTTCTTTCATCAAACTTTCTTCTTCACCCAAAATGCCATGCGTTGGATATTCTTTTAGAACAGATTCAATTACTAATTTGTTGACGGCAATATCGGCATCTGTTACCGGCGTATTATCTGATTTCCATTCTTTCTTTATACCTACGGCAAAATGCTTCAGCATAATTTCCCCTGCTTTTTCAGCGAGTTCAGTGCCTAATTGTAGATAAGGTTTCATAGTTTATTTTGATGCTTGCTTGGAGATGTTAAGCAAAATTCCAATTGATGCAAGATCAATGACCAAAGCCGAACCACCATACGAAATAAATGGCAGAGGAACACCGGTCAATGGAAAAAGCGCAGTCATCGCGCCGAGATTCACTATTACCTGCATTCCGATGAAACCAATTATACCACCGGCGAGCAATTTGCCGAAATTATCCTTCGCGCGCCCAGCAATAAATATCCCCCGCCATATCAAACTCGCAAAGACAAGAATTAAAATAACAGCACCGACAAAACCCAACTCTTCAGCAATAATAGGAAAGATTGAATCGGTGACATTTTCAGGAAGATACGCGTATTTCTGTATCGAATTCCCGATCCCAAGACCTAACAAGCCACCTGAACCAAGCGCGATTAATATTTGTTTGACATGATACGATGTATTGTTCAGTGAACTGCCCAAATTCAAAAAACTTGTAAGCCTGCTCATTCGATACGGTTCAAGCATGATATAAAATAACCCAATGATACCGATAACCGGCGCAGCGACGAGGAACTGAACAATATTCCCACCGGACAAGAAATACACAATTGCCGATTCAAACAAAATAATTGATGCAGTTCCCATATCCGGCTCAAGCATCACGAGAAATAATATTGCACCCATAAGAAGAAGAAACGACATAAATCTGCCTTTTTCTTTATGCGAAAACCAGGCAGCAAGATAAATAGCGAGACCGAGTTTGACAAATTCTGCAGGCTGGAGATTGAAGAACCCAAAATTCACCCACCTATTTGCGCCTTTTGCACCCGATCCGATGCCTGGAGCAAAAACCAAAATTAAGAGAATGAGTGCGATGACCAAAAGTGGCAGTGCTAAATTATACAATTTATGATAGTCGACTCGGTAAAAGATAAACAATGAGGCAAATCCCATCACCGACCATACCAGCTGACTTTTGATATAGGCGAACTTATCCCCGAAAAGATTGAACGCAAGAACCGAGGAAGAATCATACACCATCAACAGTCCAAAAAGGGTTAATGCTAATGTTAATGCAAACAATACACCATCAAATTTACCAGTGGATACTTTTTTGAAATGAAATCGCGCTTTCATTAGACAGGATATACATTTTAAACTAATGCGATGAAAACACCAAGAACTGCGAGAAGAAAACCTATCAACCATGCTCGCATAACGATTTTTGGTTCTTCCCATCCCCTCTTCAAGAGATATAAATGCAGCGGTGCAGCCGGCAGTACTTTCCGTCCCAAATATTTTTTGCTCAAAAGCTGAATGAGAGAAGAACCAACTTCAAGAACAAAAACGCCGCCGATAATCATCAATGCGAACGCTTTTCCCGTTAGCAATCCGGTGACAGCCAGTCCCGCTCCTAGAGACAGAGACCCAACATCTCCAAGCCAAAGTCGCGCTTTATAGATATTAAAGTATAAAAATGCAGCCGTACTGCCGATAAGAACAGCGATAAAAATACCAAGCGGCTGATCAACCTGGACCGAGCTGATGCTGAGAATAGCGAGCAGACAAATAAGTAAAAGCCCCGTCGCCAGACCATCCAAACCATCCGTGATATTGAATGCATTAACAAACCCTACGATCACAAAAGCTGCAAATGGGATAAAGAGAGCTCCAAGAAATAATTGTCCAACGCCATGAATATAGATAAAATCATAATGCAGCTGAAAATAAAATACTGTTGAGATTATCAGTGCCAAAATCCACTGAATGATAAATTTGTGACGAAAACGTAGTCCAAAAAATTTCTCCTTTCCTGGAGCAGCCAATTTCTTCAAGTCATCATAAAACCCGAGTATTCCAAAACTAATAAAAGAAAAGAAAATCACAAATACTTCCCAAGGGTTGATCTTGACGTTAAAGATTCCGTACGACCAAGATGTCCAGACCGTTACAACCAAAATAATAAGCAACCCTCCCCCAAACGGTGTTCCGACTTTCCAGGCATTGAATTTGTCAAAAAGAGGAGTTCTATTATTGAACATATCTTTTGTTACTTGTTTGTTGCGCCGGAGTTTGATTTTATAAAGAAAATCTATGAACGGAACAAGGAGTATCGCAGTTATGAGCGCAGACGAGAGCATGAGACCCAGAAGCTGTATCATATGATATATTATACTCTATTCTTCTTGGAAGATAAACACAAGAGCTTTACAGATGGCCAATGAGCGGAATTACTTCATGTAAATTTTTTACAACAGCGTCAGGAGTAAAATCCGAATGTTCTTTCTGGGTCTGAGCATACTGTCCGCGCTTTATCCATATAGTAAAAACAGACGGATCACTCTTTTTCGCAACACGCAGTCCTTCCAGCCAGTCATCGATAAAGTAAACCTTTGCTTTGTGCGTATAAAGACTGAGTATGTCTTTCATCACTTCAATTTTATATTCCACAATATGTTTGTGCTCGGATGCAAAATACTGTTGTATATTGGTTTCCTTAAGTTTTTTATTTTGAAAAGCAATTTCACCTTGAGAAAAAATTCCGAGTGTTGCGATGCCGGATAAATGATCCAGGGTATCTATGACTTCATCGTACAATTCAAAAACAGTAAGATTTGATTTCTTAAGCTTCTCCGTATTAAACAGCGTATTATCGATATCTAACAGAACAATAATATCAGACTTCTTCATAAATTATTTTTAAACGGTAAACATTTGTGTCGCGTTTTTTGAAACCCAATTTTTCATACAGCGTATTTCCCTCAACTCGATGAGGCTGTGATGTAAAGTCAACATATGCAGCATGGTGTTCTTTTGCCGTATCAAGCGTTTTCTGCATCAGCCTTGTCGCGATACCCATTTTGCGGAACTGCTCATCAACAAATAAATCTTCGATATATGCCTTTTTTGTATAAGGGATCCTATACACTATTTCCATAATCATCCCGGCGATTTTTTTTGTTGGGATATGTCGGGCGATAAATAAATAACTCTGGGGTGAATTAATTATTTCTTGTAATGAATCTTCTGTAAATGGCTGATAATTATTGCCAAGTTTGCGCACAAAGGCACTTATTGCATCAACAATCTCAGGTGAGAATGCCGTTACTTGTTCTATGATAATTTCGTTCGTATCCATTATTCTTTCATCTGGGTAAATAATCGCTCTGCCTCTTTCAGTTCTTCTTTGGTATTTACCCCACGCCAGGCAATTTTACCGCCGTTTACTGTCTGTACTTTTACTGTATCGTGTATTGCTAGATCAATCAAGCTTGTCAAATAATATTCTCCGGTCACCGGACTTGGAGTGACTTTCGGCAAATACTTCCGTAGAAAATCTACACTAAAAACAAAACAGCCAGTATTGATCTCAGTAATCCTTAACTGATCCTCTGTTGCATCTTTTGATTCAACAATTGCCTGTAAATTGCCGTGTTGGTCTCGCACAATTCTTCCTAACCCCGAAGGATCCTCTTGTTCAATAGTAAGAAAAGTAAAAGCTGCGTCAGATGTAAGCTGCTCCTCAACAAGTTTTTTCATGATCGTGATATATTTTTCATTATAAAAACCTGCATCATCACCATTGACCACGAGAACATCTGTTACATCTTTTGGCAATACTTCCATCCCGACCTGCAACGCATGTCCTGTACCAAGCCGCTCGGTCTGCTCGGCAAAAAGTACTTTTTCATCATCAAGTGTTTGGATTACCGATTCTTTTGCATGGCCAACGACCACAACAATAGTCTCAATAGACAATTGTTTCATGAAATGGACAATATGCGCGATGATCGGTTTATTATTCAAATGCAACGTTACTTTATTGACACCGTCAACTCGCATCCGTTTGCCTTGTCCGGCCGCCAATATAATAGTACCTAATTTACGATTTCTCATAATATTATTCAAGAACTTTCGTCCCTAGTCCCTAAACTATTCTTACTTCTCTCTTTTTATCTCTGCCCCCAACGTGCGCAGTCGTCTTTCAAAATCCTCATATCCGCGATCTAATTTATCAATGCCAAAAATAGTTGATGTTCCATGAGCCGCAAGTGCCGCAATGACAATTGCAGCTCCCGCCCGAAGATCTACCATAGTGGCGATGGCATTATGCAGTTGTGTCGGGCCATTTATCTCAATGGCATGAAAAAATTCGGGTCGGTCATCAGCTAAATTAAAATTATAGACTTTTTCTTTGTCTTCAATTTCAGGATTGAACATGATTATTTTTGCGCCCATTTTCTTCAAATCTGCAACATACCCGAATTTGTCTTCAAAGACAGTTTCATGAATCACTGATTTCCCATTTGCTTGGGTCATCAAAATTGCCCATGGTGCCTGCCAGTCGGTCATAAACCCGGGATGCGGTCTCGTCTCGACATCAACCGCATGCAGTCCATCTTTTCTATAAAAACGAATCCCCTCTGTTGTCTCATCAAACCCTCCTCCTGCTTGTTCAAGCTTATCCAAAAATTCTTTGAGAACTTCCTTTGATGCACCTTTTACCAGCACATTCCCTTTGGTAACAATTGCCGCAATGGCAAAGGTGATTACTTCGTTTCGGTCGGGTTTGATCGTATGGGTTGCACCATGCAGCTTGCTAACTCCATTGATTTCAATAGTTCGATCAGAGGTTCTTTTGATGTCTGCTCCCATTGCGTCCAATAAATCGATAAGCTCATCAATTTCCGGTTCTTCAGCAGCATTATGAAGAACAGTCTTTCCTTTTGCGAGCACTGCTGCGATGATCAAGGTCTCTGTTCCTGTGTGTGTGTTCTTTGGAAACGTAATTGTCGTTCCATGCAGTTCTGATGCTTTTGCATGGAAATAACCATCTTCACTTCGGTAGATAATATTTGCACCCATTTGGTTCAACCCGTCAACAAGCCTGTCAACCGGCCGTGCTCCAAGACGGCAACCTCCGGGATTGGGAATAATTGCCTCACCTGTCCGGTGAAGTAGTGGAGCAAGAAACATAAATGAGGTTCTGATCTTTGCAGCGGTTTCCAAAGAGAGTTCGTTTTTTGCAAATGTTTTGATCCGGATACTCACCGTATGGTCTGCCAGTACAACTTTCCCACCCAATTCTTTGATGATATCTACCATTGTAAAAAAATCAGATATCAATGGTACATTGTGTATGACAATCTCATCTTCAGTCAAACACGCAGCAATCAATGCTTTAAGTGCGACATTTTTTGCACCAGAAACCTGTACCGACCCTTGTAATTTATTACCTCCTGTTATCACAAACTTTTCCATAATGTTCTCCGTCATTGCGAGCAAAGCGAAGCAATCTCCTATGAGATTGCCGCAGCCATTTCATGGCTTCGCAATGACGATTTTATTATTAAACTACTTTTCTTTATTCTCGTTCCTCCACCGAACTGCCTCTTCAGCTCTCTCCCAAAGCGTTTTCTTATCCCCCGGTGTTAATTTAAAAACTACCGACAAGATCACATCTTTTGATTCATGCCATTCGTCATCTGTATAGACAAAATATGGGACCTCACCGTTATACGTCTGTACATCCCCGGTCTCACTCAAAAGGGTCACCGACTGCAGTACTTTATTGACCGGCAGATACTTAGGTTTATATTTGGCGTTGGTAAATATCGCACCGCCGACGGTTCCCGGCAATCCCAACTGATATTCCAATCCGGCCAAGCCTTCCTCAATTGTGAACCGCACCAGTTGATTCATTAGCACCCCTGCCTGAGCATAGACTTGCATATTCTCTACGCCGACTTCGCTTTTTTTGATCGTTCCTTTTACGCTGACTTTATCAAACCTTCTGCACAAATTTTTAATTACCAGCCCTTTTATTTCCTGTCCGGTTTCAATACTTGAACCGCTTCCTAACAGATACACCGGCAAACCCAAATTCCTCGCCGCATTAACAGCTTTAATCAGAATATCCTGGGCGTCTGTCTCAAAATATAACTCAGCAAAAGCCGGTACTTTCAGTACCGTATGTCCATCCAACGGTTCATGGACTTTAACTTTACGCTTTATGATTTCTTCTAATTTTCCTGCCTTATCAGTCATTGTTCACACCCTAAACAAACTCCAATTCCGAGTGTATCGTATACACATTTCCTGCACCCATAGTCACGAGAATTGTGTCGGTTCGGAGCTTGTTTTCGCTGATATATTGTACCACATCAGTAAGGCTCGGAAGGTAGAGAACAGACTTATGACGGTTGCTTAACGCAAACGCGAGATGTTTTGAAGACACCTCTGGATCTACCTCTTCACGGGCAGATGCAAAAATATCGGTAAGGATTACCTGATCGACACTGCCAAAAGCAGTGGTAAATTCATTGAATAGTTGTTTGGTGCGAGAATATGTATGCGGCTGAAAAATACAAATAATCTTTTTTTTGGGATACTGCGTGCGGATGGTCTGTAGTGTTGTTTTAATTTCGGTCGGATGATGCGCGTAATCATCATATACTTTTGCACCCGTCCGCAGGTCACCGATGAATTCTAACCGTCGCTTTGATCCTTGGTAGGCGAGGAGTCCTTTTCTTATTTTTTCAATTGACAACCCTATCTCAAGTCCCAATATAACCGCAGCCAAAGCATTCAATGCGTTATGCTCTCCCGGGACTCTGATCACAAATTCACCAAGAGGTACTCCTTGCGACTTCACCCAAAAAAATGTTTGCTCACCGGATACAGTCACCCGGTCCAGCACATAATCGTTCCCTTTACCAAATCCGTAGGTCATTGCTCTTCCTTCATACCCCTGTAATAATTGCTTCACTTCGGGATCGTCACCGCAGACGATCAATAGACCTTTGTCTGGCAACTTTTGGGCAAAAGTTACAAAAGCTTCTCGAATTGCACTAATTGTCGGATAGATATCGGGATGATCATGTTCGATATTGGTAATAATAGTAAATGTCGGATGCTGCCAAAGAAATCGCGCCCGCTTGTCGTAATTTGGCTCGGTCGCATATTCATCCGCTTCCGAGACAAAATACCTTCCTTTTCCGTAGTGCCCCGGCGCGCCGAGTGAACCGACATTCCCGGTACCAATGATATATGAAGGATCCAATTTATTCTCAGAAAGCATTGTTGCGATCATTGCTGTTGTTGTGGTCTTGCCATGTGTTCCTGCGACGGATATACCGATAAATTTCTTATCAAACAGCGATCCGCTCATAAATTGACCTGTCGCTTCGCCAGCAGACATGACAGGTATATGTTTCATTTTTGCACTCTGCACCTCGACATTGTCATACCCGCCATGTGCACCTGTTGTGATAACAAACGTCTGGTCCGTGATATGATCTGACGAAAATCCGACCATTGGGACTATCCCGGCTTTTTTGAGTGCAGCGTCCGTAATAAATTCCTGATCGACATCCGATCCGGTCACGTCAAATCCCGCCTCTTTTGCGATAATCGCAAGCGGCGTCATATTGGTCCCTTTAATCCCGACAAAATGTACTTTCTTTTTTTTCATGGTATAATCAAACTAATAATTGAGACAAATCTCTTATCCCCATCCCCACCGCGATATGAGTAAAAATTCGGACCGCATTTGGTACAGACATCCATAATCTCAATATGCTCCTTCAGTATACCCTCTTTCAAAAGACATTGCTCTGCTACCTTACGCAAGTCAAGAAAATATTTTCCATCTTTTTCAGCAAAAATATCATCAAAACTCGGAAATTCTTCCTGAAACTTCTGTACTAATTCCTTGCCAACTTCATAACAGTCCCGTTCAATACTTGGTCCGATGCCGATGATGATATCATTTGGGTCTGATTTAAAATGCGTAACAAGTTGCTTCACCGTATTTTCAATAACATGCTGCAGCAGTCCCCTGTATCCTGCATGTGCGATCCCTACCACGTTTTTTTCCGGATCATAAAGTAGTATCGGCAGACAATCGGCGGTGAGTACGGCAAGAGGAGTGTGTTTCTTATCAGTGATCAACGCATCTGTTTCAGAAATTTGTAACCTATTTGTGTTCTCAATAATAGAAACCGAGCCACCGTGAATTTGTTTCATGCAAACAACTGCATCAGTTATTCCCAAATCTGCAGCAAATTTTGTAAGCCCATCTCGATCAATCTGCAGACTTTCTACATTTTTTATACTTCCAAATTCTTTGGTAGAAATGCCATGAGTTATCTTTTTAAATTGCGAAAAACTCTCAAACTGATATATTCGGCTGCTCATTTTTCACTTTGTATTTCTTGTTGTTATTGCTTCTTTCACAGCTTCATGCTCGTTCCAAGGCTCTTCACCCTTTCCGTAATTCATCGACCGCTCATGTCCTTTCCCGGTAATCAAAACCGTATCACCTTTCTGAGCGAGACCTATGGCAAACCGTATAGCATCCTTCCGATCAGGAATTTTGAAAACCAATTTCTTATTTATTATTATTCCTGATTCCTGATTCCTGATTCCTGATTCACTAATTAACTCAAACCCTTTGATCCCGGCTGCTATTTCACCTGAAATTTTTTCGGCTCCCTCATCTCGCGGATCCTCAGCAGTCAAAATAATAACATCATCAAAGTGTGACGCAACTTTTCCGAGTGCCGGCCGTTTGGCAACATCCCTTTGTCCGGCAGAACCAAAAACATGAATTAGTCTCTTTTTTGTCTGCTTTTTTATCACCGGCAGTAGATTATTATATGAGAACTCAGTTGTCGCAAAATCGATGATGACGCGGAACTCTTTATCATAGACAGTCTCTTGTCTTCCGGTGGGTGGGTTAAAACTTGCGATACCTTTTCGTATCTCGTTGTCGGGAATATGAAGTGCCTGCAGCGAAGCAATCGCGGCAAGAGAATTGTAGGTATTGAACTGACCAGAAAGTTTGGTCTGAAAATGAAAGCTATGAGGATTGATGTCGCTGTCTTTTTTCAACCCATACGTGATGATCTGCTTATCTCTTTTTGATAATTCATGCTTTTTAATTCGCAAATAGGACCGGTCATCTTTATTTATCACTGCTACCTTTGCAGCTTTGAGTAATTTTGCTTTCGCATGGACATATTTTTCCCATGTCTTATGGTAATCAAGATGATCATGAGCGATATTGGTAACCACCCCGACGGCAAATTTGATACCATGCGCTCGGTGCTGGTCCAGACCATGTGAACTGACTTCAAGAACAACATACTGCAGTTTTTCTCTTTTTGCCTTCTTCAAATAGGATTGAAGTGCGAATCGTCCGGGTGTTGTTGTATGAAATCCGGTATCAAATTCTTTTCCATTGATAATTGCTCCTGTCGTAGAGATAACAGCAGCCTTTTTTCCCGCGCTGTGCAGGATATGATAGATGAGATTGGCTGTCGTCGTCTTACCCTCAGTTCCGGTCACACCAATGACTGTCAAACCCCTGGAGGGGAACCCATAAAGAATATTTGCGGCAATCGCTTGCTGGAAATGATAAATGTTTTTGGTTTTCTGCCACATCAACCTCTATATTATACGCCAAAATGCGGCTACTTTAAATAAGTATGGAGCAACAGTTTTATTTTGTCATAATTGAGATAAATTATATAAACGGTAACCAAGAATAACCCCGGAAAAATAACAAAACGTTCCAGCAGCCCTCCCGTCTGAATCCGGAGCGCTTTAATTGGCGGAATACCGATCTTAAAAGGGATCGGCAACAGCCACGGAACTCCTTCGGTCGTAAAGGTGTCCATGATAAGATGCGAGCCAAATCCGATCATAAACGCCCACCAGATGATCTGCATATTCAGATGTGGAAAACTCGGTGTCAGCACTTGCAGTAAATAATGAAAAATGAACCCGAATACAAATGCACCTAAAATCGAATGAGACAAAAACCGATGCCCGCCAAGGAGTCGATCAAATGTTTTACCTACGTATTTCCCAACAGGTAAATTCCGCCAAAGCGGTGCCGTCGGCTGATCGATATCAGGCGCAATGCCTCCTGCCAAATTGGCAACAACGGCGACAATTCCAGTTGCAAGGGTAATATGTGGAATTGCTTGTGTCACAACAATGGCAGTGAGTGCGGTAAAAGCCGCCATATCATGTGTCCGCCCGGTCATATAAAATAGTATAGCAAAGTTAAAACTTTGCCGCATATGTCAATTTTGATATGATGAGCAGATGAACGTTATTAATCAAACAAAAAAATCAATTCTCGCTGAATCTCTTGTTATCCCCACATCTTTTATGGATCAGGCACTTGGTCTACTAACGTATAAAACCCCAACCGCGATGCTATTTAAAACCCGCTATGGTATTCACACGTTCGGCATGAAGTATCCGATCGATATTGTAATTCTTGATAATCAAAACCGAGTAGCTGTATTGAAGAAAGCTATGGAACAGAATCGAATATTTCTCTGGAATATAAAATATGAAACAGTCCTTGAACTCCCAGCAGGAACGATTGAAAAAACAAAGACGCAGATCCTGGATATTGTTGCTATCAGAGAATAATTACTTTTTCAAAAATATCGGATCGTTAGCAAATTGATTGAAGTATGTCTGTCTCGTCGGATCGGAAGCACCGGTAATTGTAGTATTCGTCAAACAGCCAGGACCTGCATTATTCCCAGTATCGGCATAGATCATATACATCTTTAATTTGGGATATGTATTAGCTTCAATTGCAGCTTTTGCGCTTTGAAAATATTGATATACCGATTGTTCATTCGTCATTTTGCATGTTCCGAATTCTGCCAAAGCCCAGGGTTTTGAAGCAAAGTCTGTTGTACTGCTTTGATCATTTTTCAAAACAGTATACATGCGTCCAACAGAATCAGCCCACAAAATGTTATTATTCGTACCATACACATCATAAGCAACCCAATCAACTAAATTATTTCCCGGCCACATTTGCGGAATCAAACAGTCGTACACATAATACCCCATATAATTCATAACCCACACCACATTGGTCACCCCGTCTGCTTTGAAACGACTTTCAACATTCTGCCACATAGCACGGTACTGCGCGGGTGATCCGGCAGTTCCCTTCAGACCGGGACAATTTGATGTGCCGGGTGAGACATCATTTTCCGGCTCATGCCAGATGGTCATAAAGATCTTATGTGGTGCAATTGATTTGACACTTACAGCAGCTTTATCAATAACTGCATTCGTTGCTGCATTTCCTCCACCCGCTTCAGCCCATGTGGCAGCGGGCTCCCAATTGACATAAATATAGGTATTGGGACGCTGAGCGAAATGGATTTCATCACTATTCAACGGATTCGCATTTCTGGTCGCCGAATCATAATCATGATAGATATCAAGTGTCCGTCCGGTGATTTTCTCTAAATAATCAAACTGTGAAATCCGGTCGGCTGCAGCTCCTGGATTCCCTTTTGCAGCTGCACCAAACCACGGCCTGCAAGGATTTACCAAAATTGCAGACGGTGTGCAATTCGTAGGTCCAACACTTATCGAAGGGCTACTACTCGGTGACAGAGATACTCCCGATGACGGTGCAGGTGATGTGGAAGGCTGCGGACATGGATTTGATATCGGCGAGACTAATTTTAATTGCTGCAGCAACTGTTCAATCAGCTGCAGTAATAATTGGATAAATTTCTGCAAAGCACCTTTTTTCCCGGCAATGTGTTTCTTATCAGTATCGTGATCTTTATCTTTATTAGACTTCTTTTTCTTTTTTTTCTTCGTTTGTCTTAAGGAGGAAGCACTTTGTATACTCACCGATGATTGCGTTGTCGTGCAAGGATTTGCAGAAGGAACAGGACTGCCTGAAGGATTATTTGTCTCAGAAGGCTGCGGATTCGAAGAAACAGCAGGACTGACAGATTGGGAAGGCGCAGATGACAATTGTGTCGTTTGTGACGGAGAGAGTGTCACACAGGGAGGCTGCAAATTATTACCGACGCAATAAAAAACAGATGGCACTGATACCTGTGCAAAGACAGGGAAAGGAGCTAGTAAAGTAAAAACAAATAACAAAACGAAAATCCAATATTTCATAACTATATATACTGTAGTTATATAAAGTTCAGTTTGTCAATAAAATGAAAACCCGTGAATAAGTCGCGATACATATTGGAATCTCAATAGAGGAGATTCTATGCCAACAGATTTTAAACGGATACGGTATCAACGACCAAAATTTACAAAAAAGAGTTATCATGTGCTGATGAAAGCATTGCAGGATTCATTAGCCGTGGAGATTTCAGATGTTGCTGCGTATCGTATACACGTAATTTCACACTACTACAAATATGGACTCCGTCCAACACTTGATGCATTTAAGATAAAGAAAAGTAGCTTGTACAACTGGATTAACGCCTACGAGAAGAGTGGACGAACAGTTATTGCATTAGTTCCTAAAAAGACGAGACCAGAACATGTGAGGCAAATGCAAACGGACTGGAGATTAGTTGAGTTTTTGAAACAAATGCGTCAGGAGCATGGAAACATTGGCAAGAGTATGCTCAAACCATTTGTTGATGCTTATGCAGAAAAACTTGGTATTCACACAATTGGAGAAACCACCATCGGGAAGATTTTAAAAAGAAGAAACTTTACCTTTGAGCAGAAGGTTTACGCACAAAAAAAACAAAACAAGTTCAAAAAATTGCGAGTCAGAAAGTCACCGAAGGTAACTACCCCTGGGTTTCTTCAGATGGATTCAATCGTTGTGTACATCAATTACGAGAAGCATTTATTTATGTGTATCATAGATATTTACACAAAGTTTGCTCATGTTACCTACGTTGAGAACCTTTCATCTGCGACTGCAAAGAAAGTGTTCAAAGAGTTTCAAGAATTAAATCCTACTCCTATTCATACAGTCCAAACAGACAATGGCTCTGAATTTCTCAAGTCATTCCACGAGTACCTAGAAAAAGAAAGCATCAAACATCAGTTCATTTATCCCAGAATGCCAAAGATTAACAGTTATATTGAACGTTTTAACAGAACCATACAAGAAGAGTTTATCCTCAGAAATGATGAGATCTACTATGACACCCCAACCATGACCAGAAAACTTACCAAATATCTTTTTTGGTACAATTATCAAAGACCTCATTCGTCCCTAAATTATATGTCACCTATGAGGTTCATTGAAACCAAGATTCCAAAAAGTATGTGACGCATACAACCCGGATGAGAAAATCAGAAAAATGCTATAATACTCCTATGAAACCTATCATCACCTATGAAGACTTTGCCAAACTCGACCTGCGCGTCGGCACCGTCATCAACTGTGAGGAAAAAGAAGGATCAGACAAGCTGCTGAGGCTCACTGTAGACTTCGGCGAAGAAGGAACGAGAAATATTCTCTCCGGTATCAAAAAGTGGTACAAGCCATCAGATCTTACCGGTAAACAATTTGTCTTCGTCTTCAATCTTGCTCCCCGGAAAATGATGGGAGAAGATTCAGAAGGGATGATACTTGCTGCGGAGGGCGCCGCTTCAAAGAAGCAAGTCCACTCGGAGGACGCCGCTTCGAAGAAGCAAGTCCCCTTGGGGGAAGGAAAGCCATTACCGCTCAAACCAAAATCCAAAGCTATCCCCGGCGCAAAAATTCTTTAATTTTCAATCCTAAATCTTTAATCTCATCATTCACTCGGCGGTATTCCGTAATACATCAAGATATCCTTTGCTACTGCAAAAAATATCGGTGCAGCTGTCTCCGACCCATAAATTGAAGAAGAAGGCTCATCAACAACGACAAGCATGACGAATTTCGGATCATTTGCCGGGGCAAATCCCTCAAACGAAGCAATTGTCTTTGTCGGATCATAGTGACCGGCTACCGGAATCTGAGCTGTTCCCGTCTTCCCGGCGATGTCATATCCCTTCAGCCGCGCGAACTTTGCTTCACCATTATTCACCGCATCAACCATAATCTGTGTCATAACTTGTGCAGTTGTCGCGGATATTGGCTGGTCGATTTCTTTGGGTGGAATTGGAATTGTCTGGCCGTCAGGAGTTTGTACCGCCGCGACTACATGAGGCTCCATCCGCTTACCGTTGTTGGCAATTGACGCAACCGCATCAAGTAGTTCAATCGGCGTTACGGTAATTCCTTGTCCGAACGTCGCAGTTGCGAGATCGATAGGATACCATTGGTTCTGTGGATGAAGCGGTGGGGCTGCTTCTCCTTGCAAGTCTATCCCCGTTGTATCCCCGATACCAAAACGCTGTAGATATTGAAGTATCCTGTCCAGACCTAATTTTTGACCGACAAATACCATTCCTGTATTATCCGAGTGGACAATCACATCTGTCATCGTTGTGTTAGCAAAATAATGATCATCCCATGTGTGGATTGCATAATCTCCGATCTGTACCGGACCGCTGCAGATGGTACACTGCGTATCAGGCTTCACCAGCCCTTCATTAATTGCTGCTGACATAATAAGCGGCTTAAAAGTAGATCCGGGTTCATACGTGCTTGTGATAAATGGATCCGTATAAAGAGTATCGGAATAATCCTGATAATGAGCCGGATCATAGGTCGGGAAAGAGGACATCGCCAGAATTCCGCCTGTTTTCGGATCCATTATCGCAGCCATACCGCTTTTTGCTCCATACTTCTGTATTCCTTTTTTCAGCTCTTCATCGAGCATGAACTGAATTCTTCTATCGATATGCAAAACAAGGCTGCTCCCATCTACTTTTACCGTACTGTCGTTCATCTTTGCGAGTATCGGATGTCCCGAGGCATCATGAACAACTTCTGCAAATCCATTTTTACCGCTCAGCAATCGATCATAATATCCCTCAAGGCCAAAATACCCTGCATCGTTTCCATTCACATCCTTGCCAACGAATCCCAACATGTGCGCTGCCATAGATGCTTCAGGATAGTATCGCACTGTCTCTTCTTGGAAGCCGACACCGGGTAAATTTTTCGAATCTATTTTCTCCTTCACACTATTTTCTACACTAGATTTTATCGGCACCCAAAATTTATTCTCCGATAATAAAGCACTGATAGTAGCACTTTTAATATCCAAAAAATTTCCGAGTACGTCTGCTTCATTCTGCTTATCTTTGACAACTTTTGGATTAGTAAATACAAGATACGCCAATTTATCAGCAGCGATAGTAAAGCCGTCTGCTGTTTTGATTTCACCACGCTGTGCAGGGGATACAATCTGCTGATCATACTGCGCTTGTCCAATTGCTGACAGCTCCTGCGCTTTGACAACTTGCCAATAAAAAAGCCTTGTTATGATCAAACCAAATACGATAAGAAAAAAAAGTAAGGTAAAACGGTATCTCCAACTCATATAATATAGTATAAAGTGAAAAGTGATAAGTATAAAGACTCTAAACTACTCTTAACCTTTATATTTTTTTTCTTTAATCTTAAATCTCTAATTTTTAATCTCAAATTACCGGAGTGCCAATGGTTGAGGAGCAACAAGGTCAACTTGTGAACTAACGGGAACATAGCCCAATTTTTCCGCTTTCGCTGAAATATTTGTATATGAAGCAGCTTGAAGATATTGAACTTTCAACAGTTCATTTTCATTTTTATAATCGTTAATTTGGTTTTGTAAATCCACCAAGGTAATACCAGTTGTTGAAATACTGTTCACAAGCGTAATGCGTGCCACAAGGAGCAAAATCACAATACATCCTAATATTCCGATAATAACTAGTGGTTTTTTCATATTTTTTCAAAAACGCGTAATTTAGAACTTCTTGAACGGCTGTTTGCAGCTACTTCTGCATCAGTTGGAACTATCGGTTTCTTTGTAACAATTGTCCCCATTCCTTTTTCAGAAAATTCCAGAAAGGAGCGTTTGACAATCCTGTCTTCCAGTGAATGGAAAGAAATGACCGCCAATCGTCCTCCGCTTGCGAGCAAACCTACCGCTTTGGGCAATACCTCTATTAAACTATTAAGCTCATCATTGACCGCGATCCGCAGTGCCTGAAAAACTTTCGTTGCCGGATTTATTCCTTTTTTTGTAAAAGGCACTGCTTTTTTGATTATGTCTGCTAGCTCTAGTGTTGTCTCAATTCGTTTTGTCTTTCTCGCATCGAGTATATGCGTAACTATTGACCGTGCAAACGGTTCTTCTCCCAATTTCGTAAAGAGATCCTGCAGCTCATTTTTTGTCAACGCATTGACCAGATCTCCGGCGCTGACATGCAACTCTTTATCCATTCGCATATCAAGCGGGCCTTCTTTCTGGAAACTGAATCCTCTCTCAGCCGTATCCACATGATGACTCGAAACCCCAAGATCCAGCAATATGCCAGCGACACTCTCAAATCCATTCTCACGTGCAATCGTATCAATATCTTTAAAATTCCCTTTTGCCAAAACTAAGTCCTCACCAATTCTTAAATCTTCAATCCTTAAACTTAAATCCTTTTTTACAAACTCCAGCGCGTCCTCGTCTACATCTAAACCCAAAACTCTCCCCCCACGTTTCAAAATTTCATTCGTGTGTCCGCCACCGCCGACTGTTCCATCAATATACTTCGCTCCTGCTATAATGTGTAACTCCTCTATGGTTTCGTTTAAAAGAACACTGGTATGGTAATCACTCATAAATTCAGAAAACTCGGACAAATCAGAAAACCGGAGTATCAGACAATCAGATATTCAGAAAGTCAGACTTTCTGAAATTCCGAAATTCCGGTCTCTGAGTATTCTGAGTTTTCTGAAATAAAACCCAAATTTATTCTTTCTCTTCTGTCAATCGCTCCGCTATCGTCTCAATATTCTTTGCCAATTCCTTCTGATGCTCTTCCCAACCTTTTTTATCCCACAGCTCAACAAACCGCTGAATCCCAACAAAGATTACATCCTCATCAATATGCGCAAAAGCCCGTAAATACTCGGGTATGACAAATCTCCCTTTCTGATCCAATTCAACGTATGACGCATTCCCTAGCAAAAATCTCTGCAGCTCCCGGGTAGATTTACTCGTAAATGGCTTGCCCTCAGTTCCTTCCAAAAGTGTCTTCCAATTCGACTCCGAAACAATAATCAAACAATTCTCAAATCCTTTGGTAACGATCAATTTCTCACCCAATATGTCTCTGAACTTTTTTGGCAGTCCCGCTTGATGTTTCTCTCCGATCTTACTTTCATACTGGCCGATCAACATAGTATCTAACTCTTTTCTAATCAAATATATTCATCCCCGCGGAAGGACTACCTTTTCCTACTTTTGACTACTTTCCCTATTTTGAACGTTCCGTAAAAAGAAGTCAACAGGGTGAAGACATGGTCTAGTGTCTCTCTGATAAGATATCTACAGTATGTAGCGTTTTATATGTAAGAAAAACGTAAGAAATCACACTTCGGAAAAATTGCTATTTTTAATAACCTATAATATAATGATCTTTACTTTTTATGTCTATTGAAAATAGAGGCAAACAATTAGGCGGTAGTATAGATAACGGCACGTATACCAGAACTCGACATCGCTATGGTTCTTATTGGAGAGGGAGGACCGACGTAGTAACTATTACTCCCAATAATCTCAATACAGATGCGCCAAGGTATATTCTTGCACCTGGCTACTCGGCAAATGGCAATCCAACTACCTCTGAAGAGATCGCTGCTAGACTTGCGTTATCTACCGGTGCAACAGTTGATGTATTTACTGTTTCCGGCTTTCTTCGCGGGCGTAAGCTGTCAAAGCAAGCAAAAAAAGAATTTCCTCTCGAACCGACAAAAAACAACGTAAGAAAAACCGGTAGATCAACTCTGGAGATCAATCGAGCGGCGTCATTACTTCACAATTTAAAGAAGAGAGGTATACGGACAGTACGGATAGTTGCACATTCGTTAGGAATTCAGCCGGCAGCATTTGCCATGTCTCTTGATCATGAAGGAATAATTAAAGATGGAGCAGGCGTTGCGTCAGGAGGAGTAAATGAAAAAAGACCAATTAAAAACATAATAACGCGCTTTGGGACGGATAGCATCAAAGAAGCCTGGCGCGCAAGAAAAAACAAAACAACAAAGTCGTCAATGAGGAATCTTTTCAAAGCCGGATTCACAATGCTTCTCAAGCATCCTATTCGATCTGCTTGGCATGAAATACGAGCGGCAAAGTATGGAAATGTTGCTCGAACTATTATTGATGCAAAAGCAAAACTCCGCTTTCTTACAGGAACTACTGATGCAGTTTTTGGTCCTCACGCATTTTCTACCGATTTAAATCGAATACAAGAACAAGTTATCTATGACGGAGGCCATAATCTAATTTATACTGATCCAACGTTTGTTAAAGAGAAAGTAGTGCCTCTTTTTGCAGCGTAAAAAGAGCGAAAATTGATAAGCAGAAATTATAAACTCAATGTGTCCTGCACTTGGAATATCTTATTATCTGTCTTGGTAATTTTAAGAGTGATATTGATAGATTTCACTCCGGTGTCATACCGTACGACACTTGCAGATTGGCTGCCCAAAATAAGCCAGCTGGATTGATATGTTGATGATCCGGCTGAGATATTGGATTGACCGGTAATTCCCCGCTGGACTGTCGCATCGCTTCCTTCGCTTCGCTCTTGTGCTGTTGAGTTAGCATCATACGTTAACTCATATTCGATCCCTTTGATATCTGATGCTTTTGCGATGGTAAACCTGACTTTTTTCTTATCCGGTGATGCTTCGAGTTTGAGTCCTATTGCGCTTGGAGATAATGATTGAACGCTGTTATCGACAAATGTCTGATCCTGTGTTGTTTGCTTTGCGTTATTTGAGAGGACAAAATATCCTCCTCCTCCAATGAGGATAAGCACAATAATACCGATGACTATCAGAATACCTTTGCTCTTCATTGCCTTCATAAATAAAGCATATCCTAACAGAAATTCTCTGTCAAGATTGCAACTTAGGTGCTTCTTATTCGAGTAAAACCGGTAAGTATACGAAGAATAAATTTTTCCGCAGAATGAAAGGCCGCGTCCGGATTCAAAAAAAAATTTTATTCTGAGTGTACGAAAAAAAGTTTTTTAACAATTGTGAAACGCTACTCCAACTTTTTTGTGAAGTATGAAACCAAATCTTTAACAGTGATTCGCTCTTGTTTGGTTGTATCCCGATCACGCACGGTGACGGCATCATCCTCAAGCGTATCAAAATCCACCGTCACACACCATGGTGTGCCGATCTCATCCTGTGACAAATACCGTTTACCGATATTTCCCCGGTCATCAAATGCAGTCATAAATTCAGGACTCAGTATTGCAAATATTTCTTTTGCTTTCTTTACTAGTTCTGGCTTATTTGCCAATAGCGGAAAAACCGCAACTTTATACGGGGCAATCTTGGGATCAATTTTCAATACTGTTTTTGTTTCTTCTTCCACGTACGCATCTGCGAGTACCATCAATAATAACCGATTAATGCCTACCGCAGGCTCAATGACATGTGGCAATATTTTTTTCTGGGTTTTGGGATCAACGATCGTAAGATCTTTCTTTGATGCTTCTTTATGCTGTGTCAGGTCATAATCCGTCCGATATGCAAGCCCCCACAGCTCTTTAAAACCAAATGGGAATTGATATTCCATGTCTTCAGTCCGCTTGCTGTAAAACGACCGCTCATCATCAGTATGTGTCCGCCAACGGAGATTTTCTTTTCGTATGCCCAATTCTTTCGTAACAAAAGTATCCATCGTCTTTTTCCATTCCTCAAACAGCGGCTCCCACTTGGTCTCGTCAGGATCAAAGAAATATTCTATCTCTCCCTGTTCAAATTCAATCGTCCGGAAAACCGAATTGCCAGGGGTTATTTCATTGCGGAAACTCTTCCCGAGCTGTGCGATACCAAAAGGCAGCCGGACTCGCGTCGAATCGGTAACATTTCTAAAGTTTGTAAAAATAAGCTGTGCTGTCTCACCGCGCAGATATCCCATCCCGCCTTCTCCCTCTACAATCCCAAGCTGGACGGGGAATAAAAGATTAAACTTACGGACTGGAGTCCAGTTAAAAGCCTTACAATTTGGACATTTAATTTCATATCCACCTATGAGTGCATCGAGTTTGTACTCATTCAAACCCTCAACCTTGCCTGTTTCTTTTACATTTTCCAATTCTTTTTCAGAAACAGCTGTCTGTGATTTAAACGCTTCTAATCTTTCCTTAGAAGAACTTTCCAAGAAATTTTCAATCAAATGATCGGCTCTCATTCTTGCTTTACAATTTTTACAATCAACCATCGCATCGGCAAAACCCGCTACGTGACCTGATGCTTCCCAGATCTTATGATGTGAGATGATGCTGCCATCTATTCCTACCATGTCGGGTCGAGTCTGCACAAAATATTTCCACCAGAGATTTTTGATGTTACGAAGAAGCTCTACACCGACAGGACCATAGTCATACGTGTTGGCAAGTCCGCCGTAGATCTCCGATCCGGGGTAAATAAATCCACGCCGTTTGGCAAGGGCGACAATTTTTTCCATTACATGTGAATTCTCAGCCATGAAAGTATTATAACACGCTTAATTAGTCATTGCGAGACCACGAAGTGGCGTAGCAATCTCACATTCACTATACTAAATTTATGAAAAAACATGCTTATATTTATATTGTATCTAATAAGTGGAACACAACATTGTATGTGGGTGTTACAAATGACCTGATAAAAAGGGTTTGGCAACACAAACAAAAGTTAGTCAAAGGATTTACCCAAAAATATAACATAGATAAACTTGTTTATTACGAACAATTTGAATCTATTAATCAGGCAATTACTCGAGAAAAACAGCTTAAAGGTGGCTCAAGAAAACAAAAAACAGACTTAATTGAAATAGTAAATCCTGAATGGGATGATTTATATGAAAGTCTTTCGTAACTGAATGAGATTGCTTCGTTGTTTCTCCTCGCAATGACGTTAACTTACTGCAATTTTGCGAAGATGGAGCGGCTTTTTAATTTTCTCTCAAGAATATCCTCGATCATCTCATGCGTATCAAAATTTTGTGAAACAGCATGCTGTCTATTCCAATAACCAAGCTCCGTAAGTAATGAAACTTCAAACTGCTCACGCATGCCTTTTTGTGGAGACGAAATCTGTGGAGCGTCACTGACGCCGATCCCGTATGTCCCAAGTGTATAATCATCAATCTCAGCTGTCGCATAGTGAGACATATACACATCATTTTGCTGAGACAAACTCATCAATGTTCTCTGCAAAAGAAAAAATACGTTGCGGTTCTCCTGATTCTCAGGACATAGGCCGTCCACCAATTCACACAAGTGATAGGCAAAACCGACTTTATCAAAATGTGCTTTCACCGGCGCGAAGTCTTCAAGCATCTTTGCTTCTGTTAGGACCGAAAACGTATGACCCTTGTAAAGATGAAGAATCGTATGGTTAAGCAGTTCAATATGCGCGGAGCGGCGGCTGGTGATCTTGCGTACACCGGCTGCCTTTATCTGGAGTTTGCCGTGGTCTCTGGTCATCACGGTAAGAATCCGGTCTGCTTCACCGAAATTGCGGCGTTTGATGATAATTCCTTCGGTTCTATAACTCCTCATAGGCAGCTCTCTTCTTACAGCTTGATCTCCGTCGTCTTATCCGTCGAAAGCTTGAATGCATCAACGGTATTATTATTTATCATCATGTTGTACTGATTGTTTGTCGCTCCTGGTTGTTTCTGTATCATAACAGGAAGCGGATTGCCGGATGATTTAATCGGCAGTGTATAGGTGAACGACACCGTACTGAATCCTTCCGTCCTGACGGTCACAAATCCTTCAAAGACTGTCTTTCCGAGTTCGTCATACGTTACTACCTTGGTCTGTGATCCAGAACTGCCGGTCAGCTTACTTCCCTTCGGCACATAGACCCGCAGCCAATCACGATATTCGGCATTCAGACATAATCCGCCTGACTTAAGACTACAGTTGGATGGCGGATATGGATTTTTATAATGTATGGTGACCGTCTTGGTGATGGTGCCATCGCTTCCGACATTGTATGAATTATCAACCGATTCCTGCATAAAGATATTGACTTTTGCGCCCGAGAAATTGGTGTCATTGATATGGAGATAGTCACCGGTAAACGGTAGTATCTGTCCGGACGCATTGAGCGCTTCTATCCCCTGCTGGGCCTGCGAATTATAGAGATCAAAGAGAATATCCTTTTGCTGCGTCCCGGTAATCATGGATTGGAATAACGGACCCCAATATTTCTTCGGAGATGAGGTCAATGCTTTCACCATGATCGCGGACATCAAGTCACCGATGAGACTCTTCCGCTCTGTCTTGATATATCCCACCGGGCGTGAGATGCTATTTTCCAGCTGATAGATAACCTGCGGACAATCACAATGCGGATCCTTATCTGTCGTGAATGTCTGTCCGTCTGCCTGGACATTATTATCAAGAATCTTAATGGTGGATACGAGCACATTGGTATCAATCGCGATGATACCGTTAATATCATCTTTAAGCGCAGCTTTATCATACATTGACCGGAATGTCTTCATCGATACCATAAAGTCAGGCGAAATATTGCTGTCGCGAAGATTGAATTGATAGACGCCGGAGAAGTATTTCAGGATCGGTGCCGGCGCCGGAGGCTTATCCGGTATTGAGTCGTCAAGCGTATAAATATTTTCTGATTTTTCAAGTGAGATTGAACCCTGATCGATCTTCAGAATCGCATAGGCCGTAATAAATCCTCCCGTCGGACGGAGCTCTTTATCATTCTGGAATAAGATCATATAATACTGCGGCTCTGTTGCCCCAAGCAGACTCGGCAATTTCTTAATAAGTGGTTTGGCATCGGTCACGCCGACTGCACTCTCATCTGTGAATGTTTTCAGATTGGTCAACTGCGTATAAACTGTTTTTCCAAAAAGAAGCGTCGGATAATGATTTGGATCTACTTGATCCATCTCTTTATGCATGGCATCAAGAGATACCTGGATCTTGTCAATCTGCGGAGTTATCTTACTCAGACTGAGAACCGCAGTCTTGATTCTGTCCGATGTTGACACGCCGGCTGGATTATCCGTCCCTTTAAGTCCGAGAACATCAGCATAGGGTTTGAGTGAAGTTGCGACAATCTGCGCGCTGTCCAGACCGTCCGATGCGGCATTCATTAAATGATCGGCGTCATTGTAATACCAGCTGACAATCGGGATGAATTTCAACGGAAGAAGAAAATGAAAATTCTTTTTTGTCTCATCAAGAAGCGTTTGTGTCTTGGCGATTTCATCAGACGTCAATGCGACATTTTGCTGTTTGGCGGCTGCGGCAATCAGCTTTGATTCACGATACATCTTCAATCCTGATTTGTAGGTCGCGTATGCCGGGATACTGATAAGGACAATCAATAGAACGACAACTCCGAGCGCGATGGTCAATTTTTTATGGAACTTAAATGTAAAATTGGCTTTTTTCTTTCGTTTCGGCATAGCTATCGGCGGACTTTTGATATTCGCAAAATCCGGCGTTTTTGCACTCTTTATCCTATTCTTCACCGCCGCCTGTTCTTTCATGGGCGGAGGTGTTTGATCCTTTTTTTCCTTAAATTCGATTTTATCAAAACCAGACATTATGCAACTTATATCATATCCAAATTATCTCTTTCTTGTCAACTTGACAAGATACAATTTTATTTACCGAAGGTATCTAAATTTTGGTTCTGCTGCATAAGCGTTAACAACCTCAGATATAAAGCGTCGTGACTTAGATCAAATGCTTTCTGCACTTCAGTCATTCCAAGCTTCTTATGACTGTTCCTATAATCAACAACTGCCTTCACAGACCAAAAATATGGATCTTTCGGATATTTCACGAGAGCCTTTGTTGCAAGAAATTTCTCCTCATCTAAAAATTTATCATAGTAATAATATAATCGGGTAAGATTGATATATGCATTATAATAGTCGGGATTTACCTGTATTGCTTTACCAAATACGCCTGCTGCTTTATCAATCTCTCCTTTTCCTTCATAATAAACACCCACATTGCCCCATGTCTCCCATGAATTCGGAGCCAGCTGTAATGATGTATCAAGGTATGGTTTGGCTTCATCATACTGTTGCTCCAGCAAATAATTGTAGCCCAGTTGGTTGAACAACTCGTAGCTCTGATACGACACTGTTTTATCATGATTAAATAGCGTTATGCCGTCTTTCCAATCTCTGATCCGTAACATTGTCCGTACTGAATATGCAGTCAGCAAAACGAGAACCAAACCAATAATCAAAACACGATGCTTATCAAAAAATTTATTTGACAGAGATACAAGTACGCCGATCATGCCGAGAAGTCCAATCATTGGGAAATAAAACCACCGGTCAGCAACGGTCATATCAAGCGGAATAATCTGCCATGTGATTGTAAAGCTCAACACAAACCAAACAGTAAAAAAAAGAAACTGTCCAAACAATTTACGATTCTTAGAACGGACATATATTCCGGCTGCGACAATGCTCATAAAAAATATACCATCAATAATTAGCGGATATATAAAACTCGAAACGTTCAAACCTGCAACAAGCCACTGTTGTGACACTCCCAAATCTTTTGGAAAAATAAATGTATATAAATAGTAGAGTATAATTTTCGGCAATGTTAACAATCGTACTAAAAACGATGCATGCATCATCGGCACAGGTGCAATGAGAGATGGAGATGACATTTGCTTTGTCAAAAAAGTACTGCTATATATTACTGCAATAAGCAGACATACAGCCACGAATGACAGATAATCATTCCTGTGGTAATTACTTTTTTTTAGAACCATAAAACTCGGAACCAACACAAAAAAGAGCCAACCAGTTTCTTTGGATAAAACTGATAATAATAACAAAACAAATACCAAAAAGTATTTAACTTGGAAAACAAACCGCTTGCTCTCAATTACAAAGAATGCGACAAGTCCGAAAAATAGCGAGAGTACCGTTTGCAATGAGGAGATATATGCGACCGATTCTACTTGCATCGGATGGATAAGAAAAAATAATGAGAGAAAAAGTGACAATGCTTTTGGCAAATATTTTTTGAAAAGAAAAAAAATGAGAATAGTATTTGCGATATGCAAAAGTACTTGCAGCAGATGATACCAAAAAGCAGTAGCCCCGACGAGCATATAGATCGCAGCAAAAACAATCGTCGGAAAAGGACGGTAATAGGTCTCGTTTCTATCAGCAAGTATTTGGGGAATTTGTGTTAACGAATGGGTATTTGGGTTGTTAATATACTGCGGAAAATCATCCCACACAAATCCATTAAAAAAACTGAGAAAATAAACTATGATACCAATGAAAATGATCCAATGAACCGCTTTACTCGTAGTCAGCGGGATGAAAAAAATCTTAAATGAGTAATCATTTTCACCTTCAATCATTTTATAATGGTAAATCGACTGGTTTGTTATTCTGCACTTCGATGTATGCTTGTGCTATCTGCGGATCGTGACTGAGTTGATACCCGATCCCAAGATTCTTCAGCGCTTCCTGCTTATTACCTTTTTTATCATCAATCACACCGAGGATAAAATAGAGCCCGGCGCCGTTGGGGTACTTCACAATCGCCTCTTTTGTATACTTCTCGGCAAGGTCTAATTTGTGTAACTTAACAAGCAACAATATCAAATTTCCGTAATCTTTATAACCACCTGAGCATTGTACAGACTGAAGATAATTTTGTTCAGCCGCTTGTATGTTGCCTGTTGATTGATCCAGATAGCCGAGATTATTCAACGCGTCCGAGCAATTCCATAAATCGATTGACCGCCGGTAATGAATAATTGCTTCTTTATTATTGTGTTCCTGAAAATAAACATTACCCAGTTGATTTTCTAAATCAAAGCTCTGTTTGGCAATCGTTATATCATGCGTATACAATGTTTTTTCATTAAACCAGTTTGTGTTGCGAACAATTGTTCGTATCGAAAATATGACAACACAAATAATTACAATATTGATTACCGTGCTTTTGTAATTTTTATTTATACAAAGATCTTGTAAACTAACTCCGATCAAACCAAGTAACCCGATCATCGGAAAGTAAAACCATCGGTCTGCAACAGTCATGTCCAATGGAATAAACTGTAAATATAATCCAATCCCAACCCAAAACCATATCGAGAAAAAAAGAACAGATGAAAACTTTTCTTTGTTCCCAAATGTCCGGATAAGAAATGTAAGATTTAATCCAACAAAACTGATTAGTATAACTAAAGGAATAAAAAAATCTGATAATGTTAACTTTTGTACAGACCAATGCTGTGCGATAGCCAGTTGACTGGGATAAAAAAAGTTAAAGATATAATAGAAAAAAAGTTTGGGAATATTTATTAAATGTTCCAATAAAGACATATGAAGATATGGCGAGAATCCAAGTATTTGATCAGAAGGAACACCAACATAAAAGGTTGTTCGGAGTATTACATATAAAACTACAACGATAATGGAAGAGATAGTTATACGTACCAAATATTTCTTTTGATATAAATAAGTAAAAACCAAAAGCGTAGGAACAAAAAGAAATCCTTGCTCTTTAGATAATAAAGATAAAAAAAGACAAATCGAAATAGCAATTAATCTTCTGTATGAAATAACTTTCTTGTACAGCAATAGAACAGTGAGCATACCGAAAAATGCATACATCAGATCATTGTAGGCACTGATATAATCCACTGCTTCCGAATTTAAGGGATGAATTAAAAAAATTACTGCGAGGAAAAAAGCGATTTTTTGTCTGAAGAAGCGTTTGAATAGGAAAAAAATCAGTAGCGAAATCCCAATATGAAGAATCAAAGAAAATAGATGAAAGAAAAATGGATTAGGACCAAAAAGCACATACGCAATAGTAAATACTGCTGCCATGAGCGGTCGATAGTAGATCGCTTGTATCTTTATCAAATTACCATGGATATCATGTGTACTGAAAAAGAAACTCCAAATATTTGACAAAGAATGAATATCCCCGTTGGTAACTATCTGACCGATGTCGTCCCACACAAATCCATTGATGAGCATATTCGCATAAACAATGATGCCAATGATCACAATCCACGTAATCGCCTTTGCATTCGTCAAAGGAACAAAATAATTTTTGAAGGAAAATTCGTTTTCACTCATATTTTTATAACGGTAGCTCCACCGGTTTATTATTTTTTAGCAGATCTATTGCTTTTGCTATCTGCGGATCATGGCTCATTTGATAACCTTTATTCAAATCTTTCAGTGAATCTAGTTTGTTGCCTTTCTTATCCTCAATCGCGCCGAGAATAAAATATAACCCTGCACCATTTGGAAACTTCTGAATTGCAATCTTTGTGTACTTTTCCGCCAGATCGTATTGATGGGTTTTATAAAGCAGGATTATCAAATTACCATATTCTTTATATTCTCCATTACATTGCACTGCTTTCAGATATTCACTTTGTGCTTTTTGCAAATTACCCTCAGATTGGTCAATTAACCCCAAATTATTATAAGCGTCTGAACATGCCCATACTGCAAGTGATTTTTGATAATGTATTTTTGCTTCCTGAAAATTGTGTTGTTGAAAATACATGTTCCCAATATTATCTTCCAATTCAACACTATACTTTGCATCATGAAAAAATAATGTGTTTTGATCAACCCAATCAAAATTTCTAATGATAGTCCGTATCGAAAGAGCCAGTATCCATAAGACTGCAACAAATAAAACAATTTTTTTGAATAGCTTTTTTTTGATCTGTACCATTTGTAAACCAGTGCCAATCATACCCAGCATTCCCGCCATAGGAAAATAGAACCAGCGATCGGCAACAGTCATATCCAAGGGATATATTTGAAAAACAAGAGCAATTCCAATAAAATACCAAATAAAGAAAAAGAGATATAACCCAATATACTTTCTATTTTTTTTATAAATATGTACACCTAATAAGACTACTGACAGAATAAATAGACAATCCATAAGTAATGGCAAATAAAATTGCTGCAGTGAAAATGACGTAACAGTCCAACTTTGATAAATACTCAATTGCGCAGGATAAAAAAAGGTTTTTAGATAATAAAAAAAGATAGCTGGAATAGTCATAAATCGTTCATGCATTGGAAGCATACCAATGGGAGTCACATTTTGTTTAAGTAAATAAACTTTAGCGAAGTCTAATCGAATAAAGGCATAAAAAATAACGGTAATAACTAAATATGGTAAGACGAAAATCACTCTCTTGCGGTTATAGAAAAACTGATATACAACTATCAAGATGAGAAAAAGAAATCCTGTTTCGTTTGTCAGAAGTGATAAGTTTAAAAATAAAGTCATAAGCAGTAATGATTTCCATTGAAGCTTATCTCTAATACTTATCAGCAAAGCGCTTAACCCAAAAAGGAATAAGAGTTCGCTCTGTGTTGTACCGATATATGCTACCGATTCAACCTGTATAGGATGAATGAGGAAAATAAGTACAAGAAAAAAAGAAAAAATTACAGAAAAATAGCGTTTTAAAAAAAAGAAAAATAAAAGAGCGGAAGCGATATGCAAAATGATCTGTATAAGATGATAAAAAAATGCCATGTTGCCAAAAAGATTCCATAGCAACGAAAAATATACCGCAGGAATCGGCCGGTAAAATCCGCCGTTTTTGAAGATTTCTGGCCCGAATAAATGAAAAATATTAAACGTGTATAGTTGCGGGTTAGCTATAATGAGGGTCCAATCATCCCAGACAAATCCATTAAAGAAGACATTGAAATATACTGCCAGCCCGATGAGGATGATAAGATGAATTGCTTTGAACGTTGTAAAGGGGACGAAAAATTTCTTGAAGGAAAAGTCTTCTTCTACATCTTTTTTTTCGACAACTTTCACCTGATCCATGCACTATCTATACTAGCAAAAACCCTTAATACTTTATACGTGGTACTTTATACAAAATACATTCATAGAGCTCCCTTGCCGGAGATCATAGCCCACGGAGTCTTTATGATGATCCACAGATCAAGACGAATTGACTTTTTCATCGCGTAATCCGCATCCATCTGGATCCGTTTATCAAACTTTACTTCACTTCTTCCGGTCACCTGCCAATATCCCGTGATGCCGGGCTTGACCGACAGCACTTCTTTCACGAGTTCTTTGGTCTGCGGATAAGCTTTTTGCTGCTTCTGGAGTTCCTCAGGATAATACGGACGCGGCCCGACGAGGCTCATCTCGCCGCGCAGTACATTGACAAGCTGCGGAATTTCATCGATAGAAAATTTCCTGATAATTTTTCCAACCCGTGTGATCCGTGGATCATTCTTGATTTTATAATTTCCTCCATGCTGCTGTTCCTCGTATGCTGCCTTGAATTTCGGATCTGTCTTGAGTAAATAATACGCGTTCACGATCATCGAGCGGAATTTATACGGATAAAAATATCTGTTGTTCTTCCCTACACGTCTTGGTGTGTCAGCCAGAATAGGCCCGGAAGAATCCAATTTGATCGCGAGTGCGACAAGAAGAATAATCGGTGAAAAGAGAATTAAAAGAACAACAGAAGATACAATATCGATAATCCTTTTGGTAATCGTATAAAATGTCTCTTTACTTTTTTTTGTGTAAGGCATGGTTTACGCCAAATGCTCATAATCCGTGCCGTTGAGATTTTGCACGAACTTCTTGATCTTTGGAACAGAATCCTTCGGGCAAATTAAAATCACATCATCCATACTCACAACGACGAGACCCTCAAGATCTATCCCAACGATAAGCTGCTTGGTTTCATTATGCAATATGGAGTCACGGCAGTCTTCCAAAAGAATCTTCCCTTTCGTTACGTTCGCTTCTACTTTGTCGCTCAACGCTTCTTTCAACGCTTCCCACGCTCCGATATCACTCCAGCCAATATCTGCCGATATGACACGGCCGACTTTGGGATCCATCTTTTCAAGAATCGCATTATCAAACGAAATCTTTTCAAGTGTCGGATATACCTCATTTAACACATCATCATAATCTTTAGTACCATAAGCATCCTGGATCTTTTTCAATTTTTTATAGAGATCCGGCGAAAATTCTTCAAATAATTTCCAGAGAAAACGTGGCGTTGTCGCAAAATATCCCAAATTCCAGGCATGTTTGCCGTCGGTCAGCCATTCTTTTGCTTTATCAAGAGGAGGACGATATTCAAATCCGGTGAATTCATGAATCGGGAAATCATCAACAGTCTGCAATGTCTTACCGAATTCAATGTATCCCAAATTCTGATTTGCGAACCGCGGTTTCTGACCGATAAAGACAATTTGATTTGGATTTTTCAACACAAGCTTTTCTGCAGATCTGAGCATCCTGCGAAAAATAGCTTCCTTCTTCACAAGATGGTCACTTCCCCACAAAAGCACGAGCGGCTCATCGGGGTTCATTTTTGCCATTTGCGCGACAACCAAACCCACAGCTGGACCGACATCCCGCATTTCGGGTTCTACTATGATATTTCCATCAGGAAGCTGCGGAAGCTGTTCATGAATCAACGTGGAATACTGCCTGCCTGTTGAGATAAAGATATCTTCCCACTGAAATTCAGGGAACAATTTATGGACTGCAATCTGCAGCATGGACCGGTCGGCAATGATCTTCCCGAATTGTTTGGGAGCATTCTTACGGGAAAGCGGCCAAAGTCTGCTTCCGACACCACCTGCAAAGAGCACAATCTTCATATAATATGTACCATTATAATATCAAAATAGCTGATGCACAAGTTTCAAAAATGATTGCTTGAAGCTGCTATGGCTGAACTGCTGAGCATTCTTTCTACTTTCCCGCGGGTCAAATTGCATTGAATCAAATAACTTGAGTGCTTGTATGAGTGAGTCTTTTGTTTGCTGGTCAAAAAATAACCCTGTCTTCCCTTCCTTTATTGTCTCTGTTGCCCCTCCTGCACGAAACGCGATAACCGGCTTACCAAATGCTTGTGCTTCAACAACAGTCAATCCAAAATCTTCTACAGCAGGAAAAATCAGCGCCCGGCAGTTCTGATAATATTCACTAAGCTTCTTATCATCAACAGATCCCAAAAATTCAATCGTCGGGCCTGCCATCTGCTGTAATTCTCTCTTCCAATTTCCCTCACCGATTATCTTCAACGGCAATGTAAGTTCATTGCATGCTTGAATTGCCAAATCAATCCGCTTATATTTAGTAAACTTGGACAATCGCGAAACGATCAGGAAGTAAGGTTTAACGTTTTTTCTTTTTTTCAAACTAGGCGCTACACGCTCGCTGCCAGACGCTAAATAATCAACTGGCGGATAAACCACAACGGAATCTCGATTATAATAATCACGTATCCTTCCCTGCACTTCTTTTGAAATCGCGACAAGTGTGTCGGGTCGCTTGGAAGCAACTTTATCCCATCTCCGCAAATACGATACAGCAGGTGATGCAATGGTTTTGAAAACAGGATTTTTAAAATATTCATGATACCCGCTCCACAGATACCGAGTCGGCGTCAAAACATAGCAGATATGTTTGGTGCCGGGTTGGGTAATTATTCCTTTGGCAGCTTCACTTGTTAAAGACACTACTAAATCGTAGTCCGAAAAAGAAAACCGTTCAAATGCAACTGGCATCAGGAATGGATACAATTCATGATGAGAAATAATATGCGGGAACCGCTGCAAAAAAGACGGCTTCACAATAAATTCTTTTGCCCATGCAGCTTTAATTGGAGAATATACAGAAGTAAAAACAGGTGCTTTTGGAAATATTTTATGAAAGGCCAGCAGCACCCGCTCAGCGCCTCCCCATTTATTGATCCGATCGTATACTAAAGCTACCTTCATAAATTTTTAACGTTTCTTCTGCCATTCTTTTCCATGAAAAAAAGGAAAGCCTCTTTTTACCTTTTTCCAAATAAGAATCATATGTTCGTCTTTTTTCTAAAACCTTCCGTATTGTAGCATGGATAGAATCAACTGCAAGCGGATCAAAATAGACTGCTGCATCTTGATAAATTTCTTTTAATGACGGGATATCCGATGCAAGAACGAGACAACCGGACTGCATTGCTTCTAGTCCTGTCAAACCAAATCCTTCCATCAATGACGGTAGGACGGTCGCAAGCGCGTTCTTATAATAATCAGTTAGCGCAGCTTCATCAACAAATCCAGTAAGTTGTATTTGTTTTTCTATTTTTAAACTCACGACCTTTTTTTGTAAGTTGCGGTAAAAATAATCTTCTTTTCCTACAAGAACTAGTTTGACGTCCGGATATTCTTTAGCTATAAGAGCAAATGCATCAACAAGTCTTTCTAAATTTTTATGAGGATATGCGTTACCTACATATAAGAAATAATTTTGAATTTTAAATTGTGACTTTGCACTTTGTACTTTGAATTTTGAACTGTCTTTCTGATCAACACCTTCATAAGTAACTATTACTTTATCTTCCGGTACGCTCAGATGCTGTACAATTTCATCCTTTGTCGCTTGTGAGACTGCAATGATTTTACGAGATCTTTGTGCTGCTTGTTTGATAACATACTGATAGCCCAAATGTTTCAAGTAATAAACAGGTGCAGGGAGGGTCGTTGCTTTTCCTGTGGGATAATGATTGATAATCAGATCATGAATCGTGAGTACATATGGTCTGTTATATAAAATTGGGACTGAAAAATAGGGAAAATGAACAAGATCAAGATTTTCCTGCTTTAAAATTTTTGGGAACAGTATTTGTTCCTCAACCGTATGCCAGTGAATATCTGTATAAATAATCTTCCATTTATCATTCTTAAATCCTAAATCTTCAATCTTAAATCTCTTTGAGACAAACAATACGTACGAATTCTTTTTATCCAAATCCTGCAGTTGCCAAACCAAATTTCTGATATACCTGCCCACTCCTGTTTCATTCCATAGCCGCGCATCAATTCCAATTTTCATAAAATTCATTCACAAACCCCATTTTATCCTGAGCTTGCCGAAGGATGAATTTAGTATAGCACAGCTTGCTTAGTCGATGAACTAAACTGACTTATATACTTCCTCCAGTTTCTTCCCTATCTCCTTCCACGTATATTGTTTCTCAACCAATTCTCTGCCATTTTTGCCGATTTTCTGATAGAGTTGCTCATCCTCCAAAAGCTGCAGACATTTTTCTGCCAGCTCTTTTGCAGTTTTTCCAACCATAATGTCGTTTCCATCTTTTGCCCCAAGTGCGTCGGCACTCATCTGCATCGTTACCACAGGTGTGCCCGTTGACATGGATTCGAGAATCTTGTAACTTGTTCCTCCTCCGACCCGAATCGGCGCAAGGAGAATTGTTGCTTCCTGAAAAATTTTCTCTGTGGGCAAACTCGAACTCGCTTCATCAAACAACACATCCGGATCTTTTGTCAAACTCCGAATCGAATCAGGAATACTTCTCCCCACTATCCATAATTTTAAATCAAACTTTGCATTTTGATCTTTGAATTTTGAACTAATCTCGGGCCATATCTCTTTAACAATGAACTCTACAGCATCCTTATTCTGGATCCATTTAAAGTCCCCCAGAAATAGAATTTTCCGATCTTTTCCCTGAGCTTCTTTTCTTTTTTCAATACTGACAAACTTAAATTGATCCGTATTCACACCATTTGAAACAAGCGAAGAATCAACTCCTGCTTGTTTCATCACCTGCTGATCTTCCCGGGAAACAGAGACTAATTTCGTCGCTTTCTTCCAAAACTGCTCTTCCTCTTTTTTGATTTTGTTGATATCAATCTTCAAAAAGGGCTTCAGAAATACTGGTGCTTGGTTCATCATATACTTCTCATAGACTTGATATTCGATATTATGCTCTACCAAAACAATTGGCAAACGAGTAACAGGCACATTCTGCAGCACATAATAAGTCTCCACATGAATCAAGTCAAACGTAGTCTGCTCAAGTACGTCCTGAATTTTTTGAGAGAAAACGGGAAGCGTGTGACCGGTGACAAGAAATGAACTCTGTGATGTTCCGGATTTTAGCATATTGGAAAAACTCCATTGCTTCCTTCTCTCGATCGTTATAACATCTTTACAGATTTTTTTAACCTCAGCGATATCATTATTTGTCTGGTGCTGTCGTTTCTCGCAAATGAGTGTTATTTCATGCTTGTCGGATAATTCTTTGATCAAGTTATACAGTCGCACCTGCCCGCCGGAAAAAAGAGGGTAGGGGAGATAAGAAGATACTATTAAGATTCTCATAATTAACACGTTAACTCGTACACGCGTTAATGCGCTAACGGGTTCGCAAATCAAATATTGCATACTGATTCGTGTGCGCAATCACTTTATATTTTTTTGACCAGGTCATATCTTGTGCTGTTGGATTCACCAAAACTAAATAATCAGCGCCCATGGAAATCAACACCGGCATATCATGCTCAAAACTCGCCCACCCTTGCCTATCCATTTGATAAAGAAGTGAGCTGTCACCATTATAGTTTGCAACAACCTTTGCATCTTGTGGTGTCAATTGCTGAACTGCTTTCCCAGCTGCTAAGATTGATGGATTATCAATATCAAAATACGGCTGCACCTGCTGCCAGCCAAACCAAAAGAGACTGAAGAAACAAATTATCAGTACCGCTTTCCCCATGGGTAACTTCCGATAGTTCCACTGATATAAATAATAACTGCCGATCGCGAAAAAGATAGCAAGACTCGGCATGATCAAAATTTGATAATAATCATGCTGCACATTCCCTGTCGCAATGACGCAAACATACGCCAAACTACTTACAAGAAAAGAGACAAAAAACAGCCAATCTTTTATTTTGCGGAACCTATACAACCCAAAAAGAAAAATGATAACACCGAGATAACCGCTGATGAGTTTGGTAAGACGCTCATAAAAAATCCAGCGGAAAAAAGAAGGGTGGAATCTGATATTGTTTCCATTAAAGAGCCACGCATTCGCTGGGATTCCTGCCGGGAACTGCAGCATCCATGTCCGCCACGCTATGAGAGGAATTACTGAGAGAATCGCAAAAAGCCATAGCTGCCAGCGTAAAAAAAGTCGTAAACCAAACCTGTTATATGCAAGTACTGCCATTGGCAAGACAAAGAAAAGTGCATAAGGCTTAAGAAGAAGTGCCAACACGGTAAATAATAATGCCAAACCAAACCAGACCCAATACTTAATACTTAATACTTTATACTTTATACTCTTTTCAATCCACTTGTCGAAAAAATATATCGCGCCCACCGTTGCCATTACCATTGAGGTATCGGGCAGTATCGTTCGTCCGTAATAGATATCATATGGGATAAAGAGATAAAAAAATGCCGCAAGAAGCCCAATAGTTCTGTTACTGTGACGCGAGACGATTAAATATAAAAATAACCCGGCAAATACCGAAGCAAGCATAGTCACGATTCTCCCCCACTCTTCAATGCTTAAACCACCAAATAAGACAAACAATCCGGCTTGTGTCGCATTATAAATCGGAAATTCGGCGAAAAAATATCCCTGCGGATTTTCAAGACCTGACTGGACATTGGAGATATTATTCATCCGTGGATGGAGGAGATCAAAACCATGTTTTACAAAATTTCTTGAAACTGCCGAAGTATCCGACTGCCGCCAGCTGTGCCAATCGGCAACAGGATTATCGAATCGGTAAAAACGGACAAGAAACCCACTAAGAAGAATAATCACTAAGATTACAACCGTATATTTCTCTAAATATTTTTTCATTACTTTACTTTGCGAATGTTATACTGCCCGTCAAATCTGAAAATATGCGTATCTTTGTTCCCGCTTGTTGTAATCATTTTTTGTGCATCATCTACCGATCCCACCTGGTGTACTTGCGGTGTATTATCCCGATATATGAACCATAATCCATCCTGAAGTCCCACTGGAAAAACCCATGTATCGTTCACCTGAACCGGTGTGTTAACAAAATACAAATCTGTTTTGGGTGAAAAAGAAGCGTAATTTTTTCTAAAATAAAGAAGCGTATTCTTTGTTATATTTCCTGAACTCTGCCACTGCTGCTGCTCTTGGATGTCGCTAGCGAAATAAATTGTCGACAAGATAACCGATGTCACTATCAGTGCGATAATAGTATAGCGGGGTGTTTTGAGCCATGAGACAAACAAAAGACGAAGTGACAGAACAAGGGCAAACGCGTATCCAGCCGAGGCAAGATAAAGATATCTCGGCGCGATATTGCCGAGAGGAAGGAATGGCAATAAAGAGATAACAGCAAAAACTAGACAGAATAAGATCAGCTGCGCATTTTCATTCCAAAGTATCTTTTTTATGGTCGTGCGTTTAACAGAGATCACCCAGACGAGATACCCAACGATAAGTAAGGCAACGACGGTGAAATAGATCCAATCAGCACGCAATCCGCCCCTAAGGAAATTATAAAAAGATAAGAAAGGCAATCCTCCCAAAAATATCCCAGTATATCCGAAGACATTACCGATGGTATTGGGAATAATTCTCGCGAGATGATAGCTGTAATCTCCCCCTCCGGAGAACGCATGAGACACTGATCGCATAATAAAATAAAGGATTACCAGAAGTATAAACGGCAGATACGATGCTAACGTTTTCAAATTTTTCTTCGGCTTAAGAATAAAAATATCAAGAGCCATAAGCAGTAACGGAACAACCACGGCAATTTCGTAAGAAATAAACGCAAGTGCAGCAAGGATCACTGAAAGAACGTAGTTAGTAACCGAGCTATTCTCTCTGAATTTCATATATGCCAGCATCATATAGACAATAAACATCGCGCCCAAATCTACTGATATTGTCGAGAACCAGTAAATATTTTCAGAATGCGCAGGATGCAAGGCGAACAATAACGCTGTCAATGCGCCGACCAATCTGCTCCGTGACAATTTCTGTGCCAAAAAGAAAACGCCGACAACGGTAATAAAATGGACAAAAAGGATAAATATATGAAACCCTTGCGGCTGGAATGAAAATACCGAATACAGGAAATAGACGATAACTTTATCAAGTGGTCTATAAAAAAAGTCCTGTGCTTGGATAAAATATTTCGGAAGGTCCGATGGCATGGCGGTTGCAGCCCAATGTAGCCAGACAAAGTCATCTGCCACAAAGAAATTGGTAATTGTTGAAATAAATGTCGCAACGACTGTCAGTAAAAGATAAACAATAATCATAGTATATGAAGTAAAGAAATGTATAATTTCTTTTTTGTATGGGATAGGTTCTTTTTGATACAATTTTGCTCCTCCAACGGAAATACCCAAAAGTATCCAAAATGACTCTGCTACTTTTGAGGCTTCAAATACATCAATCAATATCGCATTAACGAGTAGCCCGATAACCCCTCCTGTCAAACCAAAAAGCAGTGCTTTTGTAATTGGATCCTTGACAGATCCAATTACATTCTTCATGAAAATGCCGAACATAACAAAAATAAAGAAAAATGATAATGTACCTACAAGACCGGTCTCACCAAGAGCGCGCAAGTAATCATTATCCGATGCAAGAGTCAGTGATGAATAGCCTGTCCCAAAAAGTGGACTGCCCAAAAACGCTTGCCAATCCCTCGGCCATTCCGCCTGAAAACGTGTCGTCAGTGAGACATCAAGAGCATATGCTTTCTTCAAAAGAAATGAACCTGAAACAGTTGAAATATCAATATTTTGCTCTTGTAGAGATTGCAATTCAGCACTTGTTACTACTTGACCGCTCGTACTTGCGAAAGCGCCGTTTTCTTCATTACCGACGGTAACTGTTCCCGGCGGCGGTGATTGCGGCTGAGTATTTGCCTGATTCTGCTGAGATTTTTTAATGATATTCTGAATCTCTTGATTTTGCTGCGAAGAACCTGAATTCACTTGCACAATCTGCACTTGCTGAATTGTTTTTTCAAACCGCTGGAGCGTCGTAGTACTGAATAAAAATAACACACCGATGCTAACGATAAATACAGGAACTATCCAGCGCTTCTTTTTCCAAATTACCAGCATGCCCATAACACCCACAAGATATGCCAAATAAGCGGTACGTGAAGAGGTGAAATTAAGCATTTCAAGTGCAAAAACAACAAGCAGAAGCACAAGTACTCTAACATAGACTTTCTTCATCTTAATAAATAATGCAATGAAAATAGGAATGACCATAACCAGATAAGAAGACAAATCGTAATTACCGCCAAACGTAGATGCTATTCTCGATAAATCATTGAGACAGAGGGGAACCCCTTTCGCGAACTCTTCATTTCCCGTTAGAAAAGCCGGAAAGCAAAATTGATATTGTTTGAAAAACGCAGGAAATAAAGACCAAAGTACAGTATAAAATTTCTGACCGAATCCATAGATCGTTATAAGAGCAAGTGCGATACCGAGTGTTTTAAGATAAAAAATAACATCTTTTTGTTTTTTGATCGAGGAGAAAGCTGCGAAAAATAATATCATATACTCAATACGGCGGAGGTATTCCAAGGCTGCTATCTTAGGAAAAAAATTAGCCAAATGCGAAGCAATAAAAAGGAGACAATAAATAAGCGATACCAGACCGGCAATCCAATATCCAGCCAAGGCGTATCCTTCAGGTTTGGGTAATGAAACTTTCCTCCTCACAAGCTGTATAAACCAGATGAGCGTTACGAGTAGTATCAAAAAATCTTCCAAGCGGATATATACCCAAACATGTGAAATACTGATACTTGGGAGTTTTGGATAGAGCGGGATAAATAGGATGAGGAATGCGATGCTGAACCGCAATATATTTTCGTCAAGAAAAGCAAGGAATTTCTTCATCTTGTAATACTAAAGTATACTCAA
>DATLSZ010000017.1:0-35849 GCA_035533875.1 Candidatus Acidiferrales bacterium
TTACGACGTTCTGAACCCAGCTCGCGTACCGCTTTAACCGGCGAACAGCCGGACCATTGGGACCTTCTTCAGCCCCAGGATGCGATGAGCCGACATCGCTGTCGATGTCCATTTGTTACCAAATGGTTTGACTATACCTTCATCCTCCATTGGTATAGAGGAGCCAGTCGTATGATAAACACTATAAATTTTTCTGCAAAGCAGAATTAAATGTCTATCTCATCCTGATTTAATCAGGAATCAGTCGATACAGAATCCATCAAAAGATGAACCCCTCGGTATTGACCAATATATGTTCAACATATTGGTGTCCACCGATTTGAACTAGTTAATTTTATTATCTAACGTACTCTCTAAATACGTTTATTAGATAACCAGTCTTACAGATTACTCTGTAGGCGCCCCAATGTTATTAAAGGTGCCAAACCGCATCGTCGCTGTGGACGCTTGGATGCGATCAGCCTGTTATCCCCGGGGTAGCTTTTAGCCGTTAAGCTCCGTGCCTACCACTAGGCATCGGAGGATCATTAAGACCTGGTTTCCCACCTGCTCGACTTGTAGGTCTCGCAGTCAAGCTGGCTTTTGCCTTTACGCTATCACCTTGATTTCCTTCCAAGGTTAGCCAACCTTTGTGCAACTCCGTTGCGCTGTAGGAGTCTACCTCCCCAGTAAAACTGCCCTCCAGACACTGTTCCTCGGCCAGATGTTTATATGGCTCGGGGTGATGCTCACTCATTTCAAAGAGAGGTATTTCATTGTCGCCGAAGCTCCCTCCTATGCTAAACAATTAAAATAAGCTCACGAATGCCAAGATACAGTAAAGCTCCCGGGGTCTTTTTGTCCATGTACAACTAGGCCGCGTCTTCACAGCCATCTCAATTTCGCCGGGTATACGTTCAAGACAGTTACTCAGTCGTTCTACCTTTCGTGCGGGTCGGAACTTGCCCGACAAGGAACTTCGCTACCATAGAACAGTTATAGTTACTGCTGCCGTTTACTGGAGCTTAAATCCTAGGCTGAATTCTTGCGAACATCACCCGAGATTTTTAACTTACCAGCACTGGGCAGGTGTCAGCCCCTATACGTTACTTTTCAGTTTTGCAGGGACCTGTGTTTTAGATAAACAGTCGCCAAATAAACTTTTGCTGTGGCCGTATCGAAATGATACGGCGAGGCATCTCCCATAGGTTACGCCTAGCTTTTTTGCCGAGTTCCTTAATCCTCTGTCTCCCGTTCACCTGAGTCTTCTCGACCAACCCACCTGTGTCGGTTTGCGGTACGGTAACATATGCGTTTTGTTAAACCTTGCGGTCAACATAATGAAGTTTTTCCTGGACGCTGAAAAAGATCAAATCATCCCCTGTTGCCAGGGAACTTTCTATCACAGCTCGATTAACCACGACGACGGATTTGCCAATCATCACTATCTTACTGCTTGGACTGTACGTATACAGCTTGAGTGTTCCAACCTCGTCACTCCCTTAAAATTCGCATACACTGTAGTCGAATATTAACGACTTGTCCATCGGACTAATCCCCTTTAACGAGGAAGGTCCTTAGGGCCGACTCACCCTCCGATGATGTACATTGCGGAGGAAACCTTGGGTCTTCGGTGTGCAGATATCTCATCTGCATTGCGCTACTCATGCCGGCATTCTCACTTCTATCCGCTCCACCAGAGTTTACACTCCAACTTCACTGCAAATAGAACGCTCCCCTACCAAACTTGCGCAAAGCGCAAGAGAATCAAGATGTAGGATTTAAGATTTAAGAATATTTTTATTCTTTAATCATTAATCTATAATCTTCAATCTCCAGTGCTATGCACAAGAGTTTCCAATTTCGGTAAAAAGCTTAATCCTCGATACATTTTCGGCGCCACAAACCATCCGCCAGTGAGCTGTTACGCTATCTTTAAAGGATGGCTGCTTCTAAGCCAACCTCCTGGGTGTCTATGGGTCGTGACTTCCTTAAAAACTTAGCTTTTATTTAGAGACCTTAATTGGGAATCTGGGCTGTTTCCCTTTAGACTCATCAGCTTAGCCCGACAAGTCTGACTACTGGAATAAACATACAAGTATTCGGAGTTTGTTTGGCTGCGAGAGCTTGCGCCCCCACGAACCATTCAGTGCTCTACCCCTTGTTGCAATTAACCAGCGCTATACCTTAATATATTTCGGGGAGAACCAGCTATCTCCGGGTTCGTTTGGCATATTGCCCCTAACCTCAAGTCATCTCAACCCATTGCTACGGATACGAGTGCGGTCCTCCTCCCGCATTTCTGCGGGACTCAACCTGCTCAAGGTTAGCTCACCCGGTTTCGGGTCTAATAATTGCTACTATGGTAGCCCAGTTAGGGCTCGCTTTCACTGTGTCTCCCCAACGAAGTTGGTTAAACTAATGCAGCAATCATAAACTCACCGGCTCATTCTTCAATAGGCACAACATTACCCCAATAAATTGGAGCTCTGTCTGCTTGTTAGCCAACAATTTCAGTTCTGTTTCATCCCCCTCCCGGGGTGCTTTTCACCTTTCCCTCACGGTACTAGTTCACTATCGGTAGATTCTGATATTTAGCCTTGGATCGTGGTCGACCCAGATTCCCACAAAGTTTATCGTGCTTCATGGTACTTAGGAACAAACTATCGGTGTCTCAGGTTTCGCATACACGGCTTTCACGTTCTTTGGCGGACCATTCCGGATCCTTCTACTACCTTCAACACATCGAATATCGTCTGCCCTGCAACCCCACTTACGTGGTTTAGGCTGTTCCGCTTTCGCTCACCGCTACTAACGGAATCTCATATGATTTATATTCCTGGCGTTACTAAGATGTTTCAGTTCACGCCGTACCCAACCAAACCCTAATATAACTCCTTACGGAATTAACTTCATGTTTGGTCCCTCTGTAAAACAGAGTAGGTTTCCCCATTCGGAAACCGCTGGATCAAAGGTTGATGGCACCTCCCCAACGAGTATCGTCGCCGTCTACGTCCTTCCTCGGTCAAAATCTCCTAGGCATCCATTGTTGGCATTAATAAGTAAATTTTTATACTCCGACTACTCGGAGTTTAAGACGTTTTTATCCCGTATAATGCCATGGAGCACTACGCGGGATATTCTCTTCACTTTTTAAAGAGCTATTAACTCAACGAGGTTTCTCTGCCCATAAGGCAAACAGGGACACTCGCTGTCAGCTTTTCATCAAGTCTCTGAGGTAAACCCTCTCTTACTAGAGGGTTTGCCCCAAAGAATGAAATGCTGTGGACCGGAAGAGATTTCCCTAAAGGGACTAGCTTCTTGAAGTCGTCGTACTCCAAGAGTACTAGCTTCTTCGAAGCGGCGCTTCTCATCTCTTCGTTCCACTTCAATTTTTGACTTTGTGGACCGGAAGAGATTCGAACTCTCGACCTCGTCTGTGCAAAAGACGCGCTCTACCAACTAAGCTACCGGCCCATTTTAGCTATTAGTCATGAGCCATTAGCTTTTAGCTTGCACTACCAAAAAACCTAACGACTGCTGCTGGAGCTAGCTTGGCCTGTAACTAATCGATTGAAAATAAAAAGAGCAACTTTTTTTGGAACAGAAGAAATTGCGTAAGTTATGAAGACACGTTACTCCGTCAATTTGGGTAGAATAGGATAACTTTTTGGATCATCATAAACGAAATTTCTTTTGTTCGTAACAGATATCTTACCATAGCCCTATGAGGCTGTCAATAGGCTGATACAGATTGCTACAGGATTATTCCTGCGCCTCAAGCCACCGCTCTGCTTCTAAGGCTGCTGCACAACCGAAGCCTGCAGCAGTTACCGCCTGCATATATTGCCGGTCGTGGACATCACCGGCAACAAAAACCCCTTCTTTATTGGTCTTGGTATGTTCATGTACTATGATAAACCCTTTCTCATCAACATCAATGCCCGAGAACACTTTAGAATTCGGAATATGTCCAATAGCGACAAAAATGCCGTCGGTTGGCATCTCCCACGTCATCATATTGTCATCTCTTTTTATTTCGGTTCCCCCTACTTTGTCAACGGTGGTCGTCCCCATATGTTCTCCCGGCTTAACAATAATTGATCCGTCGGTGCAGTTTGTTTTTAATAGCACCTTTTCTACTTTTTGTTCTCCTTTGATCTCCTCAATAACGGTATTAAAAATAAAACTGATTTTTTCATTGGCAAATGCTCGTTGCTGCATAACCTCACTCGCCCGTAAGGTATCTCCCCGATAGATAACCGTGACATGTTCTGCAAAGCGCGTTAATACCAATGCTTCTTCCATTGCACTATCCCCGCCTCCGACAACAATGACATTCTTATTTCTAAAAAACGGTGCATCACATGGTGCGCAAGAAGAAACACCACGACCGATTCTTTCACTTTCTCCGGGAACACCAAGCCATTTTGTATCTGCTCCTGTAGCGATGATTACTGATTTTCCTTCATATGTCTTATCCGCTGCGGTAACAATGAACGGAGTTTTATTGAAGTCGCCTTGTTTGAAATTTTCATCAACAAACTCAGCGCCAAATCTTTCAGCTTGCTTGCGCATGTTGGCCATCAGATCCGGACCCTGAATACCTTCAGGAAATCCGGGAAAATTTTCTACTTCAGTTGTTAACATAAGCTGACCGCCCCACTTCTCCCCCGCGATAACAAGCGTCTTTAAGCTTGCGCGTGTAGTATAAATTGCAGCTGTTAATCCTGCGGGTCCTGATCCAAGAATAATAACGTCGTACATAATTTAAATAAGATTTAAGAGGTAAGATTCAAGATTAAAGACATAGTATAACTCTATTTAATTCTTAAATCTTTAATCATAAATCTTTAATCTAGCTGAGGGCTTTTTCTATTTCCGTTTTGTAAGTCTGCTTACCTTGCGCACCGACCATAGCTTTAACTGGCTTGCCGCCTTTGAAGATCATTACTGTCGGGATGCTCATGACGCCAAAGTCGGTTGATGGAATTTGGTTATCATCAACATTCATCTTCCCTACTACTACCTTCCCGTCATATTCTTTTGCGAGCTCCTCAATGATAGGAGAGACCATCTTGCAAGGACCGCACCATGGCGCCCAAAAATCGACAACAACTGGCTTATCACTCTTTAAGACATCATTTTGAAAATTTTGGTCGGTAAATGTTTGGTCTGCCATAAGTGTCTATCCATAGTACCAGCTTCAAGAAACTGTGTCAAGATAAGTTACCAAAAAGAAAGTACTATTCCAACTCTTCCGTCTTGCCGTGGAGAAAATAAAACCATTGATCGAAAAAGGCAAAGAGGAATTTAAACGGCGCTTCAATGAAAAAATCAAAAAGCATCAGGAAAATATTAATCTGGCGGATGCTTTGTGTTAATCTGTTTCCAACGAGGATCACCGGCATAAAAAGAAAATCAACCAGTAACGTGCCAAGCCCTTGTTTCTCCCCTACTCGATAGACATGCGCCAGCAAAGCGATTCGGTACGAGAGAAATGACACAATCGCAAGAAAGAAGATAAAGATGGTTTGGCTGATCACATTGAAATGCAAACGGGTTAAAACGTAAATGATTGCACCAAAGGAAAGGCAAAAGGCAAATAGCCATAAGATATTAAAGGCTGTCATAAATCTCTTGTCAGTCTGCGGCTTTGCGATAAGCAATTTATTGCCAAGAACCGGATCTTCATCATGAAGCAAACGGGAAATGTACGTAAATATCCGCTCGGAATTGTCTTGACCTGGAGTCCGGATAAACAGACTGACAATGATCATAAGAAGCGGCGGTATACTTGTGTTAATGATAATCGAAGTCCAGACAATATGACCGTACACGATCCGCTCATAGGTGCCTTCGACAAAAAATGCAAACGCTACTTTTGTCAGGAGAATAAAGATAACCGATCGGATAATTGCCGTCCGCACTCGTCTGCTTATACTATTATATCGTTTCTCACATGCTTCAAAGACCACTTCTTTCAGTGCTTCATCATTTTCCAAAATAGTTTTTAAATTTTCTTTTTGCGATTCTAGGATGTCTTCAAAGATAAAAAATGCAGCGGTCCGGCGTTTGACGTAGGTATATATTTTCTCTCTACGTACAAAAAACATCTGCCGGAGAATTTCATTATATCCTTCCAAAAAATGCTCAACGGTGTAGTCAAGCGTTTTTGGTGTCAACCTGCCAAAGTATTGGCAAAATAAGTGATACCGTAAAAAGGCCAAATCGTCGCGGGCAAAAGCTTTTCTGACTGATATGAATACCTGCGCATTTTTCGTCTCGGTTGATTCATCCTCAATGGCGACATCATCTTTCAGAACATGATACATAAAATTTGCAACCAATTCTTTCGACCGTTTTGGATTGAGAATATATTGAATATCCGAAGACATAAGATCATATGTCCAATCATTGATCGTGCTTTCTGGAAATTTATGTTTGGCGAGGATCCGAAGACGCATGGACAAATGAAGATCAATCACCTCTTCAATTTTCTGAGCAACGGATTCACCAATATCATTTTCAGGCAAGTAGCGTGCCCAAAGGAGTTCTTTAACAAGTGGCTTTGCTGTTGTTTTTCCATTGCCCCCCAAAAGCAATCTACGTTTTAAGATTCGCTCTATCGTTGCTCGCAGGATTACCTCGTCTTCTCTAAATTCCATTGCATTACGGAGCCGTTCATACCATGAAGCGAACTTTGTCACAATGGGGTTGACGGTAATACGCCGCTCTTCCGAGATAGCCGGTTCCCGATCTTCAAGGGAATCTATTAGATAGCTTGCCAAGGTGGAGAGCGGACGAAATGATACCATAGCTGTTTTTATTATAGCATTTTATGAAAAACAAAAGAGAGATTTCACTTGCATATTTATTTCCAAGTGGTATACAATGGGAAAAGATGAAAAAATTATCACTAAAAAAACCATTCTCCAAAATAACCAAATCCATCAAGAAGAAAAATTTTAAAATACCACGGTTTAAAAATGTAACGCTGAATACGTTTCTTGTCGTTACTATTGTTGTCTTTGCCTTTTTTCTCGGGATGTTAACCAACAAAGTTTTTGATCTACAGCAGCAACTCAACGATACAAAGAGCGCATCAGCTGCTATTGCCGCGCAGCCAAATACGGCTCTACAACCTCCAGTCTCAGGAGCACCTGCCCCTTCAGGACCAGTCAATGTAGCAATTGGCGACTATCCTGTTCAGGGCGACTCCAATGCCAAAGTTACCGTGATCGAATTTGCCGATTTCCGCTGCCCCTTCTGTGAACAGTGGTTTAAAACTGTCGAGCCGCAACTAATGAAAGATTATGTAAATACCGGAAAAGTAAAGTTCGCATTCCGCAATTATGCATTCCTTGGTCCTGCATCAACGCTTGCAGCTGAAGCTGGTGAATGCGCCAACGACCAGAATCAATTCTGGGCATTCCATGACTATATGTACGATCATCAGCCCGATGAGTCCGATACGTCAATGTATACTGTTGATAACTTATCTAAGATCGCAGGGAGCCTCGGCATGGATCAATCACAATTTAATTCATGTCTTTCATCCAAGAAATTTGCCAATGCTGTTACCAAAGACCTAAATGATGGAAGCACGGCAGGAGTAAACGGAACACCGACTACATTTGTGAACGGCATGGCAATTGTCGGTGCTGTCCCTTATGCACAATTAAAACAGCAAATCGATACAGCCCTCAAGAACTAAAATGAGATTTAAGATTGATGATTGAAGATTAAAGAATTATAACATTCTCTTAAATCCTTAATCCATAATCTTAAATCCCTCAAATACTCCCGTCTCTTCCCACTCAAATCCAAGATGCTTCACATCTGCCAGAAACGGACCTTGTCTACAAAGTGCAATCATCTCTTCAATCTTTTTTCGCTCTCCGCAAAAGACTGCTTCGACTCCCCCATCTTCAGCGTTGCGTACCCAGCCTGTCAAACCGAGCTGACGAGCATTAGTTTTGATGAAGTAACGGAAGCTAACTCCCTGCACTTGTCCTGAGATGAAAACATGCGCCTGATCCATCATAGATTAAGGATTTAAGATTGAAGATTTAAGAAGAAACTCTTTTGAATAATTTTCTTTAATCCTTAATCTTTAATCTTAAATCTAATTTTTATTTCTTTAGTCCCTTCCGCAAATCTTTTAGTTTCCACATAAAAAGCGCTCCCTTGTTCTTCGCATTGCTGTCAATCGCAAAACTCAGCGCCTGTTCAAGAATAGATCGGTGTACTGTTTTTGCCAGCTTGATATACAGACTTCTGTGTTTATAGTCATCCAGCGATTCAGCCAAATGCAAGCCAAATGTCTGGAACTCTCGTGAAACATACTTATCTGTCGTTGGGTTAAATTTGGTAAGAACACTTTTTATGGATTGCATAATTAGGGAGCGTCTAGTGGATTAGCTGTTAGCGTCCAGAAAAATACTAAACGCTATACGCTCATTAACTAAACGCTTATTTCGTATTAAACCTATTCATCGCTTTCTCAATACCTTTTTCAACAGCCATTTGAATAGCATCCGAAGCATGCTTGATCAACTCCCTGGCTTTCCCTGCCTCACCAGAACGAAACGTATCCAGAACAAATTCTTTTGCGTCACGGAAATTCTGCCTGCCGACAGCATGCTCTTTATCATGAGATTCCCCAATTCCTAACCGGAACCGCCAAAATTTATCTGTATCGATTGCTTCCATAATCGATTCGACGCCATGATGACCAGCCGCAGCGCCTCCGAAACGTATCTTAATACTGCCGAGCGGCAAATCAAGTTCATCATAGACAATCCATACGTCATCCGACTCTAGTTTATAAAAATCCATCAATAATCTTGCTGCCATGCCGGAATTGTTCATGTAGGTCTGAGGTTTGGCAAGAAGTATCTTTTCATCATGAAGTGTAAATGTGGCAATGTTGCTTTTGAGTTTGCTTGATTTCTCCCAAGCAACATTACTGTTACCGAGATCTTTCAGCACGCGATCAACCACCAGAAAACCGAGATTGTGCCGGGTATTTTCATATTTTTCACCAGGATTACCAAGCCCAATGACCAACTTCATAATCTCCACTATACCATATCTTTGTTAAAGAGTGGTAAGACAACATAATAATTTTCAATTTTAAAATTGAAACACTGATAATTGATTGGAAATTGGAAATTTTAAAAGTCCAGCTTCAGTTGCGGTACATCCTGCAGTCGTTTCACTTCCCCCTCTTCCCAAATTTGCACCTTGCCATATTCCCCATCATACCCGGGATCAATTGCTATTGCGCCCGCGCGGACTTTGGTGACGCCAAAGGAGACTTTCATTCCGCCGGCTTTTTCGATATCGGCTATCGGAGCTTTCAGAAGAATATGCAGTTCTGATTCCAATTCAGCACAAAGTTTGGCATAGAGATCTTTTGATTTTTGACTGGCAACTGTTGATCCCAGTGATTCCGCAACGATCTCAAGCAGCGGCACCAATTTCACATACGGCGGCTGGATATGCATACGGTCTGTATACCATTTAACGCCCGCACTGTTTTCTTTGGCCTGGACACGCTCCAACAGAGATTCATCCGATAACTCTTGCACCCGGTACAACACTCCTTCAGTCATACGCTTCTGGCACACAGGACAGGTCGTACCGCCTGATCGAATTTCATCAGGCCCGACCGAAACCTTGCAGTTGCGATGTCCGGAGTAATGATACTTCCCTTCTTCAGGATAAAATTCAAGAGTGTAAGCGATCCTGTTAGCGTCATTACGAGAAGCTTGCGACGAAGCCCTCCAAGAGGACTTCCCACTTTGTGGTGACGCAATCCCTTCCAGAATTTGACTGCGACGCTTCGAAGAAGCTAGTCCCCTTGTGGGACCGCGATCACTTCTTTCGCTCGCAATGACGGAAAGTCGCATGATAGCCTGCCGAAGATTTTCATAACTTACCTCTTCCAGATCAAACACTGTTGCCTCCCGTACCATTTTTGCCGGACTGTGTGCATCGGAAAAGGAAAGGATCGATCTGTTCATCAGCTCCTTTATCTGCCAATTCATATCCGGATCGCTTGAAAGTCCCGTCTCAATACCATAAATGTATTTTGCCAAACTGCCGAATGCTTCTTCAAGGGATTCAAACCCACTGGCGGAGCCATACACACCAAAGTGCGGAGTCCAGACATGACACGGGATGAGAAAGGCCCGATCATCGATCGACAGCAGTAAATCCAACAGTGCTTCAGCAGAGAGTCCGACAATCGGTCTGCCGTCTGCATTGAGATTGCATCCCCTACTCACCAGTGCTTTAACAAATTTTTCTGCCGTGGGAAAACTGGGTACAAAGACCAGATTATGAATTCGTCGCAATTTATCTCCTTGCTTATAAATACTTGATATTTCCGTTGATAAAAGAAAGCGAACTTGCCTGTCGTCTTTATCATCTTTTAAATGAAATAACCCTTCCTCCGCTTCCTGCAACTGTGCTTGAATCTCTTTAAACCACACCGGATGGGTAAAATCAGCAGCAGTGAGGATGTCTATTCCTTTCTGTCTGGCATAAGTTGCCATCACAGGAAGTGTCATCTGGGGAGAGACAGCTCGTGAGTATTTGCTGTGTAAATGAAGATCGGTGACGTAATGCATACATCAGATTAAAGATTTAAGATTGAAGATTAAAGAATAATTTTCTTAAATCCTTAATCATTAATCTTAAATCCAGTCATTTCTTCCCCTGCTCCTCATACATCTCAATCAGCTCTTCAACACTCGTGGCATCTTCGGCTTTTTTATCTTTATCACGGAAAGAAACCAGGCGTGGAAAGCGCAGCGCATATCCAGGTTCTTTGATTCCATCCGTAATAACTGATCCAGCCGTACCTCGTGGGGCACTCTCGGCGCTTTTAGCGCCTGCGGTATGCAGTGGACTGCGTGTGATTTCATCAGCAAGCACTTCAATCACCAACTCAGGTTTCACCCAGACACTCGGTGTAATCAGTGATTCCACCCGTGCAGGCTTATGGTCTACCTCAAGCCCTTTTGTTTTTTCTTTGATGCTCCGCCATTCATCGTCACTCAAACCGGTACCGATTCTTGTAACGGTGACAAACATATCCCGTTTTTTATCGTACAACCCCACAAGAAGTGCTCCAGCACCAAAAGCAGCACGCTTCCCTTTCCCGTAGATGTATCCGAGAATCACGCAGTCAATCGTGTCATGCAGCTCACCTGACGAATGTCTTTTTAGCTTCACCCAATTAAAATTTCGTCCCCCAGCTTCATACGGAGAGTTCAATTTTTTGACCACCAATCCTTCCAGTCCTTTACTGATTGCCTCGTCAAGTAACATCCCCAATTTCTTCGGATCGGAAATGTCCTGTGTTTCTGACGGAATAAGTACATCATCCTCAACTATCGTTTCTTTCAAAATTTTCAGTCGCAACGTCAGCGGTACGTCCAAAAGCGATTTGTTATTTTTATACAATATGTCAAAGATAAATGCCTTCAAAGGTAGCTCCTTTGCCGTCTCTTCGATATTATGCTTACGCCGCCGTTTGGTTGTCTCCTGAAACGGGAGAAATTCTTCAGACAGCGGATGATAGGCTATTGCTTCACCATCCAGGATTGCAGTTTCTGCTTTCACTTGTTTTTTGGTCGCCTCGATGAGTTCGGGGAACATATGTGTTGTTTCCTCAAGATTGCGGGAGAAGATACGGACATTGCTGCCGTCTTTGTGGATCTGTACTCTGAATCCATCATACTTATACTGCGCATCGACTTCAGTCATTTTCTCAATGACTTTTTGCGGATTGGGCAAGCGCTCACAGAGTTCAGACCGGATCGGACGTCCGACCGTTACTGATAATTTTTCGACGGCTTTTAACCCACCGGTCCAGAAATGCTTTCCAATGTACCCAAGATCCGACGTGCGGTTGTACGCACCTTCGAGAACGTTCCGTTGTGTTTTTTCTCCCACTTTTGCAGTCACCAATGCATCAAGAATTGTCGGATCACCGATACCAAGCCGTAATTTACCCAAAGGAATTCGCACCAAAAACTTTGCGGACAAAGAATCAACTTCCTGTAAAAGATCAGCCAAAGCCGTAATTTTCTTTTCAACCGATCCCTCACCTGCCATGTGTGCAATTGCTGTTAGTCGAACAAAAACATCATTCACGGTTAATTTTGATTTTTGATTTTTGATTTTTGAGCTTAGTTGCGAAGCAACGCTTCCCATATCTCCTTCTGTTTGATACTGCTTCCAAACCTCATCTTTCGTCAAACCATAAGCCTGAGAGATGGCCTGTGTTACCATCTTATCCGCCATACCGATCTCAATTGGCTCGTAAAACGGTGCTATTCTCCCTTGCACCAGATAACAAATCTCAGAGATCTCCTCCGGCTCATCACTTGCCTTAAACAAGTCCGACAGTATCCGGATCAATTCAAGCCGTGAAGATGTTGTCTCTAATTTTTCAAAATATTCTGCCAATACTGAAAACTTCATATATTACACTCTGACGTACTTTGCGCCTTTGGTCTTTCCTGTTTTCTTGATCAACCCGTGTTTGATCAGATACTTTAACTCATTCAATACCGTATCTTCAGAAACCATCGGAAAAAGCTGCTTGAATCCGTTATTCTGCAGATACCCCGTCTTTTGGATATATTCAATAATCTTTAGCTGCCTATCAGAAAGCAGGATCGGCGTGCCTCCCTGCCGCTCTTTTATCTTGACATCAACCGATATCTTCTCAATCTTTTCTTTAATCTTAGACAATTCAATCGCCAATCCTTGGGTAAAATACTCAAGCCAGTCTGTTACATTTCCATCGTTCTTCCCCACACTTTGGAGAGCACTGTAATATCCTTCAGCATCATTATCAAAATATTCTTCAAGCGAGAAAAATTTCCTGATATCATACCCTTCCTGAAAGAGAATGAACGTTGATAAGACCCGCGCGACACGGCCATTCCCGTCAACAAACGGATGAATCCGTACGAGTTCATAGTGCGCGACACCGCTCTTGAGAACTGGATGGATATCATCAGAACCGGTATTGTTAACGAATTCTATAAATTCTTTTATCTGAACCGGCACAGCAAGCGCTGCAGGCGGTGTAAACGTCACCTCACCGGTCAAACTATTCTTCACAACAACCTGTGTCACACGGAACGTACCGCATTTTTCTTCAGGAAGAATCCGCTCAACGACCATCCGATGGAGTTTGAGAATAAAGTCTTCATCGATCTTTTTCATTTCGCTCGCAACTTTTGACTCCCCAAGATACTCCATTACCTTACGGTAATTGATAACTTCCTGAATATCACGCTCCCGGGCCACAACCGTCTGTCCATCTATTACTTTTTCAGCCTGGTCGAGATTCAATTCGTTCCCTTCGATATGCGTTCCGTGATGGACACTTCGCACCATCGCGTCTTTCCGAAATTCTTTTTCGTAATATGGAAGGAGCGGCGCATGGTCGATGACTTCCCGTGCAGCCTCGACAATACCGATGTTCTTGAGGATCTTATTGCTGATTGTATATTTTGGATTGTACATACGTGGATTAATGATTGAGGATTCAGGATTAAAGAATTCTTAAATCTTATATCTTTAATCGTAAATCTAAGTTATTATCGTATATTTCCCGAAAAAAGACAACCTAACGAAGAACTTGCTTCATCACTACAGGTATCTCATCCGCTAGATCAGACGCGTTAAATGTATAGCCTACTTTTTCAAATAATGACTCTCCTGCTTTCTTATTGAAATATGAGCCGGCTGCCGCAGCCAAAAAAAACTCATTGTTACAGGCCAATGCCGCAACCAATCCCGCCAATACGTCCCCTGTTCCTCCTTTAGTCATTCCGGCATTGCCGCCGGAAACCGTAACACACGCGTCAGGAGAACATACTGTATCCTCCTGCCCTTTCAACAAAACAATACAATGAAACTCCCTCGCAAATATCTCAATTTGTCTTTCCAATGTCTCTCCTTCAATTTTCTTCTTTAATCCCAAATCTTTAATTTTTAATCTTACTCTCTCAAACTCTCCTGGATGCGGAGTTACAATGACGTTCCCTTTGAGTGGAAGCAGCCATTCCGGCTCCATCATCTGCAGAGCGCCAGCATCAATTACCCACTTCTTCTCCGGATACTTCTCAAGCAAATACTTCGTCAAATAGTAACTTTGCGCTCCCTCATCCGCCAATTTATTTATCTCAGGTAATGTTACATTCCGAGCTTCGAACTTTGCACTTTCTGATCTCACCATTCCCGGACCAATTAAGACTGCATCCGCTTCCTTTATGTAGTTTTCAATATCATCTCTCGGCACCACAATCCCATTCCTAAATTCTTTCTTCAATTCATAAACGATTTTATTATTCTCAGACACCGATGAATAAAACACCATATCGACAACTCTGCTTGCGATATTCAACGCCCACAGCGATGCAGCATGAAATAACTGTGAGCCGCCGATGATCAGGAGCTTGCCGTTCTGCCCCTTATGGGAATCCTCTGGAGGAATATATAATTGTTTTAGTTCTTCTGGATTGAATTGTTGCATATACCAACGATCAACCCGTTAACGAATTAACGAGTTATCTAATTCTATCACAGCCTTTTCTTTCCCGATAACAGAACTGACAAACTCTTCATGTGTAGTGGTTATAATCGTCTGGAAATCCCGAACCAAACCCAGAACATGCTTAATGTGTTCATTATCAAGTTCCGAAAAAATATCATCCAAAACCAATAACGGCTGCTGATGCAACTGCTCCTGTAGATACGATATCTGCGCGTTTTTTAATTCCAATGTTACAAGCCGTTGCTGACCTCTTGAACAAAAATATTTCACATCTTCAAGGTCATTTGATACTGGATGATGTGACTGGATAATGATATCATCCCGCTGCGGACCAACCAAGGTCATCCCTGCTCCAGCTTCCGCGTCTTTGTACTGCAACAGCCGCTCACGGGACATCAGACTCTTATCATAGACCAGGGTAAAAGGAAATAACTCTTTCTCCCGCAGGTTGATATATCCGATAAAAGCTTCACGCCTTTCGGTTATTATTCGTCCATTTGTGATGAGCAGATTATCCCAATACGCAAAGCGTTCTTCATCCCGACGGCCACTGTTTTGTACGAATTCAAGCAGCGCATTCCGCTGACGAAGGGCCTTTGTATAAAGATGCAATGCGGAAGCATATTCCTGATCGGTCTGTTCCAAGACTTCATCCAGATATCTTCTTTTATCCCCTGGTTGTCCCGATACGATCGCCAAATCAAGTGGCGTAAAAAGAACCGTCGGAAGTAACCCCACAAGTGCAGATCTTCTTTTGGAAATACCGTTGACCATATATTTCTTCGGCATTTGTCCTGGCATATCGGTGACCATGACTGTTAATTCCGTCAGCTCTGATCCGTCGGTAATTTTACCCTCTATTCGCGCAATTGTTTTCCCCAAAGTTATCAGTTGCTTCTCTTTACTTGTCCTGAAACTCTTCCCCGTAGACAAGAGAGTAATTGCCTCAACGAGATTGCTTTTACCGATCGCGTTAGGTCCGACGATAACGGTGAGATGCTCATCAAAAGAAAACGTTGCCTTAGTATAACTTCGAAAATTTTGCAGTAAGAGGTGCTTTAGAATCATTAGATATAAGATTTAGGAATGAGGATTTAAGAACTCTTAAATCTTTAATCTTATATCATAAATCTTGTATATTATTCAATCGTGGTTCCTTTGAAAGGTTTTCCTTCAAGATAGTTGTCAACATTTTCTAGATCTGATCCCGACATAACGACAACTTTAATCCCTAGCTCCTGTGCTTTTTGTGCAGCGATTGGATCAAAAGGTGCATGGAGTCCCGGTTTCCACGTGTCCCCGACTATCTCTCGCATTTGATCCCAGGATAGTTTGGTGAGCGGTTTGGCATCGGGGAATTTCTTGGGGTCCTTATCGAAGACTTGTTCGGTATTACTGAGGTTGATGACAGATTTAACACCATAATCTTCACACAGTAGAATCGCACAGTAGTCTGTCGACCAGCCAGGCTTCCATCCGGAGGCTATAACCACGGGCTCATATACTTTTCGGATAATATCATAATGACGGATAACTTTTGGGTGGGCAATGTCTCGGAAGATGGTGCGGACGAGGTGGGCATTGAGGGTTGTTCCATGGACACCGAGCCAGTCCATGTCATTATGGGTTAGATCATGACCGACGACTTCCCGACCGGCGTCAATAAAGTGCCGAGCCGTCGCCCCCCCCCCTATAACCAAAAAAAACTGGCGTTTTGTGTCTTTCGCCAGTTCTTCGCGGATAAAGTCATTGAGCTTCTTTAGGAAGTCAGTGGCAATTCCTCCATTGGGGACAATAAGTGAACCCCCAACAGAAATAACGATGCGCTTTCTTCCCTGACTGTTTCCCATAATTTCTTACCTGTTACTTACTCAATAGTAACATACATTTAACATTTAAACAATTCAGTCTTTATACTACAAATTTGACATCCTGATCCCGCAAAAAAGGGCGGGACCAGAATGTCAACATGGCGTGGTTTTTGTACTAGTGAGCTCTAAAACAAAATCCATAATGAGTGTAACCCATTTCTTAATAATTGTCAAGTATGTTGTCGTAAATTGACAACATTTATGATATAGTAATATATACTTTTAATAAATTACCGAATGTCAGGTTGCCTACCTGAAGGTATGTTATAATTATTTCTTAATTTAAGTATGGACAATTTTGACAAAATAATTGATTATCTCAAGCAGTTAGACTTGTCAGATGTAGAAGCAAAACTCTACCTCACTCTCCTGCAGGCTGGGCCAACCAGCGTCCGGGATCTGGCTGAGACAATTGACATCAAACGTACCACAACATATTTTTATATTGATCAATTGATTGAAAAAGGTCTGATTTTAAAATTGGTCAAAGGTTCAAAAAAACTTGTCTCAGCTGAAGAACCTGAAAATTTAAAAATCCTTGTGGAAGAAAAGCTAAAAAAAGCAAAATCCGTGCAAAAAGGTTTTCCAGCTATCCTTAATACACTCAAATCTTCTCTCCCTCAAGAAACTACTAATACAGATGCTGATATAAAGTACTACAAAGGGAAGAATGGCGTCAAAAAAATTTATGTAGAGGCGCTAAAGGCTGAAGAGTTACGATCATACGTAAATGTAGCAGAGGTCGCAAAAGCTTTTCCCAATAACTATCTGCTGCTTGATCGTGCATACAAGAGTAATCCAAAAATAAATATATTTGAAATTTGTGAAGAATCGCCAATAACCAGAGAACGACTCAAGCTTACCAATAAAAATCATTCCTATAAAGTTTTACCAGAACACATGAAGCTAACTTCTCAGGATGTTCTGATCTATGATAATAGAGTTGCTATTATCGATCTTAAAGGAGCAACAAACGGAATAGTTCTCCACAGTCTCGATCTTTCAAAAAATTTTAAATTGCTATTTGATTTTCTGTGGGACGTTTTGCCTGGCTGATAAGAGTATTTACCTTTACGTTATCATCAGGATCGATGTGAACTTTTTTTATTAAGATAGCTTTTTAATTCAGTCATTGTATCTTCCGGAAACGTTGGCATCGATAGGCAAAATAATATATCTGTATTGATAACAGTATCTGTCTGTAGCTTTTTATATAACTCTCTCGCCTTGTGTTCATACATACTCAATAAATCTTTTTCTCCTATGGTTCCCGGCAATTTCAACCAAAGTTCATAGGCGCCTGATAAACTTTGCAATGCAAAATCTTTTATCGATTCTTCCTGTGTCATTGTTTGAATAGGCTTACGTTCTGGCTTGAATGTATCTGAGATGACTCTCTTCTTCCCTATTATTTCGTTGACGATATTCTGAGCAATGATTGGAGAACAATGGAACCCATCTCTATATGTTCCTGTCGCTATAAAAACGCCTTCAAGATTTGTTTTCCCGATAAGTGGAAAAGTATCAAAAGATACTGGTCTGTTGCCAACTCGATATTCTAACACGTTCGCCCAATTTATATCTTTTTTTAATTGCTCTACTGCACACTGGCTTAAAAATTGTACCATTATCGTAACTGCTTCTTGCTGTGGAGCAGTTTGTACTACATTCGTTGCTCCGATATATTCTCTACTATTACCATAAGGTATCAAATGCAATCCGCAAGAGCCTGAACGATTTGCTACACGAATAGTATTTTTGAATGCTTGTCCCCTTGCCTGCGTGACCATAGCAAAACCGACACCGGCAAATATCGGCATAATATCCAATCCAAGGTTACTATTCTTTAAGAGAGTATCTGAAAAAGCACCTGTTGCTACAATAACATTATCCGAGACCACCTCATCAAAATTGCCTACAATAGTGAAAGGACTTTTGCTATTTACAATTTTTTCGGCCTTTCCGTTGATAAACTGGATATGCATCTTTTCACATGCAGTTCTAAGTACCTGCAGATATTGATTACTATCCACTGCACCTTCTTTTATGTATATTGCACGCAGTGGTTTGGCAAGTTCAACAGCATCCAGCCCTTCGATGCTTCTTGTGCTTACCTCCTCAAAAGGTTCTTTATACTTTTTTAACGCATCGATAATCGCATCAAAATTTTCTTCATCAAGTTTTCCTCCTTGCGTATTAAGAATGATATGGGTACCCGGACTATGCCATATTTTTTCCCCTGAAACCTGCTTCAATTCACCCATCCAATCCGGCCATGCGTTATGCGCAGCATACATAAGATCAAATTTTTCCAAGGATGGCTGATTACTGAAGGTGTATTTCGTGACTTCGCCAAAACATCCGAGCATCGCTCCTGCTGCGCTTGACGCAGCTGCCCCTGAATGAGCGTCTATAAGCGCAATCCTGCTCTTTTTTAACGTAGTAGCTAATTTATAGGCAATTGCCATCCCAACAGCTCCACCTCCAAGGATGACGTAGTCGTACTTGTTCATAGCAATCGCATTTTAGATCAATATTCTAAATTTGACAAGAAGGCAGACTTATTAGAAAGTTTTCTTTATTCCATCCTGCTGATCTACCATTCATGCTATATCTTCTTTACCCTTTCAAACCAACTACAAAGTACATTACAAAAAATGCACCTATAATACGAATTATCCTCCTGTAACAGTGCTCTTCCCCGCGCATATTTTAGGCTTACTTATCCACAAATATAGTATGATAGTGCATTTAAAAATGTCAGGTTCTAAACTTAAGAATATGTTATAATAATTTTTTGAACTGTATTATGGAAAAGATTGTTGATTATCTCAAACAATTAGATCTGTCAGATGTAGAGGCCAAACTCTACCTCACCCTGCTGCAAACAGGACCCACCAGCGTCCGTGATCTTGCTGAGACGATCGACATTAAACGCACAACTACCTACTTCTATATCGATCAATTAATCGACAAAGGGTTGCTTATGAAACTCGTGAGAGGTTCAAAAAAACTTGTCGCTGCCAATGAGCCGGAAGAACTTAAATCACTTGTTGAAGCAAAACTCGAAAATGCAAAAACAGTACAAAAAAATTTTCCCGGTATTTTAAAGACACTCGAAGCATCGCTTCCGAAAGGAAATTATACCAATGGTGCAGAAATAAAATATTATAAAGGAAAAACCGGAGTAAAAAAGATATATGAGGACGTATTAAAGGCAAAGGAAGTTAGATCCTATGTCAATATTGAAGAAATCGCAAAAATATTCCCGGAGAACTTCCAGTTATTTGATCATGCGCTAAAAAATAATCCTGATATCAAAATGTTTGAAATTGTTGAAGACTCACCACAAGCAAGAGAAATAACCAAATCATCAAGTAGAAATAAAAAATACTTATATAAAATGTTCCCCAAAGATGTTAAATTAAGCTCAACAGATATCCTGATCTATGACGGATCGATCAGTATTATACACTTGACAGGATCGATCAATGGTTTGATATTGCATAATACTGAGCTTTACAATAATTTTAAAGTACTCTTTGATTTTATGTGGAAAGTGCTACCCGAAATTACCTATTAAATTATCTGCCTCTATTGCATATACTGAAAATATGCACTAGTAATAACCTATGCAACGAGACCTTCATACCATAGAAAAAAAGTTATTAGCAATCCCTGGGATAACACAACTTACGTTTGGAGATGAACAAATATTGAACGCTGCATTTACCGGTCCTTCTCCCCGGTATACCCATAGCTTCCTTTACCTTCTCCGCGCATCTCATGGCCAAGACGGATCTCTAGGGCTTAAATATACTACCCAAAACGTTACTGCGATTATCGGCTACAGAAATAATATCGTTTATATAACTCCTTTAACCGACAAGGAGCAAGGGAAAGGATTGGAAATACTCTGCAATGAAATTATGCAAAAGACTGGATGCCGCATTTTTCTCAAGAAGGTCTTACTCGATCAATTTCCTAAAATAGCGCTTACCAAACCAAATAAGGTAACAGATACCGAACTTGAAGATGCTGCCTGCTCCGAAACAATTATTAATCTTACAAAATTGTTTATCACTCCGGAAGGAACAGTTAACCGAAAAGCAAAACGATTCTTCAGAAAAGTAAAAAGGTTTAAGAAGCTCAATATACATTTAGATATCAGTGAAGATCTTACACAAATCCCTCTTAACAAAGTCGAAAATTTTCTGAAAAAAGACGAAAGAAAGTTTGCAAGTTTTCATCCAATTGTAACCTATTTATATCACCATGGTCCGGATAACCGTTATGAAATAACGATATTTCTTTATAAAGGACTTGTTCAGGCACTCTACATCATCGAAAAGTTTTCACCGACTGAAGCAGGATTGTATTGCGGCGTCACAGCAAAAGACAAACCCGGAATTACCGAATGGATGGATCATCACGTCTTTCAGGAAATGTTTTTTGAAGGGATAAAAACCGTTTACCTGGGAGGCTCTGAAAATCCGGGGATCAATTATTTCGTCAAAAAGCTCTTACCGGAAAAACCACCTTATTCAGTTGATACATTTGAATATCAGACTACCAAATAACTAAGCTTCTTGGTTGTGGCTGGCAAGGTACTTCTTACGGATATAATTTATCACATACGGTAGATACTTTTTTTGTGTTGTGCTATCGAGTTTTTCAAAAGGGACAACTTCTTTTCGGCAATTGCTACTGCCACAGTGACATGCCATAGTAAAGCCATCAATATCACAAAAAGCATAATCGATCACTAGTTCCTCCCCCTTTTTTATGTCTCTTATCGCAACGAATTCTTTATCATCTCTAAAACCGGCATTCGGTGAGCAAGAATGATTAAAATAATTTGATAAAGAAGGCTGGCCTACTAAGACGTAGTTACCATTTACTATATCAATAGGAACCGCATGATCGAGGACATCGTGATCTAATTCACGGGTATCCTTTACTTTGATAATGGTACCTTCCAGAGGAAACAATGTCTCTCCTTTTTCAAAATCTTTGAGAGCGATAATACCCACTCCTTCAATCTTAGAAGGACCAACAGTTACATTTTTATACGTAGGAATTTTCATGAATGGATTATATATAGTCTATCTTAACTATGCAACAATTGTATATGAGCAGTTACAAATTCCTGTATCTCCCTGATAAACCGCTCCTTTGAGAATTTCTCTGCTTGTTTCTTGCAGATCTTTGGATCGAATGTCATTTTTTCAAACTTCTTGATTGCTGCAGTCAATGCTGACACTGTTGATTCATGAAAGAATACGCCAGTTTTACCGTCAATGACTGTCTCCTTATATCCTCCACCATAATACGCAATCACGGGTGTCCCGCAAAACATTGCTTCAACAGGCGTGATTCCGAAATCCTCATCTGTTGCCAGTGCCAGAAATGCTTTTGCTCCTGAATAAAGTTCTACCAATTCCTCGTCCGTTACCCGGCCGAGGAATTCGATATTGTCCGTCGCGCTTTCCTGCAGTTGCTTATGCCCGGTATAATATCCGGCTGGTGCGCCAGCAATTTTGAGCTTGATACCAAGCTTCTTTGCCGCCTCAACTGCAAGCTCCAGCCCCTTCCCTCCAACAATCCTGGCTACAATAAAATAATAATCTCCTTTTCCTAAATCTTTAATCTTCAATCTTGAATCTAAATTTACAGGAGGATAGATAACTACTGAGTCTCTCCGATAGAACTTCCTAATCCTCGCCTGCACTTCTTTTGAGTTGGCAATGAAATAATCAACCCGCTGTGCGGCATTGAAATCATATAACCGCATGAAGTGCCCGACGATCATGCCGTAGACTCGCACAGGCCAGAACCGCTGCCACTCAACAGACGTCTTGTACCCATACAGCCACCTTGGCGGTGTATGGCAGTAGCAAACCTCAATGGGTCGTTTGTCATGAGTATTTGGCTGTTGGCTGATAACTCCTTTTGTGACATACCAGGACGCTGAGGTTATGACTACATCATAGGTGGAAAAATCGAAACTCCCCCAGATCATCGGGGCAAGGAAGCGCAGCGGGCTGTGGAGTTTGGTCGAGAAGTATGGAATGTAATGCACCCACGAAGGAACAATTTTCTTGTGTTTAACCCGCTCGTATGCCGCCGAACCTTTTTTGTAAAACGCCGTATAGATTGGCGCGTCAGGATATGCTTCACAAAGTGCTTCTAGCACCCGCTCTGCCCCGCCATATTCTTTTATATAATCGTGGACAATGGCAACTTTCATTTAGAGCAACTCTAGCTGATCAGTTTCCTTTCCAAAAACTGTATCCAATCTTGTAAGCAAACTTTTGAAATCTTGTTTTGAAAATTCTTCCCGGAGTGCTTTGATATCAAAATCCTTAACATTACATTTGGTGATATCAAACTGAATCGGAGAATCCGTTACGATCTTCGCAAGCTTCTTTGCCAATGCCGCCTGCTCCGCGTCGGTTGCTAATTTTAACCCTATTTTTTCAGGAAGCAAACCGATATCGTTATATAATTTTTCAAACGTTCCGTGCTCCTGCAGTAATTTGGCAGCACCTTTTGGTCCGATTCCTGTCACACCGGGATAGCCGTCTGAAGCATCACCGATCAATGCTTTATAATCCACAAATTGTTTGGGATGCACACCATACTTCTCTTCTACAGCTTTCTCATCAAACAAAACCGTTTTGCTGAATCCATTCACTGGCATCAAAATTTTTACATGACCATTAACCAGCTGCAACAAATCCCGGTCGCCAGTCACAATAACTACATCCTCATGAAATGTATCAACAGCTTCTTTCGCAATCGTTCCAATGAGATCATCAGCTTCATAGCCGTCGAGTTCAAAAATCTGCACCTTCATCTTTTCAAGCAATTCATGGACAATCCCCACCTGCGGGAAAAAATCATCTGCCATCTTTGGACGGTGCGCGTGATAACCGGCATACATATTCATCCGAAACGTCGGCTTGCCTCGGTCAAAACAGACTACAAAATAATCTGGTTTTTGATCTGCCAAAACTGTCAGAAGCATTGAGAAGAAGCCAAATACGGCATTGATCATCTCGCCTTTGGGATTAGTCAACGGCGGATAGGCGTGATAACCACGATGAAGAATCGCGTTTCCGTCAATGATGAGAAGCTTCTTCATAGGAACTATTTTACCACAGGGGTCTTCAATAGTTAGGGGCTAACGATGAATGCTTCCCGCAAACTATCAACCACAAACTACCACCATATGTGGTACACTGTGGTGAATGAATGAGCCGGTAATTGCCATAGTCTTTGATTTTGACGGAACACTGGGTCCGGATACGATTACTGCTCTTTTGACCGATCAACACATGAACCCAGATCATTTCTGGTCAGAAGTTTCACAACTGGTCAATGATGCATGGGACCCGCCATTTGCGTATATGCATTTATTGGCTAAGTATGCACAAAATGGCTCGCTTGATCTTTCGCCAAAGACACTGAAATCAATAGGAAAAAACCTGAAACTCTTCCCGGGACTCCCCGATGCTTTTGATCAACTGAAAGCGTATGTTTCACATCATGCTGAACTGAAAGAAGCACAGCTCTCAGTGGAGTTTTACATTATCAGCGGAGGGATCGAAGAAATAATCCGCGGAAGCAGTATTGCATCATTTATGACCGGTATTTTTGGCTGCAATTTTGCGTATGATAAAGACACCGTTACCGGCATTAAGTCCGCTATTTCTTTCACGGAAAAAACCAGATATTTGTACGGCATTAATAAAGGGATAAACGCAAAAGAGTTGCGGACAAATCCGTACAAAATCAATGATGCCATATCTCAACAAACACGGCGTATTCCCTTCTCTCAAATGATTTATATCGGGGATGGACCAAGTGATATCCCCTGTCTGTCAGTAATTATGCAGTATGGCGGGACAGGAATCGGCGTCTCATCTCCGACAACTTCGTTCAAAAAGGGTTATGAACTTGCCAGAGGCAAACGGATCACTGTTGGGCCGTATACAGCCAATTATGCTACGGGCACCGACATGCGAAAAGTACTTGAAGAAACGATTCTTCGGATCGGATTGGAGATAGACGTAAACAAGAAGAAGCATGTCATCGAAGCTCCGGAATTTAGTAGCTAGGAATATTGTTTTTGCTGACTAAAGCTACCAACCCTCACTTGCTATTTTGCCTTCACTGTCGCCAGTGCTTTTTTGGGGCCGATCAACCGGACAAAGTCATCCGAATCAATCGTTTCTTTCTTAAGTAATTCCTCTGCAATGATATCAAGTTTGGAACGGAGCTTGGTAAGAATCTTTGTTGCCTGCGCATATGCCTCATCCGAGATCTTTTTGACCTGGGCATCAATTTTTGCTGCCATTTCAGGAGAAATCTCACTTTGCTCATAAACACTTTTCTCAGAGTCAAGGTTGATCGGGCCAAGCTCACTCATACCGAATTTGGTCACCATCGCCCGTGCGACTTGGGACGCTTTCTCAATATCATTGGAAGCACCTGTGGTCACATCATCGAAGACAAGATCTTCGGCAGCCCGGCCGCCCATCATCATAGCAATCTGTTCAAGAAGACTTTGTTTGGTCTCATGCACTCTATCAATCGGCTCTGTCATCGTATGCCCAAGTGACATACCGCGAGAGACAATCGAAATACGGTGGATCGGGTCAATATGCGGCATCTCCCACCCGACCAGCGCGTGTCCTGCTTCATGATAGGCTGTCATCTTACGGTCTTGCTCTGTTTGCAGCCGCTTCTTTTCTGGACCTAATTTGACACGAGTCGCGGACTCTTCAATGTCTGACATATCAATCGCTTTCTTATTCAATCGTGCAGCCATAATCGCTGCTTCATTCAGCATATTCTCAAGATCTGCACCCGAGAATCCGACAGTTCTTTTCGCAACCTTCTCCCAATCCACTTTCGGTTCAAACGGCTTACCCTTGGCATGAATCGCCAAAATCTTAGCTCGTCCTTCGACATCGGGAAGGTCAAGCATCACTCGTCGATCAAATCGTCCAGGACGGACAAGTGCCGGATCCAATACATCAGGTCTGTTGGTCGCTGCAATGACCACTACATTCTCATTTGGGGTAAAGCCGTCCATCTCTACCAAAATTTGGTTAAGGGTCTGTTCTCGCTCATCGTGGCCCCCCATAATGCCCACTCCGCGCTGCCGTCCAATGGCATCTATTTCATCAATAAAGATAATTGCCGGCTGTGATTTCTTCGCTGTGTTGAAAAGATCCCGGACACGAGAAGCGCCAACACCCACAAGCATCTCCATAAATTCGGATCCAGCCATTGAGAAGAAAGCAACGTTTGCTTCACCTGCAGTTGCTCGCGCCAATAATGTTTTCCCTGTCCCTGCTGGTCCTACCATCAACACACCTTTGGGTGTTCTTGCGCCCATCACCCGATACTTCACTGGATTCTTTAAGAAATCAACAATCTCAGAGAGCTCTTGTTTGGCTTCATCCACACCAGCCACATTGGCAAAGGTGACTTTGGGATTGTCACGGTTGAAGAGTTTGGCACGTGATTGTCCAAATGAAAAGATGCTTTCCTGTGTTCCTCTTGCCTGTCGGAAAATAAAATAGAAGAAGCCGATCATCAGCAGTACCGGCAGAACAGCTGATGTGATATTGATCCAGTTGGAAATACTGGAATCATCCTGAACAGTTACTTTTGTATTTGCTAGCGAAACTCCTGCGTCCTTAAAAAGCGTATAGACATCAGAGGTCTGTTCTTTATCTGCTTGGATCTTTGTACCGTTTTTTTCCGTCACAACCAATTTACTTGACGTCACAGCAATTTCTGTAACTTTTCCACTTTTCACATCATTAATCACCGTCGACAGCGGTACTGTCTGAATATCTTGATAGGGACTGGTGAATGCTGAAAAGAAAAACAAAGCAAACGCGATAAGGATCACGTAGAGTAACAAATTTTTCCATGAGAACTTTTGTTTGAATTTAACTACGCGTTTCTTCGGATCAGAATGCGGTCTTTTACCATTAGTAGCCATAAATTTGTGTCAGTATAGCATAAAAAATGAGGCTATGCTAGCCCCCGATTGAGAAGTATCAAAAGTATCATGAGTATCAAGGACAATTATCATACAAACCCTGATACTTTATAATTTTAAAACTTCCCTCTTAAACTGTTCTCCCCTGTCCTTATAATCTTTGAACATATCAAAACTCGCACATGCTGGAGAAAGCAAAACAACATCTCCCTTTTGCGCGATCTTCGCTGCTGCCTGAACAAGTGTCTTCATATCTCCTGCTCCCTCGATAAATAAAACGCTCGATTTGAGATTTGTAAGTTGCAATTTAATTTCCTCCCACTCCTCTCCAATTCCTATAATCGCTTTTATACTTTCAGACTCACGGATCACCTTTCCCAGTTCCGTAAAATCGCTCCCTTTACTCGAGCCTCCCAGGATAATTATTTTGAGCTGATCGAATGCTTCAATCGCAGCAATTGCCGTCTCTGGAGTTGTTGAAAATGAATCATCATAATATTTGACGCCGTTAATTTCCGTTACCAATTCCAACCGGTGCGGAAGACCGGTAAAGCTCCTTAAAACTTTTGTAATATATTTTGTATTGACCCCAGCAATCCTTGCTGCCAGTACTGCGGCACAAACATTCTCAAGATTGTGCTTGCCTGGTAATGCAATTTCAGATGTGCTTATTATTTCGTCATCATTGTCATTTCTTCTGACGATTACTTTTCCGTGGAGTGCGAAACACCCATTGGTGGTCTCGCGCTCTCTTGAGATATAAAACACCTTAGCGTCTGTATGGACATCCGATTCATTGCTTGCGGGATAATCACGGTTAACGATGGCAAAATCATCTTTCGTTTGGAACCGAAGCAAATTTCTTTTCGCATTGATATATTCCTCATGCGTAGCATGATGATCCAAATGTTCGCTTGTTGCCATAAGCATGACGCCGATATGCGGACTTTTTGTCATATCCTGTAACTGAAAACTCGAAAGCTCAAGGACAACAATTGATGAGGGTTGTAGTTTGTCCAGGAATGATAATGGCGCGACACCGATATTACCGCCGAGATAGGCATCTTTTTCTGCTTCCTTAAGCATCTCATAAATAAGTGTCGCAGTTGTTCCTTTGCCTTTTGTCCCCGTTACCCCAATAATCAGGCACGGACAAAGGTCAAAAAACAGTTTTGTATGCGAAGTAATCGTCACGCCTTTCTGCTCGGCCGTTAATAATTCAGGCAATAATCGTCTGACTCCAGGACTGCGGACAATAATATCGTAGCCGTCAAGATCTTGGAGGTAATCACTACCGAGGCGGAACTGTGCTCCCAAACTCTCAGCTTGTGTTACCAAATCATGATCAATATTTTCTTTTTGCTTCTTGTCCAAGACCCAAACATCAACACCCTTTTTCTGTAAAAACTTGAGTGTTTCTAATCCTTCAATGCCGAATCCGAGTATCGCTACTTTCTTATTTTGCCAATCAGTTATCATATATTTATTGTTGCAAGATGCACTATTACCGGCTGCTTCTCTATTGTACTTACTACCAACTTTTTTGCAATGTCCGGATCCCCTGTCGTATATACCATAATCTCCGAATTTGTGTGTTCTGCTCGTGCATTATTGTGTTCTAGCACTCGTCTGACTTGTCTTGCTATTGCTCCTCCTGAATCCAGTAACTGAACATGCGGACCAAGTATCTCCTGCATTTGTTTCCGCACCAACGGAAAATGCGTGCAGCCAAGTGCAATTGTGTCTACATCTTCTTTTTGAAATGGTAACAAAACCTTCTGCAGAACTGTTTTCAATTTCGGACCGCCCAGCAATCCTTTCTCTATCAACGGAACCAGTTCATCCGTGCCGTAATTGAGGACGTCACAGCCATTCGCAAATTCTTCAATCAAATGTTTTTGATAATCACTTTGCGCAGTTTGCGTTGTTGAAAGGATACCGATGCGTTTGTTCTCTGAAACCGCTGCTGCTGTTTTGACAACAGGTACCGCACCCACAATTGGCACATCCGGATATTCACTGCGGAGTCTGTCCAAACAGCAGACGGTAATTGTATTGCATGCAATCACAATCAGCTTTACTTTTTTTGACAGAAGAAATTCGATAAGCTCTTTGGCAAGGTTATAAATTTCATCCGCAGATTTTGCGCCATATGGTATATTCAAAGAATCACCTATATAGACAACTGACTCGTGCGGTAACTCAGTTATCACCGCTTGCAGAACTGTCAGCCCCCCTACTCCGGAATCAAGAATGCCAATTGGGTTATTATTCATAAAGAGGAGCGCAAACGTTTCATTTTGCACTTTCTATATTTACTTTGAACTTTACACTTTAAACTTTGAACTAATTAAGTACCAGGGGTGGGAGTCGAACCCACGACCTTGGGTTTATGAATCCCATGCTCTAACCAACTGAGCTACCCTGGCTAATTCGACCATCAGATTATATCAATTTGACCCAGGCTAGCGCAAATGGTATACTTACTTCCTATACGCGGGGTAGTGTACGGTGCACGTGAGGCTCATAATCTCACAGGCTAGGTTCAACCCCTAGCCCCGCAACAAAAAAAGTCAAAGTTAATAAATTGTTTACGGAATTTTGAGAGCATTCTCAGATAATAAAAAGCGCGGTCTTTAATAGTTATCCCCTAGCTTATTTTCTTCCTCTACCATTACCAGAAGCAGCGCCAGGTTTGTTTACAGGTCTATCTCTCAATATTTCTGCAGCTCTGAGTGCCATATGTCCAGGTATAGTAACACCCATCGCAGCAGCTCTGCCTTGTAGTGCACGAGCACTACTCATAAGAGAATCTCCTTCTCCAGAAGCTCCTCCACGGCCTAATGCTTGCCAAGTCCTCACATGTACCGTCGTTCTTTGACCGTCTCTCGTATGACCACGTCGTTGACCTGTTTCAGATTGTCCTGTTTTTCCTTTTTCTTTGCTGACGTCTCCTTGTGATCCACCTTCTGTAAATGCTCCTGATCCCATAGTGAGACGATTCTATCACGTAACTCATCTAATTACAACTATATATCTAAACCTTCTCTCAGACGGTCCTCTACCCTTCGTTCCTCGCGAATTGGCCGGTGTCACGGGATTTTCGGAACATCATTCTGAAAAAAAAGATACAGAGAATGCAATAAATAATATTCTCCCCAAACGAAATGCCGAATAACTGCCAGTTAACAGTATGATACGTCAGACTGTACCGAGCTGCTTCAAAAGTAAACGTTGGCGGAAAAAGATATGCGAGATACTGCATTGGCGCAGGCAGCACACTGAGCGGATAAAAAGCTGCCGCGAGCGGTTGAATAATTGGTACAAGTCCCCAGGCAAATGCCTGTAGCCGGGTACTGTACCGGAATATGAGTCCAAGTATGGCAATGCCGAATGCGAAAGCAAAAATAGTAAAATTAATAAATATGAGGATAAGGGGAAGAATGCCGACAGAGAGAATATTGAAATGAAAGATATAGACGGAAAGAATCGACGTAAGCAGTACCATAAGCAGCGCCTTACATATCCCTGAAATGGTATGGGCCAAGATAAATTCTTGTGTCATCATAGGTGCTATGAAAAGATTACTCAAATTTCTCGACCAGATGTTCCAGAGACTGCCGACTGCTACGGAATATTCAACGATCCAAATAATTTGCCATAAGAGCATACCCAGCAGTACATACTGCCCGGCTAGCGCATTGCTTCCGGTAAGATAGAGCGAAAGGAAACCGAATACGAGAACATTCACGAACGGGAAGAAAAAAATATCGGCAATGACTTCTACTGACCGGACCGTAATATAATATTCCTGTAGGAGGATCGCTCCAATCCTTTTAATCTGCATATTATTCCTTTCTGGCAATCTGTAAAAAGACATCCTCAAGTGTCGGTTTCTGGATCTCAATATCGGTTAAGAATACACCGGTTTTACTGATGCCGAAAAGCACTTTCGGAATGAATTTCTCTTCGGTTGCGATCATTACCGTATGATTATCCAAAAATGTGAATTGCCGATTATGCTCCCGAAGATACTTCTCAAGTACCTCTTTTTTTTCTTCAAATGTCAAACGGATACGTGCTGCCCGTATTCTCTTCGTTAAGTTAGCCGGTGTATCCTGTGCAACAATTTTCCCGTGATCTAAAAAGATTACCTCATCACAGATCCTGGTGACTTCATTCATATTATGGCTGGTAAAAAGGAGTGTTAAGTTCCTCTCCCGTCTGAGATCTTCAATGAGTGTTAGCGTCTTATCTGCGATATCCGGATCAAGCGATGCTGTCGGCTCATCCATAAGGATCATTTCGGGATCATTTAACAATGATTTGACCAAATTGACTCGAGTCTTCTGTCCGGCGGAAAGATTTTGATAAAGCTCAGGCGCCAGATCGGAAATTTCAAAAAAATCAAGCAGCTGTTTTATTTTTTCTTTTGCATGTGCAACTTGATACAATCCAGCAAAGACAAAAAGGTTTTCATTAACAGATATTCTACCAAGAAGCGTGTTAAAAGCTGAAGTAAAATTAATCCGCTGCAGACAATACAAACGGTTCGAAAAAAAGTCTTTTCCAAAGTAACTGATCGTCCCACCGTTCGCCAACGTTATTCCTAAAAGCACTTGTATTGTCGTGGTCTTCCCTGCGCCATTGGGTCCGAGAAATCCAACGACTTTACCCTTTGGCACAGTAAAAGAGATACCATCAACTGCCCGGAATTGTCCGTATTTTTTGACCAGGTTATTCACCGCAAGGATCGTATCAGCCATAGTTCAGATTATAGCTCATTGGAAGAACTAAGCACTACCTTTGTCTTCCCTGAAGGAGTAATACCCGGACTTGCTCACAATCACATGATCAACAAGCGGAATACCCATAACCTCCCCTGCTTCGTGGATCCTTCTTGTAAAATGGATATCATCATCAGAAGGACTAGGATCATTGGACGGATGATTGTGCACAACGATGAGTGATGCACATGGCGTCTGCAGAGCATGACTAAAAATCTCTTTTGGTGTGATCCGTAGACTATTCAGACTCCCTATCCCCACAACTTCTTTCAAGACCAACTCATGTCTGGCATTGAGATATAACACTATCAAGTATTCCTGCTTTTTGTCAGCAATATCACGGACTTGTGTAAGTACCTCCTGTGCAGTACGGATAAGGACTTTGGTGACGGATGCTGGAGCAAATAGCCGTTCACCCAATTCCAATGCTGCGGCAATCCGTGCAGCTTTCGCTGTCCCGACACCAGGATACTGCACCATTTCTTTGAGCTGCCCATCAAGCTTTTTGAGAGGAAACTGCCGGAGTAATTTATCACTCAAAACCAACGCGTTCTGTTTGGCAGAACCTGTCCCTAAAAGAATTGCGAGAAGCTCAGTTTCCGTAAGATTATGCGCTCCAATGGCAAATAACTTTTCCCTCGGTCGTAATGTCAGAGGCATATCTTTAATGCGAACCTTGCGACGATTTAATTTGGCAAAGCCTTTCATCACTATAGTATAATAAGATTTATGAAACGTGTCGACCAATTGAAAAACCTTCCCAATTTAGCAAGAAGAATCAGCACCGCGCGGGCAAATGCACATCTTTCTCAGCATGAACTAGGAGAGAGTATCGGTGTATCAGATAAGTCAATCTCTGCCTATGAAAAAGGGAGAAGCCAGCCGCCACTCAAAAACTTACAAAAGATTGCTGATGCTACCCATCATCCCCTCACCTATTTTACCCAAGAAGAAGCTGAAGACGGTGAAATTTCTGCCAAGCTCTCTTCTATAGAGAGAGAACTTGCAGAAGTCAAACGCCTCCTGAAAGCAAAGAAATAACACTTCTTGACAAAATAGAATAATCTCTAGTATCATGAGATTATGAGGCGACATGGAATCATTCTTCTTGATGAATCGGAAATCATTTTTAGGATATATGAAACAACAGATCATGAATGGAAATTATTCCATTTCCATAGCTCGATTCTCGAACCGACCTGTTCGACAAATGATATCCTGGAGATCATTGCCGACTTTTTTGCATCGGAATACGCACGGCAGATTCCGGAATGGAAAATATGCAGCCGGTATCATTCCAAAAAACTGCTACGAAACCTCACGCAAGCACTAGATATTGCTATAGAAGATGTCAACCTCCACCGAGAGCAGGAACTCCTCTGCAAAGGCATATTCACCGAGCTCTGGTAAATGATATAATACCTACGCGGGCCAGTAGTTCAGTGGTAGAACAGGTGTCTTATACACACCATGTCGGGGGTTCGATCCCTCCCTGGCCCACATTAAGGGAATGATACTTGTTAAATACCTCGTTTAGCCCGATACAGTCTTCTAATTCAGGGGTTCCAAAACGTAATTCGTTGTAGGTTGGTGCCTTCTTAAATAGTATCCCAAAATATGCCGCTCTTTTCATAGGATCTGGGCTCCCCAACAGCAAATCTTCGATGTGTTCCAAGAAATAATCTATGTTGTCCATGATTACTTCCATATTGATATATTCTGTCTCCTTTTTCTGCTTTTCTGTTTGCAGTTGTGCTATCTCCTTTTCAGCTTTGAGGATATCGGATTCAACGGATTTAATAACACTTTCAACTGAGACTTTTTTAATTATTTTCGTAAGGGATACTATTGATAGTTGGAATTGCTCGATTTTCTCATCAATTTCAGATGAATCATTTTTATTCTCTTTCATCCGTCTCTCCCACTCCGCCATTGCTTCTTTTTTCAAAGTCTCACGATATTCTTTTGTAATCTGTAATCCTTTTACAAAATTATGGATCGTTGTTTCTAATTCGTTCTTTTGGATTCTGAGATATTTGTGATTTCTACTACAATGATAAGCTGGAAATAGCCCCCCATGTCTTCCGCGTGATGCGCTGCCATAGAAAGGCTTTTCGCACTCAGGACACAGAACATAACGTTTGTAGGGATACTCAGGATTTTTAACTGTCTTTTTCAATTGCCATTCAGCTGGTTTTCTTTTTTCTATCCGTACTTCCCCATTTATCTCAGAAATTACCAGTTTTCCCCGGTTGGCTTTATTGAAAGTATCATACGTTATTAATCCCTTGAATTGACCTTTGATTGGTTTCCCATTCGACCATTTATGAGTGAATACTCCGGCATACACAGGATTTTCGATATGCTTCCAGAATTGTTTTAACGTCAGTGGTTTATTACCCTTTGTTCCGATAATTTGTGTTTTGTCTTTCGGGTTTCGCTTATATTGTTTTCTTGTTCTAAAACCTAAGTTATTAATTTCATCTACTATTTGCTGATCCGTTAAATCTCCTCGTATTCGTAGATCAAACATTCTTGTAATCCATTTTGCCTCTTTGGAATTGGGAGCAAGAATGACCCTTTTTCCATGTGGCGTTTCTACTTTTTCATTTTGATACCCAAATGGAGGAACAGCTATCCGATATCCCATTCTGACGTAGCGAATTTCAGCTCCGATCATTCTTGATAGAATATCCCGTATTTCATCTTTGGCTCTTTCTGCTTCTAAGATCTCTGACTTTTTTGTTGGTGAATACACACTCCACGAAAACTCAACACCTAAATGCTCTAAGGTATTAATTTGTTGATTGCCGATAATGCCATAGATATCTATGAGCTTTACTCCGTATTGGGTTAATTGCATTTTTAGATGGTCGTAAAAATATGAACCACCTCTAGTAAATCTATCAATGGATTTTATGACAAAAAATTGAATATCATTTTTTGGATTTTTACAGTAATCGACAACCTCCTGCATTGGTTGTTCATCTTTTGATGCCGACTCCATAAGAAAGAAAAATTTCTTAATGTTCAAATTATGATTTTTTGCAAATTGTTCTAGTTGGTCTTTTTGCGCTTGTGGTGAGTCCCCTATCAAACCCTGTTTCAATGAAGATATTCTAATTGCTGCAACCGCGTTATTGAGTTGATTATTCGGATTCATGTTTATTTTTAAATTGTAAAGTGCCGTTTGACTGGTCTTCTATGATGCGATCAACAATTAGATTTGAGATAACTTTGAGTCTTTCTTCGAGTGTCAGATTAGAGGTTAATGGTCTTTTATTTTGTAAAGTAGAAGAAGTTTTCACCCTCTTATTGTATCCGTATTACGGATAGTTTGTCAAGTAGAAAATACCCTTTTTTCACTGTGAAAATAAGATTTAATTATAAAATATGGAGTTACTTTTTATGTAGAGAAGAATTAAACAGAAAGGTTGATTGGCATAGAAATTTCCCAAGGCAACTTTTTTTCTCCTGTTTTTCTAACTTCAACAATATTTGGAGTTTTGTTTTCCATCATTTTTTTCAAAAGATAATAGCTATAAGAAGTAAGTTCTTTATCGTTCTCATCAAAAACAACTAAGTTTGCTTCTTTAGGTAAATTTGTTAAGTAATCTAATTTGTATAAAGTGAGATAATTAAGAAATTGTCCGACTAAACTTAAATATTTTTTTGAGTGTTTATAATATACTGTTTTATTTGTCATTTTATCTTCTCCTTTGCGTTTTAAATCTATTTATATATTCTTCAAAATTGTCATAGATATCTTTATATGCCCATCTTAGCTGTGCTCCTGGAGTTTTCAATCTTGCAAGTTTTTTAAATACTTTTTCTTCTATTCCAATTTCATGTGTATGAAAAATTTCTAATGATTCAGTATTATAATTGCAATGTCTGACAATTGGATCCGTTTCTCCTTCTAATTCTAACCCTACCGAAAATATCTTTACTTGTTTTTTCCTTGAGTTAGCAATCTCTTCTGTTAAATATCTTTGTCTAATTCTTATTTCATTACCTTCATCGTCAAAGAAGGTAATAATAAATTCGTTGGCATTTGATTTTTTATACCATTCATCGGGATCTGGCACTATTTACTCCATTTCAAATATTCATTAATATAATGAATACTAATAAATTCTAATATACGCTTATTAAACCTTATAATGTCTTCAAAGTCAATGTTTTAGGGACACTTAGCTATAAATATTTACATATATCTTACTGTTTATTTCCTAACAATTATTGAATTTACGAGACTGATATTGTAAAAAGTAAGAAAAATTATGGCAACCTCATAGGCATGAGCTATGTCCTCGCCTGTTAGGACAACGGATGTGCCTATGCATAGGCTATTTTTAGGCTCAAAACCGTATTTCAAAGTTCCGTTCTTTTCTATCCCTAAAGGGATAGTAGTAATAAAAGAACAATAATATTCGAAAAATAATAAAAATGATATAATCCGAATAACTATATATTCATACATATACTGCTCCATAGTAGACAACTCTCCTGCTCTTAAAAATAAATAACAATCAAAAAATAAAGAATAATGAACTTCAGAAAACTACCACCGATTACAGAAAAACAGAAAGAAATAA
>DATLSZ010000018.1:0-6592 GCA_035533875.1 Candidatus Acidiferrales bacterium
ATGCTCATTAATGCAAAACGTATTGCGTATGAGAACAAAAAATTTGACTTTATTTTACTAAGCATTGAAGACGTCACACAGAGAAAGCTGATAGAACAGCAAAAAGATGATTTTGTTGGGTATGTAACCCATGAACTGAAGACTCCAATAACGTCACTATCTGCATTTCTTCAACTATTACAAGGCTATCATGCAAAAACAGGTGATAAAAAATCCCAATTCTTGTTAGCAAAAGCCGCAGGACAACTGGAAAGCCTGACCAAACTTCTTAATTCATTCACACATGTCTATAAAGCCCAAACCGGCATGCTTGTTTTACAAAAAGAGAAGGTAGATCTGTATGAATTAGTCAGAGAAATAGTAGAGATGTTCCAATATACGACGACAACGCACACCATCAGTATCGATGGGACCATAACCAAACCAATACCTGCAGATAAAGAGCGTATCAGACAAGTAATCGTTAATCTCTTGATCAATGCCATCAAATATTCTCCTGACGCGGACACAATTGTCGTAAAACTTTGTGAAGAACCCAAACGCGTTGTAGTCAGTGTTCAAGACTTCGGACCAGGCATTCCAAAAGAAGCACAAGCACGTATTTTTGAACGGTTCTTCAGAATCAGTGACAAAAATCAGAACTATAATGTCAAAGGAATCGGACTTGGACTCTATATCGCAATGGAAATTGTAAAAGCGCACAAAGGGAAATTACTGGTAGAGAGTGACATAGAAAAAGGCGCAACCTTCTCATTCTCACTGCCAACAAAATAGTGAACTACCAAGCGAGATATGCATAGTTTCGCCAGGACGAATGCCTCGTCTCTTATGAATAAACAGCCAGCGGAACTCGGAAAGCGAAGGCACAAATGCAAATAGCAAACGACAGGTGGGTCCCAGAAAATATGTATATCGAGCGAAAATTATTCCAACCTCTCTACTAAAATTATTCAAATCTAATGATAGATGCTTTTGAGATTCTCTCTCCCCCACTTGAGACTCTTTGCCATCCAAATAAGCTCCTCATAACCACGTTTGATCCGTCGAACATATCCTTCATCTTTGATTTCACCGTTCTCATCAAATAAATTCTGTACCTGCGGAAAATAGACATCAGCAAATGTTACGACCATTCCCATTTCGCGAACTGTTAGCGTTAACGCTTCCAATGCCCGCGCACCGCCAAAGATGCCGTTGGAAACACCTGCAAAAGCAACCGGTTTGTGAATATAATTCGTGAGTTCAGAATCAAGCATCCGCTTGAGTGTCCCGGGAAAACTATGATTGTATTCCGGCGTGACAATGAAGAAACCATCAGCCTTCGCAGTCAGCTCAGTATACCGCGGGTCTTTATTTTCCGGATCGTTGCCATCAAAGGGGAAATTATAATCTACCGGATCAACCAATTGTACTTCGATCTCTTCAATTTCCTTTCCTACTTTTTCAACCAGCCGGGCAGCCTTGATTGATTCTCTTTTCGGACGGGTTGTGCCGAGCAGGATCGGGATAAAAAGCTTTGCCATAACGCTAAGTATACGCAAACTCATGAAAAGTCGCAAGTAATTTGCTACAATGCAAAAGTAGTCTTCTCATAATTCTCTATGAGAAATAAAGCGAGGAACAAATTTTTTCGCAGAATAAAAGGCCGGGTCCGGTTTCAAGAAAAAATTTCGTTCCGAGCGAAAAGAATAAGTATCCCTCTTGCCTGGTCATGAATGACTACACAAACAGATTATGTCCAAGAACAAACAACAGCAGTGGCTCGTTTTTATTATTCTTATCTATGTTGTCGTCGCAGCTGCCGGTTTCTTGATCGCTTATCTGATCAAAGTCGAAATTTTTCAACCCCGACAGGCATCATCTTCTCCAACTCCCATAATTAGTAACCAATCACTGATTCACAAACCTGCAAATTGGAAAACATATACCAATACCGATTACAAATTGAAATTCTCCTATCCGCCAACTGATTCGCTGAAAGAATCATCATATGGTTTTGGCGTCACCAGTATTGCGCTGCATAAGACAAACGGTGATCTGGACTTCCAGATACTCTTGATGCCAAAAACGCTTGCTGCTGCCGCCGGCCAGGACTTTGACAGTTATTATGCCTTGCCTGACAACACAACCAAAGTTATCAAAAGTCCACTTTCCAATGACAACACGACGGAGAAATTCACCAAAATCCATGATATATCAGTCAATGGTTTGCAGGCTATTGATTACCAATCGGTTGCGTCAAATGTCAAACCAAACGAGCAACCTGAGATCGGCACGTTTATCCAGGCTGGAGATAATCTCATCCTTATCTCAACGGGGAAAAGCAATAAAACCAAACTACAAAAGATGCTCAGCACAGTGGCTTATCCACTGTAATCGTTACTCCACTCTCTTTACTTCAATTTTATATTTGGGGAAAAAACTTTTCTTTTGAGTATCATTTTTGGGATACCTACCTTTTTCAGTAATGAATATACCGGTGAATAACCCAAGAGCTATGCCTAGCAATGATCCGCCGATCACATCGCTTGTCCAATGCTCACCTAAATACACTCGGGAAACAAGCATCGTGATATCGTAAGCAAGAAGTAAACCCGAAAGCACCACTTTTGTCATGAAGCCAAACCGTCTGCTCTGCCAGAGTAAAATAAAACAAATAACCGACACAAACATTGTCCGACCTGCATGTCCGGATGGGTATGAATTGAGATTCTGAACATAATATGCCGGGAACTGCAGCATCTCTTGAGTTCTTAACAAAAATTGCGGAGGCGGTGGATGATGAACAAAGGATTTACCGAATACCTCGATCAGATGAAACCCGATAAAAAATACAACGGCGACAATTCCTGCACGCAGTCGCCTGCTGACTAAGAAAATCACGATCAAAATAACCAACATAAATTCAAACTGCCCGATGGTGCTGAGGAGAGAAAACGGAAAATCAAACCGCCTACTCACATGATCCTGAATGTGGACAGTATTATTGAAATCAAGCTGAGTAAAAAGATTTTTATGTACCAGGTAGGAAAAGAAAACAAAAGAAAAAAATAAAACTAACCCTGAAAGAAAATAGATGAAACGTTTGGGCATCTCTTTATTATAGCATGTTACTGAGTTTTTGCTATTTGACACGGTAATGCTGATAACATATTCTGATATAGTATCCGTATGAAAAAACAAGTAAAAAAACAGAAAAAGCGAAACCTCTCTCAAATCTCTCTTTTCCTCATCCTCTTTTTACTTTTTTGTGTAACTATTGTAGTTTTGCCGTCGGTAGAAACAAAAAAATTTTCTTATGGCGCTACTAACACTGCTGCTATTCCTTTTACTCCTGCTCCTGCACAGTCCAATCTACAGATGGACTGGTTCCTGGTTCCGACCGGTACTTCACCATCGACAGCACCATCGAAAGCACAGACGCAGCCTGCTAATCCTAATCCAGCAAAACCAAATAAACAAACGCAAACAAAAAATCCTCTTCAACCGGTAAATTCGGCTCCGCAATCTCCCATTGGACACTTCCAACCGGCTGCTCCTGGTCCGAAAGCGCCAGTATCAAATGGGCAGCCCTGTCCTGGTGGGTTCGACAGCGGCAAACCCGTCACTGGCTCTTGTTATTGTACTGCGTTAACAGTTACGTGTAAAAATGGTATCGGCTATGGTGCCAATGGTGCACTGTATCCTGGTCCAAACCCTTGTGGCACAAAAATTGCACCAGGAAGCGGTCGATATTGTGTTGAAAAACCGGTAATCTATCTCTACCCCACTGTTCCGACTCTCGTTGATGTACAGGTGATAACAAACGGAAGCGTTGTTGTTTCAGATCCTACCTATCCGCAAGGTGGATGGAAAGATGTGCTCGCAAATCCGAACGGCACTCTCAGTTATAACGGCAAAAAGTATTCAGAACTCTTTTATGAATCATCAGTAACTGATTTCCAACAACCCCACCTTGGTGTCACTATCCCTAAAAGCCAGCTCACTGAAAAACTCGGTTCGCTTCTTGACGAACTCGGCCTGGTAGGTCCTGAAAAACAAGAGTTTTTATCATTCTGGTTACCGCAACTAAAGGCAATGCCCACGCCGTATATCTTCTTTTCTGTGCTTACTCCATCTGCAAAAGCTGCTATTGATACTGTTGCTATCTCACCGAAGCCAGATACACAAATTGCCTTTATAGCGTATTTCAAAGCTGCATTAACCCCTGCCAAGGATACACTGCAGTTGCCGGCTACACCGAAAAGACAAGGATTTGTCTCTGTTGAATGGGGTGGGGTTATCGATACTAAATAAGCAAATAGTTTAAGACTATACTTTTGTTCTTTTACTTGAAGCGAGGCATAAAAATTTTTCGGTTGCATCTGAACACCGCTATTATTTTTTTTAACAAGATCGTGTGAATTGCAACGGAGAAAAATTTTTCACGCCGAGCGGAAAATACGTTACATTGTTACATAGTTTATCGAGGCGTAAAGTTGGAAACAATCTGCGAGAATTCATTCTCCAACTCGGTATCGGGTACTTCCTGTTTGTATCCCACGGTAATGAGGTAGACATGTCCTTTTGTCTCAAAAACGTAAGCCGTTGAATGAAAAACGCCTTCAGCAGCATGTACGACATTAGTATATTTCTGTGCGCTTATTCCATTAACAGTTGCATCTGTTCTTTTATATTTAAAGATAATAAAAGGATCCGTGAGCTTGCTTTCTGCTGTCTGTGTAGCGGAAGCTTCATCTATGAGGACATATGGAGTCTCAGGTGGTGCTGCATGAGGTGGTTGCAAAAAGAATTCTGTCCCGTTGATATCGCTTCTGTCAGTTTTCTTCATTGTCCAATTCTTGGGGTAGAAAAAGGTATACGATTCACCTTTGTAGGACGCAAGTCCTGTCTTATCGCTGTTTCTGAGAAAAAAAATGGCATAAGGAATAAATAGTAAAATGAGTACACAAACAGCAATTATTACCTTAATCCGAAGATTCCCCTTGTTTCTTTTTGCGTTGATTTTCCCAGCCATAATTTATACGGTATATTCTTACTATACCAAGCTGTAGTCCGAATGCAACACGTACATTATCGTATGATATATTATCCGAGGTCCAAACTTTTGAGGAAGGCAATGAATTCATCTTTGATGTCAGGATGCTGGAGTGCAAATTCGATAACCGTCTTGAGATATTCCACTTTATTGCCGGTATCGTAATAACGGCCATTTTCAATTTCACAGGCATATACAGGGTATCCGGTCTTTATTAATTCATCGATTGCTTCAGGAAGATAGATCTCACCGCCCGTGCCGGGCTTTTGACTACGCAAAATATCAAAAATATCAGGCGGCAGGATATATGCACCATGTGTCGCGAGATCCGATGGAGCTTTACTGGGCTCAGGTTTTTCGACAATTTTTTTAATCCTAAACACGTTGCCTTCTACATTTTCAACTTCAGCAATACCATATCGCTTGAGATCTTCTTTGTGCTCTATCCGAACTCCTGAAATTACAGCTCCGCCGTATTTCTCATGAACTTCCATCATTTGCGCAAGACGCGGCGGCTTGCTGTAGATAAATTCGTCTCCCCAAAGTACCGCAAAGAATTCATTTTCGATAACAGGTTCTGCGGATAATACCGGCGTCCCGTTACCATACATCCCTTTTTGTCTGATGTAAATGAAATTTGCCATTTCGGAAATGGCTTTGACCTGCTCTAATAATTTATCTTTGTGTCCTGCTTCCAAATTTTTAATGAGATCTTGATTTGGTACATCGAAATGATCTTCAATCGCCCGCTTCAGTGCGCCGGTGACAATGATGATATCTTCAATCCCCGACTGCACCGCTTCTTCAACAACATACTGGATGACAGGCTTATCCACAACGGGGAGCATCTCTTTGGGCATTGCTTTGGTCTGAGGCAAAAAGCGGGTACCAAATCCCGCAGCAGGAATGACAGCTTTTCTGATTTTGCGTACCATAATTGCATAATAGCAAATCAATTCTTATCCGTCCAGTGGAATTTATTTCATGAAATAACTATTGATTTTTAAAAACATTTTCATATAATCATCTAATTATTATTTCGTTGACATTTTTCAACGACAAACATTGTCAGGTTGTAGTCAAGTAAGAATTTAGTAAGAGACTATAATACAAGAGATGAGACTTTTTACTCATCACAAATATGGCTGCGCCAGAAAAACCAGCTGTCCGTCAAACACCGTTATCAAAAACCGCAGAGCCCGGAGCTCGAGTTACACTTGGAGGACCTGATGTCTCCTTTGCTCCTTTATCAGGTTTATCTGTCCATCGTGCTACTGATTTGGCTCGACTCCCTCAGGTACTTGCTGGCGGAAATAGAGGCAGGAGCACTGAAGCGTTGCTTGCAGATCCGCGAACATGGGATGTAGAGCCCGGAGATATTTTAACTGACGGCAATCGTTATCGCTTTGATGGCCATCAAACAAGCTCAGGATTAAGACTTGTTGTCAATGATTTTTCACCAGCAGCATTTGCAGGTGCAGTATCATTAGACAGAAGGCCTTCACCAATGGAGCGACCTCCGGAAGCACGAGTAAACGTAGCTGATCAACCTGC
>DATLSZ010000019.1:0-7310 GCA_035533875.1 Candidatus Acidiferrales bacterium
CCCGCAATATTTATCAGGAAATGAAGCACATGAATGGGATATTATGCCAAACGGGCAGTACGTTGATGCAACACCTTCAACGATGACTCCTGCAGAAGCTCGTAAAGTAGCTGAGTTTTTGAGCGAAAATTTCGGCGGCAAAGGACTAGTAGATCCCGCGCAGCAACGGCAGGATCAATTTCTCACTCTACTTGAAGAACTTGGGGAAATGACAATAGCAGCAGGAGTCATCTGGCAGCGCCAAAGGCTCTTACGAGGGATCAATAGAGTAGGCGCATGGGAAGCGAATCGAAGATTGGAAAATAGGCCAACGGAATCGCTTCAAGAAGTATATGATGCACTTAACTTTGCCTTATACTCAGGAAAAACTGAGAGGCCAAGTCCTGCGATAAGAAACGAACAAGACTTTCTTTCCGCACCACCAACAAGAACGGAATTGCTTGCATTATTTGCGCGATATGCACGGCCGGATGCCTATCTTGAATGGCTAAGGGGGATCAAGGAAAAAGCTGGGGAAATGACAGACCCTGAAATGAGCGAACAAGTACGTGAAGCGTGCGCGGTTATACGAAACATTCATCAATTCGTTTCAAGAACAGAAAACGCCAAGAAACCTACTGCATAAAATAATTTCTTTCTCTTGCAATTCTCAGCTTGAGCAGTATACTCAAAGTATGGCAGAGAAAAAAAATTCAGAACTGCCCTCCATACAAAGCCTTTTCCAAGACTCGTGGGAGCTATTCAAACAAACGTGGACCACGTACCTGAAATTGGTTGGCTTTGGTATAGCGTTTTTATTCCTCGGCGCGTTAATAGGCCTCTTGATATCATTACCCGTGAGCTTTATTGCAGTAGGAGCGCATTTTCAGGTCTTCCGGCATCTGACACCGTTCCATATTGCTACATTAGTTCTCTTGGGGTTCTGGGTAGTTTTTTATCTCTTGTCGATCATCGCAATGGGGGTGCTTTTTCCTATTGCCGGTATTTTTATTTTGCAGAGGAAGAAAGCATCACTTATCGAACTTCTCAAACAAGCCAAACAATTCTTTTGGCCCTATTTTCTTACGATGCTTCTTGCGGGATTTCTTGCCTTTGGCGGCATGATCTTACTTGTTATTCCCGGCATCGTGATCGGTATATTTTTTGTATTCACATCGTACGAAGTTGTTCTTGAGAAGCAGTCGGGAATCTCAGCTCTTGCAAGAAGTTATTTCATGGTAAAAAATGATTTTTGGCAGATCCTCGGTAGGGTGCTTCTTTTGGAGGTTTGTATATGGATCGTTACTTCGGTACTCGGTCATATTATTGGAAGAGGTTTGCTTTTGGGTTTGGTACAGCTGGTTTTTTCAATTCTTCTTTCCTGGTACCTGCGGGCATATATTTTTCTGTTATACAATCAAGTCCGAGAACGAACGACATTCCCTCAGCATATCTCACTGCGATGGGTTTGGATTGTATCGGCGATAGGGTGGGGGATTGTTATTTTACTTTTCGTGAGTTTTGGTTTTGGCTTTATGCATCTGCCATGGGGACAGCAGAATCATATACATGGTAACCTTAACGGAGCTGCGTAATAGTTTAATTTTTTTATGCTTGTTCCCCAACTCCACGAGGACGAATAGCAGTAGGTTCTACCCGAGTTTGTATAGTTTTTCCTGTTTTTGCGGCATGTTCCATCAATGCGAGTTTTCCGGCGCCATCAAGAGATGCGTTATCCGAGAAGTCTTTTGTATACATAACTGTAGGTCTATATCCCAAGTGCTCTTCCAAGATCTGTTCCACTCTTTCACCAATACCGGGAGTCTTAAATAATCCTCCATGGGCAACAATAACCGTACCTTCATCAAGAGCTCTTGCGTTAGATCCAGGTTCTGTAGTTGCTTGATCGAGTCCTAGAATACCTGTTGCGACAACACGTGCAGCAGCATCATAAATTCGTGTTGCTAATGGATCACCGGCTTGATAGAGCTCACTTATTTGGATACCGGTCAGTCTTTGTCCGGTCTGTTCATAGTAGGTTTGTTCGACACCTTGTCCACTTCCAGCTATTTTTTCTACACAAGTCAGTTGTGGAGCAGGAGATCCTTCCTGACCACAAGCAGCAGTACGATTAAAAGGATTTAATTCTGCAACTACCGGAATATGGCCTGGTTCCGCAGCATCTAATGAACCTTTATCTCCCGAAGCTTTATCTCTCTCCCAAACTGAACCTCCATAACCACCGCCATGGATAACGAAAATAACTTTATTAACTTCAGGGTGTTCAGCAAAGGCTTGTGCTACTGCTTCAACTGTTCCGGTTTCTCCATCATTTCCTCCAGCAACGGTTTCTGCATTCGGGAAAATATTTGCCATATCTCCACCGTATTTTTCATCTAACTCTCTTTTAAAGGTACGAACGTTGGTACCCACAATAGGCCTTGTCCCATCAACTGGTCCAGCGAATGATGTACCGATTACTAATCCTCGTCCACCATCTGTAGCCTCTGCGAATGCTTCCATATAATCAAGGTATCCCACACCATCTTGACTTTGAAATGGTTGTGCAGAACCTTTATCTACGAGCGTACCGTTTTCAGTAACGCTTCCGCCGGCGGCTATTTTATCTCCTCCAATATCAAATTTAAGTACTATCGTCCCGTCTGCTACTGTTCTTGCAGCTTCTGCCGGTTGTCCCGGTCCAACTTCACGGACTTTTCTCATCTGTAGACTTTTGCGGTCATATCTGGCAAGTTGCGCTTGGGGTATGTCAGGGACAGGGCTAGCTAATAATCTTTCAACACCGATTGGACGAGGCCCCACAGGAACACCACCATCAACTTTTCCAGGAGTACGAACAGCTACTTCACCACCAACTTGCGATGGTTGAGTAAGTAGTACTCTAAATGCTTCTGCTCTTAGTCCTTTTCCTGGTATTGGTTCAGCCATAATGATTTCTGTCGGACAGCGACAACAAAAATAGACTATATCATAGGATATCAGATTGATGCGTGACAGAAAGCTGACAAAAAAGCTTAGATGATGAGGCCAATTGCTCCCTTGATGCTAGAGTCGGGGATGTGTTTGATCACAATTGCATTGCGCGGTACACCGAGTTTGGTCAATTGTTTTTGTATATTCTCATGGTACTGCCAGCCGTTCCAGAGCAGACTGCCTTCACCGATCAGTGTGAACGTTTGCGGTTTGCTGCTATATTCATACAGGCCGGCGATTGCCGCGGCAACAAGATAAGCGGATCTGGTGATGATAGCCCGTGCGAGATCTCCGGCGACATCGTGATGGTTCTCGTGAGACAGTTCACTCAGCTGCTGGCTTGTTTTGATCGGTGACAGGGGAAGGTGAAGCTCTTTTATCTTTTCATTAAAATACAACGCGAGGTATTTGCCCGATGTTGCTTTTTCAAGAAGCTGTTTTCCCGGATCTTCTGATGTATCATCAATTTTTTGTAGAATCGGCGTGAGGGTAAATTTATTAAAATTGCCGCTTTCAAGATTGATCAGTGTTTTTTTGTGTTGATATTTCGTTACCAAACACATATTAAACCCTGTGCCAGCGACTAACGACCCCTTTTCCGTACCATCACCTGCAAGGGTCAGGCAGACCGTATCATTGGCAACAGATACCATAGGCATTTTGTGACATTTTTTTTGGTAGAGAGTTTTTATCAATTGCCCAAGCGGCTCGTTAATTAACCCTTTAAAGGTATGTTCTTTTGTTCCGAGTAACAGCTTGCCGTCAAGTTCTCCGAATGATCCGGTAATTGCCTCCAGTGGGAAGCCAAAGTTTATCCCGATCGCATCAACGTCAGGTGTTAGATGTTCTGTGAGAAAATCAACGAATGTTTTTTTGGTGTCGAATACCGGCAAGACTCCTGTTTTTTTGGCAATAATTTTATGCGTACCATTGGAATTAATGACAGCTGTTGCGAGGATATAATTTGTCCCGCCAATGACAATGCCTTGCACAATACCGTTGGCAAGGAGCGGTTTGGTTGGAAGATGATTTTTGAGAAAGGAAATACTTGAAGGTTTGTTTTGAGATGCGAGGTTGAGTTCTTGAAGAAAGTTCTGCTGTATCTGTTTATAATCGGGAGTCTGGATAAGCTCGAGTTGATCTGCCATAGCTTGATTGTAGCATAAGAAAGCTTATTAGAGACTGCTTCCTCCGCTTCCACCACCGCCTTTTTGGATTTGTACAGGCGAAAGGGAAGGATTAATACTGTCAATCGGCGAGGGTGAGATCTGATAGTTTATGTTGTCAGGCATGACTGGAGAAACTAATGGATCGGATGATTCACTTTCATGGAAACAAAAGTGGCCGGCAGGATGTTTGAATTCGTCCATAAATGTCGTGTAATCACTGCTGGTATTGTCATACGCACTTGGGTCATCTCTCGTTGAACTTGTTGCAAATGTCGCACATAATTCATACTCTGTTTGACCAGTTATCATATACTCATATGGCTCATTTGTTTGTGGATCGATTGTGTTGAGCGGTGAAGTAGCATCTACATTATAGGTGAGTGCGCTGAGTGTTTGGGGGAGCTGCCCGTTATTTTGATAATAATCATCGATAGTATCCCGTATTTGACCGATATCAATTACCCGTTTGTGGTCAGAGATAATACCTTTCTCTGTTCCCGGAAAGGGTATGATACTAAATCCCCAGATAATTGCCAAAACAGCAAGAATGGTTATATAAAGAATTGCGATAAGATCTTTACTATGATGTTTTACTGTCATTTTTCACCTCGCTGATAAAGTATGCAAAAATAGGACCGGCAATAAGTAAGGACACCAGTAAATGTCTAAAGGTAATATACGTCATGCTGTTCGCAAGAACGTCATAGCAGGTCATAATGATGTCTCCCAAGAGGATGAGAAAGGTGCCGATAAGCGTTATATAAAATAATATTTTTCGTGATCTGAGATCCCGAACCGCGGGGTGCTTGAGTATTTGCCGCTTCAAGATAACCGCAAGTACCACAAATAATGGATAGGAAACAATAATCGCCGCGATATAGCTTCGGACTAACGATGCAGTGTCATATCCTAAGTAATATGTTGCAAAATCATACCAGGATACGTTTGGATAGTTTGTTGATGATGATAGGGAAGTAAGAGTCGGTTTGTCTATCCAAACATGAAAGATCCCCGCAATTGATGTAGCCAACACGTAAAGAGCAATAAAAAATAGGATGTAGAGAAATCCTGTCCACATGCCTACATGAGCCACGGGCGGCGGCGGTACTGGAATATCTGAATCTTGTGCGAGTGCTTCTGTTATTTGTTCTTTTTGCCAGCCTGCAGCTAAAAGGCTGCTCGCGATTTGCCCATCATTCTGTTTTTTTCCCCGCGCTTTTTCGATGTAGGATGTAAGCTCCGAAGACATATCTTAATGGTGAATAAAGCGGAAAAGAAAGTCAAGTGTCAAATTATTCTGTTTTTGCCTGGATGCCGAGGAGCCAGAGAACGGCTTCTTTTTTGTACCTGCGATCGCCGCGGGAGTTGATCCGGATTGCCGGAAGTTTGCCCCGTTTGCCCCAGCGTTTGATCGTCAATGGTGAAACTCTGAGAACTTCGGCTACTTCGCGGACAGTGAGGAGATCGGGGAGGCTATCGATAGATAATTTTTGATTGGTCATAGGGTTAGCTAACTGTATTGATAACTATCAATCTGCAATTTAACTATATATACAGTAACAAACTAGGACATAGTTGTCAATATACTATTTTGGGATTTTCTATCTTTTTGTTTCGCTCGGAACGAAATTTTTCCAGTTGCGGGTCCTGTCCCGGGCTCTTCCCGTCAGTGCTCGTTCTAGAGAAGCCATTATAGAGTTATAATTTCTGTTTGCTTCAACGAACTGTGCGCTGTCGGGAACCCTCCGCCCGTGCCACCCGCGTAAGTTTTATAAAATTTATTCCTCGTTTACTAAAAAATTGCAAAAAAAATAGTATCTAAATTTGGGATCAGCATATAAATACTAAATACCAGATACTAGATACTATTTTTCTTATTTGAGTTCAACAGTTGCACCTGCAGCTGTTAATTTCTCTTTTGCTTCGTCAGCAGTTTTCTTGTTGACTTGATTCAGGACTTCTTTCGGAGCCGCGTCAACTAAGTCTTTTGCTTCCTTCAAGCCAAGTGTCGGAACGAGTTCCCGAAGCGCTTTAATAACAGCGATCTTCTGTGCACCTGAACTTGCGATAACAACATTGAAGACTGTTTGTTCTTCAACAGGTTCTCCACCGCCAGCAGCAGCAGCTCCACCCGCAGGTGCAGCAGCAACCATTGTCGCAGCAGCAGAAACGCCGAATTTCTCTTCAAGAGCTTTTACGAGCTCAGAAAGTTCCAGAACAGACATCTCTTCAATTGCTTGCATTAATTCATCTTTATTTAATTTTGCCATACTACACCTCCCTTCGGTAGAAAATTTTCAATTTTTAATTTCCAATTTTCAATCAATTTTACAATGTTTTAATTTTGAAAATTTTTTCACTGAATCATTCAATGAAAATTGAGAATTGAAAATTATAAATTAAGCCTTTTTTGACTCAATAGCTTTCAAAGTCATTACCAAAGATTGGAGATTCCATTGTAAAGCTCTGTGGAGTCCTGATATTGGTGCTTTCATCTGGCCAAGAAGCTGAGCCTGAAGAACAGGAAGCGGAGGAAGTGAAGCTATCTTGGTTACTTCCTGATCGGTGACGACTTTACCGTCAAGAATTCCGAATTTAATAACAGGCATTTTAAATTCTTTGATTGTCTTGGTCAGTTCTTTGAGCGGATCGACAATGTCGTTATAGATAAACATTGCGCCGGTTGGCTGTGTGAAGAATTCTTTTGTCGCAGCTTGGTCAATTTTTCCTTCAAGGGCGATTTGCAGAAGCGTATTTTTAACAGCAACGAATTCTGATTCTGCTTTCTTCAGATTTTTCTTGAGATTTTCCAGCTGCTGATGGGTGAGACCCTGGTAATTGGCAAAGATGATGCCGTTTGATTTGGCAACTTTCTCTTTTAACTCAGCAACGAGCTGTTCTTTTTTTTGTCTATTTTGACTGACTTTTACGGTTGTGTTATCCATATTTTCTCCGCTCGGAACGAAATTTTTTCTTGAGTACAGACTTCGTCATCCACTCTGCAAAAAAATTTGTTCCTCACTCCGATTCTAAAAATAAAAAAGACACTCTCGAGGAGTGCCATAACAAGTTTAAAACTTATACTAATGTGGCTCCTCGGTAGGATTTATGAATTGTCTCGACCCTTCGCTACGCTCCACCTACTGTCTTTGGACTTCAGCTATTATA
>DATLSZ010000020.1:0-85514 GCA_035533875.1 Candidatus Acidiferrales bacterium
TTTATAAAATTCAAAAAGAACGTTATCCGGTAGCATTTGATCTACGGGGATATTCTCAATACCAATTGTAGAATTGCCGGGAATATTTTTTTCTATCCATAAAGACGCAACATGTCTGGGGTCAGGAGAAAAAAGAACTGAAACCCATGCATATGATTGAAATATCTGGAGAGAAAGTCCGATAGAAAGTATTAGATATAATAAATATCGCCATTTATTCTGAGTTTTATGAATTATCTGTAATATTGTCATACTTACGACAATAACCATGAATGGTAATAATACAAGAGCCCTATTGCCTCCTCCGTCAATCCGAAAAGGTAGGAGACTGCACAAAAAAATTATAAAGCCAGTGACAATAACTAGTTCTTTTTTTATTACATAAACTTTCTTTTCAAATACTTTTTTTATAAATAAAAATAGCCAATATAAAAGAGAAACTATACAACTTAAGTATAAAAAATAACCAAATATTAATGGATATTCTTTTGTAACCAAATATAATCTTTGGTTTTTTAAAAAAATAGTATCGCCTCTTGAAGCAGTATTAGTATGTATAAACTGATAATATACAGGAAACCTGGTTAGTATATCCGGATAGCCGAAAACAATGACAGTTGCAAAGAGAATAGGTAGGCCAATAGCTAATGAACGTATAAGTTCTTTCTTGTTAGGTGAATACAATAAAACGGTAATAAAAAAAAGAAAAACCAGTGGTAATGTACTGATTTTTACTGCTAAAGCTAGCCCAATTACCACTGCTAAGATAATGAGTTTGTTTGTTGATTTTTTATCTATATACTGAAAAAGCGAATATAAAGAAAGTAGTATCCAAAATACAACAGCAACGTCAACTTTTACAAGACTACTCATAATTAAAAATACCGGAGTCATAATAAAGAGAAAGATAGTTACAAACGAATTAAAATGAAGATATTTTTTTACAATAGTAGATATGAGACTTATAGAGAGTACTCCGTATAACATGGTAAACAAACGCAATATTTCAAACAATCGGTGTTGTTGTGTCAAATTTGTTAGGGACGATTTTACTGCCAATGGATTGACGATGTGAAGTAAGTAAAAAGGAATTAGGAGAACTCCTTCGGTAATATAATAGAATATTCCTCCAACATCTGATTTTCCAGTCGTAAAAGCATTCTTTATTGCCATGGCGAAACGCCACTCATCTATATGGTACGTATAAATTTTTTCTTGATTTGGGATTCCCCATGAAATTAAAATTATTGGAGTAATAAGATATATAATTATTAAACAAAACATCGGAATATTATCTTTACAAAAAATAGATAAAGCCCACTGTTTTATTATTGGCAAAATACCTTTTACTGTTCCTAACGTATCGGCGATATCTTTTGTCAGTTGAAGGAGTGGAAAAAGTATAAGTTTTTTTTTATTATCAATGTTTTTATTTTCTTTTTTCAGACTTACTGTTAAGTATATAAATAAAACCATTAGAATAAAGAATAAATTACTATATGAACGGGTTATAAAAGAGAAAGCTGAGAGGTAAACAATCATCGAATATGCTAAAAATAGTATCGTTGTCTTGGTCCTGATATTTCCTGAGATGGCACTAGTTGTTGAAGAGTTGAAAGTTTCTATAAATATATTTTTAAAGTTAAATAAATTCTCTTTTTGTTTGATATGCTTTTTTTTATTAAGAAAATTTAAGTTTGGCATTATTGTATAATTATAACATAGGCTGTTTGAATAAGACCGTATGCAGTGCCCCGGTGCATTATACGATTAGTTCACTAAATTATTTCAACAATGGAGTTGTATTCTATCTAGGCTGGTTATTTAATAATTTTTGATACATATCCTTCATTTTAGCATCATTTGGCGAGAGTAATAGCGCTTTCTGTGCTGCGTTGATTGCGCTTTTTTGATCACCCAGTTTATATTCACAGATAGTTAATAAGTACCACAATTCTGGAGTACCGGGGTAATCTTTGACTCCCGCAAGAAGCACGTCTTTAGCAGTCTTTTGATCATTTGTACGAAGTGAAAGAATAGCGAGTTGTTCATATACTTGTAAATAATGCTGATGTTGCCATGGAATATAATTTTTCGCCTGATAAGCCAGACGATATTCTTTTTTAGCTTGTTGAATATTTCCTAGTTGTTCATATATATATCCTAAATTATATAAATTATTGTCATTAGGAAATAATAATACGGATTTTTCCGCGGGATTTACTGCTTTATCCAATTTATCTGCATATACATAAGCAGATGCTAATTGATCCTCACTTAAGAAATTATCATTTACCGCTATTGCCCCATTCCAAAGATTAATCGGATTTTGCCATTCAATATTTCGTACGACTGTTCTTGCAGCCAGCAAAAAGATTATTAAGACAGCAATGCTTATTACAATCTTATTTTGATATTTACCAAATGAAAAAAAGTGATGTTGTAGTATCACACCAATAACTCCCAGTAATCCTGCCAGACTGAAATAAGCCCATCTATCGGCTACCGTCATATCAAGAGCTACTAATTGAGAATGAATACCCAAACCAAGCAGAAACCATGCGGAAAAAAAGATATAAACGGTAATTACCTTTTTATTCTTTTTAAAGATTCGGTAACCAAATACACATAATAAACTGAAAAAGAGAACATCAAAAAATAACGGAACGTAAAAAGTTGAAACAGATGGTGAGGTTACCACCCACTGCTGGTTAATGCCCAAGGTAACAGGATAAAAAAATGTTTTTATATAATAAAATATTACTTGCGGGATAGTAAGTAATCTCTCAGCTACAGTAATTCTCGTAATTGGGATTAATGGACGATTTACCAGTGTTACGTTGCCAATGTATATTCTTATTGAAAAATATAGTAAAACACTAATACAGCTTAATATAAGACTTATGACGAAATACTTTTTTTTAAAAATAAATTGATAGAAAAGGATCAGCAGAAAAAATAATATCCCTGTTTCTTTCACCAAGATTGAGGCAAATAAAAGAATTTGCTGTATTACTATTTTCCGGAAGTTTAATTCTTTCGTGACTCCAATAAGAAGTGCTATTAACCCAAATAAAAAAAAGAGTGTACTATCTGTTGCAGATATATATGATACAGATTCAACTTGCATCGGATGAACGAGAAATAGTAGTGAAAGAAACAATGAAAGCTTTTTGTTGAAAAAAATTTTAAATAACAAAAATAGCAGAATAGCATTTGTTATATGTAATACCAACTGAATAACATGATAAAAAAATAGATTTGATCCAAAGATTGCATATAATACTCCAAAGTATGAAACGGTTAGCGGTCTATATTGTCCTGAGTTATTAAATATATTTACACCGAAGTATGCTGGTATATTAATCGTCTGTAATGTTGAGTTATTCAGTAAATATTCGTTATCATCCCATACTGCAGGATTAAATAACATGATCGCATAAACCATTACTCCTACGAGAACGATCCAATGAATTGCCTTAAGAGTCGTGAGCGGGATAAATAGTTTTCTGAAAGAAAATTCTTCCTCAACTTCTCTCTTCTCAGTGGTTTTAACTAACCCATCCATGCAGCAATATTATCGTAGCAGATTTTTAGTGAGAAATGAGTAGTTCAAACAATCCCCGTATGCAAAGCGCCGGTGCCGTCGAGGGAGAAAGTGACGGTTTTTCCGCGGACAATCTCGTGTGTCAATTTCTTCTGCGCGATCACATCCTCAATCGTATCCTGGATGTAGCGCCGAAGAGGACGCGCGCCGAATTCCTGATCAAACCCTTCCTGCGCGATCTTTGCCACAACCGCGTCATCAAAGTAGATTTTGATATCCTGCTTCTCCATATCTTTCTTCAAACTATCCAGAAGCAGATTAACCACTGCCGTCACTTGTTCCTTGCCAAGCGGTTTGAAGATCACCACATCATCAAAACGGTTGAGCAGCTCCGGCTTGAAAATCCCTTTTGATTGCAGCACATCCAATAATTTGTGCTGGAAATCCCGGTCAATTTTGACCCCTTTCTCTATCTCTTCGCGGATGAACTCAGATCCGGCGTTGGATGTCGCGATGATGATGGCATTGCGGAACGAGACCGTATTCCCTTTATTATCCGTCAGTCGGCCGTCATCAAATACTTGTAAAAACAAGTTGTGGATCTTCGGATTTGCCTTCTCAAACTCATCAAGCAAGATCAGCGCCGCCGGATTGTCATGGATCTTATCCGTCAGCTCTCCCCGCTCATCACCCTCGCCAGGCGGCGCGCCGAGCAAGCGTTTCATCCCATCATCATCCGTATACTCACTCATATCCAGCCGGATCATATTCTTCTCGCCTTTATAATAAAAATCCGCGAGCGACTTGGCAGTCTCTGTCTTACCGACACCAGTCGGCCCGAGGAAAAGAAATGAAATCGGACGCTCACTCGTCGTCATCCCGGAGCGGAGTCTTCGCATCGCCTCACTGACCGCTTTGATCGCCTCATCCTGCGCGATCACCCGCTCATGCAATTTGTCCTCAAGATGCAAAAGAACATTGATCTCATCCCCAGTCGGCAAAGCAATCGCCACATGGCTTGTCTGCTCAACTTTTGTCACGACGTCTTCTTCAAGCACCATCTTGTGCCGAGTCCGCTCATACGTCTTGCGATCAATATCCCGGTCGACAGTATTGGCAACATCTCCGAGAAGTGATACCGCACTTCCCGGCAGTACCTCATCCTGATAGAACCGCTCGGATAATTCAACGGCACTGACTACCGCCCGGTAGCTGAGGATAACCCCGTATTTCTTCTCGATCTTTGCTGCCTCTCCTAGTACCATCTGTATTGCATTGTCCTGTTCGGGTTCTGCAAGAGAAATAACAGTAAAGACTTCCTTCAGCGGATTCTTCTCCATGTATGTCTTGTACATACCGGTGGACATCGTAGCGATGATCGGCATCACGCCGCCTTTCATATACGGCAGCAGCGCACCCGACAAATCGAGTCCATACGAAGTGGCGCCGAGAATATTCTGAAAATCGGGAATATACAAGAACACATCATCTGCGTGAGATATCTCGGCAATAATTTCCTGAAGCCGGGATTCCAGATCACTCCGGTTACCTGCTCCGGCAGTCAGCGCACCGACGAGCAACTGCAGCACCCGTTTGAAATTGAGATAGCCACCCAAGTTGCCTTCATAACTATGATATGCAAGCGCCCGCACCAAATTCTCTTTACCTGCTCCGATGTCACCGATCAGGAGGACATTGTTATCCTCAACTTTGGTCAGCGCCTCAAGCATCGTCCCGAATTCTTTTTCCCTGCCACCGATCAGCGGCTCATCACGAAGAGCATAGTTGGTGAACTGCGCGGTATATTTCCGTGTTTCATACGTCCATCCTGAGATCAATACTTCACCAATACCTTGTCCGGAAAAATGCACTCTGAACTGCTTGGGATTTTCTTCCTCCGGCATCGTCTGTCGTACCCAATACATGATGTTGGCGATATCTGCTGTCTTGAGCTGTTTGGCAAAAAAGAGTTTGGTGTCTTTTTCAATCAAAAATAAATATGCGATAAAAATGTCCATTGTTGTAACAAATTTTCCTTTGAATGTCTGCGCCGTTTCAAATGCGCTTTCTGCCAGGACGTCTTTTGAGACATCAGTAAAGACGAGTTCTTTATGCGTGATATTTGCTTTCTCCATGATCAGCTTTACCTGTGGATGGGTAATGAGGTGCTTGATAACACCTTCAGTTGTCGGCTCAGTGACAAATCCGTATAACGCCTGCATGGTAAAGGAGTCGTACTTTGTTTCTTTTTTATTTTTGGCAACGGGAACGTTTGGCGACGCACGGCTGATCTTGTAATGAAAGAATACTTCGACCATCACAAAAAGGTTGAAGAGAAATACGGCAAATTTGGGTGATGAATCATTGACTATCTGAAAAAGGATAAAGGCAAAGAGCAGGACAAATACCACAAGCCGGATGCTCCGAAGCAGTGCAGTGCGGTAAAAATGATAATACTGTGCGTATACAAACATAGTTAAAAGAATAATAATGCTATTGTCGCGATCGGGAAAAAGACATACGCGACAAAGATACCGATCTCAAGAGTTAATAAAACAACCAATATGGCAAGATCCGCTACGATAAGAAACGATTTCACGACCATACCCATGGCGATTGAGAACTTTACCAGTCCTGCCCGGTATTCATTTTTCAACGGTTTGAAAAAAGTTCGGAGCAGCAAGGTGAGAGAAAAAAGCTGCAGAAATGCGCTGTTGAGGGACATGAAAAATTTGAATAATGCGACAGGACTTTCGAGGAACCAGAATTTGAGAAACATAACGGGCAGTGCTGCGTAATTCATAACAATCTAACCACATCCAATGCGGCTATACTTCTAGTATATGAGGTGATGTGGGAAAATACAATGAGATGGGCATCGTGCATCGATTTGTTACTATACTATTCAAAATGCGGTTACGAGTATTTTCGTTTAACTATATTATTTTTCTAACTAGTACATTTACATATTAGAATGTTGCGCTGGATTCCTCCTGGTTAATCCAATCGCTTTATTGTTGAGATTATCACCAGGTGTATATCTGACAACAATACTCTTATCTCTGTTACCTTCTTCGAAGAAAAACGTTAAGTTATTACCCTGCGCATCTCTTAGGTAGTGTGGACTTGAAATTCTTGACTCAAACAATCCGAGTCTTTGAGAACCGATGGATACTTCCGTTGTCACAGCCAGATAATAAAGACCTTTTTCAACCGGTAACGCAAACTGTATGACAGGCAGGTCATCTCCCGGTTGGTAACGTACAACATCCCGCCAGTCCGGTGTAACCACAGAATATCTCGTATCTGCTATTAATACTGTAGCGTTATTGGTAAAAGCAGTTAACGGGACAAGTGCTGCTTTTACCTGAATCCCATCAGGTAATGTAATACCGTCCGGTTTGACATGCGGCTGTAGATGAGACAATATCTGAACAATTGGTTCATGTGCAAGACCCGAATCCATCGTTTCTGAGATCAACAGATCAAGCGGAGCTTGTGGTTCATAGCTTGTTGCATCCGCTTGTACTACGGTAATTCTATCCTGAAGACCAAGACCACTGACAACTTCTCTTGCGACTCTTACCGAATCAGGATTGAATTCCAACGCAGTAACTCTGACTTTATCTGAAGATAACGCCGCATAAATAGAAAGGATTGGTAATGCACCGCAGCCGGCTTCACAAACTTCAATTATGTCTGTCTCACTGGAGTCGAGTTGCACAACCGCTTCACCAATCCCCTGTAAAAACTTCCTTGTTCTTACTTCATCACGGATACAGGTGATACTGTGCGCTGCATCAAAACCACCGTCAGGTCTCTGTCTTGATATATCTGGAATACGTTGTATTCTACTCAAGAGATACTGCTCCAGAGGAACAGGACTGCCTCTCTGTCCGGTATCAAGATCGTCTGCATGTACAGGGGTAAGAGTATCCCGCATTGCTACGACCATTCCATCAATGACGCTTTTGGAATCACTATCCCATGGATGCTCCGAAGCTGCATCTTTTGCTTCCTTTACCCTTCTTCCGAATGTTGTCGTTAACAAGTTATCTGGGACAGATGCCACATCCTTTGCCGGTGTCGGACCGTCATCAGCTAACTGCACTGAGGATGTCAGTCTATGAGGACTTCGAACTCTTCTATTTCGTTGGCCCAAACCTTGCCCTCCGTCAGATCTGGAATCCGCAACAACACTACCCGTTGCAGCATCTTCTCTTTGCTGTTCTGCAGATGCACCGCTGTCTTCTAGACTTGCTGGCCCGGCAGCGTCAGGAAGGATAACACTTGCTCCGGGTAATACCAAACCGCGTGATCCCAGAGAAGACACGCCTCGCACATGGACCATCTGTGATGGAGCATGCTGTACTCTGCCACGAGATCCTCGCTCGGACCCGGATTTTATCGTCAAAGGCAACCTACCAGATTCTGTACCTAATTTACTGCTCTCGTCACCGGTGTTTACTTCTCGTGGTTTTTTCATGAAAGTATTATAACAAGTAAATATAAAATATCAACTATAGGCTACAAATTAGTGTCTAGCTATCCTGCGTAGATTCTAAGTGGAAGTGCACCACTAAGCAGTGGTAACACGAAGTTTGTGCATCATCTCATAAGGAGTTTGGAATTGCAAGCATTTTCTCGGAGTGCTGTTCAGTTTATCTTCTAAGGCTGCAATATATGCATCAGGTATTTGATCAATACTCACTCCTTTTGGAATGAATCTTCTAATTCTCCCATTCGTATTCTCAACAGTTCCTTTCTCCCAACTATGATACGCATGACAGAAATACATGGATAATTTGAGCTCTTTGGCTATATGGACGTGTCTTGTGTTTTCACTCCCATTATCTGCTGTCATTGTCTTGATTGGGTAGTTTTGTAATCTGTCAATGAGTACACCAGCTTTTGTCTGTGCTGTTCTGTCTTTCAGTTTCGTAATGATCGTGAACCGGGTCATTCTTTCAACCGTTACAGACAAGGCAGTCTTGTCTGTAACACGTCCTATGATGTTATCTGTTTCCCAATGACCAATACTTCGTCTCCTCTGGACAGATCTTGGTCTGTGATCAATCGATACAGCCTCAGGTATCTTGCTATGCCTTCGCACACTCCGTCCATTATGCTTCATCCGTTTCTTCCTCTTCAGTATTAAGTATTGCTCTAAATGCATGCCTCTTGTTTTAACTTTTTTGGAGTAGATGTATTGATAAATTGTCTCATGACAGATGGAAAGCTCTGGATGATCAAGCCTGAGTTTCCCTGCGATGACTTCAGGGCTCCACCCATCATCTCGTAGGTGCTTCCGTACATACAGAAATATTGCAGGATTTTTTAATGGTGCTTTGTATCTTTGCTCTACTTTCCGTTTATCTGAAAGCTTCTGTGCCTTGCAGGGTAGATACTCATTGGTGAAATATTCATTACCGTATTTGATGTTTCTACGTAACTCTCGTGAGATACTTGTATGTGATCTCCTAAGCTTTTTTCCAATACTCCGAAGCGTTTCCCCTTGCCTCAACATCCCATAAATGATTTCACGTTCTACTAGTGTTAATTGTTGATAAACTCTCATCTTCACCTCCTCTCAGGTCTTCATCTTACCTGAAAGTGGTGCACTTCGTTTTAGAACCTAAGCCTGATATTACTTACCAGATTAATAATATATCGAGGTTATTTTTCAATTAATACTTCAAGATCTGCCATAAGTGCTGTCTCTTAATATGCTTCTTAACATGAATATATATTTTCAAGAAGTTTTTTACTATTTTATTTTTAAACACTATTACTCTACCTCTTCTTGTCTTGTCTGGGGGGAGACGTAGCCCATCGGGCGTGAAGCTGTCGGGATCCCTGAATAATTGTATGCATTGGTCGGCTGCATCGCGGCACCATTAGTATTCACTGCCGGACTGCTCGGTGCACTATCAACAATTGCTGGCCCCGCAGGCGCTGCAGACGCGGGTGTATTGAGCATGCCAGGATTATTTTGAGCCAGCGGAGGCGTCGGATCATTTGCAGGCTGTTGCACCGGCGGAACGACAGATCCTTCTGATGTCTGGAATGTGACTGGTGATTGCGCCGTCGCAGCTGATGTATCCACCGCAGCTCCTGCAGGAGATGGGGCAGCAGGTGCCGGTACTGTCGGCTGAGCGTCTGCTGACTGCTGTTCAGGTTGTGCCGGCTGCTCTTGAGCAGGTACCGATTCCTGTGCCAGTGCTTTGGGACTCCATCCAAGAAGCGTAATAATCATTACAGCAACCTCGTCATTTTGCGATTGTCCTTTGATTATCTGATCCATCAATTGCTTCAGTTCATCATCGGTCGTCGTATCTTTCACACCAAGAATTGCAGTCGCGAGCTGATTCCCCTTCTGGCCTGCCGATGTTATCTTTGTCTGAAGTTCAGTGTACTGATCCTTCTCTTGAGGTGTCGGCGCACTGACCGGATTGGCAATCAGTAATAATGTCTTCTTCAGTTCCCGGATCGGCTCCCGTTCAATTTGCGCATTGATGACATCGAGAATTTCCGTTGCGAATGTATCTCCTTTTCCTTTTGCGGCTTCAAGCTGCTTCTTCAGCTGCTTGATATCATCATCAGATGTGATATCGGTGAGTGAGAGAATTGATGCGGCCAACGGATTGCCTGAGGTATTTGCTTGAGAAATTTTATCATGCAGAGTGCTGAGTTTGGCTTTGTCTTCTGGATCGGCAAGATACAACGGATTATTGATCTGCTGCAATACTTTTTTGAACTTCGTGACCGGCTCGGCGTTATGAACTGCTTCTGCTTCTTCGGTAATTTCGTTATTGACAGCTGAAAGAATTTCAGTTGCCAGATCATCGCCATTGGCAGCGCCGGTACGTAACGTTTCCATTAGTTCGTCGATTACGTTTGCCGGTGTCGTATCATTGACTGCCATTATCTTGACTGCCACATCGTTGCCTCGCTGACTTTCCTGAACCACTTTGTCATGCAATTGCATAAAGCGAAGCTTCTTGCCCGGCTGGACGATAGTATCAGGATGGATTATTTCCAAAATAATATGCTGCAGCATGATTGTCGCCTGGATCTGATGTGCAACCGTTGCGGCGAGATCAAGAAGGGCTTGTGCAACCGGATCACCTTTTCCTTTTGCGATGTCCAGTTCTTTACGGATGTCATTTATTTGTGTCAGCGGAGTTGCCATCGTGACTTCCAAAATTGCAGTCGCAGTCTTATTATTCTCGGACCGTGCTTTCTCCAGTAGATCATGTACCTCCATGAATCGCTGTCTGTCGCTGACATTGGTAACGGATTCCGGATTCTTTACTTCAACAAGGAAAGTCCGGAATTGTTCATCAGTCATCGGCGCAACATCAGCAACACCGCCTGATTTACTGAAGAAGAATTCATTGGTATTGTCACTGAAGTCAATAACGATTGTGTCCCCGGGAACAAATTTCTTAGATATGATCGCCAGAGCAATCGGATTCTCAATAGCAGTCTGGATCAACCGTCTGAGCGGACGTGCTCCGTAGACAGGATCGTAGCCGTCTTTGGCGAGCTGCGCGATCGCGCGCTCCGTAATCTGAAGATTGTATCCTTGCTCTTTCAGGAGTTTAGCTGTTTTGGCAATGCCAAGTCTGGCAATCCCTGCCATGTGTTCCGGCTGCAACGGCTTGAAGATAACAACTTCATCAAACCGGTTAAGAAGCTCCGGACGGAAGAATTTGGTCAGCTCATCCTTAACGATTCCCTGCAATTCTTTAAATGCTTTATCGAAGTCTTCGGGAGACTTCTTTGCTTTCGGATCCTGTGTACTCAGATGCTGCTGAATGACAGAACTGCCGATGTTGGAAGTACAGATGACGATGGTATTTTTAAATGAGATTGTATTACCTTTATTATCTGTCAACCTGCCATCCTCCAACAACTGCAGTAGGATGTTGAACACGTCAGGATGCGCTTTTTCAATTTCATCAAGCAACACAATTGAATATGGTTTCTTCCGCACGGCTTCGGTCAGCTGACCGCCTTCTTCATAACCGACATAGCCCGGAGGTGCCCCGATCAGCTTGGCAACTTCATGCTTCTCCATATATTCGGACATATCAAGCCGCGCCATCGCGTCATCTTTGCCGAATAGTAACTCAGCCAATGTCTTTGCAAGCTCAGTCTTACCGACGCCGGTCGGTCCGAGGAAGACAAACGATGCGATCGGACGGTTGGCAGCCGCAAGACCGATTCTTCCCCGACGTACTGCTTCGGAAACAGCCACAACGGCTTCTTCCTGATCGATCAGCCGCTGATGAATCCTGTCTTCCAATTTGAGAAGCTTGGCGCTCTCATCCTCTGTCAATTTTGTGATCGGGATGCCCGTCCACGCGCTGACAACTTTTTCAATATCCGCTTTCTTTACCGTCGTATCACCGCTGTTGCGGTTGCCGGCATCAATCTGCAATTTCACCTCAGATGATGCTTCATCAAGGAGATCGACTGCCTTGTCCGGTAGATAACGCTCGCCGATATATTTCTTGGAAAGCTTTACACATTCTTTCAAAGCATCATCCGGCAGGGAGACATGATGGAATTTCTCATATTTCGGACGGATAATCTTCAGCATCTCTAGCGCATTTTCCTCACTTGGTTCTTCACAGGTAACCGGCTGGAATCTGCGTTCAAAGGCTTTATCTTTCTCAAAGTTCTTTCGGTATTCAATCGTTGTTGTCGCGCCAATCAGCTGGAAATGTCCCCTGGCAAGATGTGGCTTGATGATATTTGCAGCATTCATCCCGCCATCATCGCCTGTCCCCATCAAAGCGTGAATTTCATCGATAAAGAGAATAATTCTATTATTTGACCCAAGGACTTCATTGATAACGTTGCGGAGCCGCTCTTCGAACTCTCCGCGGTGACTTGCACCGGCGACAAGGGATGCAACATCAAGCTGGAAAATCCGTTTGTCCTGGAGGTCTTTAGGGACTGTTCCCTGCGCAATTTTCTGGGCAAGTCCTTCAACGACAGCTGTTTTTCCGACACCCGTCTCTCCAATGATAATCGGATTATTTTTGGTACGTCGCAGAAGAATATGGATTATTCTGTCAATCTCTTTGTCACGTCCCGCAATCGGATCTAGTCTACCGGCGCGGGCTTCAGCAGTCAGATCAGTGCCATATTTTTCAAGCGTTGATCTCTTGCCATACGATGTCGTCGGACTCTTTGAGAATTTCTCAACAACCGATTCTTTTTTGAGATTGTGCTTCTGCAGATATTGAGCAGTTTTATAATTCGGAGACATCAGAACAATCAACACATCTTCAGGTGAGACGAAATTTGCCCCACGCATTTTTGCGTCTCGGTATGCCTGATCAAATACTTCCTGGGAAATCTTACTAAGCGTCGGCTGTCCCTGATAGGTCCCCATTTTTTCGTCTGTCTGGACTTCCTTTGAGATCTGACCGCCGTCCGCGCCCATGTCATGAAGCATATTATAAATCCCTTCATCATAAAGGAGACCCAACAATAATTGTTCCGGCTCGATATTTTCCTGTTTGATCCGCTTGGTTTCTTCCTGTGAATGAGTCAATGACTGAGCTGTCCGGGAATCAAGGTGACTCAGCGCAGCCATATCACCTTGTGCAGCGTTTGCGACACCTTCCGGTGCCGGAGCTGCTGTGTCAGATTGTGGAGTGCCTGCCGAATCACCTTGTGGTGTACCGCTACCCGGTTGTGACCCATATGTTTGCGGTGGTTCTTCATCGTTCAATGCATTCGGATCCTGCGTGTTATTAAAAGATATAAGATTATCACCCGATGCCCCTGCAGGATTTCCGCCGTCGGCAGAAGGTGTCGATGAAGTATCAACAGGTTGGTTGGGAACAGGAGAGGAAGATGCAGCCGGTGTATCCATCGGTGATGGTGTTGGCGAAGATGAAAAAACAGAAGGCGTAGGCATGCCTTGTGCTGGTTGCGCCGACCCGGCCTGGCTTGGGTCTACACCTGCTGACGCAGAAGGCTGTGTCACTGCCTGTCCGTTTTGTACGGGAGCAGAACCGTCTTGCGGGACGGCATTTTGCGCGGTATTATTTTGATCCTCTTGCGGATCTTTTTTGAACATACTTCCAAACATAGTACTATTTTTATTAAATACTAAAATAACAAAAAGAACAAGTCCCTTGTGAAAAAAATTAACGATTTAACACATAAACGCGTTAACCTATTAACTAATTAAACTGTTTATTCTTTTTTCTCCTCTTCAGTTGTAGCTTCAGCTGCTTGCGTATTTTCCTGCTCCTTTTTATCTGCTGCTCCAGGAACACTTACCGATCCTTCTTCTTCTTTCTGTAGTTCTGCAAGAACCGTGGTTCCGGCATCTTGTTTGGCTTTGAGATACTCGACTACCTCAAGAGAGGAGAAGCCGCCCAGCAAAAGAATCGGCATGATATTTGCAACACGCTTTTCACCTTCCTGTATCTTTTCCGCCTCAGATGCACTGAGTAAGCCTACTGTTTCTTCAACGTATTTTGTATCTGCCGTAACCCAAGCGATTCTTCCGTTGGTATCACTTCCATATTCTGATGGTACCGGCAACGTACGGTAATTTTCTTCCCATAATTTTTTCACGTCCTCATAATCTTGTTTGGCGACGGTTTGTGCTTGATTAGCATCAGGCAGTGAAGGAAGCTGAGACGTATCGCCAACTGTGCTGGTGGCTGCATTAAGAATTCGCCCTGCTGACGTGTTACCTTTTTGGCTTTCCTCGACAAGTTTTTGCTTGAGTGCTTCTATTTTCCCGTGATCAGGGTCACCGGTGAAACTCGCAGGATTAGCGATTTTCTCAAGTTCTTTATGCAATTCTTGCACTCTTTGTGATTCGACTTTATCTTTTGTTAGATGTCTCGTTTCATACAATGCAATATCCTTCAATTTCGGCAGCGTAAGATTTGCCGCTTGTAACATATCATTTGATGACTGAGTTGTCGAAGTAGATACTGTATGTGTTGCCACTGCTGCCGGAGCTGCCGATGCCAATGCTGATGCACTGAGGCTTGATTCCTCCTCTTCAGGAATACTTGAGCTGCTTGGCTCATCGACTGTCGCTGCCATTGTCTGCTGGGCCACTGCATGCTGTGTCTTGACGCCAATGGAGACTTTCTCTTCTTCTTCTGTTGCAAGCTGCTGGCTGACTTCTTTTGCCGCTGACTGTTTTGCTTTCAGATAATTAACAATTTCAGTCTGTGAGAATCCACCGACCAAAAGGAACGGTAGCAGATTGGAAACCTGATCCATACCTTGCTGTACTTTATTCTGATCAGGTGATGAGAGTAACGCGATTGTCTCATCAATGCCCGTAATATCGTCTTTAATCCAATCCGCACGTGTCCCGGCCATTCCCTGCGGAACTTCCAGGTTCTGATAATTCTGCTTCCACATGTCTTTGACAGCTTGATAGTCTTCCTGCTTTACATTTTGCATACGGTTAACCATCGGCAGGGATGTCTCATTTGTTTCTTTTGCGGCTGAAGTTACCTCGGTAGCGATCGGCTCACCTGTCTCTTTTGCTTGCTGAATACGCTCCTGCAGTGCTTCAATTTCACTTGCAGAAGTCTTCTCATTGACTGACAAAATTGAAGCTGCAAGCGAGTTACCCTCTTTGCTTGCTTTTTCAAGGGTTCCACGGAGTTTTGTTATGTGTTCTTGGTCACTGCTCGTGGTAACAGAATTTACATTCGCGATTTGTTTGATCATTGTTTGGACTTGATCAGATGACTTAGCCGACTGCGAGATAGCAGAGGTCACTGCTTTACTTACCTGATTATTGGAGGACTGCATCAGTTGACTTTTGATTTTTTCAACCTCTTTATCACTCGTTTTATCATTTACCGAGAGGATTGAAGCGGCAAGTTGATTCTTATTTTGCGAACTCTCTTTTTTCAGCATGCTATTCAGCTGACTCATCTTTTCTCTATTTGCTGTCGGTGCAGTCGCCGGATTAGATATTTGCTGTAGGGCATTCTTTACTTTCTCACTGGAAAGGTTTGACATACTTCTTGAGGAAGCATGTGCCGCATTCAGAACTGAGCTTGCCGTATGATTCCCACGTTGACTTTGTTGAACAATTTTCTCACGGATTTCTTTGACCTGACTCCGCTCAATAGTGTTTGATACGACAATCGGATTTGCAATTCTCACCAGCTGCTCTGAAAATTTATTTACGTCTTTTAACTTTGAAATATCGTTGGATTGAAGCGCAACATCAAACCGTGCTATGTCTCTCATACTGGGGAGCTTGACGTTGGCAGCATTCAATACCGACGCGTTAACACTGGCATTGTTAATGGCAGCGTTGGGGATAAAGGCCGGTTTGCTGAATGTAGCATTAGATATCGTTGCATGTTCAGCTTTAATCTCTTTTGCAGCACCCGTAGGGCCAGGTTTGATATCAATAGGAACTGAAAATTTCTTTGCAAACGGTATGTTTACCGCAGCACCACCACTTGAAGGTTTGGGACCGGTACCGCCGCCGCCTTTATTTGTTGCTATATTGACCAAGGTCTTCATTACCGCTGTGTCACCCGGCGCGAAGTTCTGCGCATAATCAAGAAAAATCTGAAGCAATATCCATGGCAGCAAAATCACAATCCATAACATAATGAGCGAGACTACATATAATGCGAACGTGCCAACAAGATTGACACTATTTGCCGGTGATACAATTTGCTGCGGACCACCTAACAAGATATTTACGGCAGTCGGATACTCAATTGGTGTATTTTTTATTGCAGCCGCATTTGGGAAAACTAATGGTATTTGATTTCTCCACAAATACACCAAGCCGTTCAAAAAAATCGCAAAAAGTGGCGCGTAGAGAAGCCATCGGAAAAATTCCCCAATCCAAATCTTCCCTGTGTTGCGTACTGGATAATACAATAATAATATCGGAAATATCGGCGATACGATAATAAAGAACCATAGAATAATCTTTCGTACCAAGAGCAAAAAGACCATTACAAAGTAGGTAAGCGCGGTCAACTTTGTAAGCAGCAAGGACGTAAACGCGGATTCTGCATATTTATCACCAAGCAGCCGTAGTCCAACGAAATCTTTGTAGCTCCATCCTACATATAATAAATCTTTATCCGAGATACAGTTCGGCGGACATACTTTGCCGATATTTGACCTGAGGAAGAATCCCTGGATCAAATCGGTGAATTGATAAAAGAATTGTAATAAGGAATATGAAAAAACGATCAATAACACAACCGCAATAAATCGGGGAATAAACCGCATAATCGTCAAACTCTTTCCCCGGGTTACGATAATGACGATTGAGGTAGCGAGGATAACGATAAATAACATCGGTACGACGATAAAAAGGACTATGGAGGACCAATACTTTGCGATCGGATTACCGCTGTTGTCGCATTGTTTGGAATTGGGATCTTGCTTTACACAAGCCCAACTATAATTCTGCAACGTCCAGTTAAGAAAGTCACCCGAGCGTCTGGCATTTTTACCGATAAAGGTTACTTCAGGATCAATAACCCAGCGTGAATCTGTCTGAGCCTGTTGGTTTTGCAGCTGTGCAAAGGTAATTGCTGGGGAAACGAGCGTAATAAATAAAAAAGCAAAACTTATAAGAATGGGCAGAAATTTTTTCATATATTTTTAACTTACTAAGAAAATCCAGGAACATGCAAAATATCAACCAATACGGTCTGGATAAAGACATAACCGAAAATCGCGAGTAATAATCCCGCAATCGCATAATAAATATAACTTTTGCCGATATTTACTCTATGGGGATCGCCTCGAGAAGTCATAATAGAGTATCCGCCCCAAATAAGTGCCAAAAGCGCAACTCCGGCGACGAATCCCAAACCGATTCCATAAAATTTCTGAACAAATCCAATAGGATCGTTGGGAAGACAGCCAAAATCAGTCGCAATCTCATTTGCAGCACAAAATGCCATATATTAACGGTAACATAAGAGAATAGAGAAAAGCAATTGGTAATAGATCTTACTATGAAGACGATGAAGAAAAACTTAGAACCAGCTGTGTCCTTTCTTTTCCGAGGAGGAATCGGCAGACTCTTCTTTCTGCAGTGCTTCAAGAAGTTCTTTCTGCTTATGCGACACGTGCTTGGGAACGGTTACCTTAACCTTCACATAGTGATCGCCTCTGCCGCCGCCGCGAACCCGTTTGACGCCTCGTCCTGAAAGCCGGATCAACGTATTGGGCTGTGTCCCTGCAGGAACTCGGATCGTCACTGGCCCGTCAATTGTCTCAACAGACAGTTCTTTTCCCAAAGCAGCATCAGGATACGATACCGACTCTTCGGTGACAATATCATACCCCTCCCTGCCGAATTTGCTGTCCGGCACGACATCAACGACAATATCGTAATTATCAAACCTGATTCGGGATCCTCGGTCAACACCAGCAGGAATTTTTATTGTTTGTTTTTTTCCATCGATCGTGACTTCTTTTTCCGCTCCGTGAACCGCGTCCTTGAAACTTATTGTAATGGAATAAACAGCACGCCTCGACCGTGCGGCTCCGCCACCGAAGAATTGCTCAAAAATTTCAAAAGGATCGGAAAAGCCCCCGAAGTCAAACCCCTGTCCATTTCCGTTTGATGAATATGAATAAGTAAATGGCCCGTACTGTCCTCCTTGCTGCCCACCGAATCCTCCAAAAGGTCCGTCTGCGCCTCCGAAAGGCCCCTGACCGGCACCCTGTTCAAACGCCGCGTGACCGAATTGATCATAGCTCTTGCGCTTTTCTTCATTGGAGAGGACTTCATATGCCTTTGTTACTTCTTTAAACTTTTCTTCTGCCTCTTTCGTCTTATTGCGATCAGGATGATATTGCAAGGCAAGCTTGCGGTATGCTCGCTTTATCTCATCCGCTGTTGCGGACTTAGTTACTCCCAAAATGTCATAGTAATCGTTGCTATCTGCCATAATTTATTCCTAAACTCACACTATTATACCCTAATACAAATACTAAAAAAGCGCTCATCGCGCTTCAAAAAGATTAACGATTGAAGATTAAAGATTTAAGAATTTCTTAAATCCTAAATCTTACATCTTAAATCTAATTTATTCAACCACTTCACCTTCGACTGGTTTTTCGTCGTCTTTCTTATCCTTCTTTTCCTCATCAGAACCCTCTTCGGTTTTGCCTTCCTTCTCTTCACTTTCAATCTCCGGTTCTGATTGTGCCTGCTGTCCCTGCTGATAGGCAGCTTCTCCTATCTTTTGCAGTGAATCTGAAAGCTCTCTCGTCTTTGTTTCCAGGTCTTCTTTTGAACCGCTGTCCAGAATATCTTTCAGTGCCTTCATCTTCTCTTCAACGTCTGTCTTTATCTCGGATGATACTTTATCGCCAGCATCCTTCAATGATTTTTCTGCGGTAAACAGCAGTGCGTCTGCGTGATTGCGTGCTTCGATCTTTTCTTTCTTTTCCTCATCTTCTTTTGCATGAGCTTCTGCCTCTTTGGTCATCTTCTCGACTTCCTCTTTGGAGAGACCGGTTGATCCGGTGATCTTGATGCTCTGCTCTTTTCCGGATGCCTTATCTTTTGCCTTTACATTAAGAATTCCATTGGCATCGATATCGAAAGTCACCTCAACTTGCGGTACGCCACGTGGCGCTGGGGGAATTCCGTCCAAGATGAAGCGGCCGAGTGATTTATTATCCGTCGCCATCGGACGCTCTCCCTGCAGGACATTAATTTCAACTTGGGTTTGATTGTCTGCTGCGGTTGAGAAAACTTGTGACTTACTGGTCGGGATCGTTGTGTTGCGGTTAATGAGTGGTGTTGAGACGCCGCCAAGAGTTTCCAATCCCAACGTTAAGGGTGTGACATCCAACAGCAAGACATCTTTTACTTCCCCGCCGAGAACTCCTGCCTGTACGGCAGCACCGATTGCGACGACTTCATCAGGATTGACTGAGCGGTTGGGCTCTTTGCCGAAGAACTTGCTGACGACCTCAACGATCTTTGGCATGCGTGTCATACCGCCGACCAAGATGACTTCATCGATGTCTGATACTTTTTTCCCTGCATCTTTGAGCGCTTTCTCAACCGGCTTGAGTGAATTCTGGATCAACTCATCAACAATCTGCTCAAGCTTTGCCCGTGTCAGTGTCATCGTCAGATGGAGCGGCCCATCTTTTCCTTGGGTAATGAAAGGCTGATTGATCTGCGCTTCCTGTGATGTGGAGAGTTCTATTTTTGCTTTCTCAGCCGATTCTTTCAGCCGCTGCAGCGCCTGTGGGTCTTTACGAAGATCCACATTATTTTCCTTTTTGAACTCATCGGCAATATAATCGATGATCTTTTTATCGAAATCATCCCCGCCAAGATGCGTGTCACCGTTGGTTGATTTTACTTCGTAAACTCCCTCACCGAGTTCGAGAATGGAAATGTCAAACGTCCCGCCGCCGAGATCATATACTGCGATGGTATGGGCGTTTTTCTTATCCAAACCATAAGCAAGTGCTGCCGCAGTCGGTTCATTAATGATTCGTAAAACTTCCAAACCGGCAATCTCTCCTGCTTGTTTGGTCGCTTGCCGTTCACTGTCGTCAAAATATGCCGGAACGGTGATAACAGCTTGCGTTACTTTGTCGCCGATGTATGATTCTGCATCTGATTTGATCTTCTGAAGAATCATCGCGCTGACTTCCTGTGGGGTGTAGGTCTTGCCGTCAACTTCAACAACTGCCATATCGTCACGACCTGCTTTAATAATATACGGCAACCATTTGATATCCTCCTGAACAGTCGGATCGTTGAATTTCTTCCCCATGAGCCGCTTGATAGAAAAGATTGTTTCTTTTGCTTTGAGTACCAATTGCCGTTTGGCGACATCACCGACGACATGTGTCTTCGGGTCAACGACCGAGGGGATGGTGTTGCGTCCTTCGGCAGAATGGATCACTTTTGGTGCTCCACCTTCCATGACTGCAACACATGAATTTGTTGTACCTAGATCAATACCAATTATTTTTCCCATAATTTTATTTTCCTTTGCCTACTTTCACTTGTGCTGCCCGTAATAATTTATCATATAATAAAAATCCAATACGCAGCTCTTCAAGAACGCTTCCGTCTTCTCCAACGTCAGTAGCTATTGCTTCCATCAGATTGGGATCAAATTTCTTCCCAACCGTCTCAATTTTTGTCACCCCTTCTGCTTTCAGTACATCGAGGAATTGCTGAATACTGACTTCTACGTTCTTGTCTTGGGTATGCTGATAGGCCAATATCAGTGTATCCAAAACAGTCAATATTCGCAAGAGCAATTCTTTATTTGCCGACCTTATCCACTCACTCTTCTCATCCTGCACTCTTTTTTGTAAATTCTGGTAATCTGCCAAAGCTCTCTTGTATTTATTCTCAGCTTCCTCAATCTGCGCTTTTACTTCCTCAAGTTCATCGATAACTTCTTCACCTTCAGTTTCTTCTAAATATTCCACTTCCATTGCGTCCGTCGCAATGTCTTCGTTTTTCTTTTTATCGTTATCATTATTCATCTTTAATCTTCAATCCTAAATCTTAAATCTCGCTTTACCACCCCTTCGCGCTTGTCTTAATCAGATCCGCGAAGTAGCGGACTGTCGGGATGATTGATGTATAGTGCAGTCTAGCCGGTCCGAGTACACCGATCCTGCCATGAACATTCATCGGCGTTGCATATTCGGTATAAATAAACCCATACGGACCCTTCAAGCTACCGCCAAGCTCATCTTCAATCAGCACATGGATATCCTCATCATCATTCGTGTTGGCAAAGATACTTTCAAAACTTCCATATTCATCAAGCGCCTCAAGAAGCGTCTTGGTTACATCTATATCAAAGAACTCCGGCATCTCAAGAATATTTGCATATCCTGAGCAATAAATATCACCTTCACTCGTTACTGCGACAGCAAGTGTGTTGGTTTTCTCTGCGAGCGATCTTGTCGTTTCTTTGAGAAACCGCTGCATCCGTTCACGGTAATCCCAAACTTTTTCTTTCAACGCGACTTCTTCTACCGTTGAGAGTTCCTTTTCTTTCATCAACTCCCGAACGTAAAATTTCATCCCAGCCGCAGTCGGGATACGTCCTGCCGATGAATGCGGTTTTTTCAGGTATCCGTATTCCGAAAGCTTGACCATCTCATTGCGGATCGTCGCCGGACTTGCACTGAGATTATGCTTTTTTTCAATTGTCTCGGATCCAACCGGTTCGGCTGTATCGATATACTCTTCGATAACGCTTCGAAGAATCTCGACTTGCCGCTGCGTTAAATTATGCATAATGAGTTAGTGAATAGTGACTAGTAATTAGTGATTAGTAAAATCTAAACCTAAAAACTGCCCCCTAAACGCTAATTTCGTAATCCGCTGAGCAAATCGGATTAGCAATAATATAGCACGAGTGCCAACTCTTGTCAATAACACAAAGTATCTCATACTATTTTGTCTTATGATCTGTCGGACACATCTTGTGTTTGTTTTTTGTTTATTAAATAATTGGAAGTAAGATGAGTATTGCAAATATATTGGGTATCGTAGCAGCTGGTGGCGGCGGCATCCTAATCTTTTTCGGTTACCAAAAAACAAATGAATCCAATACCCTATCCAAGTATGTTCCCACGGATGATATAAATAGTATACCGTTTGGTGTCCCCGTTGTGATAAACGGAACGGTAACTGCAGATCAACCATTGACGTCTCCGGTAACACAAAAATCATGTGTTTATTATGAATATATTTTGGAACGGGAAGAAGAAAGTAAAGACAGCAAAGGAAATTCTACATGGACATGGAGAAGAATCGGTTCTCCTGAAAAACAATCCATTCCCTTTTATCTGCAAGCTCAGACGAGTAAAATTTTGATAAAACCTGCCGGCTGCGAAGTAAATGGCATCTACCAGACGCAACAATTTCTGCAACCCGGCACGATACAAAACACTAATTCAACAGGGATGAAGATACTCTCTTCTATTATCAAAATAGCCAATGCTACAGGGGGTAATAGAGAACGGGTAACCGAATATATGATAGCAACAGGATCCACGCTCAATGCCTTTGGTATCCTTACCATGGAAGGGGAGCAGAAATTTATTCAAAAAACGAATGAATATCCTTTGGTATTATCTCCTTTATCAAAAGATCAGCTGGTCGGTGCGGAAAAGAAAACAGCATATATACTCTACGCTTTAACGCTGGGGCTACTAATCATCGGCCTTTTCCTTTTTCTTCGAGGATAACCTCGCTACTTGATCAGATAATTAAGGAAATTTCGTAGACATCTTGTATTTGTTATTATTTTTTGCCATGCTGAAGATGTGAAAAAATTTCATTTTCTCTTTGCTTTTTTTCTAATTTTTATAGTAGTCACTTTTTCTACATTATCTTTGGTGACAAAAACTGCTTATGCAAAGAGTTGTACGGCAAACGGGCATGAATGTACCGGTCAAACATATTGTAAAGATACAAAGAATGGAGGAGATTGTTCTGCTTTTGTTGGTTTCGGAACTCCTCCAACTTGTGCCTGTGCACCAAAACAAACGACTGGCTCCTGCACGTCAGATAACCAATGTTCAACGAACTATTGCACTAATAAAAACGGAGGAGGAGAATGCTCTAACAGCGGAGGCGCCTTGAATCCAACGTATAATTGTATCTGTGGACAAAAGCAAACAAAAGGATCCTGTTCGACAGATGCGCAATGTTCAAACGGAACATATTGTGAAGACAATAAGGGTGGCGGATCATGTCCGCCATTTACCGGTTTTGGTACGCAACCCAGTTGCAGCTGTAAAGCAAAACAAACAAAAGGATCCTGTGCTGTAAACTCACAATGTGCTAACGGTTATTACTGTGGTGCGGCAGGTGGTGGAGAATGTCCACCATTCACAGGCTTCAACAGTACTCAAACTATATGTGCATGTGTAAAAAACGGTACTAATTATAACTCTGCACCCACTCCGCTCCCTGGTCCCCCTTCTCCTCCGTGTCAAAATTGGAGTAATGGAGAGTGTTTGACCTTTACTTCTGCTTTTGGACCGATCGCAACCAATCCATCCGGATTTGTTAAAACAATTTTTGGTATTCTTCTTAGTATCTCCGGTGGCATTGCCCTGCTTCTTATTATTAAGGCAGGATACCAACTGATGACCTCTCAAGGCAAACCCGAGCAAATCCAGCAGGGTAGAGATCAACTGATTGCCGCTATCGTCGGGCTTATCTTCCTTATCTTCTCTTTTGTGTTCCTGCAATTAATCGGATTCGATATCCTGCATATTTACGGATTTGGCGCATGAGATCACGCAAACGACCACTTACACTGCTTATCGTTTCATTAAAAATAAAAACAGTTAAGCAGCTTTTATTATTTTAATAAATAAGAAGTCATATATTGCATTTGCTCATTTTTTTTGCCATGCTAAATATGTGAAAAAATATATAGTTTTTGCCGGCTCAACACTATTCTTCATTTTCTCATTTTTATCTCAGAACATACCTGTTTCATATGCCATCCCCGTACCTATCTGTAATCCTCCTCCAGGTACAACAAGAAATACGGCTGGCCTAGGGGAAAAATGTAACTATCATAGTATTACTTGCAATTATCAAATAGAGTGTAGTGCAGGACTTACCTGTGATACTCATCTTTATCCAGATTCCCTCTGTGTCTCTACCAAAGCAAAAGCAGTAAATTGTTCATGCAATCACCCAGGTGCTGATGCGACAAAAACACCTGGTGTAAACAGATTTACCTGTAATGGTCAGCAATTCTATTGCAGTACGTCAAACCTCTCTTGTTATGCCAGTAATAACAATATTGTTACCGCAAGCATTGTAGATAGTAAAGAACGTAGTAATTTTAATAATCAGTTTCCTCCACAACAATATACCGTTAAAGGTGTTATCTGTAAACCATATCAACACAAAGCAATATGCTCATGTACAACGCCAAATAAAGCCGGAGGCGGGAACAATGAATTTAAGTGCAATGATACATCCGGAAAATCAATTGGTGTTGGATCTTGCGGAAGTGTTCATGACGCATGTTCGGATACTCCTGGTGTATCTATAGATGGCAACCTTATAAATCCTAATCCTAATCCTTCAGGCAATATCGGTACAGGATGGAACGTCACGGGTATCGCCTGCCATGGTCTCGTAGCGAAGTGTACCTGTACTCATAACAACGGTTCCGGGAGCGGACAAAATGGATTTTCGTGTACAAATCCGGATACTAGTTCAAAATTAAAAACAGGAGGCGGCTATTGTAATGGGACGCAATACGCATGTCAAAATGCTCCAGGCTTTTCTGTTGATACATCAACAACATCGAATTATTCAGGATTTTTAGCAGCTAATGGTGGCTATAGCATCGAAGGAATTAAATGTACAGCATCGACACCTTCTGCACCCACACCGCTTCCTCCTCCACCGTCACCTCCGTGTCAAAATTGGAGTAACGGAGAGTGCACAACCTTTACTTCTGCTTTTGGACCGATCGCAACCAATCCATCCGGATTTGTTAAATCAATTTTTGGTATTTTACTGAGTATTTCAGGAGGAATTGCCCTGCTTCTTATTATTAAGGCAGGATACCAACTGATGACGTCTCAAGGCAAACCCGAGCAAATCCAGCAGGGTAGAGATCAACTGATTGCCGCTATCGTCGGGCTTATCTTCCTTATCTTCTCCTTTGTGTTCCTGCAATTAATCGGATTCGATATCCTGCATATTTACGGATTTGGCGCATGAGATCACGCAAACGACCACTTACACTGCTTATTGCTGGAATTCTTAGTCTCTGTGCTCTTGCGGGTTTTATTTATTTTTTATCTCCCGAAACACCAATATCCTTCTCCGGAATGATAACCGGTCTGCCTTTTTCTCTTGATAAATATATCCGGATACCTCCGGTCAGCATCTTTTTTCTCCTGCTTGCTCTTTTTCTGTTTTCAATAGGGTCGTATATTTTCAAAAGTATAAAGCACGGTATATTGATTGCTGGATTTGTCATTATCTATCTCACTTTCAGGCTAAATCATCTGACCAACCCGTTCTTTCTTGTCCTCCTCCTTGCGCTGTTTTTTGTGCTGGAACTGTTGGTTTCCAGCAGAGGTAATTCCAAACAATAACTGCATGCTTCCTTCATCTCGCGACATGAGGCCTTTTGTGCTACAATTTACGGACACCTATGGCAAAATTTTATATCACAGCGGCAATTCCTTATGTCAATGCCAAACCTCATATCGGTCATGCACTCGAGTTCGTACAAACTGACGTAATCGCCAGATACCACAAGCTGAAAGGATTTGAAACCCGTATGCTCTCAGGCGGCGATGAAAATGCGTTGAAAAATGTCCAGGCAGCCGAAAAAGAAAAAATGCTCGTTCAAGAATTTGTGGATAAAAATACCAAACTCTTTGAAAATCTCGCTCATCAACTTAATGTACAATTTGATGTCTTTCAAAAAGGCAGCGACCAATCACATCATTATCCGGCTTCTCAAAAATTGTGGGAGTTATGTCAAAAAAACGGTGACATTTATAAAAAGAAATACAAAGGACTTTACTGTGTCGGCTGTGAATTATTTTATACCCGTGATGAACTGGATGAAAACGGTGAATGTTATGAGCACCCTGGCAAGCCCTTGGAAGAAGTAGAGGAAGAAAATTATTTTTTTAAGCTTTCAGACTATACCGATAAAGTGCTCAAACTTATTGAATCAAATCAACTTGAAATCGTTCCTGATTTCCGACGGAACGAAGTCTTGGCGTTTGTTAAAAAAGGACTTGAAGATATCAGCATCTCACGATCAAATGAACGGGCAAAAAATTGGGGAGTGCCAGTGCCGGGAGATGACACGCAGCGGATGTATGTCTGGTTTGACGCACTCAATATTTATCAAAGTGGTATCGGATTTGGTTGGGATGAGGAATCCTACAAAAAGTGGTGGCCGGCAGATGTACACGTCATAGGAAAAGGTATTATCAGATTCCATGCTGTGTATTGGCCTGCATTTCTTATGTCCGCGGGACTTGAATTACCAAAAAAATTGTTCGTCCATGAGTACTTCACAGTTGATGGCAAAAAAATGTCCAAAACGCTTGGCAATGTCATTGACCCAGTTGAGTTAATTAAAAAATACGGAACCGACGCTTTACGATTCTATTTCCTTAAATATTTTTCTCCTTTCTCTGATGGTGACTTTTCAGAAGAGAAATTTAAAACTGCATATAATGCAGACCTCGCGAATGGACTGGGGAATCTTGTTGCGAGAGTGGCTAAACTATGTGAGAAGGAAGATTTTGAATTTACAATTTTTGATTACAAAAATACGAAGCCCCCAAAAGTTGAAAATAGTCTCATCTTACAAGCAATAGAAAAAGGAGAATTTAATGAAGCATTACAGATAATATGGCAATCAGATATTAAATGGGGTCATTTGTGGCTTAATGAAGACCAATCAAGAAGTATTAGAACTACAGATCAAACAATTAATGAACAACAGCCATGGACTCTTGATAAGATCGACTTGCAAAACAAACTACACTTATATGTAGATAATATACGTGCCATCGCATATTTTTTGCAACCGTTTATGCCCGAGACTGCTGAAAAAATTCTTGAACAATTCAAAGGGCCGAAAATTAAGAGCTCAGCACCACTATTCCCGAGATTATGATCGATGTCCATTGCCATCTCCAGTTCAAAGCGTTTGAAGACGACTACGACGCAGTTATCAATGATGCCTTCAAAGAAGGGCTCACAATGATCATCAATACCGGTACACAGCTTTCATCCAGTCGCAAAGCAGTAGAGTTCGCTGAGAAATATGACAAATTGTATGCAATCGTCGGTGTCCACCCCCACCATGCTGATAAAATCGAAAGCGATCCCGAGGTAGTCGAAGCTATTGAAGGGAGCTCTCCCGTCATTGCGAGCGAACGAAGAGAGCGCGGCAATCTCAAAAAGCAGGGGATTGCTTCGTCGCAAACTCCTCGCAATGACGAAAAAAATTATTGGCTATGGGAACTCGAAAAACTAACCCATCACCCCAAAGTACTTGCAATCGGTGAAATCGGCATGGATTATTATTCCTACAGATCAAACGGGATTGTCGATCCCAAGCAGCAGGAGAAAATATTCATACAGCAAATCGAACTTGCTCATGAAGTTAAACTTCCGCTGCAGATCCACAACCGGCACGCGGGAGAAGATGTTATAAAAATTCTCAAACTACACAAAAATCTCTTATTAAATAACCCCGGTATGTTTCATTGCTTTGCAGGCTCCAAACAAGTATTAAAAGACGCACTCAGCTTGGGTTTCTCCATCGGATTTGATGGCAACAGCACATATAAAGGATTGGCGCCGGGTGAAACCGTAACACTTCCGGAACTTGCCAGTCTCACCCCGCTTGATCGGATTGTCATTGAGACTGACGCACCGTTCCTCACTCCGGTACCGCACCGAGGCAAACGTAATGAACCCAAATATGCTATACTCACTGCACGCTTCATAGCACACCTCAAGCAAATCTCATATGAAAAACTTGTGGAACACACAGACAAAAACGTCTATACTATGTTTGGAAGAATAAATAGTTAACACGCAAACAATATTTGGCATGACATCATTTTTCGATACCATTTTTACCCGTTATCCGATTAAGACGAGGAGATTGTTGGAGTTTTTTCCCGGCTTTGTCGCTTGGATGTTAATTCTTTCTCCGTTATGGGGATCACTGTTAATTCCGACACAGCTTGCATACTTCATTCTCTTTTTTGATGTCTACTGGCTGTTTAAATCATTCTCTTTGGTGATTACGGCAACGATCGCTTCCAGGAAAATCCAACTCGCGGAACGAGACAATTGGTATGCAAAAGCCAAACGGCTTGAGCATGTCAGCGATATGAATCACGTCTTAATCATACTCAATTATAAAGAATCTGTTGAGAAGCTCAGAAAAACACTCGATGCGCTTTCCCGACAAACGTTCCCTGCCAAACAACTCCATATTGTGCTCGCCATGGAAGAACGTGAAACAGAAGCAAAACATCGCGGAGATACATTGATAAAAGAATATAAACATATATTTGGAAATATCTTTGCGACATATCATCCTGATGTTCTTGGAGAAGTCAAAGGAAAATCGTCAAATGAAGCATATGCTGGACGTGTGGCTTACCAAAAATTATTTGAGGAAGGCAAACTTAACATTGATTATGCGACCGTCTCGTCTGTCGATGCTGATTCTATTTTTGACATACAGTACTTCGCATACCTCACCGTTAAATTCTTAACAGACTCCAAACCCTACAACAAATTCTGGCAATCCGCAATCGTCTTTCATAACAATATCTGGGAAGTACCAGCACCGACACGTATCACATCATTCTTTGGCAATCTCTACAGAATGGCACTGCTCACGCAAGGTGACAGGCTTCTTACTCATGCGACGTATTCGTTATCGATGAGACTTATTAAAGAAGTTGATTTCTGGGATGTTGATGTTATTCCTGAAGATTACCGGATATTCTTCAAAGCGTTTTATAAAAAGAAAGGCAATATCTGGGTTGAGCCCATTTATCTCAAGACATCAATGGATGCTGCTCTTTCAAACGACTACATTAGCAGTCTCAAAAATAAATATCATCAGGAACGCAGATGGTCTTGGGGAGTCTCCGATAATCCTCTCTTTATTAAATGGTGGCTGACTGTCCCCGATGTACCATTCTACAGAAAAACAGTTCTGATGTTCAATGTGCTTCTTGATCATATTCTCTGGCCGTCGTACTGGTTTATCGTTACCATTGCCGCCAACGTTATGGCAATTATCAATCCCGTCTATTCTCGAACAGCCCTTGGATTCAGTCTGCCGCAGCTTGCTGGATCTATCTTGAGTATTGCACTGGTTGCTCTTTTAGCAATGTTATTTATTGATTATAAAAACCGTCCCTCAAACAAACACCTGCCATTCTACCGAAAAATTCTCTTCCCTTTTGAGTTCCTGCTCATGCCATTTGTTGGATTCTTTCTTTCTGCGCTTCCTGCGCTTATCTCACATACACAACTCATGTTCGGCAAACGGTTGGAATATAAAGTAACAGACAAAGCATAAATTCGGAACACTCAGAAAACTCGGAGAATCAGAATATCTGACAGTCCGATTTTCAAAAAATCTGATAATCCGAGTTTTCTGAAAATATGAGATTTCTGGCCTGTATAGAAAAAAAGAAATTTACTTGGGTACTTATTGTGCTCTGTGTAGCATTTTTCTTTTTACGTCTTCCATCACTCATTGAACCTTACTGGTATGGTGATGAAGGGGTGTATGAAGTTATCGGTCAAGCAATGGATCAAGGTCGGCTGCTTTATCAGGATATTTGGGATAACAAACCACCACTACTGTATACTATTTATGCCATAGCGCAAGGTGACCAGCAGGTCGTCGAAACAATATCTGCTTTCTTTGGAATTCTTGCTATCATCGGTATCTTCATACTCACACAAAACCTTTTTAATAAAACACGAATCAGTATACTATCATCTCTGGTCTTTGTCCTGCTCTTGGGTACTCCGCTTCTGGAAGGAAATATTGCCAATGCCGAAGTATTCATGCTTCCCTTCACTATCTTCGCCGGCTTACTCATCTATCAACACACAACTCAAACACAAAATAATTCAAAACAATCTTCAATCTTTAATCTTCAATCTTTAATCTTTATTGCCGGCCTTCTCCTAGGCATCGCGTTCCTTTTTAAAATTGTTGCAATTTTTGATTTCGCTGCGTTCTTCCTGTTTCTTCTCATTAACAGACTACCTGAAAAACTGTCTTGGAAATCATTTAAAAAGGCATTTGCCAAAAAACATTTGCCTAATGCCCTATCTGTATGGAAGCAACCGCAAACACGGATATATCAATATATCATTGTCGGTTTTTTTCTTCCATTCATTTTGACAGTCATTTATTTCTTCTTAAATCATTCTTTAGTAGATTTTCTCCAGGCTGTATTCTTGGGAAACGTCGATTATGTTGCATGGGGTAATAGCCTCTTTGGACTTTCAAATGGATTGCTGTTACTCAAAATTGTAATCCTTGTCATTGGTCTCTCTGTAATTATTTGGAAAAGAAAACAGTTTTCCAAACCCGCACTCTTTATCTGGTTATGGATTCTCTTTTCAATATTTAGCGCGTTCTTTTCGGAACGTCCCTATACCCATTATGTTATTGTTCTCTTGCCGAGCTTTTGTTTATTGTTCGGTTTGATATTTACCGAAAAAAATATAAGAAGCCGTCTCATTGCGGCCGTAGGCATAATTGCTATTTTAGTGATTACTTCATTTCAATTTCAGTTCAATGTTCCCAAATCAATAGCGTATTATCATAATGCGATTCAATTTGTGAAAGGATCTGAAAGCGTAGAAACATATCAATCCTTTTTTGACACCAAAACTCCTCGCGACTATATGGTCGCTACATTTATCAATGACCACACCTCACCTTCCGAAAATGTCTTTATTTGGGGAGACAGCCCCCAGATCTACGCACTTTCACATAAATTACCTCCAGGAAAATATACGGTTGCCTACCACATATCGCAAAATAATGCTGTTAACCAAACACAAATAGCTATCAATCGAGCAAAACCAAAATATATAATTGCATTGTCGGAAGCTCAACCCTTGCCGTTTGATCTTCCGCTCTATATAATGCGATACAATATATCCGGAGCGACAATTTATGAAAGGAGTTTCTGACCCAACTCATAGCGTGGTTCCGCATATCGTTTTGCGTACTTCTGCGAAGATTACCCTACACAAATCAAAAAGTGAAAGGGACCTGTATCCGAAGTATCGCTGAAAAGTAAAAGATTTTACATGAACACAACTCTTGTTAAAGCAGACAAAATTATCAAATGGGGGATGGCGTTCTCTCTTATCCTTCTCTTCCTTCAGGCAATTTTTATTGCCATTTTTTACCTAAAACTACCCCCAGTATTGCCGCTATTTAATCAATTGCCGTGGGGAGAAGCAAGACTCGGAGTAAAATATGAGATTTTGTTACCGCTTATAATAACGGGAGTATACTTTCTTTTCAACTATTTTCTATTGATAAAATTATATTCCAACATGCCGTTAGTTTCACGAATTATCGGCGTGACGACCCTTCTTGCTTCGGTTTTATCATTTATTTTTATTGCCAGGACATTACAACTCATTTTATAATTAATCATGCCGAACTTTCCAACTGTTGCTGTTTTCCCGTTCTTAACCGCGTTGGTCATAACGACCATTTTGACTTTTCTAGCAATTCCATTTGTAAAAAAATTAGGGCTTATTGATGATCCAAAATTACACAAACATCCGGGTATTATTCACACCAAACCGATCCCCCGGGGAGGTGGCATTCCACTTTTTTTCGGAGCACTCATAACCGGTCTGCTATTTCTTCCTTTTAATCCAACAACAATCGCAATTTATCTTGCAGCGTTTTTGGTCCTTGGCATCGGTATTGTTGACGACAAATTGAATGCCCAGTCAAAAGACGTCTCTCCATATATTCGTACATTAGTACAAATACTTGCAGCGGTAATAGTTGTCGCAAGCGGGGTCAGTATCCATTTTATTACCAACCCATTCGGCTCCGGTGTGTTACAACTAACTATGCCGATCGTAAATATCCCATCTATCCATTTTTCACTATTACTGTCGGATATAATTTCAGTTCTCTGGCTTGTTTGGATCATGAATATGCTGAATTGGAGCAAAGGTGTTGACGGACAAATGCCGGGCATTGTCGCAATATCTGCACTGGTAATCGGGATACTCAGCCTCAAACTTACCCCATCAGGACATGGCAATTTTATTGATGCCCAATTATCATTTATCATTGCAGGCGGAGCTATCGGTTTTCTCTTTTTTAATTTTTATCCTGCAAAAATATTTCCTGGATTTGGAGCGACAGCTCTTTATCTATTACTTGGTGTCGCATCAATTTTAACCAGCGCCAAATTAGCTACAGCAATACTCGTCATGGGTGTGCCGCTTGTTGATTTTATGTTTACCATCGTAAGAAGAATTTTATCAAAAAAGTCACCATTCCGTGGTGATAAAAAACACCTGCATCATATTCTTCTCAAACTGGGGTATAATCAAAGACAGATCGCATTGTTTTATTGGTGTATCTCTGGTATATTAGGTATGCTTTCTTTCCTGTTGGAGAGTCGCAGTAAAGTATTTGCTATTCTTATGGTTGTAGCAGTTACCGGAGGGGCGTTACTCTTTTTACATTCTATTACTAATAAAAAAAATGAAAAACTCACTACGTGATATTTTTCGGCTGCTTCGTCCACGGCAGTGGATCAAAAACTTCGCAATTTACGGGGCACTCCTCTTCAGTGGTTTTCTCTTCGATCTCAATATCTTTACAACAGTAACCTACGGTTTTATTATATTTTGTGCGCTTTCCAGTTCAATTTATATTATCAATGATATTTTTGACATTGAAAAGGACAGAATACATCCATTCAAACGATTTCGGCCGCTTGCGCACAATGACGTTTCAATAAAACTTGCTATCGGTATCGCTGTGGCACTTGCGATCGGATCTCTCTTCTTTAGTTATATTCTTAACTCGGGATTCTTTATTATTGCCCTTACTTTTTTTGTCCTTCATCTTTCTTACTCCGTATTTTTAAAACATATCGAAATTATCGATATTCTGACCCTTGCTGCCGGTTATATGCTGCGTGTTTTTGCTGGAGAAGTTGTCAGCAATACCCATATCTCAGCATGGCTGCTTCTGACGGTTATTTCTTTATCAATCTTTTTAGCGATCGGGAAAAGGAGATCAGAAATCGCTCTACTGTCACATCAAGATGGTGCGTTATTGAATACACGCAAAACATTGACGCATTATACGGATAAACTACTTGATATTTATCTTTCAATTTTTGCGACATCCACCTTCATATCTTATTCATTATTTACGTTTTTGGAAAATCCGAGAGGGTTGCAATTCACCTTAACATTCTTTCCCGCAGATGCATTAGGTACTTATTTACAGCGGAAATGGCTCATGGTAACAATCCTTCCTGTAACGTATGGCCTCATGCGGTATCTGCAGCGGATTTATGAAAAGCAAGAAGGAGAAAGTCCCGAACGTGTCCTCTTTTCCGATAGACCGCTTCTTATTTCGGTTGTTGTCTGGACGGTTATCGTAGTAATTTTAACCTACTTCATTACTTAAAAACCTAACACCTATTCATTATATTTTCTGCGAATTTCCGCGTATTGTTCCGCGTCTTTCAGCGACTTATTGTTTCTTCGCGTACTGCCCGCTGACCCATCCGGTCGTGCCGTCACTGAGGGTAATCTCGTACCAATTGTTTTCCTCACTGATTAATGGATACTTGGCGCCTGGCTTTACTTGCGTTATTTGGCCTGCGGATACGGATGGCCCTTCTCTGACCCAAAGATAACCAGTCGGTGTATTCAGTATTACGACGCTATTGGTAACCGTAGGAGTAGGTATAGGTGATGTGGAAGCCTCAGTAGATGGCGTAGGTGTTGCAGCTGTTGTCGGAGCAGCATCAAGACTTGTCGTGCTTGTACTTAAATATGCTGCGACGGTTAATTTGTATCCAAGCGGCGTCCGGATCCGAATTTCTTTTTCATTGTATCCTTCTTTACTAATTTTCAAATCATGATCTGATTCGGTCGGATTATGATAAAATACCGGTGTCGTACCTATATTCTGATCATCAAGCAAGACATTTGCTCCCTGCGGGAAAGAAACAACTTCTAGTTGAGCTGCTGAGTTATCTGCCAACGGAGATAATGAAATGATACTCCCTTCCGACTGTCCATTCAGGCCAAATTTCCGGTCTACGACTGTTAATACTCCTTCAGAAATAGTAACTTTTTCTTGAAACTCCTGCAAAGAACTGTCCAGTGGCACCAGACTAATCGTATAGTCACCCGGCGTCACCATATCTGTTGCCTGGCATTTACAGAGTGGCGTCTGCCCGAGATATGAACCATTGAGATATACTTTACTCTGCGGACTTGAAGTGACTTGCAATGCTCCTTTTTGTGCGCGGATGTTGAGATAATACTGTACGCCCAGAAAAAGTCCCAATGCCAGAATAAAAGATATGATAAAAACGACAGCAATCTTCTTCATGTATACGCTAACTGGGTATATATTATCTTACCATAGAGGGATTACCAATAACAAATTATTTCAAATCAAGACGTAGCAGCTTTTTCAATTCCTGTACCGCTTTATACCTATGATGATATTTTTTCACTTCCTTTGGAGTAAGTGTTTCTTCAAAGTAATATTTTTTTAGCTGCGGCAGATAGAAAAAAGAACGGTACGGATAACCGTGTTCATACATATCGGATGGCTCTTTTGTGATGATACCTTCAATTTCACCGGGGAAACTCATAACGCTGCCGTCAGGGTGGGCAAGTGATAGTACGACCTTAAAAAAAGCTTGACGATTATCATCAGGAAGCTTCTTTGCGATTCTCCCCATGTGAGCAAAGATATCTTTCTCCGTTGTATCCGGGCCAAGCCACCGGTGAGATTTGAGTCCTGGAGCACCATCAAGTGCCGTTATTTCCAACCCTCCGTCATCGGCAATCGCGGGCAATCCGCTTTCTTTACTATAAAACGATGCCTTTATCTGCGAATTTTCTGTATAGTCTTTACCGTTCTCTTCTGGCTCGTCGGTAATGCCGACATCAGATAACGAAACCAGTTGTACCGGCACATCAGACAATAACTGTGACAATTCACGAAATTTTCCTTTATTTGTAGTAGCAATTAAAACTTTTTTCATGCCCCGTGAATAATATCCTGTAGCTGTTTATGCAGCTCAGGCGATGCGGTACAATAGGTAAAATATTCCTGTGTTCTTTTCAACGGGTTAGAATAGTCCAATAATTTACCATAATAATCAGTATACAACCCGCCTGCTTCTTCAACAATTATCTGCGGTGCTATATTATCCCAAATTTTACTATTCTTATTGAGTGCGCCTCCATAACCACCCTTTGCAACCATAATGATATCAAAAGCGCTATTACTTGAACGAAGATTTCTGATCGCCAGTACGAGATTTCCTACTATCTCAACTTCCTTTTTGGTCCCTATTGGATCTTCATGATGCCCATCTATGCCATATGCGATCAAAGAATCCCGCAAATTTATTTCCCTTGAAACAGAGATTTTTTTACCGTTGCAAAAGGCACCTTGTCCTTTTTCCGCAATCGTTATTTCTTTAAAATAAGGTAGTGCAATCCCACCCGCAATTGGTGTATTTCCATCCAATAAACCTAGCATAATGCCATAGGTCGGGACACCACTTGCGAAATTACTTGTCCCATCGATTGGATCAACGACCCAAGTAAATTGTGAACCATTATCAATTACCCCCGCTTCCTCATCGATAACATTATATTCAGGATAGTCTCGTTTTATTTTTTCTACAATGAGTTTGCCAATTGCCAAATCCGCCTCTGTCAGAACTTGATTGGGGTCATGTTCTTTGATAAAACCCGATACGTTACCAAACTTCGCATCAGCAATTATTGATGCATCTTCCAGAACAGATTGTATGAAGGACTGATAGTTCATGCAGTTGCTATGCCAAACGACTCGAGTGTGCCGCCGCAGTATTTCATTATCATATCACAAGATTCCTGCAGAGATTTTTCCACCTGTTCCGGGGTAATATCATAAACGCCGTCGACATTGATATAGAGATTTTTTGTCGATTCCTTCACTGCTGTTCGCTGCGCGTCGCGGAAATTGAAATCGATATTGAATCCTCCCTTTTGATCAAAATATGCGATCTCAGACTCTTTATATTTCGTTGGTTCCGTATCTCCCAGTAGAAGTATCTCTTCATCATTTTTTGCCAAACGAAGCTCCGTTGGGAACTCAATCGTATCCAAATCAAACGCTCCGACTGAAACGCGATGCTGCATCACAACAAGATTGTATGCATCAACACAAGTGTTAATTGCATACAAACCCTTATTAAGAGCAACTCTCCTAAGAAGCGCTTCCGGACTAGGCCTTCGGGAATGCCAGTCAATCCCCATTGCTTTATATAATTTTCTATAATCCAAAACCTCAGGGAATTGTCCCAGTTGTTCGGTAGTCAGGTCCTTTAATGAATCTAGTAATTGTTGTTTTTCTTTTTCCAATTCAGGATTTGATTTGGTAATCGAAACTCCCTTTATAATAGCTACTCCAATAGAGATCGAAGGATATTTTTCTTTCAATTCATTAGACAAAAAGAATATTTCCGGTTTATGAAAAACCTGTACTTTTTGTAATTCCTGATTCCTAATTCCTGGTTTCTGATTCATTTTTGCAACTTCCTCAAAGCGCTTCTTCACAAACTCCTTATCCAGCGAGAGGATCAACCATGCCGCTTTCGGTCCATGATCTTTACCAATCAATGCTTTATAGATAGCGGCAAATGTTTCCTTGCCGTTTAAACCTATTTCTTTCCCCATCTCATAAATGCGTGTTTGGAAAGACTCAGCATCATTTACCGAATCCAATTCAGCAGCAATTTTTTGTAAAAGTTCTTTCTGTTTGTCCGTCAAATCACGTGCCTTCTCTGGCAATGTTTCCTGTACCAAAAACTTTTCCGATTCCGGAGCATACCGTTCAATCCAAACCCGCGCATATTTCGCCCATTCCGAAAGATCCGCTTTTTCAATTTGCTCCTGCATGTTGGGCATCTGCACCCACTGCGCAAGAACTGAAAAACGTACAGTTGGCGGTTTCTTTACGTCACCTATTTGAGAGAGCTCATATATCCGTGCCAATTCTTTATCCGATTTTGTGTCATATGCAACAGCTGCCTGTTGATATTCATCAAATAACGTAGGAATTGTATTTTTTTCTGCCGGATCAAAATTAATTGCATGATTTAATTTTGTCCGTGCAATTAAAAATCTAACTAACTGCGGTGGAAGCACTTCAAGTAAATCAACAACAGATGTACCCATTCCTTTGGATGAAGACATCTTCTTCCCACCGACAAGAAAAAATTCATGTGCAAAGCCATAGGGAACCGGATAATCCAAAACTTGTTTGCAAACTTTCTCAGCCAAATCATGTGAACCGCCTTTTGTCATATGATCCTTCCCTGCTCCTTCAACAGTTACACCGATGGCCTGCCATTTGACCGGCCATTCAATTTTCCAGGGTAGTTTGCCATTAATGGTATCTTTTGTCGCAAAGGGTGATATTTTTCCTTTATATCCACACCCTTTTGTCCATTTCACCGCATCAATATGACATTCAAAAGTAACATGTTCACCATCCCAATCAGTAACACGAGTCGTTGGTATTTTATGACATTGAGGACAGTAAACATTAAATGGATACCAATCATCAGCCATTTTCTTTTTATAAAGCTCTTCATAAAATGTTCTAATAAGTGCTGCTTTATCCAAACATTTTTTAATTCCTTCATTCATTTTCCCTGAAAAATATAAGTCTGTACCCCAAATAATTTTCGGATGACAGCCGATTGCATTAAAACCTTTTTCAAATTCCTTTGCATAGAACTGCGCAAATGTTCCATCACCAACGGGCGCGGGGATCATAAATAAAGGATAACCGAGATATTTTTCATAAATAGATTTATCGAGATAATGAGGCAACTTATCCAACGGATCCTGACTTTCAAAAACATAACTAAATGTCGCATTTTCTCCGGCATCAACAAGAGCTTTATAGACAAGATCATGTGTCGTAACCGCACGCAAAGAACCGACATGGATTCTCCCTGAAGGAGTTTTCATATCATCAACCCACGCAAGTGGTAGGTTTTTCTTTTTAATATCTTGTGCAATTTTATCAGCCCAAAACATACACTCTATTGTAGCCTATTTATAGCTTTGAAACAATTGCTGTGAAGTGCTATTTGGCATCAATCCATATTGCTCCAATACTTCTTTCAGCAACTGTTTATTACTATCACTCATCGGAACCAACGGCAAACGGAATACTTCCTGCATTTTTCCCATCATCGCAAGCGCTGTTTTGACTGGCTGCGGATTTGTCTCAATGAAATTAATATTCATCAAATCCAGTAGCTGATAATGCATTTTTCTTGCTTTCGCAAAATCTCCACTAAGAGCAGTTGATACAAATTTTGAAAATTCTTCCGGCACTTCATTGGACACAACAGAAATGATCCCGTCTCCACCGAGTGATAACAATGGAAAAGTCAATGCATCATCGCCGCTCAATACAGAAAAATATGACGGTGCGTTTTTGATAATATTCATCATCTGGATAATATCGCCGGATGCTTCTTTTACCCCGATAACCTGCGGCACTTTTTTTGCAATTGTCAAAGTCATCTCATCTGTTACATTTAACCCCGTTCTTCCCGGGACATTGTACAGAAGAATTGGCATGTTGACCGCTTCTGCAATCGCTTTATAATGAGCGATCAAACCATTCAGTGTCGGTTTGTTATAAAAAGGAGTAACATGCAGCAGCACATCTGCTCCGGCTTTTTTTGCAAGGTGAGAAAACTCGATAGCTTTTTGTGTATTATTACTGCCTGCTCCGGCAATAACCGGAACTTCTCCTGCGACTTCCTGTGCAACAGTTTTTACGACCAATGCATATTCATCATTTGTCATTGTCGCCGCTTCTCCAGTTGATCCACAAGGAACTATACCATTAATCCCATTTTCAATTTGGAACTGAACAAAATTTTTTAAAGCAGACACATCAATATCACCATTTTTTTGAAACGGCGTCACGATAGCTGTTATTGCACCTGTTATTTTTTTCATAATTATTTTACCTCCTCAGCAAATAATTCATCAAATCGGAATAGTCCCTTTTTATTTTTGATAAACTCAGCAGCAAGCAATGCTCCCTCTGCAAAGCCGCGTCTTCCATGCGCCTGATGTGTCAGCGTTATCTCATCTGCCAAACTGTCAAAGCTTATTGTATGCATTCCGGGATTTCGTCCCGCCCTTACCGACGTAAAATGCAATTCGTCAGATTTAATTTGTCTGTCCAGTCTGCCAGTTTGCAAACTTTTTTTCCTTGCTATGTTTTTCAAAATAATTTCGGCTAGTTTTTTTGCTGTTCCGCTTGGACTGTCTTTTTTTCCACTATGGTGAACTTCAAATCCATACGTATCATATTGTTCATATCGTTCAAAAAGTTGACTCGAATATTCAATAATTTTAAAGAATATATTTGCACCAACCGAAAAATTTTGTCCGTATATCAGGCCAATTTTATGTTTTCGAACAATTTTTTTCACCTTATCCATTTGATCATACCAACCTGTCGTACCGACAACCATATCGACTCCCAAACTAGCAACTACTGCAATATTCTCTATAACAATATCGGGAGCTGTGAAATCAATTGCCACATCAGCGCTAAGAATTCCCTCTTTATCTAACATTTTTTTTCCATCATAGCTTACCGAAACGATTGTATGTTCCGTATTTTCATGGACAAGCTGTTCAATTTCTTGTCCCATATTGCCGTAACCAATAAGTGCAATTTTCATAATATTAATTAGTAAAAAGTAAACTTTTGTGCAAACATCTTACTGCTTTCCCAACTTGCGAAGACGCAACAACAAGGCTGATATTGATATCCGTTACCCCGAATGAAATCATCTTTGGCTCAATCTTATTTAAATCTAAAACGGTAAAAATTTGTTTCATGATTTTTGGTACCCCGACTATCCGTTCACCAATAATTGAGACAATGCCGCACGTATCCACATCAGTAACAGTAGCAAACTTTGTTAATTCTTTTAGGGCTTGTGCCAACTTCTCATCATTATCAAGCGTTATGGAAACACTCACTTCAGAAACACTGACAAGATCAACTGAGATATTATGATGAGCGAATATAGAAAAAACCTTAGATAAGAAACCTCTCTGCAGCAGCATGTCGGTTGAGTAAATATTGACAAGGGTTATATTATTTTTTGCAGTGATTGCTGCAATACGAGGAGTAATAACCGAAGGAACTTCAATCAAAGTTCCTTTATTATTCGGATGCGTTGTATTCAATACTCGTACCGGTATATCTGCTTGCTGGGCAGGACGTATTGTGCGGGGATGAAGCACTTTTGCACCGAAAGTTGCAAGCTCTGCTGCTTCTCTATATGAAACTTTTTCTATAAGATAAGAATCGTTAATGACACGTGGATCAGTTGTCAAAATTCCGTCTACATCAGTCCAGATTTGCACTTCTTCAACATTGAGAGAATACCCAATAATTGTTGCGCTATAATCCGATCCTCCTCGGCCGAGTGTCGTAATTTTTTTATCAACCGTTGAGCCGATATACCCGGTGACAACTGGTACAATACCATTCTGCAATAACGGCAATAAATTTTTTTGAATATTTTTTTTGGTTGGTTTTGGCAAAAATTCTGCTAACCCGAAATTATCATTGGTGACAATAAGATCTGTTGCTATTACTTGTTGAGAAGTAATACCAAAAGATGTAAGTGCTTGCGTGATAAGAAATGACGACATCCGTTCGCCATATGAAACGATTGCATCGCTTTTTTCTTTTACATTTTGTTTTGTTTGTAATAACTGATTTATTTCACGCAAACACTGATCACTATACATATCAATTTCTTTCGGATATTCTCCCCCCCAAACATCTTTTGCCAAACGGGAATGTTTCTCTTTGATTTGTTCAAAAACTTGTACTCTATCTCTCTCTTTTAATACCGTCAACAACAAATCAGTCATACCGCTCAAAGCGGACACGACAATCACTGGTGTACTTTCTTTTTCGCGTCGAGTTATTTCACCAATTGTTCTGATATTTTTTCCTGTACTGACGGATGTCCCGCCAAATTTCATAACAACCATAATTCCTCCTTTTAAAACATATTCCCTTTGGGTATTATTTGTTTTTTTAAAAACTCTTTCGGATGATCAGAGGGTCGAAGTAAAAAATATTTTCCATCATTAACCAATACTTCAGATGCCGTCTGCATACTTAAGAAATATGGCATCGCTTCACTCCAACCGTATGCGCCTGCGACAAAGATACCCATCAGATCTCCCCTCTGTGTTGATTTGGGTAATAAAACATCTTTACCCAAGATATCTATCGGCGTACACAAAGCACCGCCGACAGTCATCTTCACGTCGTGTGCAGCATTTATTTTCGATATGTTATAAACAGGATGCGATCCATTCACAATACTCGGTCGCAAGAAATGATGAATACCTCCGTCAACAAGCACCATTTTTTCTCCATGAGAAACTTTTACATTGTCAACTTGTGAGATATAAATACCACTCTGCGCGACAAAATATCTCCCCGGCTCGACAGATAATGCAACGTTGTTATTTTTGATAAAGGGAAATTGTGCCAGTATCTCACCAAGATATTTTGCAATCTTATCAAGCTGCAGCGGTTCATCATTTTCCGTATATGGGACAGCCAACCCGCCGCCAAAATCTATCGAGCGGATAGGAAAATAAGTATTGAGCTTTTGTGCAACTCGGCAGATATTTTTTATGTTCTCTAAAAAACCTTTTGTATTCAGCATATTTGCAGAATAGACATGTATTCCAAACAATTCCAGATGCGGAAGTTTCTGAATCTTTGTAATAAACGACCTGGTAATCTGTTCTTCATCGATTCCAAATTTTGATGCATCCCCTGCCATTACTTGATGCGCTGCATTTTCCACTGACCTGTTAATATTGACCCTGAGAGCAACACGCTGTTTCATATTTTTTCTTTTGGCGATAGTATTAATTCTTTGTAATTCGTCTTCACTCTCTGCGTTGATGATATGAACTCCATAATCCAATGCATACTCCAATGCTTCATCATTTTTTACCGGACCGGCAAATGAAATTCTTTTTGGATCTGCTCCAATTTTTTTAGCAATAACTAATTCTCCCAACGAAGCAACATCCAAATCCGCACCGAGTTTGTATAATCCATCGACTAAAGCAAGTGCCGGATTTGGTTTGATCGCGTAATAAATCGAAATGCCAAGAGGTTTGAAAACTTGTTGTAAACTTATAAACTGTGCTCTAATTGTCGCTGCATCATAAACATAAAACGGCGGAGGAATATGCGCGGCGATTTTTTCGATTGAAACACCGCTCATAGCGAATGTACTTTTTTCACCTTTTTTAATGACAGAAAAACTCGGACTGATCCAGCTTGCGTTATTTTTTAGCGCCATGATGCAAATACTCCTTTCATTCGTTGTAATCCTTCTCTGATTTCTTCTTCCGATGCAGCATATGATAGACGGATGAAATTTTTTCCAGCTCTGCCAAAAGCGATTCCCGGAATAGTCACAACGTTGACTGTTTCAATCAATTTTTTGGCAACAGTCATCCCGTCACCAAAGGCAGACACATCGACAAAATAATAAAATGCGCCGTGTGATACATGAAAATGCAGTCCGGAAATCTCCTGCAATAGTGAACCCATTAATTTTCTCCGTTTATCAAGGTGTTTATGATACAAGGCAAGTTCCTTGTCACATTCCCGTTTTAATACAGGTAGTGCTGCATATTGCGAATCTATTGGCGCGCAGACATACGTTGCCTGCTGAGATTTCAAAGCGTCTGTGATAAAGAAATCAGGCCCGATAATCCATCCAATCCGTTTGCCTGCCTGGCTCGCTTGTTTGGACAACCCATTCACCACAATCGTCCGTTCACTGAGTGATGAGATAGAATGATGCGTTGCTCCTTCAAAAAGACATGTTGCGTAAATTTCATCTGACAGGAAAAAGAGTGATAGATGATCAATTGTTCTTTTTACAATCTTCATCAATGCAGAAAGCGATACTACCTGTCCAGTTGGATTGGAAGGAGAATTGATCACAATGAGTTTGGTCCGGGCTGTTATTTTACTGAGAAGATCATCAACATCGATATCAAAATCTTCCATTAATGCGTATTCTATGACATGCGCGCCCCATTTTTCCGGTAGTGTTTTATACAAGGGATACTGCAAAGCAGGAATGAGTACCTCATCACCTGGATTAAGCATCGTCTCAAAAGCGATATACAAACCGCCGGTCGAACCGGAAGTAATAATCACATTGTCCCGTGTTGTCTGGATATCAAACTGCTGTGAAAAACGATCGGCTATTGCATCTCGAAGTTCCACAAGACCTGCATTTGGCGTATAATTTGTTTTCCCTTCATTGATGGCTTTTTGATTGGCAGCTCTGGCTTTTTTAGGCATTGGGAATTGTAACTCACCCAAACCCAAACTAACACGTGAGTATTCTCCTGTATGCTGGGTTTCTATAATTGACCGGATCAGAGACAATTCTGTTTGCGCGATACGTTTGTTTGGGACATAATAATTTGTCAAATTTATAAGCTGTGTATTCATCGTAATGCCTCCTCAAGAAGTGTTTTGAGATCAGTTCTTTTATCACGATATTTAATGATAACCGGAACTTGTATCTGAATCCATTGTTCTAGTGCAAATTTATTATCATCTTTTGGACGTGTTCCGTTCACTACAATAGCTCCTTCCGGTATTTCAAGTGGAGTAGCATCAGTCGCTTTATAGACTTTCTGTTTTATCAGATCATACACCGGCGTTGCCGATGTGATATTGACACCGGGGACAAGCAAAACCCGTTTGCGAAGGATAACCCCTTCTGCGATGGAAGAATTAATACCCATGAGAACATCATCTTCAACAATACACGGACTCGCATTGACCGGCTCAAGGACGCCGCCGATTTGCGCGCCGGCTGAGATATGACACCTATTACCAACCTGTGCACAGCTCCCAACTAATGAATGCGAGTCAAGCATTGTTCCTTCTCCGACATATGCGCCGGTATTGATATATGCAGGAGGCATCATGATGACTCCTTTTCCGATAAAAGACCCATCCCTGATACTTGATCCACCAGGGACTATCCGAATATTTTCAATTGTAAAATCAGTTGACCGTAATGGAAAAGTATCTTTATCGGCAAACTGAAGTGTCTCGGTTTTACCGGACATTCCGGTAATGACACCAAACCGCATACAGACCAAAATCCCTTCTTTCACCCAGGTATTCGTTATCCAAACACCCTTTGTATCTTTTTCGGCAGAGCGGATCGCACCGCTATTCAATGCGGAAATAAACTGTTGTATGATGTCTCTTGCATTCACTGTTTTCCGTAATTTCGTAACGGATGAAATTTGGGCAAGCGTTATGATTTCTTTTTGTAATTGATTTTTAGACAAACTTTTTTTCATATTTATTGCTGGCACACTAATTGAAATAGTGTTACTAATTTTTCCATATCAGCAAGTGCGATTGATTCATCACGTGTATGAGTATTTCGTGCACCGTCTCCGATATTAATTACTTGCAGTCCTTTTGTGTTAAAAATATTTGCATCCGATACGCTCCAGCTTTTTACCAACGTTGGTTGTATATCCTGCTGCTGAAATACGTAAGAGATCTGTTGCACATATTGATCTTGTTTCTCAAAAAGATATGTCGGATTATCAACAGAATAATCAATATCCAACTGAACTGCGAATTTTCTTGCAGCAGTTTTAACTTTTTCAAAAAATAATTCCAGCTGTTTCTGCAGAACATTTTCATCAAAACTTCGTATCTCACCTCGGAGTGTTGCCGTTCCGGGGACTGCATTACGGACACTCCCGGCAGTAACGGTCCCGATATTTAAGATTGTTTGCTCATCAAGTTTGCCTGTGGTAACTTCCGAAAATATGCTGCCAAGAACCGGGATGACGTTTGTCGCTTTTTCAGGAAATGCAGCATGTCCGCTTTTTCCGGTTATTACAATATCAAAACGCGCATATGCGGGAGAACCAATAACGATAGTGCCAACTGGAAGCGCGATATCAGCAACTAACCCTCTTTTTGCTGTTACTTTTGTGTAATCAAATGTTGCTGCACCCGGATCGGTTGACTCTTCACCGACAGTAAAGAGAATTTCAAGCGGTCTGTGTTTTTTTTCTTTCAATCGTTCAATAACTTCAAGAAGAACAGCAAGCGTAGATTTATTATCAGCACCTAAAACTGTATCTCCATAAGCGGTAATGATGTCGTCTTTTACGACTGGAATAATATTTCGTCCCGGCTCAACCGTATCCATATGCGATGCAAGAAAAACCGGTTCACCAAAGCCATAAATTTTTGCAAAAACATTTCCGGTGTGATCTCTCTCAACAATGATATTTCGCTGCGTAAAATGATCAATAAGAAAATCCGCCACTGCCTGCTCATGTCCTGTCGGACTATCAATCGATACCAATTTTTTAAATGTAGTAAGTAATCTACTCATATTTTTTCCCAATAAAAAACCCCTCGGGTGAGGGGTACTCTTTTTTAACAACGCAAAGAGATCCCTCAGAAGAGAGGCTTCTTTGCCTTCATTGTGTTAACAAAAATAAATTTCATAATGATTTGTTCATTATAACTGAACTATGTGACGATTTCAACCTCCACTTCAGGCGTGAAAGTGAAGGTCTCCTCGACCATTTCCTGGATGCGTTTGATAATTGTTAATACATCCTGCGATGTCGCGCCGCCTAAATTGTTAATGAAGTTGGTATGTTTTTCGGAAACACGTGCTTTTCCGATCGTATACCCGCTGAAACCAAGCCTGTTGATGATATATCCCATTGACACTTTGCCATGCCATTTTTCTTTTACCAAACTCCTAATATCCGGCCAGATGTCTACAACTTTTGCAACATCGTCAGATTTTTTAATGTTTTTGAATACCGACCCGCAGTTGGGATACTCCAGTGGATGATGTGTTTTGCGATAGTCGATATTGCCGGCATAGACACTCCTCGCTTTGACAAGCTCCTGCGTATCAGCAGGAGCTAGTTGAAATTGTGCTGCTGTGACTATCATATTCTTGTGTTCTTTCACGACACTGTGCCGGTAGGAAAAATGAAAATCTTCATTTTTCATCTCAAGGACATCAATATTTTTATCGTCAAACTCCAGCACTTCCGCTTGTACCAAACTGTCTTTTATCTCACCGCCGAATGCACCGACATTCCCCCTTATCCCCGCGCCGACCGTCCCGGGCAATCCGCCGGCCCATTCAAGACCATGGAGTTTATGATTGAGTGATAATTGGATAAGCGTATCAAGGGGCTCACCGGCAAAGGCCGTTGCTAACGTATCGGAAAAGCTGATCTGTGGCTTGGTACCGGAGCCAATTTGTATGACAACGCCGTCAAAAAAGTCATCGGTGAAAATAAGATTAGATCCCTGACCGCAGACAAAAATCCGCTTGGGATGATGCTCTTCAACAAAATCAAGCGCTTTGAAAATATCTTTCCTGCCGGTGCAATGCAAAAAATATTGTGCCTTCCCTCCAATCCGGAACCATAATACCTGGGATAAATCAAAATCCTTATGAATTTGCATGGATGAAGTTTATTGTAAAGAATTTTGCAAAAAGAAGCAAACACGTAATAAATAACTGAAGACTTCTTTTCTCCATTGTTATCGTACTATGTTAAAGTTATAATTACACTGTATTATGACCAAACAAGAAATTAGTGAGTTGGGGGAACAAATAGCTCAAAAATATAACCCACAGGGACTTTCTCCTTTTCCTTTTGAAAAAATTCAAGAAGCAAATAACGATTTAAAAATTTATATAGCTACACTGGATGACCAAATTTCAGGAGCAATTGGTTTTAATGAAAATGTGTTTAATATATTTATCAATAACAACAAACCCAAAACAAGGCAACATTTTACAACAGCTCATGAAGTAGGTCATTATTTTTTACATAAGGATATTATAAAAAAACAACAGGTACTTGTTGATAGTGACCAATATCTTGATGGTAACAGCTTTTTATATAGACTTGATTCAGCAGAACCAACACAAATAGAAACAGAGGCAAATAATTTTGCTGCATCACTGATAATGCCTGAAGGTTTAGTAAGAAAAGCATGGGAATCAATAAAAAATATTGAAGAATGCGCCAAAATATTCAATGTATCCACGAGTGCTATGAGTGTACGATTAGAAAGATTAACATTAATCACGTAGCGGATTTATATGACAACTCGAGGCAGGAAAAAACGCAGCAAACTAAATAAAAAAGCTGCTACTTATGAAGAGCTTAAAGGAGAAATCCAAAAGCTTCTTACTTCTCAAGATCTTGGTGCACTCCCTAGCTATTCAACTTTTCAAACCAAACAGCTTGATATAAATGATGAGATTGCTAGAAGAGAGAATATTAAAAACAAAGATCTCGAACAAGATATCAGGCTTAAAAAAATGACACTGATTATTTTGTTTATTTTTCTTGGAGTTGAAACTACGATTATTTTCGCTTTTTCTTTATTACAAGCAACTTCTCTTTTCGGATTTAAATTAGAAGAATGGAGTTTCAAACTATTAGTTACTGCAACATTGATACAAATTGCGTTTATGCTTCAAGTTGCAGTAAAATACCTTTTTCGAGACAAAAAAACATAGAGGTTATGCAGCAGTTAATAATCCTCAAGTGTTGAGGTATCACCAATGGGGAGACCAAGTTCTTTTGCTTTCAGAATTCTCCGCATAATTTTGCCCGAGCGGGTCTTGGGTAATTTGTCGATAAACTCGATTTCTCGCGGATACGCGTGACCTGCCAGATGCTTTTTAACATGCTGCTGGAGTTTTTCTTTCAGCTCATCTGTCTGTTTGACTCCTGGTTTCACCACAACAAATGCTTTTATGATTTCTCCTCTGACCATATCCGGCTTACCGATAACACCGGCTTCAATAACATCCGGATATTCCACAAGCGCGCTTTCAACTTCGAAAGGTCCGACACGTTCACCGGAGGTATTGATAACATCATCAGCCCGACCGATGAACCAATAATACCCGTCTTTATCCCGCATTGCCCGGTCACCCGAGATGTACCATTTGCCGATAAAGTAGGAAGTAAACTTCTCTTCATTCTTCCAAATTGTCTTCATCAGTGATGAAACCGATGATGCAAGCAGTGCCAAATTCCCCTCGTGCTCATCTCCCAATTCGCGTCCTTTATCATCGACAATCGCCGCGACAATACCAGGCAACGGCTTGCCCATAGAACCTGGTTTGATATCCATCACGGCATAATTGGGAATGGTGATAGCACCTTGTTCTGTCTGCCACCATGTATCATGGAAGGGTAACCCAAACTTCTCAAGTGCCCACCAAATTGCTTCAGGATTCAGCGGTTCACCGACACTTGCTAGGAACCGCAGATGAGACAGATCATATTCTTTTGGTGCAATAGGTGACCCCATGAGAAGACGAATCGCAGTCGGCGCGGAATACCAGACCGTTACTTTGTAATCCTGAAGAATTGTATACCAGTTCTCCGGACTGAATCGTCCTTCAAACAAGACTTGTGTTATCCCGAGCCCCCATGGTCCAAGTGCAGCGTAAACAACTCCGGTAACCCAGCCAAGATCCGCAGTACACCAATAGATATCATCATCATGCAAGTCCAATACATATTTTGTTGTCACCATGGCCTGCAGGATATCACCATGCATATGCATAACACCCTTTGGCTTGCCGGTCGTTCCTGATGTATATAGCATATAGGAATAATCATCCTTCTTCATGTGAGCAATCTTGAACGTGTCGGATGCTTGCTTCATTTCTTTTTCGTAATAGACAATTCCTTTGCCTTTGGGCTGTTCAATTGATCCGCGTTCGACAATAATTACCTTTTCTAACTTGGGAAGATCTTTACGGATTGTCTTGATACGGGGATAGAGAACAGCATTGGTAATAACCATATTTGCCTCGCTGTCTGCCAGCCGATCGCGAAGTGCTATCTCCTGAAAAGCGGCAAACAGGGTCCCGGCAACTGCTCCGACTTTGAGAATCCCCAAAAAAGCAATATATCGCTCGGGAACTCCCGGAAGAAAAATGAACACACGGTCGCCTTTTTTTACACCTTGAGATGAGAGAACATTGGCAAATTTATCACTCAGAGTTTTTAGCTCACTGAACGTATAGGATTCTTTTTCTCCCCGTACTCCTTCAAAGAGCAAAGCGGTTTTATTCTTATTTTTTCCGGTAGCATGGCGGTCGATCATGTTGTGGGCGACATTGAGTTTGCCGTCAGAAAAGAATTCAACCATTTCTTTTTCGGCTTTTTCCCACGAGAATTCTTTGTAGATTTTATCGTAATCCAAGAGGTTGGGAGGAGGCGTTAATTTCTTTACATTTTTTCTTATTAATTTGACCTGATCACTCATAACTGAACAAGTAGATCTTACCATTAGAACGCCCAGTTTGCAAGAGAATAGATGCTATAATTGTAAGCATAAACCTATGATCAAGCTCATTATTTTTGATTGGGACGATGTTTTCTCGATTGGGTCCAAAGAAGGATATTATAAATGTTTTCAGATAATGCTGGATGAATTGGGTATAAAAATAGACCATGAAGAAATGAAAAAGCGTCTGATGCCATTGTGGGGGATGCCATATCCCAAATTGGTAGAAGAACTGCTTCGTGGCAGACCTGAACTTGTTGAGAAAGGATGCAAAATTTATTACAAACATCGCACAGGAGAAACATTTCTCAATAGTCCGCATCTGATACCAAGCGGTAATGAGTTGCTTGAAAGACTAAATAAAAAATACACATTAGCTGTTGCAACGGGAGCGCTCGCACACGTCCTTAAAAAAAATTTCTTCCCGCGTTTTAACATCCCGGATGTTTTCAGTGAAATTATTTCAGTCCATGATTTGGTAGACAAATCACTTGCCAAACCACATCCACATATCGTGCAGGAAATAATGAGACGGACAGGGTTTAAGCCGGGAGAGACAGTTATGGTTGGTGATGCAAAAAATGATGTAGTCATGGCACAAAATGCACATGTTATACCAATTGTTGTCCTAACCGGACATTTGAATAAAAAAGAAGCGGAGGAACTAGGCGTCAACTACATCATCCCGGATGTAACCCATTTGGAATCAGTATTGAAGAAACTCTAAACGGAACAGGTGTATCCCAAACAAGCAGAAAATTAGTTCTCAATCTTCTTATATGCTTCGAGTATACAGAAATTGGCAACGAGGGTGAGGCCATAGTCTTCGGCGAAATCCTCTGCTTCTCTGCTTTGAACTCCTTCTGCTAGCCAGACGGTATTGATCCCGCCTCTCTCAACAACTTCTGCCATGTGTCCAACCACTTGTGATTTCTCGCGAAAAATATCAACAATATCAATCCTGATGTCTTTGGGAATATCCGAAAGACTGGCATAGGATTTCTCACCTAGTACTTCTTTCACATTGGGATTAACAGGAATGATCCGGTAGCCTTTTTCCTGGAATGTTTTTGCAACACGGTGACTGTGACGCTCCGGATTGTCCGAAAGGCCTATGAAAGCAATCGTCCGGGCATTTTTAAGAAGATCCATGTGCTTGATCTCAAACGCAGTTGTTGCTTTGGGTAATTTGCCTGCCCATTGCCAATTTTCAATTTCAGCCGGTTCAGCACCAACCGTGGTAATATAGTCATAATGCTCTTTCAACGCTTTTTTATAGATGTCTATCAATGCTTCTTTCTTCTCCTGCGTAATTACTCCCTCTTTGCTCACCCTTTCTGCGACTTCGATTGCCAGATGATAGCGATCTGTTTTGTTTCTTACTAACAAATCAAAGGCCGTGGTTGTTCCTCCCCATTCGTTATAACCATGGACAGAAAATCGATCCGGATTTTTAACCTTGAATAAAATACTTTGCATTGCCTCAGGATACCCATGAAAATTGACAATTACCGGCTTATCTATAGTAAAGTATTTCTCCGCATCCTGAATTTGCGGATGGAATGCTTCTTCACAGGAGCAAGCAGCCTGCAACCGCAAAATATTAACAAAACGAATACGAATCTCAGGAGCATCCTGTTTGATAAGCTCAATAGCAGCAAGTGCCTCTCTCGTCATGTAATCTCCGACACCAACAAGCACAATATGTGGATTCTCATCACTCGCAAAATCCCACGTGGACAACCCTGTCTTGAGTGCCTCTTTTACGTACTCATATGTCAGCCAGCGGGGTTCAGGAGTCTTATTTGCAGTAATGAGATTCATTTGATTTTTGGAAGCAAACGACTCTTGCAGAACCGCGAGCATACTATTATCATCCACCGGGAAATAGGTCTTGATAAAATCATTGTGTTTCTCAAGCATTCCTGAGATGAATCCTGGATTTTGATGAGAGTACCCATCACGTTCCTGTCTCCAGACAGTGGAAGTCAACAAATAATTTACTGAAGGAATATCTTTCCGCCATGGCATACGTAGCCAATACTTCAGAAACTTCTGGTGCATATGTGCCATACTTGCGATAATCTGTGCAAATGCCTCATAGGTAGTGAATGCAACATGTCTTCCGGTCAATACATATCCGGAAGTTAGCCCTTGCATATTGTGTTCAGAAAGCATTTCCATAACTTTTCCATCGCGGGTAATATCGCGGTCCCCCGGATCATGAGGCCACACCCAGCCACGACCTGTCACTTCAAAAACAGCATCAAGTCTGTTGGAATACGTTTCATCCGGTGACATCAAACGGATGTTATTTGTTTTCTTATTTAACGCAAAAACTTCTTTCAAAAAGGTTCCGGCCATACGCATCGCATTCGATTGTATTTCACCCGGCTTGCGGACCTCTTTTGCCAATTTTTTACTATCCGGCAATACCAATGGCTTGTATGTCTTACCAAAAACATGCGGATTATTACTGATAAGAAACTCTTCGTCTGGGATAAGATCCAAAATGTCTTTTGAAAATCCTTTTTTCTTATCGAAAAGTTCTTCAAAATGATATGACTTCATCCAGTCTTCAAGGGCTTTCAGTTCCATGTCGTCATTGCGCACTGTTGGCATAACCACTTGATGGGAAAGAATGGTGCCTTCAATTTTTTGCCCGCGTAATTCCTTGATTGTTGTCATTCCTTTTGGTGTTCGCATGACTATCATCGGAAAACGAGGCCGAAAAGGAGGACTATCTCCTCGTGCTTCTTCTTGGATTTTTTTAATCCGCTGATAGCAGGTTTCAAGAGTTGTGAACATTTGCTCGTCAAGATCCTCATCCGCGCCTTCGACAAAAAAGGGCTCATATCCATACCCGCTGAATAATTCTTCCATTTCGCGATTACTCATGCGACCAAAAATTGTAGGCCCTGAAATTTTGTATCCATTCACGTGAAGAATCGGAAGCACTGCACCATTGGTTGCGGGATCAACAAGTTTGTTAATATGCCATGCAGCTGCAATAGCTCCTGTTTCTGCTTCTCCGTCACCAATCAGACAGGCAGCGAGCAAATCCGGATTGTCCAGAATTGCTCCATAGGCAAGTCCCAATGAATAGCCTAGTTCTCCACCTTCCAAGATCGCACCCGGTATTTCAGGGCTGACATGACTGGAAAAACCATGAGGCCAGGTATAATTTTTTGCAATATAGGCAATTCCTTTTTCGTCTCTAGTTGCTTTCTTATAATATTTTTCAAGCGTTCCTTCCAAAAAAACATTTGCTTGCAGAGCTGACATACCGTGCCCTGGCCCGAGAACAAAAATAGCAGATTGCTTATGCTTTTTAACAAGATAATTAAGGTGCGCATAAACAAAATTGATCCCCGGACATGTTCCCCAGTGCCCCACAAGTTTGGGCTTAATATCATCTGATTTGAGTGGTCTTTGCAGAAGATAATTATCCTGAAGATAAATTTGTGCGACAGAAAGATAATTGGCCGCCCGCACATACTTTCTTATTTTTTCAATAGCAGCATCCATTGCAGTACTTTGCATTATATAATTTCAAGCTGAGTGGGTCAATATTAGAAAGGCTTATTTTCGCAAAACTTATTTTAGCTAATGGAGACGATTTTGTAGAGCATTTTGCCTGCGGGGGCTTCGAATTCTATCTCATCCCCGACTGCTTTGCCGATGAGCGCTTTGCCCAGAGGTGATTCATGTGAGATTTTCTTTTCCGTAGGATCTGCTTCCCATTCACCGACAACAGTGAACGTCTCCTGTTTGCCGCCGATTTTGACAACGACCGATGATCCGAGATCAACAGATGCGGTCTTGTGATTGCCGTCCACGATCAATTCCGCTTGCTTCAATAATTCTTCAAGCTCCTCGATCCGTCCGTCAATAAAAGCCAATTCTTCTCGAGCAGCAGTGTATTCTGCATTCTCGGAGAGATCTCCCATTTCGCGTGCTGCAGAAAGACGCTCGACTACCTCCGGCCTTCGCTTCTTCACCATTTCGTCGTATTCTTTTTGGAGATCTTCAAACCCTTTTTTGGTCAAATATATTTTTTTTGCGTCCATAATACAGGTCAGGCTTTTTACAAAAAAGACTCGTCGGGATTCAAAAGTGATACAGGACGAGGTCTTATATTGTTCAAACCTGAGCCAGTATAAAGAATAATCAAAACTTTGTCAATAAACCGAATTGTCGCATTTTTAGCCTTAATTGTGTAAGTGTCTGAGTCCTATAATCATTTGGGTGGAACGCTAAAATGTGCTCAGTGATGACTTCCTTCGTCTGATGCCGTTTCATCCAACTGATCTGTAACTTACGAAAAAAGCTTTCAGATATTGGATTAACCATAATCCAACCGATCAGTTTTATTACATTACTGTCATTCCCATGCAAAAGGTAATCGCTGTTATTCTTTTTTTTAGTTCTCCACATCTTCAAGAATGTTAATTTATTGCTGGAAGAAACAAAATTCGGTAAGAATTCTTTTATCCATATATTAGCGAGTAAAAACTTTTGATATATCTCGTCCTTCTTAAAAAGTGGTACTATTTGTGAAATCTCGCGTGCCGTATAAACATCCGGTGTCCTGCCAAACCACGAAAGTACCGTCTCATCAAACAATAAATTCACACAGATTGTATTGGCGGTGTTTTTTTGATTCCTGAAACGCCGTACTCCCAATAGTTCTAACAAGCCAAGAATAAGCAGCCTGCTTACAAAAAGCGTATCCTTTTTTACTATAATGACAAGATCAATATCATCTTTCTCAGACACGTTCCCTGCTGCCAATCCCCCGCTTATACCGATGAAAAGGATAGAAGGAATTTGCGCAAGTTTTTCAGCGACAAAAAGAGCCCGTTCACGTTTTTTTGCAACTTCGGAAAGATTCTTAATACGAAAATCAATAATCTTTTCCCGTTTTTTCAAACAATAATACCCCTCTTTGTATAAAACATATGCTTGCACTTTTTTCAAACCGACCTCAAACTCACTCCGCGAGATCTTTTTTCTTGAGATCAAAAAGCGCCGCAATTCATCCTCGGTAAGCGGAAAAGAAAAAATATCGCTATAAAGAATTGTCGTCAGTATCGCTTCTTCGGCAGGAGTAAGCTTCAAACCGCTATTGTTGCCCATAGTTTTGCAGCACCTGTTCCACACCATTATTCAAATCCTGCACAGCAGAATCGACAGACGTACCGTCATTGAGTACCGCACCAACGGCTTTTTGAAGATACGTATTCATTTCCGAATTGATCCCCGTATCACCATCATGGGTACCACTTGCAAAGTATGACGATGCCGAATCATCCAGCTGGCTCACGAACGGATATACCAATTGGTTTTCCTTCAGACTTTGCTGCAAATCCTTCCTGGCATACGGTTCACCAAATGCCCTCACTTTTGCTGTGTCGGTATAGAACTGCTGCGCTGTAGATTTCTGCGCCAAATACTGCATGAATTCCATTGCTTCTTTTTGATGTGTACTTTTTGCCGAAACCCCGTCTACCCAATAACTCGCAACCGTTGTCTTCTTCCCATAGAGATTTGGCACGGGATAAATTTTGAACTGCAGGCTGGAATTTAACTTTTGAATTTCAAAAACATCCCATGAATAACCGAAGTACATTGCAAGCTCGCCTTTACTGAATGCCAGCAGAGAATTATCAAGCGTTGAATCCCAGACATTATCTTGTCCGGTAGAAAAGGACGTATAGAACTGCAGCGCGTCGGATTCATTCTTTGCTGAATTGGTAATGTTATTCATCTGAACTCCCTGCTGCAAGAATAACAAAGAAATGATATCTGGCGCATGATCAACATTGTCAAATGTCCCAAGAGCAGCACCCGCTGTCTTGATCTTCCCGCTCTGATCCTTGACGGTCAACTGCTTGGCCACTTTTACGAAATCATCCCAGTTGGACGGTACCTGTACTCCTGCAGCTTCAAAAAGAGTCGGATTCACAAAAAGCGCCAGGGAATCCGCTTCCATAGGAATACCATAGAGTGCGCCATTTTGCGTCAAATCCTGCTGCATCACTGGATAAAACACCTGCTTGAACTGATCTGGTGTAATTACGTCGGATGATAACGGTGAGATATCACTTGAGAGCATCGGCAACCAGGTATTATGGTAAAGAAAAACATCAGGCCCTGATCCAGCCTGAATCCTTGTCTGCAGCCTGTCTAGATACTGACTTGGGTCGTTCTTGACGTACTCAACAATAATATTCGGATGGTCCTTATGAAAATTAAGAATTGTGGTCTGCATGGTATTCGCATCCTCCCATAATCCCCACCACTGCAAGGTAACTGCTTGATCCGGCTGGCCTTTTGGAATAAGCATGACAATAATAATAGTAACCAAAATAACAACGCCGATACCAATAAGCAGTTTTTTTAAGAGTCCTCCGCCAAGCAACCCGCCGAGAAAACCTCTCAATGGCGAAGATTCATCACCCGAATAGGTATCTGTTCCCTGCGCAGCATCAATTGTTTGATCAGCTGTATCCGCTGGAGCGTCAACAGAGACCTGAGCATCAGGTGCTGCAGGTGTAGAAGGTTGTGCTATATTTTCTTCTGGAGGATTAAAGACTACATTTTCACTCATAATATGCTATTATTCTTATAGTATAACAAGGAGTTCATGGCAATCCTACCCCATTATAACCTTATCGCTAAAAAACTCAAAAAGGTACTAAAATCCAAAAAATTCAGCTTTGGCAAAAAACACTTCAAAGTTTTTGGGAAAAACATCTTTTGGTTCAGTTTGGGAGGTGCACTCGGATTATTCTTCTTCGTCAGTTTTCTCTATATTGCATACGAAAAAATTCACGTCAACAGTGTCTATAACGGTGTTTTTGTGGACGGGGTAAATTTCGGTGGAAAAGATCCGGAACAAATACAAGACTACTTCCTCACAAAAAACAGAATCATACAAAAAACAACAATCACCCTAAGGTCCAACGACCAAACGATTGCAACAATCTCCGCAAGACAAATAGATTTTGGCTATGATGAAAATCTCCTCGCGGACCAGGCAATGACCGTCGGTCGATCAGGAAATAACGCTATTACCAATATAAGCCTTATTGTGCAGGCGTATTTCAATACAATTGATCTGCCACCCGCATACCATTACTCTGAGCAAAAACTCAATGACTACCTTGATCAAGTCAAGAAAAAAACAGACGTGCCACCGGTTAATCCACTCTTTAATTTCCAAGGTGGCAAAGTCGTCACCTTCCGTACCGGCACTGACGGAAAAATGCTTGATGAGGAAACACTCAAAAATGAAATTCTTGATAAATTGAAAGAATCCGTATTGACGAATAGTACACAACAGCTTGTGCTGGCAATGCCCGTCCAAACAATCCACGCAAAAAGTGCAACGGATGAGGCAAACCGTCTAGGAATCAAAGAAGAAGTCTCTGAAGGAACCTCTCTATTCCATCATTCGGCAACTGAACGTATTTTTAATGTCGCGCTTGCTGCAAGCCGATTAAATGGCGTCATTATCAAACCCGGCGAAATTTTTTCATTTGATAAAACGGTCGGTGATATTTCTTCTCTCTCGGGGTACAAACAAGCGTATGTCATTGAAAACGGCAAGACTGTCCTTGGCGACGGTGGAGGCGTCTGCCAAGTATCAACAACCCTCTTCAGAGCGGCGCTCAATGCAGGCCTCCCCATCGTTGAACGACACCAGCACGCATATCGTGTCGGGTATTATGAAGAAGATTCAGGTCCTGGCATTGATGCAGCAATTTACTCACCAACCGTTGACTTGAAATTCAAAAATGATACCGGACACGCTTTGTTAATACAAACCATCGTTGATTTTTCAGCGCAGCGGCTTACGTTTGCGCTGTATGGAACAAAAGATACCAACCGACAAATAAGTATCTCAACACCTGTTGTACTGTCGGAAACTCCTGCACCGCCGCCATTGTATCAGGATGATCCAACGCTTGCTGCAGGACAAATAAAACAAGTCGATTTTGCCGCTGCAGGCGCGGATGTCTACTTCACCCGTACTGTAACAGAGAATGACAAAGTAACTATCTATGATAAATTTACTTCGGATTACAAACCATGGCAGGCAATATACATGCGGGGAACGAAGAGTTAATTTTCAATTTACAATTTGCAATTTTCCCAAAGGGATCCCTTCGGGACAATCAATAATCAATTTCTTAATGTTTTAAACTTTGAAAATTGAATCATTGAAAATTCAATAAAAATTAAAAATTGAAAAATTTATGGGACAAATTATAAATATTGAAAAAGTTGATCTAATAACCTCAAAACTACAAGCACAAAATAAACAGATAGTTTTGGCCGGGGGCTGCTTCGATCTTCTTCATATCGGTCACATTACGTTTCTTGAAAAGGCGAAAAAACTTGGTGACTTACTGGTGATATTACTTGAATCTGATGAAACAATCACTGCGAGCAAAGGCGCGAACCGGCCGATCAATTCACAAGCAGATCGGGCAAAAATTCTTTCCGCATTACTGTCGGTTGATATTGTTATATTACTCAGTCCGAAGATGACAGATAAGGAGTATGATGCGCTGGTATTTGCCATAAAACCTGCTATAATCGCAACAACAAGCGGTGATATGCAGAGACATCATAAAGAGCGGCAAGCCAAACAAATAGGTGCTCACGTAGTAGATGTCACCATGCCCATATCAGACAAGTCGACAACAAAATTAGTAAACTTGTTAAATGAATTATAAAACTAGACGCTAATTTTTATGAGTCTTAACAAAATCATCATAGGTTTTATCATTATCCTTTTATTATTCAGCGGGTACATTTTGTATCAGATCAATCAGACACCGCTCCCCAAATCAAAAGTAACAATCGACAATCATACTTTTATGGTTGAAGTAGCGACAACATCTGCGCAACAGCAACAAGGATTATCTGGAAGAGCATCACTTCCCCAAAATCAAGGCATGCTTTTTATATTTAAAACGCCAGACCGGTATCCGTTCTGGATGAAAGACATGAGGTTCCCTCTCGATATGATTTTTATCAATGACAATAAAATCGTAACTATTTTCCAAAATGTCCCAACTCCTGTTCAGGGCAAAACCAATCTGCCTGTTTATGCTCCAAGTTCACCCGCCAATCAAGTACTGGAAATCAACGCCGGTACCGCCAAGCAATTTGACTTTAAGAAGGGTGACACTGTCAAAGTAGACCTCAAACAATAAATCTTCTTGCATCACGAATGGTATAATAGCGTATGACAATCCTGGGAATCGAAACAAGCTGTGATGAAACGGCAGTCGCTATCGTACAAGGTCATGAGGATCATGTTGAGTTAAAAACAAACGTACTAGCAACATCACTAGCCCTTCATGCCAAAACTGGTGGCATAATTCCAGAGCAGGCGGCACGGGAACAAATAAAATATATCCTCCCCACGCTAAAAAAAGCACTTGATACCTCTGATACTTTTAATGCCTTAGAACAAATAGATGCCATCGCAGTCACGTACGGCCCAGGGCTGATAGGATCACTTCTCGTCGGTGTTGAAACAGCAAAGACCCTGGCGTTTGTCTTGAACAAGCCTATCATCCCCGTCAATCACATGGTCGGCCACATCTATGCCAACTTTATTGCCACGTCATTGCGAGGAGGAACGACGAAGCAATCCCAAACGAGATTGCCGCACTTCGCCCGCAATGACGATATCAAATTTCCCGCACTCGCTCTCGTTGTTTCAGGCGGACATACCGATCTTTTGTTAATAAAAAAACACGGTAACTTCGAGCTAATCGGCGGCACTCGTGATGACGCCGCAGGAGAAGCATTTGATAAAATCGGCAGAATGCTTGGACTAGCGTATCCGGCCGGACCGGAAATTGAACGCCTTGCAAAACTCGGAGACCCCAAACGCTTCCGTTTCCCTCGCCCGCTTCTTCATGAAGATACCTATGAATTCTCCTTTTCCGGCCTTAAAACAGCCGTTCTCAGAGAAGTTACAAATCTTAATACTCAAAACTCAGAACTAAACGCTCACACAATCAAGGATCTCGCCCGTGCCACCCAAGACGCTATCATTGAAGTACTTGTTAAAAAAACACTGAGAGCAGCCAAAGAACACAACGTCAAATCAATCCTCCTCTCAGGCGGTGTCGCAGCAAATCAAACATTGAGAGAACAATTTAAACGAGACGCTAGACGCTCTATGCTAGACGCTGAGATTTTTGCACCGCAAAAATCTCTCTGTACCGATAACGCGGCAATGATCGCATCGGCAGCATATTTTAATTTCAACCCTGTTCCGTGGAATGAGGTAACCGCCGACCCTGAATTATATTTTGAATAAACATTTCCAGTTTTTCTAAAAGTATTTCGTGAACGAGGAATAAATTTTTTCGCAAGGACGAATGCCACCTCGCCATTATTATAAAATCAAGAGAAACTAATGCAATACCCCGAATACTAAAAACAATGAATGATGGGTCCAAGAAAAAATTTTGTTCCGAGTGAGAAATAACACTGATTTGCCCCGTGCAATCGATAAAAATTCGTGTTATATTGGTATAAATTATGGGAAGACGATTGTCCTATATCTTACTCAGCTTTTTGATACTTACCGTCTTCTCAACCCACACCGTCTCCGCAGCCCAACAGCAAAATATACCAACCTTTTTCTCTTTTCTTGAAAATTATCTCCTCGCCTTTACTTCCATTACATCATATAACAACAAAGTTCTTGCTGCCCATACAGCGTCCCCAACAAACCAGCCTCCTACGCACCATTCACAACCATCTCCTCAGCTAACGCCACCACCAATCCAACAAAATGTATCTCTCTCAGATGTCTCATCGTATATTTTGAATGGCGTCAATACGTATCGGTCATCACTCGGATTATCTCAGGTCCACGCAAGCAGCCAAACGTGTAACTTCGCCGCAACCCGCGCACTGGAAATAACAACCAGCTTCAGTCATGACGCATTTTATAGCCGGGTCAACAATCATACGATACCGTATTCATCCTGGTCACGTGCGGTTGAGAATATCGCGGAAGCACCCGATTATAAAGAGGTCGTCACGCTTTGGAAGAATTCACCCGGCCACGCCGCCAACATGCGGGACAATACACCATATGTCTGTATCATCCGAAACGGATCTTACTACGCCTATGAAGGCATGCGCCCCTAAACGCTAAACGCTAAACGCTCTCATATGCTACAATACCCCTATGAATAACCTGCTCATCATTATTCTCATCATCGCCGGATTCGGGCTCCTCTATTATTTTCTTAATAAAAAGCTTTCCTCTCTCACCAAACAAGATACAGACCAAACTCTCCTCGAATGGCTGAAGACAATGCAGCAATCACTCGAAACAACAAACAAAACACTCAACGAATCCATGCAGGCAAATTCAACAACAATGGTCAGGACGCTTCAGGAAAATTCCAGGCAGCTCAATGACCGGCTTGATAAAGCTGCCGCAGTGATCAGAGACGTTGGACATGAAGTCGGACAGATGAGTGAAATCGGCCGCAGTATGAAAGAATTGCAGGACTTTCTCAAAAGCCCCAAGCTCCGAGGCAATATCGGTGAACAAGTGCTCAAAGACTTGATCACACAAATTTTCCCCAAGAATAGTTTTCATCTGCAGTACGAATTTGCGTCCGGTGAAAAAGTTGATGCCGCAATCCAAACCGATGCAGGCATTCTGCCGATTGATGCCAAATTCCCCATGGAAAATTTTCAAAGGTTATCCAAAGCCAAAACAGAAGATGAAACGAAAATACTGAGAAAAGATTTCTCACGGGATATTAAAAAGCATATCGACGCGATAGCCAAAAAATACATTTTGCCTACCGAAGGGACGATGGATTTTGCACTGATGTATGTTCCCTCCGAATCGGTCTTTTATGAAATTGTGAACATGGACGATCTCGTCGAATATGCAAGACAACAGCGGGTATATATCGTTTCCCCGACCACGCTTTATGCGCACTTGCAGACAATCCTTCTATCTTATGAAGGACGGAAGATCGAAGAACAATCCAAAGAAATAGTAAAGCTTCTCCGCGGACTGCAGATTGATTATGAGAAAGTCAATGACTCCCTTGATGTCTTAGGCAAACACATCGGTAACGCATCCAACCAATACGTCAATGTCAATAAAAGTTTCCTTGGACTCGGACAAAAACTCTCAACGATCAAGCATCTTGGCAGTACAATAGAAAAGGGCGAACAAAAAAAGCTGGAGTAGCAGAGCTTGATTACCATTACATAAAACGGTTAAAATAGAATCAACTATGAACTTCGGAGGAATTATCCCAAAACCCAATATCATGATAAACCGTCCAAAAAAAATCAGTAATACCAGCAATCTGTACAAAATTCCTATCAGCCACACCAGTTTGGATGGAAAAACAACGAACCAATATGAAATTTGGACAACGAGAGAAGCCGTCCAACAGCATTTTCAAGGATTGACTGAAGAGCCAAAGGAATATGAACTCAAAAAATTTGCGCGGCAATTATACGAAAAACAATTACGCAGTAGCAAAGGTCCTCTTCAACATAAAGGCATTTTGGTAACTTCAGATAGTGTGACTCATGGCAATCCGCTTCTCTGGCCGAATAATATTTCACACCCGGAAGTGAAACTTTAATTACTTCTGCAATATAAATGTCCCCATTGGACCAAAGCATTGTAATTCAGATCCTCGTTTTAACGAAAACAATGCTTTTTTAAAGCTGCTTTTCGTACGTCTTGTTGTAATCATCACACGCATTTCTCTTGGTGATGATGAAATGGTAAAAAAGCGAGTCGATCCTTCACTATCCGCATGCTCATGCGGCAGAGTTATCTGTACATATTGTCCCGCATGAAACTTGAATTCTTTCGGCGCACGGAAATAAAACGATGAGATATCGTTCATCAGCTTTTCTTTTTTAATAAATGAGAGAAAAAATGGCTTTACCTTAACCATACTGTTATTATACCAATCAACAAACTAAACGCTAAACGCTAAACGCTAAACGCTAAACGCTAAACGCTAAACGCTCTCATATGCTACAATACCTCCATGCCCGACTTGAGCTCACTCAACGAAGAACAAAAGCAAGCTGTCACCCACGGTACCGGCCCGTTGTTGATCATCGCCGGTGCGGGAACAGGGAAGACAACGGTTATTACCAAACGCATAGAACATCTCATCCTTGATAAAAAAATACCCGCTTCCAATATCCTTGCACTCACCTTCACCGAAAAGGCGGCCCAGGAGATGGAAACACGTATCGATGAAGTCCTCCCGTATGGATACACAACACTATGGATCGAGACGTTTCATGCATTCTGTGATAGGATTCTCAAACAAGAAGCAATTAATATTGGGTTAAACCCCCGGTTTGATCTGCTTAGTGAAGCAGAGTCGCTGTTGTTCCTGAGAAAACATTTATTCGATTTCAAGCTTGATTATTACCGTCCGCTCGGAAACCCCATGAAATTTCTGCAGGGAATGCTCACCCATTTCTCACGTCTCAAAGACGACGACATCACCCCTGAGCAATATCTAAACTATGCAAAAAAACGAGACGCTCAACATGCTCCGCTCGACGCTGATGAGGTAAAAAAAACTATTGAGCTTGCTCATGCATTTAAAATCTACGAAGATCTCAAGGCAAAAGAAGGCGTCATGGATTATTCAGATCTTATCAGTAATACCTTAAAACTGTTCCGTGATCGCCCATCGGTACTACGACAATATCAAAAACAATTCCAGTATGTCTTTGTTGATGAATTCCAGGATACTAATTATGCCCAGAACGAAATGGCAATTCTCCTAGCTGGAGAGAGGCAAAATATTACGGTAGTCGGCGATGACGATCAAAGCATCTACCGCTGGCGTGGTGCTGCCATTGCCAATATGATGCAGTTCCGGACACACTTTCCAAAGGCCGAAATTGTGACTCTCACAAAAAATTACCGCTCAACACAGAGCGTTCTGGATGGTGCATATCAATTAATACAAAATAACAACCCCGACAGACTAGAGGTAAAAGAAAAAATAGACAAGAAACTTACTGCGATGCGGGAGATAAAAGGAGAACAGATCGAATTTATTTATGCCAACCGCGGGGAAGAAGAAGCAGAAACTGTCGCCAAAGCAATTCTTGCGGACATAAAAAAATCGAACCGGTCGTATAACGACTACGCAATTTTGGTCCGGGCAAATGACCATTCAACGCCATTCCAGCGAGCATTGGAACGAGCACGTATCCCCTACCAATTTCTCGGACCAGGCCATCTTTTCCAGCAGTCGGAAATCAAAGACTTGGTCGCCTATCTGCATGTATTGTCAAATTTTGATGATATGTCTTCACTGTACCGCATCATCACCATGCCGGTATTTGACCTGCAGGCACGCGACGTTGCATCGATTCTCAACTTTGCCAAACGTAGCAATTTTTCTCTCTTTGAGGCAATGGAACATGCTGATGAGTCTTCACTGACCGCAGACGGAAAAGAAAAAATACAGCGGATCACTGAGATGATCAAGAAGCATCTGGAAAAAGTTCCCAAAGAGGAAGCAGGACAGATCCTCTATCACTTTTTTGAAGACTCAGGACTTCTTGGACACTATCTCGACCCGGGATCGGCACGGACAGAAAAAGAAGCGCAGAACATCGCCAAATTTTTTGAAAAGCTGCAGAGCTTTGCCGCCAATCATACCGACGCATCGGTTTTTGCTGTCGTTGACTGGCTTGACCTTTCAATGGAACTCGGGGAAAGCCCGCAGGCAGCCGAGATAGACTGGACGAGAAACAACGCAGTCAACATCCTCACCGTTCATGCGAGTAAAGGTCTTGAATTCCCCGTTGTGTTTGTCATCAATCTCGTATCCCAACGTTTTCCGAGTCGTGACCGTAAAGAACAAATACCTGTACCAACAGATATCATTCGAGAATCATTACCCGAAGGAGAAGAAGGTCTCCAGGAGGAACGGAGACTTTTTTATGTCGCGATTACCCGAGCCAAAGACAAACTCTTTTTGACAGCATCACGCTTCTATAATGAAGGCAAAAGAGAACGTAAGATCTCTCCATTCGTTATCGAAACTCTTGGTGAACAAACGGTGCAAGCAATTGTCAAAAAACAAACAGCCGTCCCGCCTGGTCAACAACTCTCACTTTTGGAAGTACTCAACAGCAACATCCAAAACCAAAATGAAAATAAAAAACCTGAAACACCTAGCCCCTCGTCCCTCGTCCCTATCACTTACATCTCTTATTCCCAGCTCCAAACCTTTGAGACATGCCCACTGCATTACAAACTCCGATATATCCTCAACCTTCCGTCTCCTCCTTCACCTGCTTTGAGCTATGGAATTAGCGTACACAGTACGCTTCGTGATTATTTTCAACTGCTTTTACATAATCAAAAGCCAAAACCAGAAACCATACAGGAACTGCTCAAAAAAAATTGGGTCAATCAAGGATTCACGAGTAAAACCCATGAGACTCAGACATTTGAGCAAGCACAAACAATGCTTGAAAAATTTGCTAAACAAACAATCCAACATATGCCACTTACCCTGTCTGTAGAACTGCCGTTTAATTTTTGGCTGGACAAACTAAAAGTTGGAGGAAGAATTGACAGGATTGATAAGCTGGATGACGGACGGATTGAGATCATTGATTATAAAACAGGAAGAAACGTCCCGACAGAAAAAAAAGTCCGGGAAGACCTCCAGCTTTCGTTCTATGCGCTTGCAGCTGCGGAAGTACAAGACGGCATCCTTGGGAAAGATCCAGCAGATGTCCTTCTGACACTATATTATCTGGAAGAAGATAAAAAAATCTCAACGACAAGAACTCGTGAAGATCTCGAAAAAGCAAAGACAGATATCCTTGCAAAAGTCGCAGAGATCCAGACAAGCGACTTCACATGCAGCCATAGTATCCTCTGCAAACACTGCGAGTACCAGATGCTCTGCCAGGCAGACCGGGCATAAAAGATGATTAGCATGCTAGTAAGATAAGCAAAGCGAGGAACAAATTTTTTTCGCAGAATGGATGACGAAGTCTGTATTCAAAAAAAAATTCGTTCCGAACGAAATAATAATACTTTGACAAACCGTCCCCTTGAAAAAAAAGCCCAAGTAAGCCACTATTATATATGTGGGAATAAATACCGGCGCTCTCTATATCATCTTTATCATGCTCGCAATACTCGGAGTTTCGTATATATTGTCTGGTCCGACGCCAAGCCAAACACCAATCCTTACCGGCCCGGAAGTAGTAATTAATAAAAAACCGGCAAATAAAGCCCAGGCAGTACTGCAGCTTTATAACTTCAACGGAGCAACGATCACCCCGCCGGTCACCTCACTATGCAAAAAAGGTGGAGCCAATGTCCATCCTGAAGCAATTGTTGCCTATTCACCTGCTCAGTCAAATGCCGTCAGTGCATACGGTCAAATTAAGATCTGGGTCAGTGATACCAAACAGCCGTATATCGCACCCAATGAACAAATAATAAAAAGCTCCGGAGCGATCAAAACACCGGGGAATAGAGCAGCAACCGCACCTGACGGTTATCGATGGGAACCGCAGCTGTATGTCTTTCCGGCAACAGTAGAAAATAATGGCAAAGCCTATTTTCCTGATCTTATTCAAGGAGACTATTTTAATGGGGCACCCAATGTCTCATACGGCAGTGATATTCTTCCACCCTATGCTCTTCCTCTCAGCTCATATACCGTTGAATTTGTATGGAATGTCAGTGACATTGGTTTGACGGACGGAGATTACGAAATCGAATTTGTAGTACATGACGGAAATCAAAAACTAGGCGTCAAATGTATGAATCTTCGTGTTTATACCCCGCCAGCAAGTCAGAACCAACAAAACAAACTCCCACTGTAGATTAAAGCGTAAAATAAAATTCTAGGAAGAGAGTAAGCCAGATTTTGTTCATGATCACAATTTATCTCAACGATGATATGATGTCATCCTTGCCCCGTTTTTAGCGGGGTGCCTTCGCTTCGATGCTCCAACGTGATAGTCTTTTCCGATAAGCCGGAGATTTCGCATCATTCGGAAGTTGCAGGGGGTAGGATTACCCGTTTCATTTTCACTCGTCACTGCTGCTCTCACATACTGTCAATTCAGCATGTGTTCCAAACTCCGTTTAGTGAAATCAAAAGTTTGGACACCAGCGCTTACGCGTCGGAACTTGCGTTCCGTCCCCTCACGTTTCCTGTCTGGACTTTCCTCTCCGCTTCGCAGAAGCTCTGCGGAGTAGTGATCCTTCTTCCTAGAACAAAATAAGTATATCCTATAGCAGAATATAATGCAACTATGCAGTTCTTTCAATAGATACAATTGATATCATAAATCAGCCAGGTATTGTTAACTTCCTGTACCTGCACTCTATAGAGGTCTTTATTCCCGGGAGGCGCTTCACTGATGAATTCCTGCATCAGAATTGCATTCGTGTAATTAACAGGTGTTTCTTGTCCGACGATAATATTTTTTCTTTTATTTTGCGGACAGAAAACCGGAACATTGCCGTTATTATAGAGTGAACCGATAACTTGCTTAAAATCCGAAGATAAATACGGATTCTTTTTATATGCGCCATTCGCTAACGGATTTGTCGGTGACGCAAAATAATAATCATAGAACTGTTTTACCGCAGCTTGCGGCGTGTCAGACGGAGGCGCAAACGTGATATAAGGAACGGTGCTCGTTTGATTGGAATGACGGATACCAGCAGGATTTTGCCGATTAAGCGTTGTAGGCTTGGGCAATGCCTGCTTCTGAACAGTACTTTGCTGCATGAAAATGACAATCACAAAAATAAGTATCAGAACAAGAGCAGCACTTCCTATGATAAGAAACTTTTTATTCATACGCTCATCTTAGCCTAGTTATTTTTCAGAAGCTTGTCAATATGACTTTCACTATTTGACAATAGTAAAAAAATAATCTTAGATTAAGATATGCCTATAAAACGGAAAAAGAAAACAACATCTAAAAAAAAGTTTCAAAGAGGCTCTGTCGGAAGCTTTTTTGTCTTTGGTGTCCTTGCTCTCCTTATTGTGTTGGGGTTAATTGCAGTTGGAGGCACTCCGCCGCAGACATTTCCCCAAAGTGGACAGCAGGTAATCGTAGTTACGCCTACGCCGGATGCTAACCACAATACACTGCAATTAAAGACGTTCGGTTACATTACTATTGCTCCGACACCAATACCTTCAAAGAACAGTCTCTGTGTTGATAAAGGAGTCAATAACGAACCGGAGATTCTCACTGCGTACTCCCCGGCTCCGGGACAGCCGGTAAGTAATAACGGTCAAATCAAAGTATGGGTTACCGATGAAGGAGCACCATTTATCGCACCCGGTGAAACAACCAATGCTGACGGATCGATAAATAATCCCGGACAGCAACAAGCGACGGCACCCGATGGTTATCTTTTTGAACCTGCTTTATATATAGCACCGCAAACTGCGGAATCAGGTGGACATCCTAATTTCCCGAATTTCATAAAAGGACAATATGACAACGCCGGACAAGCTGTAGGCAATAACTTTACCAATCTGCAGGGGCATGTTACCACTGGAGCAAAAATAGATCCGTTACCTGCAGGAACCAAACAAGGAGGTTGTTTGGGGAATTTTCAAGTGTATTGTTATACAGCTGAGTATATCTGGGATGTTTCAAAACTTGGTCTGTCAACGGGTACCTACCAAGCAGAATTTCTCATCCATGATGGTGACCGAGACAGAGGGGTCGGCTGTGTAACTATTAAGATCCAATAAGATACAATAGTCAGTTACTTGCGCTTGTATAATGACGAAGCGCATATGACCAAAACCGCAGACTGATAAAAAGCAACCCAACGCCGAAAACAAGTGCGATAACAACTCCCTGCCAAGAGAGCAATCCAAGAAGCGCCCTCCCCGGATATGTCATCATAATGCCTACCGGAATCACAAAGGTAATCAGCCCACGCAATGGTTCTTGATAAACTTCAATCGGCAATCTACCCATCTGAGTAAGATCACGGTAAAGCATAACGGTATTATCAACTGCAGTTGATAATATACCGGTTCCAAGGACAAAAATATGAAACCCAAGAGAAATAATAAATCCGTTCATGAGTAACAAAATGTATAAAAGAACACGCAAAACTGTCACATGATCGCTGTGCCATCCCGCAAAAATGATAAAACCGGCCGAAAGAATAAGAACAAAAAGATCCAGCATATCGCTTCCGCCAAATAGTGGGTGAAAAAGCGACGGGAGCGGTTTGAGAAGCAGGTTATCAAAATAGCCATTCAAAATCTGCTGACGGAAACGGTAGACATTGCGGAAAAAGAATTGCGGCAGTGTATCAAGAAAATTAAATGTCGCGTAAAAGAGCACGATTTCCCAGAAGGTATATCCCGCTATTACTTTGGCTCTGTTCACCAAAAGCACAAGAAACAGCAGAAAAAATACATACCGGAGTAATTTCCCCAATAAAAATAACACCGCGCCAAAACGCGACTGAAACGCTATCTGTGTTGTCCCGAGAGTCAACTTCCACCAAATAATTAAATATCTATTTAATCTCTTCATTTTTTAATCTTTAATCTTCAATCCTTAATCTTCAATCTAATGTTAATTCCCTTCGCTGCTATAAACCCGTAATCCTTTTCGCCAAACCCACGTTACCAAAAAATAGAGCAGCAAACACCAGACAAGAGCAATACAAAATCCTTGGATCAAACCATTTGAAGACAATTTCCCTAAATAAATCTGGAGGGGAAAATATTGCAAATACCCAAATGGAAGAAAAGCAAAGACTCGCTGCATAGGTACGGGAAGAATATCAAGTGGGAAAAGTCCTCCCGCAAAAAAACTGACGAGAGTGAAAAAGATAAACCGAGGCGCCCATACCTCAGGACTCCAAAAAGCAATCATCCCAAGAAGTGACCCGAGAAAAAAATTCATAACAACAGCAATACATATAGCACCTATCGTCAGCAAAACGGCAAAGATATTTGGCTGCAAGAATATCGACGGACGGAGAATAAAATAAATAATCGTTAATTCCGCCAGTGCAAAACTGACATTGAATAACTTATCCCCGATATCCCTCGCAAACCAATACCCAAGATACCCAAAAGGCCTGATGAGAAACTGTGACAATTCACCATTATTGATATTGTCCCCCATCTCTTGTGTCCGTGTTGAAAAAACAATACTGCCGATCAGCGACGCGCCCAAGACATACGTCAATATCAATGACCGTGAGTAACCGAAGATATGGCCATTTTGCGGAGTAACGGCAAGCCAAAGATAATAGACCGTTAATAGTTGCAACACATTCCGAAGCCGCCACATAGCGAAGTTAAAGCGGTATGACATCATCTCATCCCAGGTATTCTTTGCGACTTGCAAGTAGAGTTTCATAAAATTAGCGGCTAGCTACTAGCTGCTAGCGTTTGGTTAAATTTGTAAAAGTAAAAACTAGACGCTCGACGCTAAACGCTAGATGCTTGATTTGCGAACACATCCCTAATAATCTCCTCAATATTCGGTTCTTCAATATTGAGATCTTCAACGGGGAATTGCTCAAGCAATTTGGACGCGACATAATTTGATTTATCGCGCGGTACAATAACAACAGCTTTTAATGGGTCAAAAGATGCCACCTCACCAAGCTGTTTTAATTTCTCACGCGTCACCGGTTTCTCAAAAATAACGGTGATAGATTTATTCTTTGCATATTTCTTCACAATATTTGCGAGCTTTCCGTCATATAAAATTTTTCCGTGATCAATGATGATGACCCGCCTGCACAACTCCTCGACATCTTTCATATAATGACTGGTGAGAATAACTGTTGCATTAAAATTCTCGTTGTATGCTTTGACAAAATCTCGCAGTTTCTGCTGCATTACGACATCAAGCCCGATCGTCGGTTCATCCAAAAAAAGAATTTTTGGCGTATGGATCAACGCAGCAATCAGTTCACATTTCATCCGCTGACCGAGTGACAACTTGCGCACCTGCACCTGCAGAATATCTTCAACATCCAAGAGCTCTGATAATTCCGCTACTGTTTTATTATATTGATCCGCTGGGATCTCATAAATTTCTTTATTAAGAAGAAACGAATCAATGGCCGGCAAATCCCACCACAGCTGATTTTTTTGTCCCATGACAAGGGAAATTTGCTTGAGATATTCATGTTTCCGTTGAAACGGCGTATATCCCAACACACTGACTTGCCCACTGGTCGGATAGAGCAAACCGGTGAGACATTTGAGCGTAGTTGTCTTTCCTGCGCCGTTTGGTCCAATAAAACCAACCAGTTCCCCTTCGTCAATTTCAAACGAGATATCATTGACCGCCTTGGCATCATAATACGTGCGGTGGAACAATGATTTCATTGAACCGGCAAACCCCGGCTCCTTCTGATGGACTTGGTAAAATTTGGTTAAATGGTTTATTTGAATTACCATAGGCAAGTGACAAGTGAATAGTAACTAGTGATTAGGACTTTTATCTAATTTTGACGTTAACGTATTTAGCATACGAATGACTTCGTTAAGTAGTCCGCCAACTGTCTGATAGTCTTCAGCACTTGCGAAATCCAATTCTTGGGCAATAACAATCTGTGTTTCAAGTTCGAGAGCTGAAGCATATGCGATTAATAAACCACGTCTATATTCCTTACGCAATTTTCTCCCAAACCCTTCAGCAATATTTGACGGAATGGAAATTGCCGCTCGTCTCATTTGTGCAACTAAACCATATAACTCAGCTCTCGGAAATTTGTACGTTAAAAGGAAAATATCCTTTACAAGAAGAATAGACTTTTGCCAAACAATAAGATCTTTATATGAATGAATCTGCATATAAGACTAGAAACTACAAAATAGTCACTAATCATTATCTCACTTTTTTAAAGCTCGCAAACAGACCAAAATTCTTTTCCTATTCACTAATTCCTAATCACTCGTCACTAAACGTTATCTAATCGCCTTCTTCAGTGTTTTCCCTGCGGTAAAACCAGGAGCTTTGCGGGCTTGCAAGGTAATAGCTGCTCCGGTCTTGGGATTGCGTCCGACACGCTGCTGGCGACTGCGTACACTAAAGGTACCAAATCCGGTCAAGACTACCTTTTCTCCGCGTTTGAGCGAGTCACGGATAGTATTTAACATTGTTTGGACTGCGTCTCGGGATGCTTTGTTGGTGAGATTGGCTTTTTTTGCTACGATTTCAATGAGATCTTTTTTAGTCAAAAAAACTCACCTCCTCCCGGAAAAAATGCGAAAGACAAATCATGAGATTAGATTAACAATACAAGGAAAATGAAGTGTTGTCAAGAGGCGCTAATGAAAAATTTAGACAAACGTCGTCTCAGGATAAACGGCGCGGAATTCGCGGATTGCTGTCACTTTCACTTCACCCGGAACGGCAAGTGATTTACTGACTTCCTCTTGAATTTTTCTCGACAATATGACGGTCTGCGCATCATCCAATTTCCCTGGGTTGATAATAACCCGCAGTTCCCGGCCAGCTTCAAATGCGTACGCATCTTCAACGCCTTCATAATTCTTGGCGATTTTTTCCATTTCAGTCAATCGCTGTCCATACTTCTCCAGATCCTCATACCGTGCACCGGGACGTGCTGCTGAGATAGCATCGGCAATATGGACGATGACCGACTCGACACTTGAGAATGGTTTATCTTCATGATGTTCCCAGACGGCATTGACAATCGGCTCGGGGAAGTTATATCGTTTCAGCAGTTCCACACCTAACTTCACGTGGCTTCCATCACCTTCCATTATTTTTCCGATGTCATGAAAAAGACAACCGAGTCTGACGATATCGACATTGGCACCGATCTCCTGCGCGATATGCACACCGATTTTTGTCTCCTCAAGAGTATGCACCAGTAAATTCTGCCCGTATGACGTACGGAATTTCATTCTCCCAAGAAGCGGGTAGAGATCGGCAGGCAAACTATAAATGTTTACTTCGTTTGCAAGTTTTTCTCCTTCCTGGAACATTATCTTTTCCAGCTCCTCACGGGTTTGCTTTACAACTTCCTCTATGCGGAATGGCTGTACACGGGAATCTTTGAGTAATTTCTCAAGTGACCTACGAGCAACTTCACGACGGATCTGGTCAAACGATGACAAACGGATAATCCCTTCTTCATCAAGATCCACATCAACACCGGTCGCTTGTTCAAACGCACGGATGTTTCGTCCTTCTTTTCCGATGATCCGACCCTTCACATCTTCATCCTGTACTTTGACAATGGAGACTGTGTATTCCGGGACAAATTGCAATGCACCGTGTTTGAGACTATCCAAGACGATTTCCTGCGCTTTGTTGTCAGCTGTCGCTTTTGCCTCATCTTCCCGCTCACGGATGATCTTTGCCATCATCGCTGCGGCATCTTTTTCGGTTTCTTTGAGTAACTGATCTTTTGCCTCGTCAGTAGTGAGGTGGGAAACGCTTTCGAGTTTCTTGATGTACTCCTGACGCTTCTTTTCAATCTCGACCTTTTCATTTTCAAGGCTTTCCTGTTTGGCTTCGATTTTTTCCTGCCGTTCAAGAAGCTTTTTTTCAAGTTCTAATAAATCCTGTTGTGTTGCTGTTGCCATATTTTTGGAGCAAAAGAAGAACGCACTGTCGTGCTTCTTATCGTGTGACTATGAAGGTGAATTGTCTGTTCTTCATAAACAATCTCTCTTGCTGTACTCCTATTATACGTTGTTCCTCACATTTATGCAACAATTATCACTGTTTTCTCGCTGATCGTTTAATGCCCGAAGTAAATGGTTTGACCATTTTTTTCGGGTCAACTGTTGTATCATAAACTCTCGCTGACACGCCCAATGCCATTGCAGCTTCCCGCAGCGTTATATTCTCATTCAGTGCATGGACGGCAATTTGTGCTGCTTTGGCATACCCGATCTCCGGTGTCAACGAGGTAACCGTCATAAGGGTATTGTCCAGATGATTTTGTATGACATCTTTGTCTGCAGTTATTCCAACAATACATTTTTTATGAAGAAGTGTACATGCAGTTGTGAGCAACTCTGCTGATTCCAAAAATGTTGCAGCCATAACCGGCTTACCGGTATTCATATCCTGCTCACTGCTCCTGTTGGCAAGTCGTATTGTTTCATGTTTTCCTTCAACTGCATTGCATGCCATCCGGACCGCTTCCAGAACAGAAGGATTTACTTTCCCCGGCATGATAGATGATCCGGGCTCGGATGTAGGCATCTTCAATTCTCCCAAACCAGTTCTCGGCCCGGAGGCCAGCCAGCGGATTGACGTTGTTACCGTATCCAGAACGAGCGCTAAATTGCTTATCGCACTCGATGCTTCCATCACCGGATCATGCGATGAAATATCGACAAATTTATTCGGAGCAGGTGTGAACGCGTGTCCGGTGAATTCGGAGATATACGCAGCTGCTTTTTCGGCAAACCCGTCCGGCGCATTGATCCCCGATCCAAGCGCCGTCCCACCGACCGGCAGTACGGAAAGATTTTCCAGACTTCTTGCAATTGTTTTCTCAGCCCGCTGAATTCGTGTTCCCCATCCGTCAAATTCCATGCCGAGTCTGATAGGCACCGCGTCCATCAGATGCGTTCTTCCCGCTTTGATAACATCCTTAAATGCTTCCCCTTTTTCACGGAAAACAGCAACCAGCGCGCTTGCTGCCGGTATCACCTGACTTTTCAGTACAAGAACCGATGAGACATACATTGCTGTCGGGAAAATATCATTGGTGGACTGAGACCTGTTAACAATATCATTCGGATGGAGTACTGTTACTTCATCATCGATAAGACCACCGCTGCGAACATGTGCAATACGGGCGATTACTTCATTCATGTTCATATTGGTATACGTCCCCGATCCGGACTGAAAAATACTTACGGGAAATTGCTCGGTGTGTTTTCCGGCAATGATCTCATCACAAGCACTTCCTATCATTTTTGCTTGTGTACGGGGTATCACGCCGCAGTCCCTGTTGGCGTAGGCACACGCTTTTTTCACCAGGGCAAGAGCGGAAATAAAAGCAAACGGCAGTGGTTCACCGACGCCGAATTTCAGACCCCATCGCGCCGTCTCTTTGTCATAAAAAACACCTTTGGGAACACTCACAACGCCGAACGCATCCTTTCTGATCCGTATTTCTTTTTGTGTCCTTGCCATATAATAATACAGTGGTTGAAATTATATGCCTTCACTACAGAAGAGTCAAATAAACAAAAACTAAACTTCAAAACATACTATAGCGTACTGCAAGTAACTATGAAGCGTGGGTGGCGAGCGAGGGGGTCCCCCGGCGAGTGCTCGCAACAAAGTGAGGACATCTGACGGGGGTAAAGCGAGATAGGACCCACGTCAGGAAAAAACCGAACGCAAAAAAAATAAAGAACTAATTCATGAGAATTGAATCAAGCCTCACCCTTCAAACTTTCATCGATCGCTTTCTTGACAATGTCCCAGTTGTATCCCCGTCGTGAGAGAAAACCGCCAACTTTTTGATATATCTCCTGCCGAGGGCTACCGGACAATCGCTCCAGCTTTTTGATAATCAAGCTTTTTGCCTGCTCCAACTCATCAGGAATTTCATCTTCCGTCGATTGCAAAACACTACTGATAATCTCATCCGTTATCCCTTTTTGCCGCAGTTCAATCTTGAGAAGTGCCTTGCCTTTGGGTTTGAGCCTTACCCGATTCAAAACCCATGCCCGGGCGAACTCCTCATCATTAAGAAATTTTTTGTCTTTCAAACTTGTGATGATTTTCTCAATGATCTGGGGTGCTGCTTTTTTCTTTGTGAGATAGTCTCTGATTTCCTTCTCAGACCGATTGCGGATACTGAGATAAAAATATGCAAGGTTGAGGTACCGTTCAAAATGTTCCTGAAAATCCATTACCAAACTAGTATACCACTGAATCCATAGGAGTAAAAAATTCTATCAGAATTATGAGTATGTTCGGATGAAGATAATAAAAAATCAATGATAAGATTTTACTCTTCTTCTTCGTCTTCCTGTTCTTCGCCGCCGACGACAAGAGGTGCGCGGCCGTCTTTATTTTGTGCCATAATTTTTGCAACTATTTCTTTTTCCATTGCTGGATTTTCTTTCAGTGCTGCCATTGCGGCAACTTTCCCTTGTCCAAGCATTTCCTCATTATAACGATAGAAAGCCCCTGACTTATTAATCACATTCATTTCAACGGCGACATCAAGGATTCCCCCTTCGCGAGAGATACCGGTTCCCGTGACGTCAAATTCAGCGATGCGGAAGGGTGCTGAAATTTTATTCTTCACGATCTTCACTCGGTGGCGTGAACCGACTACTTTGTCTCCGTCTTTGAGCGTCTCAATCTTTCTGATATCCATACGGACTGAGGCATAGAATTTCAATGCCATACCACCGGTAGTCGTCTCAGGATTGCCAAACATCACACCGATTTTCTGTCTGAGCTGATTGGTAAAGATCACGACGGTTTTGGATTTGGAGATAACAGCAGTCAATTTCCGCAGAGCTTGAGACATCAATCGTGCTTGCAATCCCATAACCGAATCTCCCATTTCACCTTCAATTTCCGCACGTGGCACAAGCGCTGCCACTGAATCAATGACCAAGACATCAATTCCACCTGAGCGGACCAGACTTTCAGTGATCTCAAGCGCCTGCTCCCCGGTATCGGGTTGAGAAATAAGCAACTCATCCAGCTTCACGCCAAGTTTTTCCGCCCACAGCGGATCAAGCGCATGCTCCGCGTCAATAAATGCAGCGATACCGCCGTGTTTTTGTGCCTGTGCAATTGTTGAAAGACAAACAGTTGTTTTACCCGATGCTTCCGGTCCGTAGATCTCAATAATTCTTCCCCGCGGAAGTCCTCCTGCACCAAGTGCCAAATCCAGAGGCAGACAACCGGTTGAGATGACAGAGATATCAAATTTTTGTGCCACATCGCCAAATCGCATGATGGAGCCGCGGCCGTATTGTTTCTCGATCTGATCCATTGCCATTTTGATGGATTCGAGTTTTTTGGAGGCGTCGTTTTGCTGTTCTACTGCTACCGATTTTTGAGAATTCGCGGGAGTCCTTGCCATAAAATTATACGATAATAATATCAGGTCTGTGATAAAATACAAGATATCAAAAGAGGTCATAGCTCATCAATAACAATTCATTTCATTATTGATTTGTTTATCGAATTATTGGTAGTATTGGAGTATTCTTTACAAAGCAAAGCGGGGTGTAGTTTAACGGTAGAATGCGCGGCTGGGGGCCGTGTGGCTGGAGTTCGACTCTCCGCACCCCGACACAAAAAGATATATTTGTGCTATAATTTCCCACATGTCAGTAATTGATAGTGGCATACAACGACTTTCAGCCGCGGATCTTGTTAATTTAGGGCTCACACCGGAAGTACTCATGGCACCGGTTGAATGGGGACGCGACCGCGCTCCCGACCCAACAAATGATGGCTGGACTATTACCCCGATAGTTCTACAAAAACCTGATAGTGCACAAGCTCCAAGAATTGTTCACGCAGAACGAATAGAAGTAGGAGCTGGTACTCAAACAGGAGTAGAAGTAGTGCTACACCAGCAGAGTACAATACGCAGAACACAGATTGTAGAAGTACCGGTAAGTGGAACAGGAGAAGTAATAGTGAATCCACCCCAGGGAAGGCTCGTTTCAAAAGAACTTTCTGCCAATTCAGGAGGTGCGGTTGTCTATAGCCCGGGGACATTAGTTGCGCATGCAACTTCTGCCGAAGATCTTATTGTGGTAAGATTTAGCGTACCTCACTCGGCAATTATGCCTGTTGAACGACTTATCGGTCAGCCTGAATCAAGAAGAGCAAGAGCAGTACATGAAAGACTGCAATCGAGAAGACGAGCCTCAAGACAACCTGCTACAAGAAGAGGATAAATCCGTTTTACTTTTTCCAATACTTCTTCCACATAGCATATTCACTGAAACTCTCTTTTTTCTCCACTTTATCAAGGAACATGATGCCGTCCAGGTGATCTATCTCATGCTGGAAGACTCGCGCGTGAAAGTCATCCTGCAAATCATACGTTACATCCTTTCCATCACGATTTAACCCTGAAACCACACATGAAATAGGTCGTGGTACCAATCCTCTCAGATTTACGGACAAATCACCTTCCCAATCATCCTTCACTTTTTGAGACCGCTTACTCACCTTTGGGTTAATAACGATCGTCAAAGGGAACGGCTTCTTATCGGGATAGCGAGGATTATTCGGATCGACATGTACCACAATTACCCGCACATTTTTCCCGACCTGTGGTGCCGCGATGCCGACACCTTTCTCTTTCAAACACGTTGCCGCCAGTTTATCAAGGAATGTCTGAAATGCTTTTGATTGTATGGTATCCGCAGGTACCTCTGTTGAAATCTTACGCAGTATCGGATTGCCGAGCCGGATCGTTCTTAGTGCTGTCATGGCGTTATTATACCACCGAAATAGCGAGTACTATGAGTAAACTATGAGTAAATAGTATGCGATGCAGAGGATTACTTGCCTGTTGTCGTTGTATTTGTCGTCCCGGTATGCACAGCAGCCGGAGCAGTTGCTTGAATATTTATTACCGTACCTGTTGCTTGTTTGAGTACTGACTGAGCAACACCTCGCGCGGTCACAAGTGATGTTGGCAAGAGCCCAAGCTGCATCGTTTTCCCTGTAGTGCCATACAGTGGCGTAAAGCTTACGGTCGCGACAACCCCGTTTCCTTTGACTGCTGGGCTGTTGGGTGTGATACCGAATGCATACGTATATCTCCCCGTAGCAGTGTTATTTTTATTAATCAATACCACAGGATTGGTGAATAATGGACCCGGCGTGACTTTTACGTTACTGACGATGTGCGGATCATACCCCAACTCAAGTTGGACAGCAGTTACATCGTTGTCCTGTGTATTCATTGTTATGGTAACACTTCCTGTTTGTCCTGAACCAACGACTACGGGATTGGGACCCAACATAAGGACAGTATGAGCAGGGACATTAGGTGTCGGCTGATGAGCCATTGTGTTCCCTTGTGGAACAGAAGGAGCTTGCTGCTGCTGACCGGCACGAAGAGCGATAATGAAGAGAACGATCGTGACCACGACCAATCCAGTTATAAGGGCAAGAGTCTTTTTTGGCATAAGTATCTTCATTCATCATAGAACAATCTTTTTGCTTTTTGCAAGACCCAAAATGTAAAGTATATAATAAAAGTATGCTATTTTTTACTCTCTTTTTCATCGAATTGTTTCTCCTTTTTCTCCTCTCACGCAGTCTCACACGGAATTTGTCATTATTCCTCTACCGAATTTCAAAAAGCAAACATATTACCATCTCAGCCATTGCTATCCTCTTTTTACCAGGTACCTTTATTCACGAACTCGCCCATGCTCTTTTTGCCGGAATCCTCGGCGTCCGAGTCGGAACGATGGAATTTATGCCCCGAATTGATGGCGAGCATGTCAAACTCGGTAGTGTACAAATAGCACAAACCGATCCCATAAGGCGTTTTCTTATCGGTGCAGCACCATTTTTCTTCGGGACTGCAATCCTTCTCGGTCTTCTTTTTTATTTCGTGCACGCACAGCTCTATAACAACTATCTATTTGTACTCTTGGTGGGATATGCCGTCTTTGAAATTGGCAATACCATGTTCTCAAGTCGGAAAGATATGGAAGGAGCACTGGAACTGTTTGCGGCAATGATCTGTATTGTCATTATCTTATATCTCTTGGGCGTACGGCTGCCGACATTTAACCCAAATAGTATTTTTGGACAAAAAATTGTTCTGGAAGTGTTTCAACGCGGATCGATATTCTTACTCGTCCCCCTCACGCTTGATACTATTATTATTCTCCTTTTCAAACAGATACAGAAAAGATAACTCAAATCGCAAATCTTACATGTCAAATCTACATATCAAAAATAAAATCTAAAGTTTTACGTTTTGACATTTGCATTTTGAGATTCCTGTTGTATACTATCCAGCATGGATAAGAAATTTTTTGCCTCCGTTGTCATTGGGATCCTGGTTCTTATAATCTTCTCGTACTTTATCTTCGGACTCAACGGTTCGGCACCCACAGCAACTACCCCGCAGGTCGTTCCGTCACAGCCAGCCGATACAGGCGGCAAACTGCAAATTACTGATGAAAAGATCGGCACCGGCGCGGCCGTCAAAAAAGGCGATACTGTTGAAATGAATTATGTCGGCACACTGACCAACGGCACAAAATTTGATGCAACGACACCGGGCAAACCGTTTGAGACACAGATCGGTGTCGGCCAAGTAATTAAAGGCTGGGATGAAGGCGTCATCGGGATGAAAGTCGGCGGAAAAAGAAAATTGGTTATCCCCCCTTCACTTGGCTACGGCAGCCAAGCAAACGGTGCAATTCCGGGAAATTCCACACTGATATTCCAACTAGAACTCGTCGGGATTAAAAAATAAGCAGTATTATTGTTATCTCCGCAATGTATCCTGAATAAAGTTGACAGAAAGCAGGAATTTATATAAATATACTATCATATAAATTCCCACTTACAAGGGAACTGCATAAGAAAGGCCAACCCAACTACGTATTTGTCTTATTTACTGCATACTTTGCAGTCACCTCTATGGGTAACGACCAGATAGACACCCGATACACCGATCAAGAGATAGATTACTTCAAGCAGTGTCGCGTTGAAACCAAAAATCGCTTGTAGGAAATCAAACCCTTGTCCGCTGGTACTCGCAGGAATGATGCCGAAAAGTCCTAGATCAATTGCGCCGATTATGACGAGTACAAATGCGACGATATGTAACCATTTTTTTGTATCTTTATTCATACATTCAGTCACCCCCTTTAGAATTTCTCAAAGTATTTTAAAAAAAACTAGACGCTAGACGATAATTGCTATACGCTAGCATATCTAGCATACAAGGTATATCTTTTTGTCGTCAAGAGGAGAATTTGGGGTAATCTAAAGATATTGTCGCAGAAGAGATACAATAAATATGATGTATCAATTTCGACAAATACCATCAGAGGCACAAATAAAGAAATACTTGCGAAGAATTGTTTTTGGTAAAAATATTTATTGTCCTGTTTGTAAGACAAGAAAAGTACTCAGGGAAAACGAGAGATTCTGGTGCACAAAATGTAGAAACAGATTCTCTCTTTTATCTCACACATGGCTTTCCCATACAAAACTTCCTTTACAACAGTTTTGGTTAATACTGTGGTGCTGGACACAACAAGTACCAGTCAAACAAACTGCAAAGCTTACACAACTATCCATACCAACAATCTATCATTGGTTTTCAGCCTTCCGTTCTCATCTCCCTGAAGATCAGGATGTCCTTGAGCATTTAGTACAGCTTGATGAAGCATACTTTGGTGGCAGAAACGGGAGAGCTTTGTTTATGGGGAAACAAATCGGATCAAGAAAACTTGCATATCAAATATTGTCTCACACAAATCCAGCACGAGAACATGCCTGGAAATTTTTGCATAGCTATGTAGCAGCAGAGACAGTCCTTAATACAGACGGTGCAGCGATCTACAAGCATATTAACAACTGGTGGCCTGTGTATCACAACAGAGATATTCATAAAAAATTTGAATTTGAACACACCTCAGAGATAGAAGGAATGTTTGGGGTCTTGAAAACATTCATTAGAAGAATGTATCATCATGTTAGTTGCGACAAATTACCTGAGTATGTGTGTGAATTTTGCTGTCGATTTTCACATCCCGAAATGTTCGATTCGCCTTATGAATTCTTGCTAATCACTCTTCGTCTTGCGACATTATCTTAATATTACCCAGAATTTGTATCCTTGACAGACCCATCCGGCGGATTCATACTAATTATATGTTCAAACATCTTGCAGACCTCGGATATACCCGCAATGTCAAAGAAGCAATCGGATTTTATCTTGCGTATCTGCTGCTGCTGCTTATTGCCGGCGCTGTCGCGGGCTTTCTCTTCGGCGGCGTAGATAGTGTCAACAGCTTTTATGCCGGAGTAAATATCGGCACGATCGTTGCCGTTATCGCCTGTCTTATTCTGACGTACATGATCTTTATGAGCAAAAAACGCACCAAGAGTTTTGCATCCCTTCTCTTGACACTTGTTGCAGGATTTCTCGCAATGATCGGCGGAGGCATCCTCGGTCTTCTCATCCCTGCCTACCTCACCACCACCGGTGCAAAAAGTAAGAAAAAAAAGAAGTAAATAAAACACTTATTTTTGCAATCGAAACAAAGGCCGTACAAATCTGTCGACAACACTGCACGCAGCGTTAAAAAAATCTTTGGAGTGGAGCGTTTAAAAAACTGCAAAGTTTTTAGCGGAGTGAAGAAGATTTTTAGCGAGTACAGTCTTGTCGATGTTTTTGGTTCTTTGTACACACAAAGAACGAAGAAAAAGTTTGGTTCCAAAAGGACAGAAAGAAAATTTGGATTACTTTCAAGACAAAAGTACCAAAAGGAGCTAGGGTATCACTTCCGTATACACAGGATTGCCGTTGGATTTATCAAAATACAACCATCGCATCCAGGTGATCGTGATCTTCAAAATATCATAATTATGCCCAAACATGTTATACATCGGATCACTTTCAAGCCGTTTGGAATCTACAATCTTTTGCAGCATTCCCTCATACAAATCATTGCTGGACTCGATTATTTCCGCAGTGCCTTGTATCTGTACGGTATGCGGGACAGGCGTTGTCCCCACGACAAAAGCAATATGCGGATTATCTCTCAGGTTCTGGACTTTTCGTGAATCTTTATCGGTAAGGACACAAACGATCTGATTTTCATCAAGCAGATAATTTACACTGGCAGCCTCGGGAATACCGTCTTTTCCGACAGTAGCGATCACTCCCATCGGCTGTTCCTTCAAAAAGTTCATCGCTTCATTCTTGAGTGATTCTTTATCCATACCTCCACAGTACCAAACCCCGTTCCCTTTTTCAATCTCATCTATCCGATTTTGTCCTATAATTTTTTGATTGAGCGTACGTACTCTGTTATAATGCCCCCATGGGAATGCCAGACAGACCTGCACCTAAAGAACGACGAACAAGACAGGTTCGTGAAATTGAAAAAAGATATGCCATACCAGCGCTTCCTTCTCGCATAGCTGAGAGGCTTCCTGGATTACTCTTTGCTCACATTCATCAGGGGTATTTAGTTGGCGGGAATGGTGACCGCGTGAGAAAGACGACGTTTGCTGACGGACGTGTTGCGTATGAAGTAGGTTCAAAAGCTCCGGCAATGACGGAGTCCTTTGATCGTGATATTGCGGATAATTATGAAGACGTTACCACGATCGGGAAGGATGAATTTGATATGCTTTGGCCGGGAACAGAGGGATTTCGCATCCTAAAAACAAGATATCATATCCCAGATGAGACAGGAGAGGGCGGTCCTGTCATACAATTGGATGTATTTGGAGGAGAGGATGAGGATCTCAAAGGAAAAATGATGGCGGAGGTTGAATTTGGTTCATTCGCAGAAGCTCAAACTTTTACTCAACCTGATTGGTTTGGCGATTGCGTCACCAGTGTCGTGTCCAACAGAAAACTCGCCAAAGGCAGAAACTCCTGGTTCCTATAATTACCACCCCACCCCAGATTCCCAATCCATCGGAATAAATTCCCAAAAAAGTACATATATTCGTTTACCTTCTGAGTATTTTTATCAATTGCAATTTTGGGTGTACGGGTACATTCAAAAAAACGCACATAGGGAAAATAAAATTTATTTTCCCTAAAAAATATGAACGCTTACAAATAGTAAATAACCTTGTGTGGTAAGATATGCGGTATGGGACGATTATTCAAAGGTATCAGAACAATCATTGTAATTTTTGAAATAGTCGGCGCTTTGCTCAGTGCTATTATTTTTATTCTTAATAAAATCGGCGTTCTTAAAAACATATCCAAAAAACAACCCCCTCCTCCAGAGAATAAAAAATAATGAAAAACACCCAAGGCTTCCCAACCGAGGTTCAATGGGGTATAATCCCCCTGCAGTATGGCAAGGAAGTTAATCGCACTTATCGCAACGGAGGGTAAATCCAAACAACAGATAGTCACCGAAGTCCTGACCACATATCAGGAGTATCAAGACAAGCAACAATCCACGCAAAAAAAAGTAAAAGCAAAAAAACAAAACTAACCCACCCTAGCTACCATATCCAGCCTGAAAGGAGTATAATAAAGCTCACTTAAGTATGTTCGAACAAGCTTTTAAAAATATTGACAACGAACTCCGAAAAGACGCTGGTGTCAGTAGTGAATTGGATTATATTGAGCAAACTTCATGGGTTCTTTTTTTGAAATACCTCGATGATTTAGAAAAAGAGAAAAAAAAAGAAGCAGCGCTTGCGGGTCGATCATACAAACAAATTATTGCACCAGAATTCCAATGGGAAGTTTGGGCAGCCCCCAAAACTCCTGATGGCAAATTAGATCATCATAAAGCATTCAATGGTGACGATCTTACTGAATTTGTTGACCAAAAATTATTTCCCTACCTCAAAAAATTTAAATCAGCGACAGAAGATATCAGTACGATTGAATATAAGATCGGGGAAATCTTTTCTGAACTCAAAAATAAAATCCAGAGCGGTTATACATTACGTGAAATTTTGGACATCATAGATACCATGCGTTTCCGCACACAGAAGGAAAAGCATGAACTCTCGCATCTTTATGAAAGCAAAATTAAAAATATGGGTAATGCCGGAAGAAATGGTGGCGAGTACTACACGCCAAGAGCATTGATCCGAACGATTGTTAAAGTAGTTAATCCAAAAATCGGCAACTCTATTTATGATGGGGCTGTGGGATCAGCAGGATTTCTTGTTGAAGCGTTTGAATATCTTACTCAGGATAAAAGCAAACTTTCATCAAAGGATTGGGAAACACTTCAGAAAAAGACGTTTTATGGAAAAGAGAAAAAAGGTCTCGCATATATTATCGGCATCATGAATATGATCCTTCATGGTATTGAAGCGCCAAATATTCAACACACCAATACCCTCTCTGAAAATATCATGGATTATCAGGAAAAGGATCGATACGACGTCGTTCTTGCCAACCCGCCATTTGGCGGCAAAGAACGCTCGGAAATTCAACAGAATTTTCCGATCAAAACAAGCGAAACAGCATTTCTCTTTCTCCAACATTTCATCAAAATTCTCAGAGCCGGCGGAAAAGCAGGTATTGTCATCAAAAACACCTTTCTTTCCAACACCGATAATGCATCCGTCTCGCTTCGCCAATATCTCCTCGAAAGCTGCAATCTCCACACCATTCTTGATCTTCCAGGCGGTACTTTCACCGGAGCTGGAGTCAAAACAGTCATTCTATTCTTTGATAAAGGAGCACCAACAAAGAAAGTATGGTATTACCAACTCAATCTCACAAGAAATCTCGGCAAAACCAATCCACTCAACGAAAGAGATCTTGAAGAATTTGTAAATCTCCAGAAAACCAAAGCCGATTCCGAAAATTCCTGGTC
>DATLSZ010000021.1:0-47880 GCA_035533875.1 Candidatus Acidiferrales bacterium
CAAGGTGATACTCACAGTGGTAAACACAATGTGCCTGTCTTTTATACCTCACCTCTCTATTATATCTCCACCTAGAAGATTCTGGAATCACTCCATCCCTGGGCTTACGCCCTCGAGGGAATTAAGTTAGGTGAGATTAAACCTCTGACATAATATCGCAAAAATAAAATCCATAATTCTTCTCTTCCTTTTCCACCGCTTTATAATGTTCCCTCTTAGCTTCTTTTGGTTTGGCATATTCTTTATAGACAATATCCCCTTTTGTAAAAGCAATTGGTTTTCTGAATATCGGTCCGTCAAAGACATACGAATGAAATTCTCCGTTCTCTCCACACACATCAACATCACTTGGCAGATCATTTACGAACGACCGGTCAATAATTCTTCCGCAAAATGATTTGTCCAGAAATTTCGTGTTGATACACACAATAATTGCTTTAAATCCTAAATCAAGGAACTCATCCATCAACTCTTTCGTTGAAATCTTCCACAAAGGAAAATGTGGTGTAATCCCAAGCTCTGCTAACTTTTTCTCGCGATAGATTTTTAAATCTTCAAGAAAAATATCACCAAAAATCGAGTCCTTTATCCCTTCACTTTTTATCTCATTTATCTTTTTCTCCATCTCAATCTCATATTCATCCATCCCTGGCATTTCCGGCAGCTCGATCTTTTTCAACGGAATGCCGATCGCTTCTGCTTGTTTCTCTAATAACGAAACCCGGACGCCATGCATTGAGATTCGGTTGTGTGTTTTATTCACACTGGTCAACAGATACTCAATGTTGTATTTTTTGCTCTGTAATGCCTTATACAAACAAAGCGATGAATCCTTCCCACCGCTCCAGTTCATATAGCTTCTGATTTTATTCATTTTTAATTTGTACCGGAATACCCGATACTATAAAGATTGCCCTGTCTGCATTTTCTGCAATATATTGATTGACCCATCCCTGAAGTTCTACAAACTTCCTACCTTTCTCAGTATCGGCATGGATACCCATACCTATCTCGTTTGAAATAATAATAAGTGTACAATGTATCTTTCTTAATAAATCAAATTCACGTTTTATTTCTTTCAATGACCTTTCCAGATCATAATTCGTGTCGACCCAAAAATTAGTGATCCATAAGGTAACACAATCAATCACTGCCACTTTGTTTGTTAAATCTAGAGTGCCGAGTTTTTTTTCTTCCTCAATAACTTCCCAACTGGCACCTCGGTCTTTGCGATGCCGTGCAACCCTTTTTTTAAAATCCTCATCCCAAATCCGTGAAGTTGCGACATAAACAGGTCTTTTTGAGAGTTGCAAACCCAAACGCTGCGCGTAGTTACTTTTCCCCGATCGTTCTCCGCCGGTAATAAAATAAATCATAGTGAAACCTCTTACTGTTGCTCTTTTTCTTGAATCGCAATAGTAAGACAAGACTGACAAAGACAACCCTCATCTATTTTGACCGACATGACATTTGGCAAATTGTTGCACCAGCAACTTTCTGAATAACAGCTAAAATCCGCCGAGCAGCCGGGACAATTCTTCTTCCTTTCGATTCGGGTATCAGTTGGCATAAGTTTCTTGGAGGGCAGTTACCGGCAGATATTTATCCGCAAACCGTTTGTGCATGGGAAATAATTTCGGATGAAAAAGCGAAGCGAGCAGTTCTATCCCATCTACAAGCTGTGTACTTGGACAGGTGAATAAATTAGCATCAGCAAGATAAACCGCATTATTTTTCACTGCAGCCAAATCCGCAATCCCTTGCCGATTGAGTAATTTACCAATCTCACTGTCAGTCCTCTTTATTGAAAATCCACAGGGAGCAACAACCAACACTTCAGGATTGTATCTCTTTACTTTTTCCCATGGGGTAACGATCGAATATCCGGCTGGGTTAGAGAGCATATCTACACCACCTGCATGAGCGATCTGATCAGGTATCCAGTGTCCGCAGTTATAAATGGGACTTAGCCATTCCATAATCATGACCCGTCTCAAAGGTGCGTTATTCATCCGCAGAGTATCCAAAACCCTGTCCGTGCGCTTTTTCAAACTGCGTAAAAGTTGCACAGCATTTTCCTCTTTGCCGAGTGTCTTTGCAATGGTGACAACGTTATCATAAACATCTTTTAAATTTCGAGGCACGAGTGGGACAATGAGTGGTTGTTTTTTTAATTTATAAACAGCGCGAGAAACGATACTCGTTTCTATTTGGCAGACATCACACACCTCCTGAGTAAAAATGATATCCGGCTCTATTTCTTGCAGCAATTTCTCATCAACATAATAGAGACTTTTACTATTCTTCTTTGCATGAGTAACAAATTGGTCAATCTCCCGACTCGTGTAATTATTCCCTTCAAGATATGATCTGACGACTTTTGGTTTGTCTGACGGACACTCAAATGTCACACCGTAAAGATACTCATCCAAACCCAAATCCTGTATCATCCGAGTCGCGCCCGGCAAAAGTGAACAAACTTTTAGTTTTTTATGCATATTTTTTCATACTAATCAAATGAGTTTCATTATCTCGCTTCATCAGCAAAACCACGACAAAGCGAGATTACATTACTTTGCTTTATGCAAGGTATGACTTATCTGTAAACGAAGAGCCGGATATTTCCACTGCGCCCATTCAAATATACCAAACATTATGCCGCCAAATGCCAGATTGCCAAGAAGCATTGGTTTTTCAAACGGTATCGCAAGATACAAACATTTCATAAACCCGGCAAAATCATATGTATATGATTTGCCTGTGGTGATATCAAGTCCGTGTGTTATCCAGACTCCGAAATCAGTAATGATCCAGTGCGCAAATGTCGCCGCGACACCTGCTAAAATAACATTCTTTATCGACACTCTTCTCATGAAGATACCCAGTACTACCATAAATGCAAATGCGCCGTAGGTCCAGTAAAATCCATCATAAAACCATACGAAATGGTGATAGTAAAAGAAATAGTCAATCAAAGCATCACTTACCCACAGTGTTACAAGCGGGATAACAAATCCTTTCCAGCTGCTTTTATAATAGTAGCCGCCGAAAAGTGCCATCGCACCGACCGGTGTAAAATTACTCAGTACGGTGAGTGATGGTGTTGCAATTGCAAGCCGCCAAAATCCTGCCAAAATGATCATGAGTGCAATAAGCCCTGTTCTGTAATTGATAAATTTTTTCATTTCATATCACCTCCTTTGCTGAAAAATGATAAACGGTAACATGAGCAATATTCACGAAGAATTTGTGACTGCAGAGAGGTATTGTTTCGAATAAGTTGTTTTTTCATAAACATTTTTATCCGAACAAAAGTATTTTTTGACAAAAAAAACCTTCCGTCAAGAAGGTCTATAAGTTATGACACTTATACACTTTTGCTCGAAAGCTCCCCTTGGAGAAAAGCAAAATAGGTTTTCTGACTTTACAGTAGCGGCACTGTGGAGGAATTACACCTCACTTATCTCTCATCACCTTGCTTTATAATAAAACGATCTTAACCGAGGGCATAAATAATGTCAACAACCAAACTCTTTATAGGATTACTTATTGTCTGCAGGAGGAGTTTGTGAAGTGGGTGTTTCAGCTGCCGGAGTTGTCGATGTTTCTGATACTGCCTGATTAGCCGATGCGGTAGCGGAAGTTGGATGTTCAGCTGGAGTAGCAGGTGCTGGTTGAGCGGGTACGGTAGAAGACCCTGCCTGTGAAGCGCCGATTTTATTAAAGAAATCCTGGATAATCGCGTGTCCGATACTGCCTAAAAAGAAAATCAGGAGAAATGCAAAAATACCACCCAACTTATCTTTCGTCACATGCCCGACAGCTTCAGAATACTTCCAGACCCACCATATACCGCCAAAGAACGGAATAAGCCAGATCCACGCAGTGGGGATATGCTCTCCCAACTTGTTCATCTCATTTTTGGTTGAGACATACCAATACCAGGAATAAATACCAAGTGTAACAAACGGGAGGAAGAAAACAAGAAATGGATTTCGGTGTTTCATTAACTTTAGGTATCCTTAACCTATGGTATGCTTATTCCATTCACTTGTCAAGAAGAGACAAACAGCCAAACTGCTTCCGGCTATTCAACAAACGTCAATGCGGTACCTTTTTGATTTGCTCGTCCGGTCCGTCCGATTCTATGGATATAATCATCCAGTGACTCAGGCATCTCATAATTAATAACATGCGTCACTCCTTGAATATCAAGTCCGCGTGATGCGACATCAGTTGCAAGCATGATTTGTATTTCGTCCTTTTTGAACTGTTCCAAGACTCGCTGTCTTTGACTTTGTCTTTTATTCCCATGGATGACACCGACCCGTAATCCCCTACGCATTAGTTCATCGGTGAGTTTTTGCATGCCCCACTTGGTCCGTCCAAAAACAAGTACCTTATCAAAACCAGGCTGAATAAGTAAGTTATGCAAGGTATCAATTTTGTTAAAGCCATTGAGTCGGACAAATTCTTGTTTGATCAGATCCGTATTATTCTGCTGTTTGACGGAAACAGTCACCGGATCCTGAACAAAATTCTGAAGAACTTCCCGTACTTTTCCATCAATGGTCGCTGAGAAAAAAAGTGATTGTCGTTTCTTGGGAAGAAGCGAAATGAAGTATTTAATATCGTGAATAAAACCGATATCTACCATTCTATCTGCCTCATCAAGAACAACTCTATTAAATTGTGACAGATCCAAGCTTCTGCTACGGATGAGATCTTTTATCCGTCCTGGCGTACCGATAACGACATGCGGAGACTGCCGCAGTGCGATTTTTTGTCTTTGTATATTTGCTCCGCCGATGCAAAGCGCTGACTGGATCTGGATACCATATGAAAAAGCGCGTAGTTCTTCATAAATTTGTATTGCCAATTCCCGAGTAGGAGCAAGAATAAAGATCCGTTCCGATCTGTCCACACTCAGAAAATGAATGAGCGGGATAAGAAATGCTGCTGTCTTACCTGTCCCGGTATTTGCGATACCGATGACATCTTTCCCGGCTAGAATTGCAGGAATTGCTTTGTCTTGAATTGGTGTCGGCTGCTGGTATCCTTTGAAGGCAATATTTGTCTCCAAATGACTATCAAGTGAAAATTCATTGAACGACACATGAACCGACTGTGCTTCAGCAATTGGTGCTGCTGTTTTTTTTGTCGATTGCATTGCATGGATTGCATCCATGATTTCATGTCCGGATTGTTTTTTTATAAACCGCCGGGGGCCTCCGCGTTGATTCCTGTTAAATTTTCTGTGCTGAAATACTCTTGTCATATTATTTTCTAAAAATAGAACTGCTTAAGAAGAAGTAGCAGATAGTAACTAGGGGAAAAAGATACGAGTATAAAAAAACTAGTAATGGGTATTATCTTAATCTGATCTAATAAAAACTGTACTTATTAAGCAGATATATTCTTGCAATCTGCGATAGTAACGCTAAGAGATAGTATAGCAGGAAATAAACCCTATGTCAAATCGCTATAGGCCATATTGAGGCTACGGTTATATCCTTTTAAGGCTACCTTTTAGGTTTTTCTCAAAAATTGCTGGTTAGCGTCAATGCTATATTTATGCTATAATAGATTTGTTCTTTAAGCTTTAATTATCTTTCTGCTTAATTTTTACTTAAATATATTAGAAAAAGATGATTGTGATCATTATCTTTTCCTCTTTATTAATTCGTATTAAGCTGCTGAAATATACTCCGCATCAATAAGTAAAAACGGCAAAAGAAGCGCTCTGGAAAGAATTAACTCGCGAAGAACAACTTGTACTATGAAATACACTTCTTCTAATCCATGTACTCGCTGTGGCAAGGAACGAATTCTGTTGAGAGAATGGAAAGAATCAGTTCCGACGTTATCAGGAACCTTAATGGAAATCACGAGATCCGAGAATATTTGTCCTGATCCCGAATGCCAGGCGATTGTACAGCTCGAGCTTACTAAGCAAAAAGAAAAGAGAGATAAAATGAAGCAAGAGAGAGAAGATAGAATTACTGAATCTAAAAAAAAGAAATCAATGGCAAAAATGATCAAGGATAATAACTAAGATATCCCTCTTGCCGGCATGTCTGGCTAGCCCATCTTATACTTATAGCAGATAATAAAACTCAGACTCATGGTTATTGACGAAGTTTTACATCCAAGTGAAGAGGAATCCCACTGGAAATGATAATGAGTTCATATAAAAATTTCTCTTTTGTTATAATGTAGATAACGTGACATATTTTCAAAATATAACCCAGCTGATTAAAAAAAATTTTCAGGAAGGTTCAATAGGTACATTTTTTACGTATATTATTTTAGGTTTATTACTCGTCGGCGGCTTTGTATTTGTCGGCGGAATTCCTACCCATACTTCACCAACTAGTGGCAACCAGGTGATAATAGTTACACCAACGCAAGAAGCTTCAAAAAAAAGTCTGCAATTGGAAACATTTGGGTACGTAACAATTACTCCAACACCCCCGATCCCGGCAGCACCTAAAAAAATGTGTGGGCCGACTGATGATAATGGCAAGCTAGTATCTGCCGATTGCAAATGTATCGATGCATCGGTTGTATGTAAAAGTGGCCAGCCATACGATGACTATGGCAATCCGCTGACCGGATCTATTGGCGATCCTCCGCTTCCGGTATATCGGATTTGCGGAACCTATCTCGCACCAGGTGATGGGAGATATTGTGTGGCAAAACCGATAATCTATCTTTATCCAGAGCATCCAATGCTTGTAAGCGTAACCGTTGCGTCTACAGGACATATCGTTATATCAGACCCTACGTATACGCAGAATGGTTGGCAAAATATTCTGGCAAATCCGAACGGGAACCTTCTCTATAGTGGCAAACAGTATTCCGAACTCTTCTATGAAACTGACGTAACAACTTTTGAAAAACCAAAAAAAGGGATTATTATACCGACGAATAAATTAAAAACTACTTTGGGAGATATTCTTGACCGGCTCGGGTTGCAAGGTAATGAAAAGAAAGAGTTTCTTTCGTACTGGCTTCCGAAATTGCAGTCACTTAACACTCCTTATATATACTTCTCTTTGATAGACAAGTCAGTAAAAGACAAGATAGATAATGTCATTATCAACCCGCAGCCTGATACACAAATTGCGTTTATTGCTTATTTCAAGCCGATTACCGATACGAGTTCGTACGATAATACTTTAACTATCCCTTCAACACCGGTAAGAAAAGGTTTTGTGTCAGTTGAATGGGGAGGTGTTATTGATTTCAATAACGAAACGTTGCGTTAATTCAAAATAACTGTATTTACAAATTGGGTAAATTCCTGCTCAAGCTGCACGTCATAACTGCTGCCGACATAGCTTAATTTGATCATATAAACCTGGTCCTTGTAAGGAAAAAGATAAATCGTGTTATGAAGAATTTTTTGGGAAAGGGTGACTTTACCCGTAAACTTCTGCGCCGCAACTCCTCCAACTATTGTATTAACTTTTTTGAAACCTAAGAATGACAAGCCTGCACTCATGCTTGCAAGTGTGGTGTCTTCTGCGTTATTTATTTCTACTGCGACATGGGCTTCCTCATTACTATTACTTACATCAGGCTGCAAATACAATAGATTTCCCTGCGTAGATTCAATTGCACTAGTATCTTCAGTCCAGGTTTGCGGATATGATACATTATAGTTATTTCCTGTATACGTTTTTGTAGGAATGTTAGGTAATTTAGATCTACTTTTACTGATAGTTTTCGTTACGCTTATATTTTGTACAGGTGCTTTTTGCTCAGTTGTAGTATTGCCGCTACTGAAATATAAGACAATGCCGAAGAGCACAATAAACACAAGCAGTACAAGAGAAACTAATAATGGATGTTGACGGATATAGTTCTTAAACACGGTATAACTGAATCTTAATAAGTATAGCAAATATTAGTATCTGTATATACAGATTATATTACTGCGCTTTACTGGCACTAGTACCTATGTAGGAGCTTTTTATACAAATTCTTTCTGCATTTGTAGCAGATATAGGATTGATTAGCGTATCATCAACGGAATTTTCATCTAATCCTTGTTAAATTTTGGAGCAAGTTATGCACTTTCAATAACAGTCTCCAAGGTTTTACGAAGTGAGGTAATACTTTCTTGATTGTAGAGAGAACACGTTAGCACCCGTATACCTTTTTTTTCAAACGTACGTTTATATTTCATGATCACTTTTTCATCCGCGAGATCCGTTTTTGTGAGAAGAACTATTTCCGGTTTTTCCAAGAGTGTTTGATTGAATTGTTCGAATTCATGCCGGACTGTTGCATATCTTTTTTCCACGTTATTTTCAGTCAGTTCAATACAGTGAATCAGTATTTTGGTTTTTTCGATGTGTTTGAGAAACTTCGCACCTAATCCCCGTCCGTTAGCTGCCCCTTCTATGAGTCCTGGAATATCTGCGATAGGATGCTTTCCCAACATGCCGATATTGGGTTCTAGAGTCGTAAATGGATAATTTGCAATTTTGGGTGTAGCATTGGTGAGTACTGATAACAAGCTGCTTTTCCCGGCGTTCGGTAATCCGATCAGGCCAATATCGGCAATCAAACGCAGCTCCAGAAATAATTTTTTATTTTCACCAGGTTTCCCATATTCGGCATATTGAGGTGTTTGGTTGGTAGCTGATTTAAATTCTGTATTACCTCGACCGCCAATGCCGCCTTTTGCCACAAGAAGCAATCTTCTTGTGTCAGTTATTTCATAACTTCTTTCCAATTTAGTATCGGTAACGGAAGTCCCCAGTGGTACAAGGATAGTCACATGTGGCGCATTTTTGCCAGAGAGTTTTTGTCTGCCGCCTGCTATTCCGTCTTGGGCGGTAATTTTTTTCTTGAATCGGAATTCCCGCAGATCATTGATATTGGTTGATCCTTGAATATATATATTGCCGCCATTACCGCCATTACCACCGTCAGGGCCTCCTTTAAAGGTGAGACCATTATGCAGCAGTGATGACGAACCATTTCCTCCATCTCCGGCTTTTACCAAAAGAGTGACTGTATCAACTAGCATGATCGTATTGTACCATTATTTAGATAAACGAGCTATTTTTGCTAATACCTGCTATAATACTGGCTATGGCTAACTATAATAGAGGAAATCAATCAGGCGGCAACAGAAATTTTGGCAAACCAAGATTTAATAGAGAACGATCAGAAATGTATAGCGCGACATGTGCCAACTGCGGCAAACAATGTGAGGTTCCTTTTCGTCCAACCGGGAGCAAACCTGTTCTTTGCAGAGAATGTTTCCAGAATACCAGAGGTTCTGATTCACGAAGATCCGAACAACGAACCTTTGATAGACCGCAATTCAACCGGGACGACAATAGAAGCAGAAATAATGAAGCCCCCAATTACAATGCTCAATTTGAAGTACTCAATGCAAAAATGGATAAGATTTTAGATCTTTTGACGCAGCATCCAGTATCTGATGGCCCGATTGAATCAGCACTTAATGAAAAAGTGATTGAAGAAATTGTAGAAGAGATTCAAGAAGAAAAGAAAGAAGCCGAAGAGAAAAAACCCAAAAAATCCAAACCTGCTGTAAAATCTAAAAAAACAAAAGCTTCAAAAAAGAAAACTGAACTTATTTAAAATCTTCTAGAGGAATGTATCCCTTCTGACAAAGCTGATCTTTTTCTGTATGTGAAAGTTTTTTAATTTCGTATTCTCTGCGTGCGGCAAGTTTATGTTCCTTATACGTTTCGAAATATTTTATCTCTACCGGACGCCTAAGCTTTGTGTAACGCGCACCACCTCTTAATTCTCCGTTATGTTGTTTTATGCGTTGCATTAAATTCCACGTTTTTCCAGTATAGTATGTTCCATCTGCACATTGGACAATATATATAAAATAAAAAGGACGGTATTGCATTAAAATATAGCAAAAAAGTTCCAAACGTTGTACCCATAGGGCATCTTCGATTAAGGCTTACCAACTATGTTATTCGCTTCAACAAATTATATCAAACTGTATTCTCAAAGGTAAATCTCAAACTAACGGTTTACATGGTTCGTGACCAAGCTGGAGCAAGTATGAAGCCATGAGATCTTCTGAGACTATTTTGCGATGCTGCACACACTAAGTCTTAATATAATTTACAAGCTAAATTATTCCTGATACTTTGTTATAGATTGGCCATCAAGAGACGTTTCTCCAGCCTCCCACCCATCAAAGTCTTCAATATGATCTTGCACTGCTTGGTTTGATAACTTATTGCACTGTTTGAGTAATGATTGCGGGGTATGTATTGTTGTTTCTGTCACATAGAGTAAATATTGATGATCATTTGAATAAGTCGCACTCTTATCCAAAATACCAACGTAAAAACCTTCTTTTTGAAGCATTTTACTAAATGCTGCTAATTTCTTCTCATCGTGATCATAAAAATAATAAGCAAATATCAATGGTTTATTTACATCCCAACCATTATTTTTCATTGTTTCAAAAGATTTTTCAATGTCGGGTAAAGAATTTACAAGCAATTTTGTGTCGTTTTTAGTTACAGAAGATCCTTGCGTAAGACCACCATACGCAAAATACATACTGGATAACACACCTAGTACTAATAAGAACACGAAAATAAAAAATAATTTCCTATGATTAGCAAGTAAATGAAGTATTAGAAACATATCAAACTTTATGGTATAAATTTTATTACCTTATAAAAGTTGCTTTTACTCGTTTTGATTTATGCATATAGATAATCCATATAATCGAACTTATAAAAGTTTTTACTATTGCACGTGAACTTTCGTATGAGGTATCTCTAATTATTTTCTGCAGTTCTGGAGTTGGTGCTGATAATGATGAGAGCATGAAATAGTCTATGATAGTCCATGCAATAAGAGACCATAAAAATATAATATAATAATTTGGGAAATTTTTACTCTTTTTGAAAAAGAGGTAAAGAAGATACATCTCTATAATAAAAATGATAATTCCAAGAGCACATTCAATTCCTGAAACAACAAGAAATCCTGAGAAATTAATAGAATTTATGTTAGAAAAAATAGTAACATAATCAAACAATCCATAGACGTGAAGAGCAATTCCAAGTATCAAACCAAAACCTACTATTATTAGCCACCCACCAAGACCTTTTGGACTTAAATTAACATTTCCAGTCGAGGTAGTTCTTTGTTTGTTATTAAATAATTTTGAAAACATAAATTATTTTTGATTTAACCAATATTTACAAGTAGCGCTATAGCCATAGTAATAATGATAAAAAGTGATTCCCAGAAATTTATAGTCTTGGCTGAAATGGACTCCTACCGAATCAATATGTTTATTCTCCTTATTAAGCGTAGTACATACTAATTTGCCAACTTTATTGTATTCATTATCGACATGTGGTAAATCTCTGGTTGAGGATAATTCTATAGTCAGAGATGAAGATTTTTTAGTCTCTGATCCTGTATATAAAGTATTATAAAGCAAGTTATAACCAATATTATAATTTGGATATGCACTTTTTAATGTTTGATCAATAGGTTTAAGTTCCGGAAATTTAGAAAGTACAATATTTTTTATTTGTGATTGAACAAAAGGAACTTCACCTGATAGAGAAATAAGCATAGTTATAACAAAGCCTAATAATAAAGATTTGAACTTTACTCCTTTATTGACCTTCGTTCTAAACTTGATCCATAAACCTGCAGCAATTAATCCAAGTATGTGGAAGAATAATCCAATAAGAAAATAAAGTGCTAATTTAAGCTTTAGTCTCTTTTCAGAAACCGCGTCTTCGTTTACTTTTTTTATTTTGCTCCACCTTTTTGCAGTGACTTTTGTCATAAAACTGAGCTATTATACCACGAAATTGTCTCATAGTGTATACCGTGGTGTTTGAATGCTTCTTTGGGGAATTTGTCGTTGAATTATATTACTTAGTTACCAGGCTCTCGTAAATACACTGTCATATTTTTATGTGCTGCCGGACATGGATTCGAACCATGATGAACGGATTCAGAGTCCGCTATCCTACCGTTAGATGATCCGGCAATAATTGTGCTTGAAAAAAATCCTCTACTCGGACCTGAAAAATGCTCTTTCAGAGTCCACTATGTCAGCCTTTCAGGCTGCCCTCGCTTCGATCGCCGTACCATTAGATGACTCGGCAATATATAACAACTAGGCTACATTGTACTAAAATCAGGAACAAAATGCCACTTATCCGTGTTTGATTTTGAGGGCAAGTATCGCAAAAGCAAAAACGAAGGTAACTGCATTCGCAAGGATCACAGGCATTGAATGAATTAATAACCCATAAAAAAACCACATCGCCACACCAAAGGTAAGTGTCAGATACATTGGAAGCGAAATATCTTTAGTACTTCTGCTTTTGAATGCGTGTATAACCTGCGGCAAAAATGAAACAGTTGTACAGGTAGCTGCTACGAGACCGATAAATTCAATCATATATGAATAAAACCATAAAATAAGCTAATGATGCAATAGCTTCATAACGTATGGAAGAAAGATAAGCGTCCCAATGACAGCTGCTGCTATCGCAGTCACTAGTACCATCCCTGCTGCGACATCTTTTGCTATTTTTGCTTCCTGTCTATGTTCTTTTGTTATGAGATCAACCATCTTTTCAATCGCTGAATTGATCATCTCCGCAGTAATTACCATCATCATCGTAAGTCCAAGTATGGCCATTTGAGGGGGTTGTACTCGTAAAGCAATACTGACATTGATGACTAAAAAAGCAACGAGCAAATGGATAAGCAGGTTCTGGTCATTTCGAAATGCGTAATGGATACCTTCAAACGCATATTTAAATGATTTGAAAAATTTTCTCCTATCGATCATAATTAAAAACTGAATACATGTTCTATCAAAAGTAACATTCCCAATGATATCAGAACTCCAAAACATGCACCAACCAAAGTTTCAGGCAGCGTATGTCGTTTTATTTTCAACCTTGCCCATGCAACAGCGGGAATCAAAAGAAGTGTTAAATAATAATATCCCTGATAGATAATCGCAAGTGAAAAAAGCAACGCGGAAACGGTCGTGACATGAAAGCTCACTTTCAAACGCGTATTAATAAGCGCGAGCAGCAGCACTCCAATTATAAATCCAATAGTCACCACGAACAGAATCTTTGGTCCGTTCAAAAAATATAATCCCCACAGATAAATCACGGTCAAAAGAATACCAACTGTAAAAAGGAGTGGCCGTTGCGTGCGTTTGGAAACATCCATATCGGTAAAGATCTTTTTATGCACCCCATAAATAACGTAAAAAGATATTGCGATAAGAAAGATCATCGTATAAACAGTCCAAGCAAAGGCAAGAATAATATTTCCCGTTGTTTTGTAGACTAAAAAGAGCGGGAGAAAAACAAGTAACATTACTGGATTAAAAAGAAACGAAATAATTTGTGCTAGTGATGTACTCATGCTAAGACATTGTCCAAACGCGATAATACAGACTCTTTCCCAAGAATTTCCAGGGATTCCGGTAGTGGCAATCCGCGTTCTTGCCCTGTTACTATTGTATACAAAACCGGCATCCGAATGCTATGGTTTTTTAAAACAACGCGCACTGCTTCAAGAATAGCATCTTTATTCCAGGATTGTATTTTTTGAAATTCCGACCGCAGCGACTTTGATACTTCTCTGTCAGACCCGCTTGTAATATGAAATTTCGATTCCGGTAAAAAATGCTGTACAAGAGGATAAAATTCTTTCAATGTATCAATTCGTGACTTAGCGAGTTCAATAATCTTCAAAAACTTTTCCTCTTCAATAGTATCCAATGCTTTACCTCCTATACGAAACTCAGCATTATACTTCTTCACTCTCTTTCCTAACTGATCAACCGACATCTCTCTGATATACATGCCATTCATCCATGTCAGTTTGGTAAGATCAAAAATTGGACCAACAGCCCGGATATCTTTGAGATCAAATAATTGTATAAACTCATCAAGTGAAAAAATTTCTTTCTCTTCAGGATTTGTCCATCCCATAAGTCCCAAAAAATTAAGTATCGCCTCAGGCAAAAAACCTTCTTCCCGGTACCATGTCACATCCGTATGACCTTGCCTTTTTGACAACTTACTTTTATCGGGATTACGCAGAAGTGGTGTATGAAAAAAAAGCGGCATTTCCTTCTCCCAACCGAAATAATGATACAAGATAACATGTTTGGCAGTTGATGGTATCCATTCTTCGCCGCGGACAACATGGGTAATCTTCATCGCATGATCATCTACAACAACAGCAAGATGATATGTCGGGAATCCATCCGATTTTAATAATACCTGGTCATCAATGAGATAATCCTCGTCGCGTGATGTTGCAAAAGACATCTCACCACGAATACCATCATGCCATGTATAGGTTTGCTTTGGATTAATTTTCAATCGGATCACACCGGATTTCTTTTCTAACTCTCGGCAGTGTCTGTCGTACATTGGGGTCTTTTTTTCAGCCTGCATTTTTTTTCGCATTTCATCCAGACGTTCAAGAGTACAATCACAATAATACGCTTTGCCTTCTTCGACTAATTGTTTGGCAGATTTTTGGTAAAGACCCAATCGCTCAGATTGTTTGTATGGAGCAACTTCTCCTCCTTTTCGCGGACTTTCATCTTCGATAAGCCCAAACCAGTCGAGTGACCGGTACAATTTTTCTTCCGCTCCTTGGACAAATCGAACACGGTCGGTATCTTCTATGCGGACGATAAACTTCCCTTGATGCTTTTTTGCAAACGCATAGTCAAACAACGCTTGATACATTGTCCCGATATGCGGGTTACCGGTGGGACTGGGTGCAATTCGTGTACGTACCATAGGTTATCTTGCATTGTAATCGAAATCTGAATTATACTCAATAGTATGAGTCTTCATGACACGGCAGAATTTGCGAAAAAAGCGGGTATTGTCCTTTCAATTGGATTTGGTGTTTTCTTGCTTGTGTTCATCATGGTTAAAGTAGGCGGTTTTATCAATTCTATCCTTAACCCACCGAAAATTTCTTCACCAAACCAAGCATATGGCAAACTGCCTCCGCTTTTATTCCCGAAAAGCATAGTCCATGGTCAGTTTACTTACTCGATAAATACGCTCAATGGCACATTGCCGCAAGATTTTCCGGACAGAATCATTGTGTATCCTATCATAATCAGTCAGCCCAATCTTCTCAATCTGGATGACGCGAAGAACAATGTCGCCGCATTAGGGTTTGTAGATACGTCAGGTGCTACGCTGCATGAGATACCGCTTGGCGGCCCCAACTATGAATGGCGCGAATCTACAGGTTTTCAACGGAGAATTATTTATAATATTGTCAGTAAAAATTTTACCATGACATCAAATTATCTTACATCTCTTGACGCACTAAACGCACAAAATCTCGGAGACCAAAAATCAGCAGTAAGTACAGTTCAAGATTTTCTCAATACAACTAATTCATTTCCCACTGATATCGACCTTACACTAACACAGAATCCAGATCCTAACAATGATTATTCAACCAGCCCGCTGCTCTATTCGATACTCAATGGCCAAATGACGACAACAACAAGTCTTTCAAACGCACAGGTTATCCGTGTTGACCTCTATCAAAAAGAAGTGGATTATACCTTAACGGCCGGTACTGATCAGGATCTCACCCATTTCCAGGACTTTGATATGAAACTGCCGATCCTTTATCCTCATCCTCCTTATTCTACGATGAATTTTCTTATCGCGTCCGGTCCAAGTGAAGCAGATGTTGTATCCGCTGTCTTCAATCACCAATCAGTAAATCTACAACCGGATAAAGAAGCAACGTATCCCATCAAAACTGCGCAGCAAGCGTTTGATGCACTAAAAAGCGGCAAAGGATATATTGCGGCTTATAACGGTACCGACAGTCAAATCCTTATCGATAAAGTCTATCTTGCATATTATCTCGGGGCGACGCAACAGGATTATCTTATGCCAGTGATTGTCTTTGAAGGACAAAACGGATTCTTTGCGTATGTTTCTGCTGTAAAAAATACCGCATTACAATAAAATACGAACATTGGATAATTAGCATTCCCCACACCAAGAAGATCCATCCAGCTTTTACTTACCCGTAGATGGTGAAGGGACAACATACTTCACATTCGCATCGATATAGTTCAACAGCTGCTGTGTATCCGAAAATCTATCAGTGCTATCCATCACGATAACAATATATGTGTGTCCATTTTTTACCACAGAGGTCACCAGGACTTCACCTGCCCCCTCAGTCGTTCCTGTTTTGATTCCAGTCACGCCGTCAATCCCCAGTAGTTTATTTAAATTAGTTAATGGATATTGCCGAGAAAAATTCGTTGTGGAGATTGTTTTATATTTTGTAGAGGTAATATCCACAAACGTCGGATTAGAAATCGCATATGATGCAAGCCGCGCCAAATCAACGACAGTTGAATAATCACCATCATCATCCAAACCTACCGGATCGGAATAATGAGTATTGGTCAAATGGAGACTTTGTGCTTTTTTATTCATTTGTTTCACGAAAGCATCTGACCCACCCGGATAATTATCCGCGATTGCCTGGGCAGCGTCGTTTGCCGAAGGCAAAAGCATAGCATACATTAAATCCATAAAATGGAATTGTTCACCGGAAGAAAAACTAAGTCCTGATCCTGGCACATATGACCGTTTTACCGTTAAGGTATCATCTGGTTTGTAGTGATTCAGCGCGATTGTCGCAGTCATAATTTTTGTTGTTGAGGCCATAGAAAAACGCAACTGAGGATTTTTGTCGTACAGTATGACTTGAGAATCCCTGTCAAGAATAATTGCCGCCTTCGCCGTGATAGTCGGCGCGTTCGCGGCTTGCATATACGGGTATGGATGCAAATACGTTACCTGGTCCTGGATAATCGGTTCTTGCCTGGCTATAGTCAAAAATATTTGATTATTAAAGATTGACAAGATAATCAAAATCACCAACAAGATCGAAGGAAAAAGAATCAATTGCACATCTGAATCATGTTTCTGCAACCAATGCCATACCGGTGATACATTGATACCATCATAGGTGAATCTGAATTTGGGGATCCGTATCCGCTTCGTTTTCTTCGCCTTTGGTACAATCTTCGGAGGAGTTTGTTTATGAACAGCCTGTGTTTTCTTCGCATGATACGGCGTCCCTTTTTTATTAATTGCTTTTTTATACTTTTTTTTACGTTTCTTTTGCCAAATAGGAGATTTTGAATGTTTCATTGCGAGCAACTGTTATATTATTATTCTAAATGTTTGCGTGGGAAATTAAAAGTGTAATATTATAAATCAAGAAATATAAACACGGAATCCTTCAACTTTTCTTTTTGATAGCAATTCCTAGTTCTTCCAACTGTTCTTTCGAGACTTCAGATGGTGCGTCCATCACCGCTGTACGGCCCGTTGATGTCATAGGGAACGCTATTGCTTCTTTAAGAGATGTCTCTCCAGCAAGAAGCATTACATGCCGGTCAAGGCCAAGAGCAATACCACCATGCGGCGGAGTACCATAATCAAACGCTTCAAGCATATGTCCGACACTTTGTTCAATTTCCTTATCAGTATAACCCATGATTTTATATGTCGCTTTCAGAAGATCTACTTTATGTGCCCGGATACTGCCTCCTCCCACTTCAAAACCGTTGCAGACCAAATCATACTGGGTTGTTGTGATCTGATCAATATTTTTCCCATCAAGAAGCCATTCTACATGCTCGGGAATCGGCAAACTGAACGGATTATGGGTAAAGGTCCAGCCGGATTTGCCATCCCGTAGTTCTGCTGCATCTTTTTTATCAACTTTCTTAAAGAACGGAAAGTTTATCACCCACGCAAATGCCAAGACATTGTCTTTCTTCTCTTCCTCGGATCTCAGATCAAACTTATCCGCACCGTACTTTTCCATCGCTTCTTTATAGTCAAGAACGGGAAATGTCGCGTCTTTTAATTTTCCACCTACCACTTTGACAGCTTCTTTCACAACTCCTTCAACCGTCTTCATCACCGTATCTCTATCAACAAAACTCATCTCGATATCAACTTGTGTATGCTCAAATCCCCTATCAGCTCGCAGATCTTCATCTCGCAGACACCGAGGAAACTGGAAATATCGTTCAAAGCCGGCTGTCATCAGAAGTTGCTTATACTGCTGCGGACTTTGAGGAAGCGCATAGAATTTACCGGGCTGAAAACGGGATGGCACGAGAAAGTCCCGTGCTCCTTCCATAGTGGATTTGGTAAGAAGCGGCGTTTCAATCTCGACGAATTCTTTTTTGAGAAGCTCTGAGCGTATCGCATTAGTGTAGTCGGATCGCAAACGGATGATCTTCTGCATCCTATCGCGGCGCAGATCTAAGTATCGATAGCGCAGACGGATCTCTTCATGAATCTCATGTCCCGGTGTATCGATCTGGATCGGCATCTCTTCAGCTTTATTTATGACCTTATATTCATCTACCGAAACTTCAACTGTACCTGTAGCGATATACGGATTGACCATCCGCTCGGGACGTTTTTTAACAGTTCCTGTAATTTCAACGACAGACTCAACGGTCAGCTCGCCCATCTTGCCAAATCCGACGCACTGGACGATACCTGTACGGTCCCGCAGATCGATAAAGGTAAGCTTTCCATGATCTCGTTTGGTCGCCACCCACCCTTGGAGCAAGACCTGCTGGTCAATATTGTCTACAATATCCTTTACTAAAGTTCTTTGCTGTTTTGACATTTCAAATTTTCAATTCACAATTTGAAATTTTCATTGAATTTTCAATGACACAATTCTTTAAACAGTGAAAAATTGAGCTTTGATTGAAAATCGAAAATTAAAAATTGAAAATTACCTTTGTATCATACACCAGCCTCAGCTTATTGACAAGAAGATAAACGTAAGCTATATTGATTGTATGAATTACGTAAGAAATTACATATTTATTATTCGTTTTGCAAATCTCCTTGTCTTACGGACATAGGGGTTGGTAAGCGTTCAAAAAGCTAATACCAATCTCCTTTATAAGGAGATTTTTCATTTTTGAGAGGATATTTATGAAAATCAATAGAAATGAAACACAAAATTCATATAGTAAAGATTTACCTCCCGGCACGAGGCTTTCACGAGGAGGACTTGACAGATTACGAGCTGCTCAAAGAGATGGTGTACCACATATTACGACAAGAGTGTATGTCCGGAGAGCAGTAGAACTATCAGGAGGAAATGCCAACAAAGTAGGCCCATTTGGACGGGGTTCACGAGCTTTTCAAGAATTAGAAGCTGAAGCCAAAGCGGCACGAAGAGAAGCTTCTCTAAAAATTTCACCAGAATCGTTACGTGAATTAAAAGATTAAGTGTTATAATTTTTTATATCCTTCACTTTTAACTGTAATTTCGTTTCTCCATTCCAGGTATTTTCATCAAGCGCGTACGAAACATCAATCTTATCACCGGGCTTCAATCGTGTCCCGAGGTCTCCCATACCAAATGCGATCGCATCAAACCTCTCCGAATCCTGTGCCAGGACTAATTTCAAATGATTCCCCTCTTTTCCGATAACCCGCAAATTTTCAACAGTAACATTTCTGGTTGCAAATACCGGCTCAGGATTACCCATGCCAAACGGCGCGAGCTGCTGAATACCCTCATATAACCCTTTATTTATAAACTCAAAAGGCAGCTCGCAATCTATTTTCAGCGTTCTTGTTAATAGTTCATCAGTCAATAATTCCCCTGCCTTTTCTTCCAATATCTTTTGCAAAAGCGCTATCCTTGTTGTCTCCACAGTAAATCCGGCCGCCATCGGATGACCGCCGACATTTACAAAATGCTCAATGTGCAACCTGAGAAATTCAATGATATTAAATCCGCTGATCGATCGCACCGATGCCTTGCTGATAGTCTCCCCGAGAGATAACACAATAGCAGGACGGTAAAACGCCTCAACCAACCTCCCTGCGACCAAACCGATAACCCCTTCCTCATAACTCTTATGTCCAACAATCAATATCTTCCTCGTCCCAAGTCCCTCGTCCTGAATCCCTGTTACAGCATGCTCCGTTGCTTCTTTCAAAAGCTGCTGGCGCTCACGATTGACTAACTCTAATTTTGCAGCCAGCTCCATTGCTCGTGTCATATTTGTCGTGCACAAGAGCCGCAAACTATCCATCGCGGAATCAATACGTCCCGATGCATTCAGCCGCGGCCCTATGATATACCCGATTTCATAGACACCAATTGTTTCTTGAGCTACTCTCGCTTGCTGAAAAAGTGCAAGCAACCCAGGCCGTCGAGTCGTCTGTAATTTTTTTAAGCCTGCAGTAACAATCGCTCTATTAGCTCCCGTCAACGGTACCAGATCCGCAACAGTACCAAGCGCCGCCAGCTCCAAATGCGTATCCTCATCATTTTCGTCATTGCGAGGAGTCGCAGACGACGCGGCAATCTTCTTGCTATGAGATTGCTTCACTTCGTTCGCAGTGACGTATTTAATTTCTTTCGACAAAAGGTATGCAACTCCTGCTCCACATAATTTTGTCGTATGAACAATTGCAAAAGCCTCAGGTAATGTTTGGGAAACAGTATGATGATCGGTAATAATAACATCAATCCCCTGATCCTTCGCAAACCCCACGGCTTCATTGGCAACGATCCCGTTATCAACCGTGATAATCAAACTTGGATTTTTGGCGCGGAGTGTTTCATTCTGCAGAGCTTTTACTGAAAGTCCGTATCCTTCATCTTTTCTGCTTGGAATAAACGGCAGACAGTTCGCACCTAACTCATGCAGCGTTTCCCAAAGAATCGCACTGCCGGTTATCCCATCAACATCATAATCACCAAAGACAATAATCTGCTCCTGATCCTTTATCGCCTTTTCAATTCTTGCAAGTGTTTTTTTTAACTGCGCGATATCTATCCCGACATTTTTCGGAGTCACCTCAGATAAATCGGGATGGAGAAACGCATCAATCTCTTTTTTATTTTTTAAACCCCGATTTTCGAGAAGAATCTTAATCAAATCATCAATCTTAAATCTTAAATCTTCAATCTTCAATCTGTTTAGTGTTTCCCACTTTTTCATATTAGTATGTGACCTCTTTCAACCACTTCGCGACCTCATGTGCTAAAGGAAAATTTCCGTCTCTCATCGCATGGTCATTCGATTTAAATGTAACCAGCTTTTTTCTGGTTTGCAATTTGTTGTAAAAATTGTGTGACTGTTTTGGATTTACGAAGTTATCTCTCTCACTCATTACAACAAGAACAGGTACCTCGATATTTTTAACTCTCATGTTCTTTGCCATGAAATAAAAATCACGTACAAAACTCGGATATTTTAACAAATAATAGCAAGTGAGAAGGATCAAGGGAAGATATGAATATCTAGGATTATATGAAAAAAATCCATTAACCGTGACAAGCCTCGCAATCTTTCTGTATTTTTTCGCCGCAATTGCTACAGAAATACCTGCAAAACTAAAACCGTAAAGGATTATTTCATTATAATCACTCGCGAAGTAATCAATAACTGATTTAATTTCCTGATCGCGTTTTCTCAGACTATACGTCAATTTTCCCTCACTCTCTCCAAATCCGCTGAAGTCAAAAGAAAAGACACTTGCACCTGTCCTTGAAGATAATTCAGCAAAATATTCAGGAATAGTTTTACGCAATAATTGATCATCAGGATTATTATTGCTTTCAACTCCATGACAAACGATGATAAGTGATTTTGAAGTATTTTTGTAAAGATATCCAACTAATTTTTCATTGTTATTATTTAAAATCGTTCTTTTCTGAAATTTCATCAACTATACTATAGCAAAAATTATTGATAAACTTCCACAGCTTTTCTTTTATAAATGTACTTATTAAGAAGAGCAAACTTTTTCCTTGAGAAAGAAAGCACGATAAACAAAAACAAAATAGGCAAAAATAAATAAAATGTTAACTGAGCCTCCTGATTCCGGATTACTGTTAACACTCTCGCGAAGATAAAAGTAAAAAGCTGTGACGGATGTTTTATCAACTGCGTTTTATTAACTTTATAAACCCCTTCCAGTGACCCGGTATCAAATGTAAGGTATTTAGCTGAAGCAGGAGCACTCATCAACATTTCTACAAGATATGTTTTCCCTTTTGCATTAGTAATTTGAGGAAAACCAATAGGTAGTTGGCTATCGCCCAAGAACAATAAGTTATAACTGCTTGTCGCATACCAGCTTTTCTGACCCACTTCTTTAATATGAAAAATAAGACTCTGATCCACATTGATAATTTTTGAAGTTTGTCGAGGAATGATATGCATCATGACAATTTCGAAATTATCCTGTTCGCTTGTTATTTGAAAATCAACTTTTGGATATTGCTTCATTGATGCAATTGTACTCCTGGAGTCAATTTTGGGATTCTTAAAGATAACGTTCGTGAATGGAGCTTGTATTGAAAAGAAATTAAAGCTGGATTCATATGCACTGAAAATCGCAATAATATAAAAACAAGCTATTACAGGGAAGAGAAATGCTGGCCGGCGAATAAAAACCAATAAATGGTTGTGATGGTAAGCCTCTAGAACTTCTTTTTCCTTATTGCGTTTAAAATATGGTTTTTCAAGCCAGTGATACCAAAGAAGAGAAAGCGCAATCGTGATAGAAATTGTCACTATCATTTGTAACAGGTTTGTCAGTGCATTGGTCGCGTGAAAGGAATCTTCAACCATATGGAGAATTGGCGTATGAATTAAATATACTGAATAACTTATTGTTCCAATGAATACAAGAATTCGGGAACTGAGTATTTTTGAAAGCAGTGTTTTTTGATCAAGCGAAATAGCCATTACAAAAGCAATTGGAAAGGACCAAAGAATTTGTGCCAACGAGATAAATGAAGACGAAACCTCATCAAAAATAAATACCTTCATAAAAAGTACACAGAGAAAAAGAAGAACAGTAAGTGAAGAAAATATCCCGGGAAAAACTCGATGCATTTTATGGAACATGTCTTCATGATGTTTATACAGATATCCTAATGCGATACCGGCGACAAAATAATAACAAAATGGCAACTGCAACATACTCAGGAGAAAAACTTTATGAGACAACATGTCCATTCCAATAAAAAAAGGAATAAGCGTAAGAATCAAGACAATTTTTATCCAACGTTTTTTAGGGATAAGGAACTGTATGAACGGTATACAAACAAACGGATAAAGTATGTAAAAAAATACCTCAGCTACTAAGCTCCAATAAATACCCTCAAGCATCGGAATATAATTTCCCAATGGCAGTGTCAATGTTCCGTTAACTAATCCTATTGTTCCTTCACGGATAATTGCTGGAATTTGCTGGTTAAATACAATTGGTGGATGACGCATCACCCAGAAAAGATAAAAAGCTCCGACAACTATTTGTAATAAAACAAATCCCAAGAATATATACTTTTTTACTTTTACTGAAGCATAGCGTTTTATGACATGGACCCACAAGACATAAGAAAAAAAAGGAAACAATAATAATATAAAAAGCCGCCAGTACCAGACAAGATTCGGCAATTCACGAAGCGCTACCATAACGGCAACAGTCGTCAGAAAAAGTGGGAAAATTCTGGTATATCGTTTTTGTAAAAAGCGCTGACCGCTTTGTGGATTTGGATAAATATACATCATGAGAAAACCTGAAAGAACAAAAAAAAGAGAGACACCTACTATACCACTACTGAAGAGTATTCGCGCAAGCCATACAGGAAGCACATGGGAGAGATAACTGTTATTAACGTGATTAATAACTACCAGAATAATCGCAACTGCCCGAATACCATCGAGTGCATGGAAACGAGTCAATGTTGAGTTTTGTTCCATAGAAGCAGTATAAGTAAAAAACCTCAGCTTTACAATAATACTATTTGATATACTATTACTATGTTGAACGGTATACCAAAAACAATTACAGAAATTCATAAAAAATTTCATGACTCCGGATTCAAACTGTATCTCGTCGGCGGCTGTGTCCGTGATTTCTTACAAAACAAAACGCCAAAAGACTGGGATCTGACAACCGATGCGACACCCGAAGAGATGTTAAAACTTTTTTCCAACGCTTTCTATGATAATACATTCGGCACTGTTGGTATTCCTATCGATCCGACCAATGAAAACGGACAGAAAAGCGTTGTTGAGGTAACAACATTCCGTACCGAACAAGGATATGATGACCGCCGTCACCCTAGTGAAGTGACTTGGGGAAAAACGATTGAAGAAGATCTTGCCCGTCGCGACTTCACGATGAATGCGATCGCAATCGAGCTGACCGAACATAGCAAACTCCAAACAGATACCATCATCGACCCATTCAAGGGACAAGAAGATATAAAAAACAAACTTATCCGCGCGGTCGGAGATCCAAACGAACGTTTTAAAGAAGATGCGCTCCGGCTCATGCGGGCTATTCGTTTTGCCGCACAGCTTGGTTTTCAGATCGAGCAAAAAACCCTCCAGGCTATCGTCAATGACGCATCGCTTCTTGGGGAAATCGCCGGAGAACGCATCCGCGATGAACTGTTAAAACTGCTGGCAAGCGATTATCCCTATGAAGGAATTATGCTGTTGAAAAATACCGGACTTTTGCATCAGATCCTACCAGAACTTCTCGAAGGAGTTGGTGTTTCGCAGGAACGTCCGGGCAGACATCACAAAGATGACGTCTTCACACATAACGTTTTATCATTAAAGTACTGTACGTCAACAGATCCGGTGGTCCGGTTCGCAACCCTCATCCATGACGTCGGCAAACCACGCGTCGCAGCAGCAGATGAGAATGGTCTTGTGATCTTTCACAATCATGAAATCGTCGGCTCCCGAATGAGCTATGAAATTTGTGATAGACTGAGATTTTCAAAAAAACAGAAAATCAAAATAACCAAACTCATCCGCTGGCATATGTTCACTGTTGACGAGCACATTACTGACAGCGCTGTGAGAAGATTTATCAGACGCATCGGCGTTGAAAATGTCAAAGACATGATGGATCTTCGTGTCGGAGACCGGCTCGGCGGTGGCACGCAGACTGCTGAAAGTTGGCGGCTCAAACTATTCAAAAAACGAGTTGAAGAACAACTCGCTCCAGCACCATTTTCTATCAATGATCTCGCAATTGACGGCAATGATATTATGAAAGAACTCAACATGAAACCCGGCCGGCAAATTGGAGAAATATTACAAAAACTTTTTGAGGAAGTAGATGAAGACCTCAGTAAAAATACAAAAGAATATTTACTCGAACGGATAAAACAGTTATAAACCTTGCTTTTTTCATCTTTCCGACTATAATAATAATGCTGAGTAGGAGTTGCCCGCCTTTCTCACTTTTTTGAAGTTCGGTACTATGATAATCATCAGAAAATTATAAACCACAACTAATTCTTCAGAAATTGCGGAACAACGGCGATTTTTTTCAGCAGCTTATTGTTATGATTAAAACTGTTATCTCGGTGAAAATCGTAACAAACTAAAAATATTATGAATCAAAAAATACCAAAAAATCCAATATTATTCGGCATTTTTGCCTCAAAACCACATAAGAAGTGGGCTATCGCTGCGCTTACGTTTGGTTTTTTTGCTACGTTATTGGGCCGGTTTAACGTAATTGTACTAAGCAAACTTACCGATGCAGCCGCGACTCCGCATATCAATGATGTAACACTATGGCAATGGGCAATAACATTTCCTGTTGTATATCTCATCACGCAGTGCATTTGGCGACTGAGCGGTTTTACCGGAATGCGCTGGATTTTGAAAATGCGAAACACTATCTATAACGAACTGTATTCTTATTTATCACTACACAATAAAGATTATTTCAATAGCCGCTTTGCAGGATCGCTGACGAATAAGATCTCAAATGCCGTGGAAGGTTCCAATAATCTTCTGGTAAATATCCTCTGGGATTTTATTCCTTTGGGATTTACCATTTTTTGGTATGCAATTTTTGCCGGTCTCAGAGATTGGCGGCTTGGCACTATTATCGCGGTATGGGCTCTTATATTCATCAGCATTAATTTATGGTATGTAAAAAAACTTCAGCCGTATTCGTATAAATCAGCTCATGCACTGTCAACATTGAAAGGCCGTCTCGTGGACTCGCTTTCCAACATATCACTTGTGCAAGAATACGCACATCTTAAAAGTGAAAAGAAATATATCAGAAGTTATGTCAACACGCAGTATGAAACCGGACTAGCACACTGGATGTTCAGTGAATGGGTGCTTGTTGCAAATGGGTTTTTTATCGCAATTTTTATTTTTATTATGATCGCCTCATCAGTGTTTTTGTTCCAGCACGGCGTTGTGAGTATTGGAGTCATTGTTATGGTTATCGCAATCGTCGGAGACCTTTCAAACCAATTCTTTTTCATCGGACAGGAAATGTCAAATGCGACACGATATTATGGAGAAATAAAAGAAGGGCTTGAAGAAATTCTTCCCGAACATACCATCAAAGATCCTGAAAATGCGGTTCCATTAGATATCTCCCGAAACACAATTTTATTTCATGATATTTCATTTAATTATGAAAATATTAATGTATTTCGAAATTTCTCTCTTACCATAAAAGATGGACAAAAAATCGGTCTGGTAGGAAGAAGTGGTGCAGGAAAATCAACATTCGTTTCGTTACTACTGAGACATTATGATGTCGATGAAGGAAAAATAACGATTGACGGACAAAATATCAATGATGTTACGTTGGACAGTCTGCGAAAAGCCATTGCATATGTCCCGCAGGATACAAGTCTTTTTCATCGGACAATTCGTGAGAATATAAGTTATGGTACCCCCCAGGCAACACAAGAACAAATAAAACTCGCGGCAAAACAAGCACAGGCTGATAAATTTGTTGAAAAGCTACCGAAAAAATATGAGACACTTGTCGGTGAACGAGGAGTCAAACTCTCAGGTGGTCAGAGACAGCGCATCGCGATCGCACGGGCATTTCTCAAAGACGCACCGATTCTTATCCTTGATGAAGCGACAAGTAGCCTGGACAGTGAGTCAGAACACGCAATCCAGCAGTCACTTGATACGCTCATGGAAGGAAGAACAGTCATTGCTATCGCGCACCGGTTATCAACACTGAAAAAAATGAATAGGATTGTCGTTATCGAGAATGGAAAAATAATTGAAGACGGTGATCCGAATGAATTGTTGACACACCCGAAGAGCATTTTCAAATCTATGTGGAATCATCAAGTCAGAGGATTTATCCTGGATGAGTAACGTGGTATAATCAATATATGACCAAAGCGCAACTGAAAGAAGAATTGAAACAATCCATGCTCGCAAGAGACGCGGAGAAAACGTCAACACTTCGTATGGTAATTTCAGCCCTCGGCTATTATGAAATTGAAAAAGGCGGCGCGGGTTATGAGGCATCCGAAGAAGATATCGAATCTGTTCTGCAAAAACAGGCAAAGCAAAGACGAGATTCAATCGAACAATTCAAGGCAGGCGGCCGTGATGAACTCGTTGAAAAAGAAACCAAAGAATTACAACTCATCGAATCATATCTCCCCGAACAAATGGGTGAAGATGAAGTGAAGAAACTCGTTGATGAAGCAGTTGCACAGACTGGTGCAACAAGCGCCGCAGATATGGGAAAAGTCATGGGAGCACTCATGCCCAAAGTAAAAGGCAAAGCCGACGGATCGTTGGTCAGCCGCCTCGTCCGCGAAAAATTAGGATAATTTCCTAATTATTAATTAAATTTTGGTGCAGTAAAATTTTATTATCTTGATAAGGAATACCTAAATATTCCTGAAAAGCAGATATTAAAACAAATAATACTACAGCAGCAACAAAAAAGACAATTCCTCCAAAACAGCCCCATAATATCTTTTTTCTATTTACTTTAAATTTATTGAAGAATTTCAAAATAATGAGAATAATTCCCACAGGAAAACCAATAAGTGTCCAAAATAAACTTAGAGTCACGATGAGCTCTAATAAGCCTAAAAGCACTGAAAAGGATAATACCATTACTTCCTACCGCGAATTGCTCTTCTATCAACCCATTCCTGCCAGACGACAAGTAGCTGAGAAGCATTAAAGATCGAAGAATACGTACCACTCGCAATACCGATAAGCATCGCTACCACAAACCATCTGATCGAAGCGCCTCCAAAAATCAGCAGTGTAAACAGTACCAGCATCGCGGTAAGTGATGTGTTTAATGATCTAACCAATGTCTGTAAGATCGAGTCATTTACCACTTGAGGGAACGGCGCAGTGATATTTCTGCGTAGATTTTCTCGGATCCTATCAAATACAACAATCGTATCATGGACTGAAAATCCGATAACCGTCAACAGCGCAGTCACAAATAAACTGTCAATTTCAACATGAAAGAAATGTCCGAGTAGTGAAAAAATACCGACGACTACTAGTGCATCATGCAGTAGTGCAATGATTGCGCAGACGCCAAACCGCCAGCTGCTCATCGGTTTGCGTACAGCACGGAACGCCCACGCAATGTACAAAACGATCAGCAGAGAAGCAACAACCAGAGCATTTAACGCGTTCACTGCTATTTCTTTTCCGATTATCGGACCGATTGTCTCATATTGGTCCTGCTTGACTGTTCCGGTATTCTTCTGCAGATCCTGAAGGAATTTTGCGTCTTGTTTGTTATCCATAGGTTTGGTACGGACAACTACTTGAGTGCCTGATTGTTGCAGAGAAACGACTTCAATTTTTTGCGAAGCGATAGATTTCCGAACTCCTGCAATAACCTTTTGATTGACCTGCTTGGGATACGTCAATGTAAGATTTGTTCCGCCGGTGAAATCAATCGAGAGATTTAGCCCCCATAACAGCAGCGATATAACTCCTGGAATAATAATTGCCAGGGAGAAAGCAAAATACCATTTTCTTTTTCCAACAATATTCATATTCTTCCTCTCCGTCTTTGCGAGAAGCGAAGCGACGAAGCAATCTCTTACTGACTTACAAACCCGAATGGGATTGCTTCACTTCGTTCGCAATGACGAACTACTTTCTATAAAATATTTGTAAAAATGTCTTTGTTACAAAAATTGCCGAAAACATCGAAACTGCGATACCCAAAGCCAGCGTGACGGCAAATCCGCGGATAACTCCTGTTCCAAAATAAAATAAGACAGCACTCGTGATAAGACTTGAGACGTTTGAATCACGGATTGATGGCCATGCTCGGGAAAACCCGAGATCAATGGACGTTGTAAGGGTCCTGCCACGCCGCAGTTCTTCCTTCATACGTTCAAAAATAAGTATATTTGCATCAACCGCGATACCGACCGATAAAATAAACCCTGCGATGCCGGCAAGTGTTAGCGTAACCGGAATCAAACGGAACAATGAAAGAACTATCAGCGAATAAATTACCAGAGCAACACTCGCGATAACTCCCAATCGACCATATAAAATAATCATAAAAATAATAATAACGATAAATCCTAAAATCCCGGCAATCAAACTTGCCTGCAGCGATGACTGTCCAAGAGTCGCTCCAATTGCCTGCTGCTGAAGCACTGACAATGAAACAGGGAGCGCTCCAGCGTTGAGCTGAATCGCCAAGTCATTTGCCTGCTGGGTCGTGAAACTACCGGTAATGACTGCACTACCGCCAACAATTGGCTGCTGAACTGTCGGTGCTTCAATCACCTGCTGGTCAAGCGCGATTGCGACAATTTTACCGACATTGTTTGAGGTAATATCGGCAAATTTCTTTGCACCTGCCGGTGTAAATGTCAGTTGCACTTGCGGCTTTCCGGTATTGGTATCAAACGTCACGGCGGCTTGTTTGAGATCACTTCCACTGAGATTTGTCTTTTTCGGACCCGGACCAACTGACTGGGTCACACCAATCGGGCGGCCCGCCTGGTAATCAAGCATCGCTGACTGTGTCGCAAGATATGCCGATTCACTCGCTGTAAGCTTGATATTATTCCCTGAGCCTTCCCAGAAAGTCAATTTTGCTGTTTTACCGACGAGCGACACTGCTTGATTCACATCACTCACACCTGGAATTTCAACCAGAATACGGTAATCATTATTTACTTTTTCTGTTTGCACGACCGGTTCGGAAACACCAAAGTAATTAACTCTTTTTTCAATAACAGCTTTTGCGGAATTTAACGCATCATCCCGCTGAGACTGCGGAATATCCTTCATATTTGCTGTGAAGGTAATGCTGCTTCCTCCCTGTAAATCAAGACCAAGACGAAATGATAAGTCGCGAATCTTTTCGACAACAGGAATTCCGGGATACGTATAATGAATCGGTACGGACTTTTGTGTAAAGGGATTTTTCCAGCTGAAATCAAATGGAACCGGAGCGGACAGGTTAATCCCTACTGCAAGAAGCGTAAGTATCCCGACAAATAACAGTGCCCAGCGAGAATGATGTTTCACCCCAAGAGACCCTCCTCATCTCCAATAATCATCACCCTTGAGCCGGAAAGGATTCCGACAAGAAAAGGATCATTTCGCTGTTTGCGAAATTTGAATTCATCCTCTGTCATCGCTGTGTAATTAATTTCCGTTCCGAGTCGCATTTCTTCATTGCGGACAAGAATTGCGAGTTCGGGCAACACAATCGTTCCAACAATAATGAGATCGACATCTTCAGGATTGTCCTTAATCCTCCTGACAAATTTGCCTGAGAACATCGCGAATTTCACTTTGCCGAGTTTGGGTCGGTTTTCAAGAATCTGCTGACCAAGCCCGATCGTCTTGGCACCGATTTTTAGGAGATCAAAATAAAACGGGTATTCCTTGGAAAGAGAATAATAGACCCTGTTTGCACGCTGCTCGCGTTTGAGCACGCCTTTACTCTCAAGAGAGATTAATTCACGCCTGACTGCGTTAATCTCCTCTTCAGTCCGCCTGACGCATTCGCGAACATGATACATATCATGAGGAGAAGTGAGAAAAAGATTTAGCAGTTTTATTCGAGTTTTTGATGTAATAAGATCTGAGAACATATTGCGATAATGTTAAACCCTTATGGAGCAGAAACCCTGGGCAAGATGAAGTTATTATAGCATTTTTTTACTCAATTTAAATAGCACAAATAGATACTTTCTTAACTTTTTATTGAACATCCACTTCAGAACCTATATCAAGTACTTCATACCACAACTTGCCGCGTGTGAAGGTAACTTCGTTACCATTTGTATCAGTTATGGTTGTTCTGGAAGTCCTATCCGCTTTGCTCCATTTCGCATGGACTTCTTTCCCATTCATAAAGACCAATGCGTCACCAGATCCAGTCGTACCATAAAGCTGATGCGAACCTTCCTCATAACCGTCATCTGCATTTTTCTCAGTTTGAAAAAGAATAATAATATTGGTCGTTGTTAATTGTTTGTGTGTATTGCGGTCGATATGCGTGCTGCCGCCGTTATCACGATAGTACAGATTGTCTTTCGGATGATATGTCCACGTTACTGCGTAATCCGGACCTGACCAGGGAATTGATATCACTTGGCTTGTTGGTCGCGCGTTGGCCGTTGGTGCATCGGTAAATTTGTATGGTACAAACGATGTTTCCCACGATTTACCACTCTTATCAACATTGGTCAAACTTCTATTTTGTGCCGCATAATCCCACAATTTTGAAGTTACCGAATACATCGTATGTTCTGTCGCTACCTCATGCCCCTGACGGGTTTCATCACGGTAAAATATTGGGAAACCGATAGAGAATTGATTGAGGTCATTGTATTGATTCCACCCATAATCGACAATCTGACCCAGCGCATTCGCGGGTCCGGGTGTATTTGCTCCGCCGACGTGCGTATATAACGGGTTATTGCCGTATTCGGAAATCCAGTCCAGGAAATATGTCCTTGCCGAACGAACCGGTCCGACAATACCTGCATCTTGACAGTAAAAAATATTCATCGTTCTGGTGATGCCGCCCTCCGCGATTGCTTCATACGTGACATCTGCGGCATTAATACCTGATTGGGGACGAGCCGGAGCACTATTCTCAATCATGATGCCAAGCGGCCTATGTGTACCCCACCATGCAGCCTGGTCTTTGCCGTATTTAACGCCGGTAAGGGGACACTCTTCTGTCTTGGATACATTTGGATCAAAAGTAAGCGCTTGATAATCGTTGGTTACTTTCCCTAATTTTGCAGGATTTGTCGTCCCCGGCATTTGAAAAGAGGAACCATTTTGCAGCGAAAAAACATAATAGGAAACTCCGCTGGAAAGGAGAAAAACAATGACAGAGAGCAGGATAAGTACCTTCTTATTCATACATTATTTCAATTCTGATGCCATATGCAGAGCCTTCTTCTCTTCCTCGGACAACTCATGCTCTGTGCCTTTTCCCTTGACAACTCGTTTGGTATACCAGCGAGTACTTGAACGGGAATAGAGTGCAGTCAATATAATTCCCGTGTCATGTGCATCAACGAGAGCTAAAATAAAACTTTGATCGCCGCCGGTATCTTTAAAAGGATTAAATCGTAGCAATCCGACTTTCTGAATATGATACCCCTCGTCTTTTTCTATTCTATCACACCGAGATACCAATTTTGCAATATCCTCTTTTAGTTTTTGTTCACCATGTACCAGATTACTCAGCACCTCGTCAAGCGTTTTTTTATTTACTCCTTGCGTCAATGTCAGATAATTTTTTTTCAACTGCAGGAAATAATATGTTATTGCAACTGACCACCCAAAAAGAATAAAAATGAGAATATAAGCAATCATCGTTTGGATTCAACTAAATTTTTTTCGGTTTTAGCTTCGTTTTTTTTGTTGAATCCATATTAACCTCTTGACAAGGCCAAAGTCAATAGTGTAACCTAGGCTCATTCATGCCTAAAAAGAGAAAAACACGCAAACAAAAAATTCATATAGATCAAAAGAAACAGGTGGTCCATGAACAGGCACCATCGGTTGCAGTATCTCAAAAAAAGAAAACACCATCAACAGAACAGCAATCACCCATGCCAGGAGTGACCTTTTCTCTTTCCGCTTCAAACGCACCCAAACAAACCGCTTCGATAATTTCCAAACCCAGGTCTTCAGCAGTAGCTATATCCACAGAAGAATACGGCTATCTAGGAATTGATCTAATGAAAACCGCGATTGTAACGGGTGCAATCGTAATCACGGAAATTATAATTCGAATTTTATTTAGGGGTTAGGTTATCGGGCATAAAAATCGCTTATCCCTGTAACCTAATCCCTAATCTGGAAGGGGGGTGAGCAATTATGGCATCAATGTATTGTGTTAAATGTCGAGCAAAAAGAGACGTCGACAATCCTGAACAAGTTACCATGAAAAACGGCAAACCAGCTCTTAAAGCGAAGTGTCCTGTTTGTGGTACAGGTATGTACAAGATCGGTTCAAAATAACTTGTACAAACTCCTTGAGACAACAGTTTCAAGGAACAAAGCTTACATTCTGCTTTGCAGAAAGAAGAAAACCCTGCTCCCGCGGGGTTTTCTTGGTTGATTTTTTTACTCCAAACCCTTTTATATAGAATTGAAACTAATGGCTAACATAGCTTGACACATCTTTTCTATTGATGAAACAATAGATGTGCTCATGAAAGCGATCGGTCATTTTTTCAAAACGATAGACGACTTCCTCAATGTTTGCGTTGATTATCTTGATGGGCGGGTCCGTACCGGAAAATTTGTGGGCGATATTGCATATATTATTAAAAACACTACTCGTTCAATCTACTATTTGATGCGAAGATTATTTGCCCCTGTTATCCGTTCGAAACCCGCGCTCATTCTGTTGAAATTTCTTAACACCTTCTGGCTGACACTTCTCAAAATACCATTATTTGAAACACTTGTATCTATGCTTACGGTTTTAATTAAAATTATTGTCATTTGTTACTCAGAAATTTTTATTGTGTTTGCCTTTACCTTTACGACGAGCATTATTTTACTTAACTTTTTCCAAACGTCAATTGCAACATTTATCATTACTCTTATTCCGGTTCTGCTTCTGGATATCTTCTTTGTTGCGGCGTTATTTTATTGTATTGACCGCCGGGTTTCGGGAGATCACATTTCAATTTGGCATAGTTTTCCGGTTGTTTTCCGGCATTTTATTACTTTTGGGTTTCCTGTTATCACCCTATCGGCTATTGTTCTTGAACTACTCATTATTTTCTCCATCACATCATTATTTATCAGCTATGTCTTTGATCTTTTTCAGACTCCTTGGAGCGGTTCATTTTTATATTGGTTTATTGTTATTTTTATTGGCTCTCTCTTATTCGTTGGTATCTTTTTTATCAGCATCATCATGAATCAAACTTTTTACGCAGTACTCCTTGATCACATACCATTCCAGCAGGCCCTGAATCGCGGCAGAAGGCATGTTTTGGACAACATTACTTATTATCTATTCTTTTATATTCTTCTCTATCTTTCTTGCGCAATTTTTATCTGGAAAGCAGTCCTGTCTTATCTTTATCTTGGGTTAACCATTGGCCTTTATTCTACTATCGCATTGAGTTCCTTTCTTGGATATCTGCTCCGCAGAAAGTTCCCCTTCGATTCTCTTGCATATGACGTAAATCTGAATATCAATCAAAAGACATATCTATTTTGTCTCGTTCTTATCTTTTTTGGATTTATCAATTATCTGCTGGTTGCAGTATTGCTGGTAAAAGAATATCAGCCGCTATTGGCATTTGTTCAACAACAGCAAAATAATATTTTCGCAACCGAAGACTTAAAACAGTTCACAAATGACGGCTACGGGTATACGATTGATTACCCTCAGCGCTGGAGTGTCTATCAATGGAATAAGCAATCTGTTACATTCTACAATAATTACACAGGAACGCTCACCGGAGGAACATGGATGACCATTTCCGTTACGCAGTATAAGGGAAGTATATTCAAAAAACTTTATAACGCAAATCCTGGAGTATTAATGAACAATTCCCCCTCAAAAGATATTACAACTAAAGTATCAAATTTGGTAATTCAAGACTATGATGCAGTTAATTATACCTATATAAAATCAGGATATCCCTATGCACAATATGAAACGCATTATTTGATCCATAAAGATACGAATGTTGTTGATATCGCATTTCTTTCTTTGGCAAATGATGTATCAGGCTATAACAGCGACCTCTTCCAAAAAATTATTAATTCCTTTAGATTTGATAAATAACTATTTGGAATAGGTGTTGATGGTGACGTGCACCATTTTATATACTTTCACTACGGATACATCCCAGCTTTTCCAGACCGTCGCCTGGCCAAACCCTGCTATTTCAAATAATGGATTACCGGGAGGCTTGCATTTCGTATATTCACAAACGACAAATAATTGATCAGTTACCGTCTTCCGTTGCGGATCAGATAGTAAATTATCAATCATTACTGGCTGATGTCCCAATATCGTCAGATAGTAAACATACGCATAATCGGAATTACCGCTCCCTGCCGATAACATTGCAAAATTGAATGGCTTATTATCTGTTTTCGATATGACAAATTTTGCTATCGTTTCAGTCTGCGCTTTTTGTCTATTTGGCGCATATTGAAATGGTTGATAATACAAGTTGTATGCGAATATCCCGACGAATAAGATACTACCAAGTCCAAGCCCATACCAGACTTTCCCTTTTTTAAGATCTAATGCTTTACCGATAAGGTTTCCGATGAGCAGAAAAGGCAGCGGAAACATAAAGACTAGATAATAATCATAAATCGGCTTTTTGTACAAACCGAACAAAATAACACCCAGCACAAGCCAAGCAGTGAGTAATATAACGACAAATTTATTTTTATGCATGACCAGCGTTACTATTGAAGCAACAGCAAAAACAAGTATGATAAGCCCGAACAGCTGCAGCTGCAACACTGAATAGCTACGGAAAAGATCCGGGGACGGATAATGAAAAACAAGTCGTCCAAATAACCGGAAGAAAACATCGGCAATCGGTTGATAAAAATTCTGATATGTTGCGTACTGTTGGCTCGTCGTATCCGAGGTAATAAAACTGATAATTGTCTTTGTGTTTGGAAATCCATGGCGTATTTCAAAGGCAAGGAATGGGGCATAGCCGATGAGAAACCCAGCAAATATCTGGAGATAATATTTTATGAGAGGCAAAATAAGTATTTTACCATTAAGATACCTATGCATTAATAAAAGTGAAACTGCGACAATAACTGCGAGAAAGAGCGAAATATAATGCAGTTCAATACAGATTCCGAGAAAAAACCCGACAGGAACATAGTATTTCCAGGAACGGACAGTGGTTACTGCTTTATATAATAAATAGATTGTCAAAAAAGCAAAAAAGGGAACGACATTGGGATTCCATGAAGAATGAGAATAGGTAATAACAAGCGGCGAAACAGCATAGAGTGCTGCAGCGATAAGGCCTGTTTTTTTGTCAAAGAAATCGCGGCCTGCCTGATAAATAAGCCACACTGTGGCAACGCCAAACAATGCCACCATCACAGCCGGCCCGACAGGATCATAGTTAAACAGCCAAAGAAACGGAGCCATCATATAGTAATAAATCGGCCCGGTGAAGAAGTTGCCTGCCGATGCACGCGGACCCAATAAGGTAAAATGCCCATGAAGAATATCCCGCGCGATAAGCACATCTCGTCCCTCATCTCCAAGAAACGTCATATAATCCGAGATCATATACAGCCGCATGAATGCCGCGAGAAGAAGGATAATAATAAGAATAAGCAGTGACAAAGAAAACTTGAATTTCATAGTTGAATTTCTATTTCTTTAAGTAATGCGTTTTCCATATAACTTTATTATATATAATATAATTCAACGGAATAACCAATAAAATAATGGTAGGGAACAAAATGACTATGGAGGTATGCAATGAATAGCCAAAAATAATCATTTTTTCTCCCAGGAATTTTACTGCGAAATAGACAACAATTCCCTGAATTGCAATAGCAGCAAGTGTTGCTATGTTAAATTTAACGAGTCTATGGAAAAAACTCCCCTGCTCTTTTATCGATTTGGTATCCCCAAAGGTCCACAGATTATTCAGAAAAAAATTGGATAGAATCGCGACTTCTCCGCCAATCATCGCTGCAATAAACTGCTCTACGCCCACCAGAATGACTGCATAAACAGTGGCAAACTGCAGAATAAACCCGGTGCCACCGACAATCATAAATTTGATAAAACGCTTCCTGTCATAGATACCGAGACGAAGTACAACATAAAATGATTCAAATTGGTCTTGGACATTGATTTTGCTTTTCCCTATTTCCCGTTCATAAAAAACAATCGGTATTTCCTTTACCTTCGCGTGCAGTCTTACCACATCGTGCAGTATCTGCATTTTATAGGCAAAATTCTTTGATAGAAGCTTATCAAGATCTATCCGCTTAAGATACGCTGTCTTCGTGAGTTTTAACCCCGATGTCATATCATGAATTTTGAAATTCAGCCAAACAATACGAGTGAATAAATTGCCGAAGACGCTCAAAATTTTCCTATCAATACCCCATTCCTTCGGAATTGAACCACCCGGAATATATCTGCTGCCGATGACATAATCTGCTCCGTCATCCATAGCCTTCACCATCCGGGGTATGTCATCGGGACTATGCTGAAAATCAGAATCAAATTCCATGACAGCCTCGGCATGCATTGTATCCATTGCGTATCTCATTCCACGGACATAAGCAGCACCGAGACCTTGTTTTTCTCCGGTAAGCAGTTCTATATTATGCCACTTTTTTTTGAACTCTTTGACCCGTTCAGCTGTACCATCCGGAGAATTATCATCGACGACAAGAATAGACATAGCATGGGTTTTAATTTTAGGAAAGATATCGTTTTCCAAAACCGGAATCATTTTCTCGATATTTGCCTTTTCATTATATGTTGGAATGATAATAACAATCTTCATAACTTATTAACTAACCTGTACTTTCTTTACGTACTCGATCATTTTTTTAATTCCCTCCTCAAGCGGCACCTCGGGTTCCCAATCCAATAATTCTTTTGCTTTTGCAATATCCGCTCTCCGTCTGAGAGGATCATCTTCGGGTAGTTGTTCACTGAACGTTATTTCGCTTGTGCTATCAGCTAACCTCTTAACGAGTTCTGCATATTCAAGAACTGTATGCTCATTGGCGGATCCGATATTCACAACTTCGCCCCTCGTGTTATCATGGAACATCAATCGCATCAGCCCTTCAACCGTATCTGAGACATAGCTTAACGACCTTGTCTGCTTACCATCTCCATAAATGGTGAGTGGCTCGTTTGCAAGTGCTTGATTAATAAAAATGGTGATCATGCGCATATCATCTTTACTCATCCGTGGGCCATAGGTGTTAAAGATACGGGCAATACGCGCATCCACATTTTTTTCTCTCCAGAAATATGAGACCAGTGTCTCACCGAACCGCTTTGCTTCATCATAGACTGCACGTGGTCCGATCGTTGAGACATTGCCGCGATACGATTCTTTTTGCGGATGTTCAAGCGGATCACCATAAACCTCAGATGTGGAAGTAAACAGGAACTTTGCATTCTGCGCTGCCGCAAATTGCAGAATGTTCAGCGTGCCATTGGTGTTCACCTGCATTGTCTCCATTGGCAGGTTATGATAACTGATTTTGCTGTGGTGATTTGGTGAAGCCGGAGATGCGAGATGGAAAACATATTCAGCGTGCAAGTTGTCGGGAAGCGGCTTGATCACATCGTGGTTGATGAACGTGAAATGTGGATTGTCTTTCAGATGTGCTATGTTCTCTTCCGAACTCGTCAAAAAATTATCTATGCAGACAACATCATACCCCTTTTCCAGCAAGGCATCACATAAATGAGAACCAATAAATCCCGCCCCGCCGGTCACAATAACATTTGCCATATTCGTATGATACTAAAGAAGTCTGACTATTGGAAGAGTGTAGTTAATAACTAAAGTTTTTTTTCTCGCTCAAGATCTGAGTCTACCATTATCTTTACTAATTGCTTAAAACTCGTTTTCGGTTCCCAGCCAAGAACCTTTTTTGCTTTGCTGTAATCACCGATCAGATAATCAACCTCAGCAGGCCGGAGATGCTTCGGACTGTTATAACTCACATATTTCTCCCAATCCTGTATCCCGATACAATCAAAAGCAACTTTGATAAATTCTCTTACCGAATGTGTCTCACCTGTTGCAACAACATAATCATCAGGCTTGTCTTGCTGAAGCATCAGCCACATCGCCTCAATATAGTCTGCAGCATATCCCCAGTCTCTTTTTGCATCAATATTGCCTAATTCTAATTTTTTTTGTTTGCCAAGACTGATGCGGGCAACCGCGTGTGATATTTTTCTTGTCACGAATTCGATGCCGCGCCTTGGAGACTCATGATTAAACAGTATTCCTGAACAGGCAAACATATCATAACTCTCACGGTAATTAAGCGTTATATAATGTCCATACACTTTGGCAACACCATAAGGACTCCTCGGATGGAACCGTGTGGTTTCTTTTTGCGGTGTTTCGACAACTTTTCCGAACATCTCCGAGCTGGAAGCCTGATAGAACCTGATTTTTGAATTAACATTCCGAATCGCTTCAAGCATCCTTGTTACACCCAACGCAGTGAATTCTCCTGTTAGAACCGGCTGATCAAATGATGCTTTTACGAAAGATTGCGCTGCGAGATTGTATACTTCATCGGCTTTGGACTGTACTACTGCTTCGGTAAGTGATGTTTGGTCTAAGAGATCGGCGGAAATAAGTTCAATATCATCCTGGATGTGACGGATATTCTCCATGTTGGGGGTACTTAATCTCCGTACTGTCCCATATACTTTATATCCTTTGTTGAGAAGAAACTCTGCGAGGTAAGAACCGTCTTGTCCTGTAATACCAGTAATAAGTGCATGTTTCTGCATAGAATATAATTAACTCATTTTATACTATCTTTCTCCAATAGTCTAGTATGTCTTGCAATGTTTTTTCAAATGGTATCTCTGACTTCCACCCGGTCAGGTAATGAAATTTGCTGCAGTCACAGATAATTTCCGGTACATCGATCGGCCGGAAACGTGAATGATCAACGTTGACGTCAATTTTTTTTGAGGAAAAGGACAAAAGCATTTGCAGTATATCATCAATCTTGCGGGATTTTCCTGAGCCGATATTATACACATCACCGGATTTACCTTTCTGCAATGCTAACTCGTACGACTTTACCATATCACGGACATCGGTAAAATCACGCTTTGCATCAAGATTGCCGACCGATATGACCGGTTCTTTTTTATCTTTTTCAATCTCAGCAATTTGCTTGGCAAAGTCAGCAACGACAAATCCTTCTTTTTGCCCTGGTCCGATATGATTGAACGGACGAAGTCTGATAATATCGAGCTTGTATGCGAGATGATATTGAAGGCTTAAATAATCCTGCGCTATTTTTGATACTGCATATGGACTTGCAGGACGCAACGGCGTCTCTTCATCAACAGGAATGTCAGTTGGAGTCACCATGCCATAAATTTCACCTGTTGATATAATCAAAACGCGGATACCTGTCAATTCATTTTTCTTTAGTGTTTCTAACAATGAGAATTCCGAAACGATATTATTGGTCATTGTCTCAACTGGAGTGGTAAAACTTTTTGCGGGAGATGCTTGCGCGGCAAGATGAAAAATATAGTCAGGCTTTTCCGAGGTGATCACCTTCTCAACTGCTGGGGCATCCTGTAAATCCAGTCTGGTTAGCCTTATCTTCTCTTTTATTCCACCGAGTGAATCCAAACCCGACTCCGAACGATATGTCCCGATTACTTCATACTCTTTTTGGGAAAGCAGATGAGATGCGAGGTGATTGCCGACAAATCCAGTGATACCGGTGATTAATACTTTTTTCATAAACCCGTTAACGAGTTAACACGCTAACGAGTTAACGCGTTGTTTCAAAACTATCTCCCGACCCCAACATAGGTGAATCCGAGTTCGCGGGTCTTTTCCGGGTTGTATATGTTGCGTCCGTCAATAAGATTGGGTGATTTCATCAAATCTTTTACTTTCTTAAGGTTCAGTTCTTTAAATTCGTTCCAGTCGGTAACGATGATTAATAATTCAGTATCTTTCACCGCATCATAGGGGTCCTTTGCAAAAATAAGTTCTTTTTCTTTTGCGAAAATTCGCTTGGCATTCTCCATTGCGATAGGATCGAACACCTTGACAGTCACTCCTTCTTCCAGCAAGTCTCGAATAATCGTAATAGCTGGAGCATCGCGCATGTCATCTGTCTTTGGTTTGAACGCTAAACCGAGAACTGCAACTGTCCTTTTCCGTAATTTTTGATCAAGAAGTTTCCGTGCTTTTTTCAGAATACCAAGCATCATTTCCCGGTTAATCTCTTCAACATCCTTAAGCAATCGGAAATCATATCCATATTCCCGTGCAATTTCAATCAGCGCTCTAACGTCTTTGGGAAAACAACTGCCGCCGTAACCTGCTCCAGGCTGCAGGAACAAATTACCAATACGCTTGTCCAACCCGATTCCTTCAAGGACATCCAACCCATTTGCTCCGGTCAGTTCTGAGACATACGCGATTGCATTGGCATAGGAAATTTTTGTCGCGAGAAATGCGTTCGACGCATATTTAATCATCTCGGCAGTTGGGATATTGGTAAGAATAAGATTAGTGCCATTGGGTACAACATCATTCTCAAGGATTGGCTGATGCAGTTCTGTAAGAAGATCTGATGCACGCTTTGCATCAGCACCAATAACTACCCGATCAGGATAAAAGGTATCGGAAAGCGCTTGCCCTTCACGTAAAAATTCGGGTACGGAAGCATAGTCAAATTTCGCTTCTTCCGGTTTCACATCATTAATGATTTCCTGCACTTTGATATTTGTTGCTACCGGAACTGTACTTTTGGTAGCAACAACCGAATATCCATCAAGATGCTTACCAATCTTCTCAGCAACATCAAGCACTACGGAAAGGTTTGCTTCACCATTGGATTTTGGTGGTGTGCCAACGGCAATAAAAATTGCATCTGATTGCGGTATTGCAGGATCATAGTCGAGGGTAAAAAGAAGCCTGCCTGCATCGACATTTTTCTTCACGAGTTCTTCAAGTCCAGGTTCATAAATGGGAATAATTCCTTTTTTAAGCTTTTCTATTTTCTCAGGAGTATGACCGATCACCCAAACAGTATTGCCGAGATCTGCAAATACTGCTGCGGTAACGAGTCCAACATAACCATGTCCTACAAATGTTATTGTCATAAAAATAAGATTTAGGATTTAAGATTGAAGAATAGAATTCTTAAATCTTTAATCCTTAGTCTTTAATCTGTTGCAAACCTTCTTCAAAAGTCCTCATAGAAATACCCAATTTAGTTATTTTACCATTGTTCAATGAAAGATTAAAGGGTCTTGGTGCTTTGCCTTTAAAATACTCATCTCTTGTCGTTTTGCTTATTAATGCCGTATCAAAGCCAAACTGCTTTGCCATAAGAATTGATGCATCATAAGGAGACAAACTCTGACTCCCTACGGCATGAAATATGCCGGTCGTATCTTGCGTTATTACAGCCTCAAGAGCATAAGCAATATCATCGATATAGGTCGGTGTCATCAGGTGATCGGTAATCGCTGCCACCGGTTTGTTCTCCGCAAGTCTCCCCATAATAGCATGGACAAAATCCTTTTTCAATGCAAAGAGATCATCCCGGTAGGGATACGCAATTCGGATAATTGCGAAATGCAAACCAGAGTTGCGGACAACTTCTTCTCCTTTGTATTTCGTCATGGCATACCAGTTCACCGGATTGGGAGTATCATCCTCCGTGTACTTATAAGGTGGTTCTTTCTCTCCACCAAAAACAAAATCCGTTGAGATATAGAGTAGCTTCTTTTTTGAAATAGTACACGCATCAACGACATTTTTTGTGCCACCGACATTGATTTTATACGCAGCGCCTTCTTCACCCAACGGCTTGTCCTGCTCGCAGCCGTCAACATCTGCTTTTGCGGCAAGATGTAGTACAACTTCATGTTCTTTATCTGTTCTCAGAATATCCAAACTCGAAGGATCGGTAATATCAACACCGGTAGTCAAGCTCAGATCATCAACAGTATGATGCTTTCGCAGCAAATCAACAATACGGGTTCCGACAAGTCCGGATCCGCCGATTATAAATATTTTCATACCTTCCCTTCTTTCCGCAAACGATCAAATAACAATAACGCCGCGATATGCGGAGCGTTTGTCATTTCGCCATTTTCTATTTTTTTAAAAACATCTTCAAAAGGTATTTTCATTACTGTTATTTCCTCATCAGGATCAAGCTGCTGCTCTCCTTCTTCCAAATTTGTCGCGGCAAATAAATGTATTTTTGAATGCAAATTTCCCGATAAATCCCATTCATACAGCTTTTTCCATGATCCCGCGGTCAATCCTGTTTCTTCCCGCAGTTCCCTTTTGGCCGCTTCCAAAGGATTATCGTCATCTTCAATATTACCCGCAACCAATTCTTGAACCGTCCGGTTCAAGGCAACTCTATATTGAGATTCGATATAAATTTCATTTTCAAAGGTATACGGAATGATGATAACAACAGGATTGCGTTCAATGACCTCTTTGGAATATTGTTTGCCGTTTCGCTCCAGTTCTAGTCGTACGATCTTAAAATATTTTGATGTAAAAACAGTTTCTTTGGAAAGTATTGTTGTATCCGGCATAGAAGTATCATCCTTTATTCAGCTAGTTTTTCATCACGAAATTTGAGATACTCATCATATTCCTCGATATAATCACTTCTGTCCGGCCGGTAGTTTGTTGAGCTTAATGCAAACACAATCGCGTCTTCTGAAAAATCTTTAAATCCGTGCCAGACATAATTTGGAACATAAATCGCTTCTTTTGGCGCGGTAAGCAAGACATCCTCTTTGCCGTTCCCTTTATCAATAATCGCAGTACATGATCCTTGTACCATGATAAATAACTCTTTTTCCTCCAGATGACTATGTTCACCAGAATCACCTTTTGCTCCCGATATAAAATATACTCGTTTCACTTCAAAGTCTATATACTCGTGAAGCTCAAGGGGCGTCATCATAAAACGCTCTGTTGGAATATTTTTAAGCGTGTATTTCTCAAACTTTTTATTCATTCTTATCTTCTTTAGGGGCGTTTTGGAATGCGTTCATTTCGTCGCGCTTTTTATTCCAAATATCTTCAACCCATTTGGTATTTTCTTTGTACCACTCGATTGTCTCGCGCAGCCCTTGCTCGAATTTTTCTCTCGGATAATCGGGTGTCCAGCCAAGTGCGGTGATTTTGCTTGCATCAATTGCATACCGCCTGTCATGTCCAGGCCGGTCTTGGATATATTCAATTTTATCTTCACCAAACCCCATGATACTCAAAATCAACTTAGTGATCTCTAAATTGTTTCGCTCATTGTCTACGCCAATATTGTAAACTTCCCCGGCAGTACCTTTGTGTAATAATAAATCAAGCGCCTTGGAGTGATCAATCACATGAATCCAATCCCGCACATTGAGTCCATCGCCGTATACAGGCACTTTCTCTCCTTTCAGGAGCTTGAACACAAAGAAAGGAATCAATTTCTCCGGGAATTGATACGGACCATAATTATTGGAACAATGCGTCACGATAACCGGCACTTTGTGGGTGACAAAATACGCATTGCACATCAGATCACCGCCAGCTTTTGCAGCAGCATACGGCATGTTCGGCCAAATTGGGGTCTTTTCCGTAAAGTATGTATCTTCACCGAGCTTGAGAGAACCATAGACCTCATCCGTTGATACATTGAGAAAACGTTCAATCTTATTGTACCGTACCGCATCCAATATCATCTGGACACCAAGCGTATTGGTCAGGACAAAATCTTTTGTTCCACCGTGAATTGACCGGTCCACATGCGTCTCAGCAGCAAAATTGATAACATGCGTTATGCCATTATCTTTTATCGCGGCATTGATCTGATCCAGATCGGTAATGTCGCCTTGAACAAATGTATACTGAGGATTATCTGCAACATCCGTCAAGTTACTTGGGTTCCCGGCATACGTTAATTTATCATAATTAACAATGGTATAATCCGGATATGTCTTGAGCATATGACGGATAAAATTAGACCCAATAAATCCTGCGCCGCCACAAACGAGTAATTTCATGCTTCATCCTCCTTGTAATTATGTTTTTCCGCCCAAAAGTGGTTCGCCCGGAACAGACTGTTGAAGGTACCAGCGTCACTCCAAAACCCTTTGAGCTCTGCCCATCGCATAGAACCTGCGTCAATGTATTTATTATTTGCATCTGTTATCTCAAGCTGCCCGCGATCAGATGGCTCAAGTTCATTGATATAGTCAAAAATCTTATTGTCATAAAGGTACAACCCAGTTACCGCGAAATTACTCTTCGGTTCCTTTGGTTTTTCTTCAATACCGACAATTTTTGATGAATCATTTTCGTCAAACACTGGGACACCAAATCGCTCTGGATCAGGAACCGGCTTGAGGTAAATTAATGCTCCTTCTCGAAAATGCTGTACTTCATCCGAGATATCCGCATCGGTCGTGTTATCACCCAAAATTACCGCAATACTCTCTCCTTCTGCGAAATGCTCGGCAAGCGAAAGCGCATCGGCAATCCCACCGTCAGGCTTTTCTTGATAGGCATATTCCAAATGAGTTGCTCCGAGCTCAGTTCCGTTTTTTAAAATTCCCAGGAAATGTCCGACATGAGGGCCACTGGTCACAACCAGGATATCCGTAATACCAGCATGTACAAGCGTCTGGATGGGATAATAAATCATCGGCTTGTTATAAATAGGAAGTAAATGTTTGTTTGTCACATGGGTAAGAGGATAAAGTCTTGTCCCAAGTCCACCTGCCAATATAACACCTTTCATAAGTAATTTAATTTAGTATACAATACCAAAGCAATTTCGCAAAGTATCATTTTTGTACAGCGACATTCAGCCGCCCAATTGCTCTTTTTTGCATGTAGGTAATTCCCCAAAAGATTAGCCACTGGAATAAGGCCGGATATTTTTTGCTATAATTCTTTTTGAAAAAAATTCGCATTGCCTCAAACCGTGCCTTTTGAATCCGCTTTTTCCCTTCGATATTTGCCGTTGTCACGTTTTGGGCTTTAGGCTTGATCCCTGATGACGCACCGCCGATATGCATAATCTCAACATCAGCAATATAGTAAATCTTATATCCCAACTTCTTGATATCATAACAAAATTGAATATCCTCACCGTAGAAAAAATAATCTTCATCCCACCAGCCGACTTTCTCACCGACACTTCGGGGCATGATCATAAAGGCTCCTTCCAGCGCATCAATTTCATGTGTCGTATCAAGTCCCTTCCATCCTTGCGTATACCCGGCGAATAATCTACTCTTAGGAAATATTCGCTGTAATCCCGAAAAGAAACAAAACGCATTCCACGGCGTCGGGAACCCGCGGTGACAATTAAAATCAATCGCTCCGTCTTTATTGACCAACTTACATGATGCGGCTCCGGCATCCGGATGGGACTGCATAAAATCCAGCATATAGGTAAGCGTCTTGGGATAGACGATCGTATCGGGATTGAGAAACAAGATATATTTTCCTTTTGTGTAAGGGATGCCTTTGTTATTTCCTGCCGCGAAACCGATATTGCCGCCGTTATCAACTGGATGGAACGACTTTATTTTGGTATGCTTTTTATATTCTTTGAAGGCTTCCAGGGAATTATCGGGAGATGCGTTGTCTGTTACAATAACTTCATATGTTCCGGAAGTGACTTCATCCGGGTAATTTTTTTCGATGGATTTGATCGCTTCAAGAGTAATATCTTTTGTGTTATACGAAAGGATGATTATGGATAACTCTACCTGGGCCATAGCGCTCTTTTTGTATTATAACCGCAATCAACAAATAATAACAACCATGGTCTAGACAAATCTAATAAGTGGTTTATAAGCGCTGTGGGTGGCGACGATTTACTTTTATTTGTTTTCTGGACAAATCGGTTTATAATAGACTGAACTATATGAAAAAAGTAACTATCGTCACGGTAAATTTTAATACAGCAGAAGACACGACAACCTTTCTTCATTCCTTGAAGAAAGTAAAAACACCCGGATTCACCCTTGAAACAATTGTAGTTGATAATGGCTCAAAAGAAGAGTTTAAACTCCCAGAAAGTTTCAAAGATGAAAATGTCACGCTTATTCGTTCGGAAATCAATACCGGATTCTCAGGTGGCAACAATATCGGCATAAAAGAAGCTTTGAAACGGGATACTGACTACGTCCTGATCGTCAACAATGATACCGTCATGGATCCGGATATGATAACACATCTTCTCAACGTCCTTGAAAGCAAACCAGAAATCGGCATCACAACACCGAAAATTTATTTTGCCAAAGGACACGAATTCCATAAAGATAAATATAAAGAAGAAGATCTGGGAAAGGTATTCTGGTTCGCAGGCGGTTACACTGATTGGGATAACGTCCGCAGTATCCATAGAGGTGTTGATGAAGTCGACCACGGTCAGTACGATGCAACAGAGAAAACAGAATTCGCGACCGGCTGCTGTATGCTTTTTAAACGTGAAGTCCTTGAAAAAGTCGGGATGTTTGATGACCGATACTTCCTCTATTATGAAGACGCGGATCTGAATGAACGGATCAAACACGCCGGCTACCAACTCTATTATGTCCCGTCAGCGATACTGACCCATGTCAATGCAGCCTCATCCGGCGGCGCAGGCAACGTCCTGCAAGATTATTTTATCACCCGCAACAAGATGCTCTTCGGCATGAC